>CAVWUW010000017.1:0-153242 GCA_963758275.1 Terriglobia bacterium | reverse complement strand
GGTTAGTTCATTGATGTTCAATCGTGCAGGGGAATTGAGTGTAACGCTGCGGCGAGCTTTGGGCTGCCTGAAACGAAAGGTGAGACAAGCAAGCGAAACTTGGCCCGACACCATTGCTGTGCTAGTGCCAACCGCATTTGAAGCTGCCCGAGTTTCAGAAGCCTTAAACGCCGGCACAAAGCCGGTACGTCATAAGTTGATGTTTGATGAGGACGAAGCTGTTTAGCCGCCCGCTTTGCGGCATTTCTGCTTGAGCCGCGAGAAATGGTAGCTGAGGAACTTCAACTTGCAGAGGCACTGTCGCTTCTTTGTGATCTCAAAAAAGCGGTAGGCTCTACTACTACTGCAAATCAGTTGAGCGGCTGGGCTGAAAAAGCCAAATTTGGAAAAATCAGCTCTGCCGGTCTGGTCAAGGCAGTCCGTGCCTTGCTTTCATCCCTAAAAACGGGCGCGTTCACCGGTGACCCAGCCCACGACTGGATTTTTGTTAAACGCAAGCTACGCGAGTCCGGAGATGCAACACTAGCGGCAGTTGCGCGGCATTTGGATTACCTCGTCGCGTTCAATCGAGGAAAACGGATAAGCGCAAGCCTCAGTGACTCATGGGAAGCCAGCGGTGCTTATTTGAAGGCACGAGAATGCCTTGAACATGCCCTGGCGCAGGATTTGATTGTTGACGGATTGGACGATCCAGACGGCATTCAGGTTATGACAGGACATAAATCCAAGGGCAAGCAATTTGATGGAGTCATCGTCCTGCGCCGAGAGACCCACAACGGTACGCGATTGACGTCCAATTTCATTTGGCGTGCCGACGCAGCTCCCTATCGCCGAAGCAGAAAAATTTTGATGGTTGCCGTTACGCGGGCAAAGATTCACACGATGATGGTTCAGCAGATCTGGCCAGCTTGCCCCATCATGAGTGCTTACAATCTTGATTCGGCGTATTAAATCCGCGGGTGCGCGCTCTTTTGGCTTCTCTGCACCTTACGGCGTGGCGCACCCTTCCGATTTTCTGTACCGCACGACGCGACAGCGCGGCCAATCCTTCTTTGCGCAGAGCGTTCGTTGCGCGATGGTCACGACCAAATGATCAGGATTTTCCTCGAGCGAAAGACCAGTTAGGATTTACGCCCCTCAAATATCCTGAAACAATTTGCTTAGCATCGGGCGGGATTTGGAGGTGAAATTGATACGCCCAGCTTGGATATTCAACATCCCCGATCCTTACGGTGATCAATCGCCGGGCATACAACCGGTCGGGGACACCCTCCTCAGCATCAATTTGGTCGAGAGCCGAGCTGTGGCTCGGTGGTATTCGAACAGCTCACCCTCGATCGTCATTTCACCTTTCTCAAACCGGGCGGCTGGATAAGTCTTGCCAGGCAGTTCATAGAGAACTCCATGCGCTCGGGCCTTGCCGAGGAGTTGCATTGAGGCATCAAAAACAAATTTATGGCGAGAAAACCCCTGTTTCAATGTGCCGTACACAAACAGATATCCCGAAACCCGATCTAGCAAATGACACAAGTTTCGGAATTTGAAGGCATTCAGATAAAGACGAATCTGATTATCGAGATCGATTTCTACGATTCGTGTGATGTAGTAATCGAACAGAGAACCAATGTCCTCCTCGGCTAACTGTTCACTTTTCCGGAGCAGACCAACAAATTCAAAGAAATTGAGGAAATCGGTAAATTTATCAAGCGTATCTCGTTCTGAGCGGCTAAAAACTGAACGGGTACCGGACCTGTGCCACTCCAGTTCTTTGGCGATCAGAATTTTTATTAAGCCTAAATCGTCAAAGTCGATTTTCTGACGGATATCTTTATATGTGGTATCGGCAAAGAATTGCCTAAAGAGGTCTGACTGCCACTTAGCCTTTGCGACTTGCCCTTTTTCGCGGTATTCACGGACGGCAGCCCATGCGGTGAGGCCACCGATAATTGCCAACGCAACCTGCCCAATGCCCTGCAAGAAGCTGCCAATACCACCTAAATCGCTGTGGATCATCGGCAACCAGCTTACAGAGTGCCGGTCACGATGACGCGCTGTATTCTGCCTGGTCAACTGGAAAAACAGGGAAGTCCGGCTGGCCCCATTCTCGCTCTTTTCGTCGTTTTTTCGTAAGTGATGAATTGACCTGAGAATTTTGGCATAATCGGGTTACACTAACCTAAATGCCCCGTGCAGCTCGTTTGCGGTCAACCATCGCTATTAGTGCGACCTATATTCTCGTTTCTCTAGGGTTCGAGATCAGGAAATTCCTTCCAGAACCAACCAGATGGCCATGGCTGATCTGGTTGATCGCATTCATTTTGAGTATTTTTATTGCAAGGAGCGGCACGTCACTTATGTGGAGCCTTGCGGTTCGGATTAGAAAGATTCGACAATTTATTCTTGGCCGCACGTGGATCGAAGGGACTTGGTTCTTTTACACAACAGAATACGTCAACGAACAACCTATGAGTGCGGCTCAATACGCTAACCAGCAACCCAAAATTACTCAAATCGGTCTTGCTCAGTTTTTTTATGAGCTGCCAGACTCGTCCTGCAGGGCCAGATGCTCGGATAGAATTTCACTCCGGAGCAACGAGCCGATTCAACTGAAGTCATCAGTATCACACTCGATGAGAAAAGGCATTATATGCATCGTTTTGTGCGATATCACAAGAATGTTCCAGGCAGTGGGCGCTGCTTATGGAACCTTCGTTTGTGAAGATGGCCAAGCTCCGGAACGGTATGAAGGAGGAGTAATATTCCTTGATGTTGAAGAAACTCACAAGCGCCGGCAGACTGGTGTGAAGCTTCCATTTAAAGATGTAAAGGCGCTCAGGCACACAGTTGGAAGCGATTGGGCGCGCATCATGTTAAACAACGAAGAATGGGTTGCAAAATTTTGCAAGCTGCCCGAACGAGCAAAGGTCAAAGCTGTTTGAGCTTTTTATGCGCCAAACGCTTTTGAATGGCTCAGTCGCCGCTCCATGTGCAAACGATTATTTTTTTCTGCAGTCACATTGAATCCCATTCTCGAAATATAAATTCTGTGCGCAATTGACCTTTAAAACGGTCAGCTTTACTGGCAGGCCTAGCTTCTGCGCTTCCGCGATGACGCGCTCGATAATCCGCCGTCCGATACCCATCCGTTGGTACTCCGAGAGAATGTGGATTTCGTCAATAAAAACACAGTCCCCTTCGATAACTGTCTTTGTGAGCCGTCCGATATCATTTTTGCTGCACTGTATGATCCATGTTTTCGAAGCATCGAAAGAATTTATACGGTAGTAATATTCTTGGTCTTTAAAAGCTGACCAAAGTAGCCTCGACATACTCGTGCATCGTTCTAAAAAGAAGATCATTTGCGAATGCCTTGTCTGTTTGTGTTGCAGGGCGTATTTCAAGTGCTTCCAAAGTAGTCTCATTGTGGCTCATAAAACCTGAAATCTCCCAAAAAACTAAAAGCATTCCATTGGCTCAAACCCACGATCGAGGATTGTTCATCATGTTACTCTATCCCTCAAAATGCAATCGAGTGGGGATCAACGTCGTATCCCTCAGCTAACCACACGCGCCGCAGCGCGATGGTGGAAGCCGGGCTGCCCGGGACTGCTGGTGCCGCTGCCTTGCAAAGGTCAAGGAGCGGCCATCATGGCCGCGAAAGGGCAGACAAAATAACCACCTCCTCAGCCGAGAAGCTGCCCGGAAGTGAATAAAATCGAATGGGTTTATTTCTGCGGCAGAAATTCCTAAATTTGTGCCTTTTAGGCGCGACATAAGTCAGCCCACGGCGCAGCCGTGGGAAAAGATTGACAAAAGAACAATTCCTCTCTGCCGAAGGCCCGCGCGCAGCGTCAGCGAAGCGCGCAACGCACAATATTTCATCTATTGCAATCTAAGCGAAATCCGCACGCGGCCTTGGCTTTGGCCTGTTGTGCTTCTTGCAGATTATTCTTTGCCGCAGGAAAGAACGGCCGCAGCCGAATTGCCTCAGTGAAATCGCTAATGGCATGATCGAAATCACCGATGGCTCGGTAAGCTTTGCCGCGCTCATTGAAAGCGTCAGCGTTGCTGGGCTCGCGGAGAATGATCTTTGTATACTCCGCTGTGCTGAGGCCCTTCGTGACGTGGCTCTGGAAACCCAGGTTAGGGTCTAGACCGGTATTGTTGACATTCTCGGGAGCCGGTTTGGAAACATTAACGGTGAAAGGTGGCGCAGGTCTCAGAGGCAGACGCATTTGACAGCCAGGCACGATTAATCCGGTCAAGGATGTAAATTTCAAATGCCTGGGACCGGGAGTTGTAATCTCCACCGTTATATCTTCGTTTAGACAGTCGAAGCTGCCATCGTCCTTGAGCTTCCAGCCGAGAGCGGCTGAAAGCAGCTTATAGGCTTTGCCCTGGTCCTGGAATTCTAATGGCCTTGCTCCTGTGGATGACAGATCGAAGATGAAATGAACAATCACATACCGCTTTGTGTGGGGTGGAATCTGTACGGGAAATTTCATCGGATGAGGCTCCGATTTATCCTTCTGTGACTTGATCAACGTATCCAGATCGTCAAAAACGTTGATGCGGTCAGCCCTTGAGCGCGCAACCAGTCTTAATCCCTGCCCTTCGAATGATGCTGGAGGCCATAGAACACGGAAATCAGCAATCGCTACCTGTCTACTCGTCGGATTGCTGATTTCATAAACGCCTGGCCATTCAAACCCCCTATAAGCGCCGGCCGATTGCAAAGCTCCAAATGTTGATTGAAATGACGGCAGGTTCCTGATCGCGAGAGCTCCAGGTGAGGCGTTCCGATCGATTGAGGCAACTTCGGGTGAGCGATTGAGTTCGCCGGTTACAAACAATGTTTTTTCCCGTTCGAACCTGGCAATGGTGTTCTCTGGATCCAACCGCAGCGCTTCATCATAGTCTTTTAGAGCCTGGTCAAATTCGTGCCTGTCGTAGTGGGCCGCACCCCGTGCCAGCAGAGCTACGGTGAGCTTTGGATTAAGTCGTAACGCCTGGTCAAAATCCTGAATAGCGCGATCGGAGTCGCCTTTATAAGCCTCGATAAGCCCACGGTTGTGGAAGCCCTGAGCATCTTGCGGGTTTAGAGTCACAGCTTTGTCAAGGTCTTGGATCCCATGCTCATAGTCGCCTTGCCTGGCAGAGGCAAGCCCGCGGTTGTTATAGATTCCGACAAGCCGCTGCAGCGTTTCTGCGTCATTGGGCCGCAACCGCAATGCCTCGTCACAATCCTGGATGGCATGATCGTAATCCACTCTTTCGACGTAGTCGTGAGCACGTCCGTTGTACGCAACCACCAGACTGTCAATGGTAGCGGGGTCATTTGGAAGCAAACGGAGCACCTGGAGTAAATCCTGAACGGCATGGTCCCAGTCTCCTTTCCTGGCCAAGAATGCCGCACGATTGCGCAAGGCCTCAGTGAAATTGGGGTTCAGCGCCAACGCTTTGTCAAAATCCTGAATAGCCCGGTCGTAGTCGTTTTGCTTGCCAAATCCAAGCCCGCGATTGTTATAGACGATGACGAGCATCTCAATAAATCTGGCATCAGCCCTGCCTGACCGGACTTGCTCGAAATCCTGAATCGCGCCATCGTAGTCTCCCTTTCGAGCATACGCCGCGCCACGGTTTTTGAGAGCGGCCTCATTTCCGGGGCTCAGCCGCAAGGATTCGCTATAGTCCGCGATTGCATCTTTGTGATCGCCCTGTCGCTCATACGCATTCGCACGTATGAAAAACGCAGCACCGAGTTCTACACCTTTAGCGCGTCCCGCCTGAATCACCGCAGTGCAGGCGGCGATGGTGGAAGCGGGATCGCTCTTTGAGCAATCGTCGAAAGCGATTTCAGCAGCCGCCGTTACATTCGCAAACTCAAAAACGGCCGTATGAATCCCTGCAACTTTCGCCGGCTTCGGACCTCCAAAATAGGCTGCGCAGACAGAGTACGATCCAAAGAGTAGTAATAGAGAAATGGTTGATATTTTCCTGCCGGTTAGAATCCCTCGATTGAATGCCGGCGATAGAATTCCAGCAGCGTAGACTGTGTTTAACGATAGTGGCGCTCTCATCACGCTTTGCTCCAACTCAAGAGATCTGAAATTGGCCCAGAAAGCACCGCAAATTATATAGTCACGATGAACTAAAGCAAGGGGCATCCGCTTCTCTATTTCACCAAACGGCTTGTATGTTGATTTACGCGTCGCAGTTCTGCCGACCAGCCATCATCACGCAGTGAGCGACTGAGCAAAGCGAAGGAGTCGAATGGGCATCTATACCTGGGGTAAAGCTGCTGAATTCGGCTTTAGCCGCTGAGGTACAACTGATGGCCTCGCTGCTCCTCCAAAATGCATCCGGAAGCCACGAACCGCTATCACTCACGAGACGCCAGCGCCGGAGGCGCGGCAATGAGTTAGCCCAGCGCGTTCCGAGGCGCGGGAACCGCGCTGAAGGATTAGCGCTGGGTAGGGAAAAGAACAGATTCCTTCCTCTCTGCCGAAGGCGTGCGCGTAGCGAAGCGGAGCGTCCGAGCTTACACGGAACGCAACGCGGCGCATCCGCTACAACCCTGAACAACTCGTCCAGCGATGCCTTTAGGCCGTCCGCCGGCAATTCGATGAACCGCCAGGCATGTGTTCGCGTGGTTTGCCTGGATTGCATTCGCGGGCGGTTCCGCTGAAAGCGCGGAACCGCCCGTGTTCCTGCTACTCCGTGACGTTTACTGCACGGTGAAATTGACTACCTGGCTCAGGGTATCGCCGTCAATTGTCACCGCCACAGCCACGGCACGGTGCGGGCCCGGCGTGAGCGGCAGGTTAATTTCGCTCCACGCCTGCTCGGTCTGGTGGACCTTTTTTCCGTCCACCCAGATCTCCAGCCGCGTGATGGGAATGAATGCATGCGAGTTGATGCTGAACCGGGCATTCTGGACGGACCCCCCTCCGTCGATTGGGCTGCAGATGACCACTTGGTTTGATCCGTGGCCCCGTGTTCCGCAGAGTGGGATGTGCTTGCCCGCGAAGTTGGTATTGAGCAGCACGTCCAGAGTGTTCGATCCCGAAAGGTCAGACGTGTATTGCACCCAGTCCGGCCGGTTGTCGCCGTTCAGGTCTCCTACTGCGGGAGGATGTTGCGGATTGTTGCCGTGGGGCGTGAACGGAATGCTTTGCGGCGCCGCAAACCCGGTCGCCTGTCCCAGAAGGTAAGTGAAGTCAAACTGCGAGAAGTCCTGGCTGACGGCCAGGTAGGCAAGATCATTATGACCATCGCCATCGAAATCGGCCAACAGCGGCGCCGGACCAAGGTGTTCCGTGGACAAGGTGATGGGAATTTTCTCTTCCACCACGGTCCGCGATCCTTTGCCATGAAAGATTTCCAGCGTGGGAGTGTCCGGGGGACTGTCCAAAGCTCCGCCGCCCCAGGCAATCACGTCACTGCGCCCGTCGAATTCCACGTCCGCTGCTGTTAGTGTCTGGCTGGAGAGCAATCGGGTATTCAACAGCGTATGAACCGGAGTGAACGCCCCGTGGCCATTGCCATAGAGGATCGTCAAGCGCGGAATCGTTGTATCACTGTCCGCCTGAAACTGCTCTTCATAAACCGCGATGTCGCCGTTGCTGTCGCCATCAAAATTCCCGATGGCCGCCAGCTCCATGCCAAATACGTCCCCTGCGCTGCTGTCATACACGGTGGTTGCGCCCTGGAATGTGCCGTCGCCATTGCCCAGTTTCACCGCTACGCGGAATGTATCAATGGCGATCAGGTCGGGCTTGCCATCATGATTTACGTCCATGGAGGCAACGAATATGTAATTGCGATGCGGCGCGGTGACGATGAGCGAAGGAGTTTTCAGCATTCCATTGGGGTTGCCGTTTGGATCACTGAGGCCGAGGAATAACTCGAAATCGGAACTGGAGGCCGCCAGCACGTCGGCAATGCCATCACCGTTGAAATCGTTGACCGTGATGCCGGAAGCTCCGTTGCGCTGCATGGGGTATGTAACCGGGGCAAGAAAATGCCCGCCCCCGTTCAACTGGACCAGTAGAGTTTGGTTCAACGGCACCCCAATGACGTCCGGCAATCCGTTGTTGTCCAGGTCAGCGAGAATGGTCATTGTGCCGGGAGCGCTGGTGTGATCAAAAGTGAGCTGCGCGTGTGAGATTGAAACCAGAAAGCTGAGAAGGAATACGAGAGTAGACATTCTGGATACGTTCATTGCCATAGCGGCCTCCATGCCGCGCAGGTCGCCAGGGGAGGTTTCGACCGTGCTTTCTGAGATGCTGCTCAATCGCAACGTGCAGAGACTTTGTTTACCTAACACTCTGGAGTAGGTGATCTCAGTTTCCGATGGGTAAGCATGAACAAAAAGAAAATTCCACTCTGCCGACGGCACGCGCGCAGCCTGCGGAGCCGAAGGACGGATTTGAAGAAAACCTTCGCCGCAGAATTACGCTGATCCACGGATTGGCGTCAATTCTTGGCCAGCATGTTTCTTTGATCTGCGTTTATCTGCGTCCATCTATGGCAATGAGCGGTATCTCATTCGAGCGCAAGCTGCGTTTCACACCGCGCCGGAGCAGATAAACTCTAAGCCAGAGTCCTCCGACAGAAAGGAAGGGTAATGAATAAAGCAGCAATTGCCAGCGTCCACAGCCGGGAGGATGTCCCTTTGTAGGTTGTAGTCTCCCTCACACCGCGTGAGCTTTGCAGACGGGCCCTTATTTACCAGGATTTCTCGATGTCAAATGGCGCCTCGGCAGCCCGAAAGATTAATAACGATCTGCACTTTTGATGTCACTAAGGGAAATTCTGGACCGCGCGGGTATGGGCGGGGAAGATAACGTAAGTCACGCGGATAAACTGTTCGGATTGGCCTGCAATTTCAAAGTGGATGCAGCTAGACTCCTCTCCCTCAACAATTCAGGGTTTACAATCGCCAGCTATGAAGCCAGCCATTGAACCCAACGTATCCACCCTTGATGGGATTTTGCATGCCTGTTATGAAATCCTCTCCGGACCCGCCGGCCAGCCTCGCGACTGGGAACGTTACCGCACGCTTTTCGCCGACGGAGCGCGTCTCATGCCGGTGGTCGCCGTGCCAGGGCAGAAGGCGCACGTGCGCCAACTCACGCTCGACGATTACATCCGCCGCGTTGAGCCCATTTTTGCCCTTGAAAATTTCTGGGAGCGCGAGACCAGCCGCCAGACAGAGGTCCTCGGCCGCGTCGCCCACGTGCTCAGCAGGTACGAATCGCTGCGCGACCCGAACGGACCGCCTTTCGAGCACGGCGCCAACAGCATGCAATTGTTTAACGATGACTCGCGCTGGTGGGTCGTCAGCATCATGTGGAACACCTCACGCGGCGCGTAATGCGGCCAATACGTCGGCTCTCATTTGCACGGCTTCGCGGTTCACCAGTTCGCGTCTCCCCGGCCGGGCTGGCCGTGGATTTGAGCGCACGCGGGGCTAGACTTGATTCCCCCGCTTCCATGTTTCAAAGATTTAGAGTTTTCTAACGAGCAGGCTTGTCGCATCTTGGCGCATCAATCTTAGTTAGTTAGGGTTATCTTGTGACATTCCGAAAAAAATAAAACCCGTTCCCTCGAAATCCACTTGGGCGACCGTTCGAGTCCTTGACCCAAAGTCGGGCAAGTTCCGCAGACTTGAAATTGCCACCAGAGTGCTATGTCCTGTTTGTCGAGGTGACGGCAAAAGAGACGGGAAGGATTGTCCTGCCTGCAGTGGCAATGGCGAGATAAGCGAGGGCTGACGGTTGAATTAGTGGCGAACTCTTGCTCTTCCTCCGGTGCCTCTGTTCCCTCTGTGTTTCCTAATCCTGGAAGCTGAACGCCGCTTTCATTTTTCCAATCTCAATCACGTCTCCCGGAGCAAGCTCCCGCTGGCTCAAAACCTCTTCGCCGTTGATCTTAAGCTTCACCTTGTGTTCCGGCGCGATGAAATATTTGTTGTCGCGCTTGCTGATCAGTGCGGCCGAGGTGGGCGCAAAAAATCCCTTCAGCTTGATCGACGCCATTTGCGACTTGCCGATCATACTCATCTTGCTGGTCAGGATATATTTTTCCTGGTCCGTCTTGCCTTCAATCACGCTCAGCATGCCGATGCGCTCTTTGGCCGGTGTGGCCGCTGCAGCCATGGCCGCCGGGGCATAGAACGGTTTGCCGGCGTGCCTGTCCTGCGCCTGCCTGGTGTCCAGCATCACCGTGGCTTCCAGCTTGGCCACTGTCGGGCCGGTCTTGGCCGCGATGGCTGAAAACACCGCCGGCCCTTCGTTCTTGAATTCAATCTCATGCTTGCCGATCTTCACCATGTCGCAATGGCGCAGCTTGGCTTTGCTCACGCGCTCGTTGTTCACGTACGTGCCGTTGAGTGAGCCGAGGTCTTCAATCTCGTAGTGGTCTTTGTCCCACGTGATCTTCGCGTGGTACCCGGAGACGGCCAGATTGTCAATCTGCACGGTGTTGTCCGGAAGACGCCCGATTGTGGTGGGCGCCTGATTCAGCGTGATCTCTTTTAGCACCGAGTTTTCGAACTTTAAATAGAGTTTTGCCATTCCGGACCTCCGGGAACAAATTTGCGGAGAAGATTTTTATACCAGGGGCGCTCCACCACTCTGAGCAGCAGACAGGTAATGTTGTCATCGCCTCCACGCTCCTTCGCCGCCTGGATCAGGCCGCTGCAGGCTTCTTCCAGACCGCTGCTGCGATTAATAATGTTGAGGATTTCTTCATCACGAACGTATCGCGTGAGCCCGTCAGACGTCATCAGCAGCGTGTCCCCCGGCATCGCCACCAGGTCTTCCACGTCCGCTTCCACTTCCATGTCCGCGCCCAGGGCCCGCAGAATCACGTTCTGCAGATCTGATTTTTCCGCCTGCTCCTGCGTAATGTAGCCCAGTCGCACCTGCTCCATTACCAGCGAATGGTCCTGCGTAAGCTGCTGGATTGCGCCCTGCCGGATGAGATAAATACGGCTATCGCCCACGTGCCCAATCGCCAGCGAGTGCCCACGCACCAGCGCCGCCACAATGGTCGATCCCATTCCTAACCGCCCCATCTGCCCAACGCCTGCTTCATGGATGGTCCGATTGGCCAGTTGGATTGCGCCCTCCAGTGATTGGGCGTCCGCAGACGGAGCCTGCGCCGGCCGTCCGTTGCCGTGATGCCCGTTCTGCCCCGCATCGCGAAAATATTTAAGCAGAATGTCCACGGCCATCTTGCTTGCCACTTCGCCCGCAGCCTGGCCGCCCATGCCGTCACAAACCACAAAGATGCCGTAGCGCGAGTCATAACCGAAGTTGTCTTCGTTATTCGTGCGCACGCATCCAATGTCGGTTTTGCCGGCAACTTCTACTGCAAGCGTCATCAGACAAATCCTATTGCGGCCATCCCGTTTCAGCAAAGCATCTTGGACTCAAAATGTTGCTGGATCAGGGACTTACCGGGAGGAGGATTGTGGCGGATTGTACCCGGATTATTAACTACTTAGCAATCCGGGATTTACCCGCCAATATGTACCATGCTGCGCGAAGGTTTGATAAACCCTTGCTCCCCAATATGATGCCGCGCCTCTTTCTGGTCGACCACTGAACGAACGTAATCAGTCAGCTCTTCGTCCGTTGCGCCCTGGCGCATGCGCCCCGCCAGGTCATGATCAAAAAGTGAAAACAGGCACGTGCGCAGCTTGCCGTCCGAGGTGAGACGGATGCGCGAGCAGTGCCCGCAGAAAGGATGCGACACCGGGGCAATAATCCCAATTTCACCCTTGCCATCGTCAAATGTGTAGCGTTTTGCCGTTTCGCTCAGCGTGTTGGGAGGCAATTCGCGCACCGGACGAAACTGGTTCAGCTTCTCCAGAATCTCGTCCATGGTCACCACCACGTTGGGCGACCACACTCGGTCTTCTTCCAGCGGCATGAACTCGATGAAGCGCACCACCACGCCTTCCTCGCGCGAGAAGCGAGCAAACTCCACAACCTGGTCTTCATTGAACCCGCGCAGCAGGACTGCATTCACCTTCACCGGCTCAAGCCCTGCTCGTTTGGCGGCCCGGATGCCCGCCAGCACCTTGTCGTATCCTTTGGGCACGCGCGTGATGCGGGCGAACTTCTCAGGATCAACGGCGTCCATGCTCACTGTTGCACGTCGAAGCCCAGCCTCCTTCAGCGGTTCCACCAAATCAGCCAACAGATGTCCGTTCGTGGTGATGGCAATATCGGGCTGTTTGCCGTCCAGCGTCCGCAATGAGGCCACGTCGCGAACAAAGCCCACGAGCCCGTTGCGCAGCAGAGGCTCGCCGCCGGTCAACCGGACTTTCTCAACCCCCAGGCCCACCAGCAACCGCACTGCGCGTAAATAATCGGAAAACGGCAGCTCCGCATATTGCGCCCCCTGGTTCCCCGTCCGGCAATACACACAGCGGTAGTTGCAGCGGTCCGTAATGCTGACCCGCAGGTCAGTGATGTAGCGCCCGTGTTTGTCGCGAAGACGCGTCATTTACCCTGCCTTGCCGCTTGAGGGGATTCTCACCGACGATCTTTCCCCTTCACATAGTCACATCACGGCGGCTGTTTTTCCCGATTGCAAAGAGAAGAGAGAAGAAGAAGAGGACACGCGTTGCAGCGTCTCCGGTTCCTTTCCAAGCACTCACTTTCCGCGAGTACGGGAGGCCCAGCCGTTTCCCGCCGGACCCTTGTCCTTGCAATCTGCAAGGAGCCGTCACACCGGCCGGGTATTCCTTCAGGCCTTAAGAAGTGTGATCGGAACCTTAGCCTTAATTATAGATGACGGTGCAAGTGGCACGGGAAAAGTCAGTGCAGGTCAGGCACTCTGAATCGCAGATCGCGGCTCACGCTCTCACCGGCATTGATTTCTACTTCCTCCACAACTCCATGCTTCAGTGCCAACAGCACATCCAGATCTATGCTTCCGCCAAAGTGGTTCACTGTCACCAGCTTGTATTTGCCGGGCGCAAGATTGTGGAATGCGTAAGATGCATCCTGCCCAACGAATGAATAATTGAGCAGTGCGTGACCCCATGGAGTTGAGGAAAGCAATAGTACGAACAGCATGGGGGGAAGCTTCTGATCATGGAGCAATTTGCCCGAGATTGTTCCTCCATCAGTTCCTAGTGTGATTGCCAGATCAGAGCCGGGTGCTCCATTAGCCAAATCTAAAATGCCGTTCTGCATCTTCAGTGGACCTGCCTCAGCGTCACTCGCATACACACCGCCTGGAAAACCTGAAACTCTGACCAGATAGCTGCCAGGTGGGACGTCCTTAAACACAAAATCTCCATTTGAGTTCACAGCAGCTTGCTGGGTTTGAAAGCTACCCGTAACGGGGACCAGCACCACCATCTTAGAATCCAACTTGTCTCTCGCGTCGGCGCTGAGCGGGTCAAGGTTAATGTGTCCTGCAACTTCAAACGGCGCGACCACGTTCAGGTTGATGTTCTCAATGCTTGAGGCGGCAACCTGAATTGGCGTGGACGCGCTGAGCAGTAGTTTTCCGCCAGCATTGCACTGCGCTTTGAGCCAGTGTTGTCCAGGCGCTAATCTCCAAATTGTGAACTGGTCTCCATTGATGAGTGCGTTCTGAACCTGCTCATTTTCGATCTGAACTGTGACTTGCTCTGCGCCTGGAGGCAATCCAGTTATCTGGCCGCTGACTCGCACGATGGGAGCTTCCTTAAGCTTTATGTCTATGTCTGAAGTCTCCTGCCCAGCCTCTGCCTGCACCGGAACTGCCTGAGCCGGCAACAACGACGCGGGGTAGAACGTCGGCTGGTAATTGATTTCTCTTGTTCCATCCGTACGAATCTCAGGAGGGCCTGTTCTGAGGACGAGGGCGCGGACCAGATAACTTCCGGGAGCCAGTCCTCCAATCCGAAACTCACCACGATCGTTGGCTTGGCTCCCAACGTTATTATTCTCGCCCATTAATTGCACAGCCGCATTGGCAACGGGATGGTCCTTCTCATCCAGGACGTACCCGGAAATAACCGCGCTGGGCAGCAGAGTGATTCGCAAATCTTTCAGGTTTTCTTCTGGTTGCAGATTGATCTGATCGGATTGGAGCGCGGAACTCGGCAGAAAACCCACACGATAAACTTGGACAAAATAGCTTCCCGCTGGAACCATGTTCATAGAGAAGTGTCCTGTCGGAGTCGTGATCGCTCCGTAGATCGCACTCTGTGTTCCGGTAACGGACATCAGTTGCACATGGGCATGCGGCACCGGCTCGCCCGTAATGCTGTTGGAGACGATACCTTGCACAGTTGCAGGCCTTGCTGCGGGGGAAGGGCTCTTTTGGGCATCGGCAGGAAGACACCGCAACAATGACACAATCAACAAGACCGGCAGAAAACTACTGGCTCGCTGCACTTGATTCTCCGCTGGACCATAGCTGAATATCCTGTTCGACCTTATCGCCTTTTTTTAAATCAATCGTCTGTACGCGAGCTCCTGCATTTTTTAGCGCCTCGTTCCAGTCACCGATGCTGTTGGCAAAACCAATCGACAGCAAACGGTATTTTCCCGGAGGAACTCCTGCAAATTTGTATTTTCCGTTCCCGTCCACATGGGACAAAATCAGCTCATTCTTCGAAAAATTGCTCTTCACCGGAGACAGCAGCACCATTGCCAGCAATGGCACCGGATCGCCCTTTTGATTTTTTACTGTTCCCGTCAGCTGCGCACCCTGCGTACTGATCTTTACGCGAAGTTTTGCGCCCTCTTCCGGGATTTCAACCACTGATCCAGAATTTGGCGATTCATTCAACTCAATCGATTCCACAAATCCATTTTCCGGGAGAGGCTCGATGGCCACGCGGTATCGGCCCGTCGCGACTTGCTTGAGCGTGAACGTGCCATCAGGCGCTACCTGCGCCTTCGAAACACGGTCATAAAGATCTCCTACCTCCGGCTCAAGCCTGATGGTTCGAGCTGCGCCAGCAAGTGGACCGTGCCAGAGGTTGTTAGGCTCAAGAACACCAGTTACGTCTTCCGCGGGAGCCAAAGCCAGCGACACATTGTTCACGTCCGATTGGCTGAGGGTGATGGATTCAATTTGGCTGTACCACACGTCGTCATTTTTCTGGCATCGCACGCTGATTCTGTATTCCCCGGGCGATAGGCGTCCTATGAAAAAGTTCTCATTCAATTGGTTTTTCTCGGTCCAGTTCGTCAGGGAGGTTTCGGTGGAAGATTCTCCACCATTAGAATTGTGGGTGCCGAGCAACAGACTGCAAATTGGTCTCCCCTCCGGAATGCCTGAGACAGCTCCGCCGATATTGAACACTGGCGTTGGCGTTAGCTGAAAATCGAGTCCTCCCCGGTTCTCTCCCGCTTTCACCTCAATAATGGCAGCGGCGTCAGCGCTTGTCACGCCTGGATAATACATTTCACGGTAGGTTCCCGATACAGTACCGTCGGTTCTTATCTCCCGGGACCCGCCTGTTCCTCCCGAGACTTCCACCTTTAGCCGGTATTTTCCCGGCGATGTTCTAAAGCGAAAGACTCCGCGATCGTCTGTATTGGCCTCGCCTACAGTGTCATACGCCCTCATAACCCTGCTGCCTGCCACCGGCTCAACTCGCACATAGACATCGGGCAGAGGATCCCCGAATTCGTTCACAACGCGTCCGGAAATCACAGCAGAAGGAATCATTCTCACGTTCAATTGAAGATGACCGCCTGTTTTTATGCTGATGATGCGGTCGCTCGCTTGGTTTGCTGGAGTAAGTACCAAGCCAGGGCTCTGGCATCCGAGAAGATATTGTCCCGTCTCGATGGCAGAGATGGAGAAGCGGCCATCGCTTTTGCTGATGGCGCCATAGACTATACTCACCATGCCGCTCTCGCCCGGCAGCCTTGTCAACTGCACATGCACTCCCGCGAGCGGCTTTCCGTTCTGGGCATTCGTAACGATTCCTACTACGCTGGGTGGCTGTGAACCTGGCTGTTGCGTGGTTTGCGCATCGAGTCGGTGTGGGAGCGGGATAATAACAAAAAAGAAAAAGAGGAGAACCAGAGAGCGGATCATGGTTTTGGGATCGTTCGTCGGCCTATTCTGCTACTCAGGTTGTTCAAATGCAACAGGCACCTAACTCCCAGAAGACCTCAGGCAGATCACCACCTCAGCTAAAGGTAAAGGATCATCAACTCGTCATCGATATATTCACCATTCACTTTAAGCGAGCGTGGCTCAACGCCGTACTTCCTGAACCCGAGAGATTCATATAACCTGCGCGGCTTTTCCTGAGTTGCCGCGACCACCAGCAGCATCTGTTCCAGCCCGTTGATCATCCTGGCGCGCCGGATAACCTCGTTCAAAATCTCCCTGGCCAACCCCTTTCCGCGCGACTCTCGCCGAACATAGACTCCCCAGATTGTTCCCTTGTGGCGAAATTTGGTGTGCTTCTCACGATAGAAACCGGCCATGCCGGCAAGTTCGGAATTTTCAAAGGCGCCGATGATGAAGTCTTCGGCGTTGAGCGCGCGAAAAAAATCGTCCGCCTGCTCAAGGCTGCGTTTTTCGTGCTCCTCAGCCGATTCGGCAAACGAATGCGGCTCGTCTTTCAAAGCAACGAGGCGCAAATGCCACCAAGCTTCGGCATCCTGTTCGGAGAGTGGACGGATTTCCATCGCTGGCATTATCGACGATGCAAGACTCATTCGTGACAAATCAAGATTCAAGAAAAGTCCCGTGGCACAGCCGCCTCGGCTGTGTGCAAGCGCCTTCAGGTCGGCGTGCCAGACGCGTATGTGAGAATCCCTTTGCGGCGGGTTTTCAGGATCAGCTTCCAGACCCGATCTTGATCAAATGCAGGCCACATTTTTCGCAGAGCCGAGCGAGCATCGACTGGCCGCCCGCTGTAAAGATATGCTTGCACAATGCCAAGCACCTTACTTGATACGTGCTCCCATCCGATTGTTTCTTTGCGATTTTCGGCTTGAATGAATGCCGCCAGTCCTTTGGGCGCAATTGCTGATTTCAGCTCCGATATTTTCTTGTCGTAATCGGCTCTGTGTTCGCGGCTGATATCAATCAAGCTTTTCCCGTCAAGTCGAAGATAGACGTCCGGAAATATCGTACAGGCATGGCAAAGACCGTCAAAATAATCGAAAGCACCGTCATTAGTCCGTATCTCGACTCTGCCGGTGCTCTTATTCAGCACAAACCCGGCCCCACGTTCATTTTCGAACTCAGTCAGCAAACCTGGATGTGACCCGAGCGAGATGATCTGGTATGTCCAGCAACAGTGAGCACCGCCCGAGTAGCCCTCCAGAACCAGATCAGGGCTTCCGTCACCGTTAACGTCCTGGTCGGTAAACGCTATGGAAATCATCCAGTTCCCAGTCGAGTAGATTTTCTTGTGCTGCGGATCGAGAACCTGTGCGTGGCAGCCCTCACCCATCTTGTCAACTTCTGGAAGAGGCAAAAGGTGCAGAACAAAGCCGCCGGAAAGAGGCTGAACAATACGCTCCCTTGTTCCCGACCAACATTCAACCCGTGTTTTTGCCTGCAAAGAGGAGCAGGAGAGGCACAGCACGACAAAGACCAGCCACCGCATTCCTACATCCCATCATAATTCGGCCCGCCGCCACCCTCTGGCGGTACCCACGTAATGATTTCGTATGGGTCCATGATGTCGCAGGTCTTGCAGTGCACGCAGTTCGAAGGGTTCAGGTGGATCTGCTTGCCTTTGGGCGCGTCCGCGGCTTCTTCCATCTCGTAGACATTAGCCGGGCAGAAGTGCTGACAGGGGTTGCCGAACTCAGTGACACAGCGGGTATTGCAAATGTTCGTGTCATGAATCACCAGGTGCGATGGCTGATCTTCTTCATGCTTAGTGCCGGAGTGATACAGGTCAGTCAGCTTGTCGAATGTCAGCTTGCCGTCACCTCTGGCCTTGCCAAGCAAGCGGGCTTCTTCGCCGCCGTCTGCGGGTAGCTGGTCCAGGTGCTTCAGCCGCCGGTGCCCTGCGTGCGTGGCGTACACAGCGTGCAGCCCGCGCCCACCGGTGATCTGCTGCAGCGCCGTGTGCAGCAAACCATGGACCAGTCCATTTTCAAATGCCTGATGGAAGTTGCGAACCTCCCACAGTTCGTCCCTGATCCAACTGGCATCAACCTTATCTTTGTAGTTCTTGAGCTGCTCAGTGCTGAAGTCATTGGCCACCAGCGCTTCGAACGCCGTTTCCGCCGCCAGCATTCCACTCTTGATGGCCAGGTGAATGCCCTTGAGCCGCTGCGAATTCAGGAGGCCAGCCGAGTCGCCCACAATCATCCATCCGTTGCCCGCGAGTTGCGGCATGGAAAACCATCCACCATAAGGCATTGATTTTGCGCCGTAGCGGATCATTTTTCCGCCTTCCAGCAATTTCGCTATGTAAGGATGCTTCTTCCACTGCTGCAACACGCGCTGCGGATCAAGCCGCGGATCAGCGTAGTCGAGTCCGGTAACGTACCCCAGTGAGACCAGATTATCTTTCGCTCCGTAGGTCCACGAGCCGCCGTATTCTTTCGTGGTCAGCGGCCATCCCAGCGTGAGTATCACTTCGCCTTTGCGGATGCGCCCGGAAGGCACCTCCCACAGTTCCTTTACTCCCACGCCGTAGGTCTGTGGATTGCGGTTTCTATCGAGATTGAGTTTGCCCACCAGTTGCTTGGTCAGGGATCCGCGCGTGCCTTCCGCCAGGATGGTTATCTTTGATTTCAACTCGTAACCGGGTTCAAAGTTCGATTTCTGCTGTCCGTTCTTGTCCACGCCTTTGTCGTCCGTGATCACGCTGGCCACGCGATCGCCGTCAAAGCGCAGATCAGCGCCGGCAAAGCCGGTAAACACGGTGATTCCCGCCTGCTCCACTTTTTCCGCCAGCCACTTCACAAACTTGTTGATAGAGATGATGTAGTTGCCGTGATCACGCATGGGCGGCGGCATCATGGGCGCGCGAAAAGCCTTTTTTTCGGTCAGGTAGTAAAAACTCTCGCGCTCCACCTGGGCATCAAGCGGCGCCTCAGTTCGCCAGCCCGGCAGAAGCTCATCCATGGCTCGCGGATCCAGCACCGCGCCGGAAAGATTGTGCTGGCCCACTTCGCGCGCTTTTTCCAGCACGGAGATGTTTTCCTTTGTGAGCTGCGAGTCAGGATGGCGCTTGTTGTATTGGTCAATCAGTTGTGACAGGCGCAGCGCGCAGGCCATTCCTGCCGGCCCGCCCCCAACGATGGTGACGTCCGCTTCCATCTGCGGACGTTCGATTCCCTCAACTGGTTTGCGAAAAGTGATCATGAGATACTTTGTCCGGGAAAACCGGAACTCCACCGCAGAGCGCAGAGTTCAAATTTAAAATTTGAAATTTCAAATTTTAAAATCTATTTACGCTTTCGCCTTCTTCACTTCTTCCGTCAGGGCCGGGACAATGTCAAACAAATTCCCCACCACGCCATAATCAGCAATCTCAAAAATCGGCGCTTCAGCATCCTTATTGATGGCGATAATCGTTCGCGCACCCTTCATGCCCACGATGTGCTGAATTGCGCCGCTGATGCCGACGGCAAGGTAGAGCTTGGGCGCAACGGTCTGGCCGGAGCTGCCGATCTGGCGGTCCATGGGCAGCCAGCCGGAGTCGCAGATGGGACGCGAGGCTGCAATCTCGCCGCCCAGCGCGTCGGCCAGCGCCTTCGCCAGTTCGATATTTTTCTGCTCCTTGATGCCGCGGCCCACGGACACGATGATTTCCGCCTGCGTCAGGTCCACCGCCTGCTTGGCTTCCTTGAACGGATCTTCCGGCTTGTTGCGAATGGCCGCGTCATTGATCTGCGCCTTTACGGTTTCCACCGGAGCTGCCGATGCGCCCGCCTCGGCTTTGTCGCCTCGGAATGCTCCTGACTGGAAGGTCACGAAATGCGGCGGATCGCAGGCAAACGATACGTCCGCAGCAAACTTACCCTGAAACATCTGGCGGGTAAAAAGCAGCTTGCTGCCATTCCTTGCGAAAGCCGACGGAGTCACTGATCAGCGTGCGTCCCAGCGTGGCCGCCAGTTTGGGAGCAAAGTCGCGTACCTGGTAGGTGTGCGGCATCAGCACCAGGCGCGGCTGCTTCTGCTGAATAAAGTCCTTGAGCGCCGCAACGGTGCCATCGGGCGTGTATCTGGCCAGCTTGTCCGACTCAATGTCGTACACTTTGGCCAGCTTCTTGCCCGCAACCTCCTGGGCAATGGCTGAAATGCCGCTACCAAAGACCGCCGCTTCAACAGTCCAGCCCGTTTCAGCCGCAATGGCCTGCGCCGCAGTGATGGTTTCCAGGGAAACACGGTTCAGCTTGCCTTCACGCTGCTCTGCAACAACAAGAATTGTGTCTGCCATCTTTTAGCTAGTTATCCGCCTCTTTTTTATGAATCCCAGAACCATCAGGAACAGGGCAATCAGAACATCTACAGCAAACATCACCTGCATGAATATGTTGCCGCCGCGAATATCCCAGCCCACAAACAGCAGCCAGCCCAGCCCCGCCAGCAACATGATCACGCCCACAACCAGGAAAGTGGATCCGGTTTCGTGTTCGGTAATAGGTAGATAATCCGGGCCTTCAGGATCGTATTCCATTCTTTCCATGCGACTCCTCCTGCAAAGCTTAAGAGATCACTCGAACTTCGTTGCGCAGCTTGTCCACCAGCTTCTTGGCCACTTCTCCCGGCGGGCCATCCAGCATCTCTGTCTTCTTGGACTTCTGCGGGATGTACAGCTTCTCAATTTTCTGCAGATTGTCACCCAGCGCCGCTTTCACCTCATCCAGCGGGACTTTGCGCAACGGTTTGTTCTTAGCTTGTTTGATGCCCAAAAGCGTGGCATAGCGCAGCTTGTTGATGCCGGATTGTATGGTCAGCACTGCCGGCAGCGGCATGGATACATGCTGAAAGAAGCCCGATTCCAGCTCACGCTTGACTTTGATTCCACCATCGCTCTTCTGGATTTCCATGATGATGGTGGCGTGTGGCCAGCCTAGCAGCTCAGCCATGATCACGCCCGTCTGGGCGAAACCATAATCGTCGGACTGCAAGCCGGTAAAGATGAGGTCAAACTGCTCATCTTTGATGGCCGCCACAAAGGCTTTGGCGATGTTCAGCGCGTCCATCCCGACAAAAGCGTTGTCTTCCAGATGAATACCGCGGTCGGCGCCCTTGGCCAGGCCTTCCCGCAGCACGGTTTGCGATCGCGGCGGGCCGGCGGTAATTACCACCACTTCGCCACCGTGTTTTTCCTTCTGGCGCAAGGCCTCTTCCAGGGCGTAGGCGTCCGGCTCGTTGACTTCATAGGAAACGTCGTCGCGAATCCAGGTGGAGCTTTCGTTCAGCTTGAGCGGAGCGTCTTTTTGCGGGACCTGCTTCATGCAGACCAGAATCTTCATAGAGGCGTTTTCCTATGACCTTAGATGATCAGAACGGGCCTGCTGTGAGGCCCGCAAGTGAAATGAAACCTGCAAGTATAAATGAAGCAAGAAGATTACGGCAGGATGGTTTGCAACGCGGACTTTATGCGAATTCGGAGCGTCCAGCGCAAGCACTGCCGGATAATCTCCTTTATGGAACGCGACGGCAACTGGGCAAGGTTGGTGATTGTCTGCGGACTGCCCGGTGCAGGAAAGACCACTCTGGCCAAAGCGCTTGAAAGCAGGCTGCACGCGCTGCGCTTTTGTCCCGACGAATGGCTGGAGGCACTTGCGCTCGACATTTATGACGAGGAGCGCCGTGCCAGGATCGAGTCACTGCAATGGGCGCTCACCCAGCAGCTTCTCCGTTCTGGATTTACTGTCATCATCGAATGGGGCACATGGGGGCGGTCCGAACGGGATACATTGCGCCTCGGAACGCGTGCTCTTGGTGCGGCAGTTGAGCTCCACTATGTCTCGGCTCCGGTCGATGTTCTTTTTGAAAGACTTCAGCGGCGGGGAGCGGAGAATCCACCTATTAGATTGGAGGATCTGACGCGTTGGTCTGAAGCATTTCAGGCGCCTACAGAAGAGGAGATGGCGTTATTTGATGAACCCCTGGTTTCAGACCTTGATTTGGATTTAATGTGACATCGGCAACGCCGCTGACTACGCTGATTCAGTCCAGAAACGCCACCGACTGTACGCCTGCCACTTCAAACCGCTTGCGGCAGCGCATGTTCTTGCATGCCACCATGTCATCACGGCGCACCATATAGGATTGTGCCTTGGCAAACTTGGCGCGGTCGCGCTCGTCTGCTCGCCCCGGCAGTTGCCGCTTTTTGGTTCGCACCAGCCATGAGAGTTCGTACTCATTGGACTGATTGCAATGGGGACAGTTCAGCGTGTGGGGCTTCTTGGCTTCTTTCTCGTCAAAAAAATCGCGCTCGTCCATTTCTTACATGATAACCACAAAGGCCACAAAGGAACACAGCGGTCATCATCTTTGTTTGCAATGGAGCCAAACTTGGGCGGAAAGCCTGTCCACGTTCCCAATGTCATCCGATCACGATCCTGATTTAGAACTTTGTGCTTCCTTCGTGTGCTTTGTGGTTAAATCTGAATTGTGCCGAAGAAGAAGAAACTCAAGCCGTTTCGTGCCACCAGCGCCGTGAAAGCCATGTCGCGTGCTGCTCTTGGCGCGCCTCCGCCGGTGAAGCGCAAGGAAAGCAAGAAGCGAGTCAAAATGGAGAAACACAAGCCCACCATCGGCAGGCTTCTATCAGATTCTGAATAGAGCGGCTATTCCGGCCAGCGGCAGGTCACCACGCGCTGCTCGGTGTAAAAATGCACTGCGTCTTTGCCCAGCGCGTGCAGATCGCCAAAGAACGATCCTTTCCAGCCCGCGAACGAGAAGAACGCCACCGGCGCAGGCACGCCCACGTTAATCCCCACCATCCCGGCCGTGACATTCTGAGTAAAGTCGCGGGCCGCGGCTCCGGAACGCGTAAACACTGAAGCAGCGTTGCCGTACTCCGATTTGGCGATGACCTCAAGCGCTTCCTTCGTGTCTCTTGCCCGGACAATGGAGAGCACGGGCCCGAAGATTTCATCCTTGGCTACGCGCGAGGTGGGATTCACTTTGTCCAGAATGGTTGGGCCAACGAAAAAGCCTTTTCCTTTCGAGACGGGATCTTTTCGGCCATCACGGGCCAGCACAGCGCCTTCTTTTTCCGCCAGATCGATATAGCTAAGAATGCGCTTGCGCGATTCCTCAGTAATAATTGGGCCCATCTGCGTCTTGCTCTCGCAGCCGGCGCCGACGCTCAAATTGTCAGCAGCGCGGACCAGCTCTTTGACCAGCGGCTCGGCCACTTCTCCCACGGCGACCACCACGCTGGTGGCCAGGCAGCGCTCACCGGCGCAGCCAAATCCGGAACCCATGATCGCGCTCACAGCAGACTTCATTTCCGCATCTGGCAGCACCACGGTGTGATTTTTCGCCCCGCCCAGCGCCTGCACGCGTTTCCCGTTGCTCGCGGCCGTCTGGTAAATGTACTTGGCGATTGCGCTTGAACCCACGAACGACACTGCCTTCACCCTGGGAGCAGTCAGCAGGCAATCGACTGCCTCTTTTGCGCCGTGTACCAGATTAAGCACGCCTGCCGGCAACCCGGCTTCATACGCCAGCTCGACCATCCGAACTGCGGTGCGAGGAACTTTGTCAGAAGGCTTGAGGATGAAAGTGTTTCCGCAGGCAATAGCCATAGGAAACATCCACATGGGCACCATAAAAGGGAAGTTGAACGGCGTGATGCCCACGCAAACGCCGATTGGATTGCGCGTGGACCAGCCATCCACATCTCGGCCAACGCGGTCTACAGTTTCGCCCATCATCAATGTAGGCGCGCCGCAGGCAAACTCCACGCATTCGATCCCACGATCAAACGAACCGCGCGCTTCTTCAATGGTCTTGCCGTTTTCTTCAATGATCAGGTCCACAAACTCCTGCGCGTGCTCTTCCAGAACTTGGCGATACTTAAACAGGATCTTGCAGCGCTGGATCACCGGCATCTTGCTCCATGCCGGGAAGGCATCTTCCGCCGCTTTCACCGCGGCAGAGATTTCTTCCGGCGTGCTGCGCGGTATTTCAGCCACTTGCTCGCCCGTGGCAGGGTTGTACTGAATGTCTTTGGGGCCGCGCGAAATTACAGGTTTTCCATTGATGAACAGCGGGCAGGACTTGAGATCGACTGCGGTGGTGCTGGTGGACATGGGGCCTCCCGAACGCGAACGCAACCTCCAATTTTACACCGCGACCAGCACCGATTCGCACTCACTGCGGGCAGGAATCTGGCATGTTTGCTGCTCAACGATCCACTATGGGGCAGTCGTCCATGGGCCAAAGTTGATTTCGGAGACTTCGTTCGTAATATGGTCAACAGCGAATGCCCGTTTGTTTTTGAATCCGGCTTTTCCCGCGGTACCTACGGCATTCAAAACCACCATTACCGGCAACCGGCTATCAATAAAGCAGACTACCGGTGCTTCGTGTCCATATTTCTCGATTGCCTCTCCAAAACCTCTGAGCGGATCGGACACAATTGCCCCATCTATCTTGTAGACAATGCCACGCGAGGAAGGAGTGGCTGAGAATACAACTTCTCTTGGTGTTTTAACGTTCGCATCTTGTGCGTAGGCTGAAGCCAAAGCGACTACTTGCAATATCGAAAGAAGCCAAACCATCGGTTGGTAACGCCACATTGTTGTGACTCCCCATGTCCTGCGCGGCTAGACCATTCAGAGACTGAAGCCAGCCATTTCTCCATGTTCGTCTGCTGCAGCTTCTTGAACTCCATGCAGTTGTCCATCGCGTCCAGGCTTTGCTGCAGAGCGCGTTCGGCGCCAGGAGCGCGATGCGTGGAGAAAAACTGCTTTACGTCCTCTTTGTCCTTCTCTGTGCAGAAATTCCCGAGACCGGAGACTGATCCGCGGCCGCCAAAGCTTACGGTATTTTCCGCCAGAGTGTCCCAATGTTTCTTCAGATAATCCCATGTCTCCGCGCGGGTGGCATCATTGGTCAGCAAAGCACTGAAAAAGCCGGGATAATCCTGTTGTCTCACTTTGCCGGTGTCCACAAGCTGAAGCGTTCGCCGGACAAGCTCCGGACCGTCAAACGAGGGCAGCGTAAATAGAACGCTATAGTATTCGGTGGACGACTTGGCCTTGTTCATGGCGTCCGTCATTGCGTCATATAGCTGCGACGTGCCATGTTCCGCCGCGATAGAGAGTGCTGCGGGGGTAAGCGTGGGATCAGTGGAACTGGGCTGGCGAAGATATTGTTCTGCTATTTTTTTGGCCGCCGCCACTGCATCCGGTTCGCCTGCTTCACCCAGAATTGAGAGCAGCCGGCCACGCAGCAGCTTTTGTTCATCTGTATCAGTTGATCGTGGCTCCCATCCCAGTTCCCGCGCCATAGGCGAGTACTGGGTACGGATGAAATTGTGGAATTTCTGCTTTTCAGCCGGAGTCAGCAGCTTCTCAGCATAAAGAAGATGGCGGTAAATGAAACCTATGATGAGTGGCTCGTGATCTGAATGCAGCGCCTCGAACAGGTGCATGGAGATGCCAATGGGATACCGGCCCGCTCGAGTCATGGCCCAGGTGTCTTCCAGCAGCGCGATTCTTTCCGGTGTACTGAGCGCATTCCCGGCAAAATGAATAAGGACATTGAGATTCTGCGGGTCTTCATACAATACGCGGTAGTAACCCTTGGCATCGTGGTTGGCGAAATACCAGGCAGGGCAGCCCTTCATCTCCTTCTGCTCGTCCTCTTTCGATAGCAGAAAGCATTCTGCGCCGGAACCTTTGTCTGTCTTGAGACACATCGGAATATCCCAGCGTTCAGCCGCAGCGCCAGAACCTTTTGATTCCAGGTAAAAACGTTGCTGTTCCAGTTTTAAGGAAGTTGAGTTACCTGCGCATTTACCGCTCACGCTGACTACCGGCACACCCGGCTGAAGAATGAATGTCGGCATGATCTGGTCCACCGGCTTGCCTGAAACTTTGGCCATTGCCTGCCAGAACTCCTGGGAAGTTGCGTTGCCGTTGGCATGCTGCTTCAGATATTCATTGACTCCCTTGCGAAACACCTCCGGGCCAACGTAGGCTTCCAGCATGCGCAGCACAGCCGCGCCTTTCTGGTAGGTGATGCCATCAAACATCTCTTTGATTTCGCTGGATGTTTTCGGATCGCCGTGAATGGCCCTGGCCGCAGGTAATGAATCTGTGGCGATGATCTGCTGGGTTGTGGCCGCGTCCGAGTCCTCCAATTTCCACTCCGGATGCCATGCTTCCACAGGCTTATTCTCCATCCAGGTGGCAAAGCCTTCATTGAGCCAGATATCGTCCCACCACGCCGCAGTCACCAAGTCACCGAACCATTGGTGAGCAATCTCGTGGGCAATCGTGCTGGCACGGCCCGCCAGGGCATAAACCGGCGGCTTTTGCTGGCCTTCAGTGTTCAGGAGCAAAGCGGTCTCTCTGAAAAATATAGAAGCGGTGTTTTCCATGCCGCCCCACTCGTAGTCTGGAATGGCCAACAGATCCAGCTTGCCGAACGGGTATTTGATTCCGTACCACTGGTTGTAAAACTCGAGCGAATGCGCGGCAACGTCCAGCGCAAACTTGCCTTCATCTTTCTTCTCCGGGACTGCACAGACGCGCACTGGAATGCCCTCTACTGTGCGTTCCAGACACTGCCAATCGCCAATGGCGAGCGCGACCAGATACGTGGACATGCGGGGCGAAGTGGAGAAGGTCATCTTGTGGCGATCGCCCATAGGCTCATCAGAGATGATGCGACCGTTGGAAATGGCTGTGTCGCCCTTGTCCGCCATCACAGAGAGATCAAACGTCGCTTTGAATGAGGGCTCATCAAAGCTGGGAAACATCATGCGCGCGTAAGTCCCCTCAAACTGTGTTACGGCATACATTCGCCGTTGACTGCGGCTCAGGTACAAGCCGCGCAGCCCTTGCGTGAGCTTGCCGGAGTATTTGAGGTGAAGGTCAGCATTACCGGCCGCCACAGGACCATCAAATGAAAGTTTCACTGTCTCCTGCGGCTTGTCATAAGTAATCTTCGCCTGCTGGGTATGGCCTCCCGAGCTCACTTCCGCCAGCGTGATATCAAGATCAAGCGAGTTGAGCGTGATCTCAGAGATTGGTTGCGAAACGTGGACTGCGATGCTCTCCTCGCCGGAGAACTTCTGTCCCGAAATGCTGGGATCGAGAAACAGCTTGTAGTGCGAAGGAACCACAGTTTTGGGCAGGCGCTGCGCGTTCGCCGCCACGCTAAGAAAAACCATCAATGAAAGGACAAAAACTCCGCAATACCGCTTGTGCACACACGGCCATGACATGGATGAGATCCTCACGGGAAAAAGCAATCTTATCCTATGGGCGAGCGTCCGCGGGTCACCTGGTGGGAACAACTTCTACTGGCCGGCAACCGGCCTCTGCAGCGCGTGGACCTGGCCCTGACTGTCCCACCAGATGGTTCCTGATCTGCATGCAATAGCGTGCCGGCGAATGATCTACCAGAGGACCGGGCGCCTCTGCGTTAAGGTCAAGAAACCTCCAGTGGGCGCGCAGGCCCCGGGCCACCTTGTTCAGGTCGTCCAGGTCAGCCATTGCTCCGCATTCAAATGGAACCATTGTTCCCCCGGGCTGGATGTGGTACGCAAGCTGCGGCGCATGATGATAGAACGGGGCTTCTATGGGAACGTGTGTTACCAGATCTTTTTCATTCACAAAGCGGAATGTGCCCAGCTCGGCGCGTTCATGCACGCGATTGCAGAACACGGCGTTACCCACGCGCGGACAGCCAAAACTATACAGAGAAGCCGAGCCACCACTGAAGCGGCTGATGGCGAGCGTAGCCAGCGCTGCGCCCAGGCTGTGTCCGGTGAAGCATATTTCTGCACCGGGATGTGCTGCGCGATAGGCATTGAGCATCCGCTCCGTCTCCGGCCACACTGTTTCCAGTGCTCGCTGAAAGCCTTCATGCACCACGCACTCTCTCATGAGGCGCTGTTCCAGGAAGGCAGCTACGCGCGCAGCCACCCGGAAGGCTCCTCTTCCGTTCGCTACCGGCGGCTCGGCCATGGTGAGGGGTTCCATGTCCCATATCAGGTCGCCAAAATCACCGCGCTCTGTCCCGCGAAATGACAGGATGGCGAAATCATTGTTGGAGGCAAAAAATCCCTGTGTGCCCTTTACATCCGGCGTCCAGTTGCCGATCAGCTCATGCTGCGTAAACCCGGCTTTCCCCAGGATGGAATGAGTTTCCTCCACTGCCATCGGGGTGGCTCCAAAACGTCCGTAGGCCAGCATGGCAGCGTCGGCGGCCCAGGCAGCGCGAGCCGGATCAAACGGAACTCCTTCCGGCGTCTGCCGGCCAAAAGGGTATTGCGATGCATAAGCAAAGTAGGTGTACTGGTCGCGCTCAGGGGGATAGAAAAGATTTTTCCAGGTCGGGGGCAAAAGGCCTGGTGTCGCTGGGCTTTGCGGGGTTGAAGTCACCACTGTTCTCCTGAGGCGGCAAAAATCGTTCGCCTTGAGATAAGGTGTGGCCGGGAGACGAAACGTTACAGTTTTCAACCTGATTTTCAATGTTCTTTTACGCAGTGGTGCAGTGTCTTAGCGGGGCTTGAATACGATGTCAGCGTCAAAAATGTCCGCTTTTCCGTCATGCGAGTATGGCTGGAATTTCCACTGCTGCAGCGCCTTCTCCCCCGCGCTATAGAGATTGGGTGGCACATTTTTAAGGTTCAGGACCCTCACCAGGTTGCCGTGCTCGTCCACGCGAATGCGCAGTGTGAACGCCGCCGTGCGCTTCGGCAACCGCGGTTCAACCGCATGCGTCGCCAGCTTGCGGGCTTCAATGTTTGAGAGCAGCGGGATGGGCGCTCCCTGCATAGCGGCGAAGGCAAAGGTCAAGACTGATTCCATCTGCATGGGCACGCCGTTCACATAAGGCTGAAATCTCCAGTGCATCACCTGCTTCCGCGCCGTCTCATTCAGCTCTGGATTGTCAGATGCCACCGGCCAGACCTCGTGCACCTGGCCTAGCTTGTCCGTCGATATAAAGACGCTGAGCACGCCTGTGCGTTTTCCTTCGCGCACAGGGGGCCACACCATGGCGGGCGCCGCCATGGCGATGTTGCGCGCCATGGATTCTGCCACCTGCTGGCTCTTCAACTGAGCGGCCGCCGGCGTGGACCGGTCCACTGTGAATAGTGACCGATCCATAGGGACTGCATCGTCGAGGACAGTGATCGTCACTTCCAGCCTGGCGTCGGGAGCCAATGGCGCGCTGATCCGCCGGGCCACCATTTTGTTCTTGAAGGGCTTGTAGTCTTCAAGATGCGCTTTGTATCCGGGCGTAACTACGTCCTTCAAGCGCCCGCTCTTGCCGGTAAAGCAGAAGGCGTAAGGAAGAGCGCCACGTACCGGAGGAATGCCCGCGGGCACAGAGAAGTTAAGGCAGGAGTAATCCTCTTCAGCTTCTCCGGAGAGAGTGACTGCTCCCTTAAAGCTCCGTAACTGCTGCTGCATGGGCAGCGGATCAAAAATGGCGGTGATCAGATCATCCAGCCAGAACGGGTAATAGTCTCCGCGATCAGTTTCTGAAATCTTCTCGCCATCCACTACCAGCGTTTGCGAAAAGGCGGGCGACTCAATCGTTCGTCGCCAGCTCTGTGGTGCAAGCCAATACTCTTCTATTTCGGCTTTGTAGCCTGGGCTGGGATGGGCGGTGTTCGTGATGGACGCTTTTAAGTGAAACGGCGCTGAATTTGGAAGCCCCAGTTGAGACTGCTTAAGCGCATTGTCCACCGCATCAGCTATGGTGAGAGTCCGTTCCTGGGCCAGCAGGTGCGGCACGCTCATGAAGCAACCTAATATGAAAAGACTGAGTGTTCGCCACCAACGGCTTCTCACTTTTGTGCTCCGGAGCGGGTGAGAGTGGCCAGGATTTTGTGCGCCTCGCGTGACGTGTAGGTCTCGTTGTAGATGGGCGAATCGGGCTCTTGTAGGCGCCCCCCATCACGCAATCCGCCGGTATCTACAGGCGCAAAGCCGACGTCGCGGATGAGCGACGCGACAATTGCTTTGGCCTCCGGATCATCGCCTGCAACGTAGATGGCGTGCCGGTCCTCCAAGGGCAGATCCATCTGGCCGCGGTTAGCCAGATGCTCGTAGTAGATGGTGTTGAAGGCCTTCACCAGGCGAGCGCCGGGCATGTGCTGCAGCACGATTTCGCTTGAGGTAGATCCTCCCAGATTAAAGAAGCCACCAGCGGGGTCGTAAGGATTCATGGCATCCACAACAATCTTGTTGCGCAGCACCTCAGCCGGAGGCAGCGCCGCTTCCACGTGCCATGGCACAGCCAGCAGAACTACATCTCCGAAGCGCGCCGCGTCTATGGCAGTCATGGCGTGTGCGTGAGGACCGAGTTCCTGGACTAGCGCCTGCAATGACTCCGGCCCGCGTGAATTTGCAATCGCCACCTCGTGGCCGGCAACTACAAACAAACGTGCGGCAACTGCGCCGATGCGTCCTGATCCCAAGATTCCAATCTTCATTATTTATGTCGCTTCGCTCCAAACCGCCTGAGGGACGTCTCTGGGGTTGCCAATGTATGCTCCTTTGGCAGCCGTACTCAGCGCGTGGTCGGCTTCGTCCGGCTTAGCTCGAACTGATGCGCCTGCTCCGCGAAGTTTAAGTGTACGTTACACCTCCTGCCCCGCACAGAACCCTGAAGCCCAGGCCCACTGAAAATTAAAGCCGCCCAGATGCCCGGTGACGTCCACCACTTCTCCAATGAAATATAACCCCGGAACTTTGCGGCTCTCCATGGTGCGCGCTGAAAGCTCATTGGTATCCACGCCTCCGGCCGTGACTTCAGCCTTTTCGTAGCCTTCCGTGTTTTCGGGCGTGACCTGCCAGTCGTGGACTTCCTTCTCCAATTCCGTCAGGGCATGATTGCTCCAGCCTGCTGGCGGGTGCAGTTCCAGCCAGCGGTCCGCCAGACGTTGCGGCAACACAGAACGCAACACCGATTTCAGCGCGGTCGCATCGCGTGGCGCGCTCGGCTCAAGCAAAGATGCTGTTAGCCGGCCTCCGGGAACCAGATCAATGTGAATTGGTTGAGCGGTCTTCCAATACGACGAAATTTGCAGGATGGCCGGCCCGCTCAGGCCCTTGTGCGTGATCAGCATCTTTTCCCGGAAGCTTTGCTTTCCGAACGCGGCCACCACTTCCGCCGATACGCCGCTCAGATCACACCATCTCTTGCGATCATCTGAACTCAAAACCAGCGGAACCAGCGCCGGGCGGGTGGGGACAATGTTAAGCCCAAACTGGCGCGCCAACTCGTAGCCGAATGGTGTGGCTCCCATCTTTGGGATAGAAAGCCCGCCCGTAGCTACCACCAGAGAAGCGGCATGAAAGCTGCGCTCACCAGCACGCACCATAAAGCCATCTTGCTGCTGCACCTCCTGGACATGAATGCCGGTGAAGATCTTCGTTCCAGCGCTGCGGCACTCCTCTTCCAGCATGGCTACGATCTCATGTGCCGAGTGATCGCAGAAGAGCTGGCCCAGAGTTTTCTCGTGGTAGCGGATGCCGTGTTTCTTTACCAGGGCAATGAAATCCTGCGGGGTGTAGCGCGCCAGCGCCGATTTGGCAAAGTGCGGGTTGGCGGAAATGAAGTTTTCGGGTGTGCAGTGAAGGTTGGTGAAGTTGCAGCGTCCGCCGCCTGAAATCAGGATCTTTTTGCCGGTGCGCTCAGCCCGCTCCAGTACGGCCACACGCCGTCCGCGCCTGCCTGCTTCTATCGCGCACATCAGGCCGGCAGCTCCGGCTCCCAGAATCACCACGTCATAGCGCTCGATTCATCGGCAAGCTCTTTCCACCTTCACGAATCATAACTGCTGCCCGGGAGTGGCAAACCGGCTTCTACTTGAACATCCGCAATTACATCCTGAGGTATGCGAGGTACAATCTTCACTGAGCGGCAAAGCGCGGACTTACGCTAGCTGCCAGACCGGCAAGTCCGATTAGAACGACAGCATGAGGGAATGGGCGGAGCGGCGAATCGCATGGGCTTATGGAGTGTCCTGTTTGAAATCGTAAAGACGGCGGCCAGCCATGCGGCGCCTCACGTGGCCCGCGGCGCCGTGGACATTGCGCGCGAGCGCATGAACGCCGGCAAGTCTGCGCCGCAGGGACCCGGGCCTCTGGACCAGCTCAATGCCCAGCTCAACCAGGTACTCTCAGGATTTGATCAGCGCCTTGCGGCGGCGGAGCAACGCGGCGTGGCGGCGGAGGAGACGCTTGCTGTTCTGCGTGAAGACTGGATTCGCAAGTGGGCCAGCGCTCGAATCTGGATCATTGCGCTTGTGTGCTGGAATATCGTTATCACCGCGCTTGCCATCTACCTATTAATTGCGCGGAAGTGATTGTAACTACTGCATTGCTCAGGAGATAATGCCTGATAACGGAATTTTAATATGTGTGTCAGTGTGTCAATTTAAAAAGGAGAAAACACCCCCTTGGATACAGAATCGATCATTGCTCAACTTGAAGCAGAACGAGACCGGTTAAACGAAGCCATTTCAGCCCTGCAGGGCTCTCGCGCCCGGAGAGGCAGGCCCAGGGCTGCTGCAACAGCAGGAAATGGCCGGCGAGTTCGCCGTCACCTATCCCCGGCAGCCCGGAGGAAAATCGCCGAGGCCGCAAAGCGCAGATGGGCAAAAGCCAAGGCTGCAGGACGGAACTCACTTTAACCTAACAAGCAATTTGCTGCGCCCAGGTATCGCTCCACCGCTCTACCCGCAAGACTGAAAACGCCCCCCATCTGGCGCAGCGGCAATCATAACCGCGAATGCTGACAAGCCCTGGCTCTCAGGGCTTGTGCTACTCTATTTGTCTACGCACCTTCCTGAAGGCCGGGATGGCGGAACTGGCAGACGCAGCGGACTCAAAATCCGCCGAGGTTCACCCCTCGTGGGGGTTCGACCCCCCCTCCCGGCATTTATAATACATAGTCTTATCAGCGGCTTACGGGTAATCCGTAGGCCGCGGTCCTTTTACGTACCGTGTACTTGTGTGTATCCTGCGTTTTCTGCATGCTTGCGGGTTCCTGCCCAGGTGCTACCGTGAAAATCAGGAGGCTTGAAAAGTAAATGCTCGCCATTTATCGGAGGCATCAGGCGGACTGCAAGTTCAAGCATCTCGGCAGAAAGCATCCGAATTGCCAATGCCCGATCTGGGCGGCTCGACACCTTGAACGGACGGAATATAAAACATCGCTTGACCTCGGCTCCTGGGAGGCAGCGCATAAGCTCGTCCGCGACTCGGAAGCCAATCCCGAAGGTGGAAGGAATTACGGTCAAGGAACGGAGTGAGAAGTTCTTGGCTGATGGCGTTGCGCGAGGTTTGAGCGACGGGATGATGCGAAAACTGAAGCTCGTCGTTCGGGACCTAATGGACAAATTCGGTGCGGTAGCCCTTCGATCCGTCACGGTGGATGATATTCGTACGATCCGCCAGAGCTGGCAGCTCGCGCCGATCACGACCCAGAAATGACTTGAGATGCTCCGAAAGGCGAACTGCTGTTTTCAATTCCTACGGTTTCATTAAAGCATTTGTTACAGAACGCGCAACGCCAGCCTGGGGATAACCAGTTCACAAGCCCGTCTCATAAGGACTTCACAAGTGGGGGTGGTGATGGATGATCGTTGTTCCGGCTTTTTCTGTTAATTCGTAAAGGTTGTAGATGCCGCCAAGACTGTTTCCCATTTTGCCGGCGCTCGTGATGAACCCGAGAACTTTCTGCAAATTCTGCGTATGCCTTGCATCGGTGGAGCATCAGAATTCGTGGCGACGGTCTGATTTTCGACGAAATCGGGCACGGACTCAAAGACCGCTTGTTCAAATGCGCGAATGCCGCTGAATCGATATTCCCAGAAGGCTTTGTGGATGATGTTGATTTGCCGCTGGACAAATGCACGCACTTCGGGCGAGATGTCCTCTTCATCGATTGACTTTTCCAGATTTGAAAGGTCAGCTTGTACCTTGTCGAATTCTGCTTTGTCGATGAGGCGTTCTTCGTCAGGAAGAAAATTCTTAAGCATTCGGAGTGGGTAGACGGCCCGCTGCAATCGTTGGCTGAGATCAGACCAGGATTGGCCCCACAGTTCATAGGTTATGACGCTGTCGACGATAGAGACGAGCTCATCGGACGTATCTTCGGGGTGTTCCATGGCGCGGACCTGTTCAGCGATGCGGTCAAGCTCTTCGTGGATCAAGTCGAGGCCTCGCATGACCATGCGTTTCTGGGCTCTGCTCTTCATTGCTTGCAGGCGGAAGACGCCCACCCAAACTTGAAATTGGCTTTGATTTGTTGATTGCGAAGTCGCGCTTGCGATGATTTCTGAAAGGCGGTACGCGGCGTTTATCTTTGTTTTAGTTTTGGCCATTACTCCTCATTTTACTTGTCGGGATGGCTTTTGAACTGAAGAAATCGCGGATCCGTCGGAGCGCGGGACGGAGCTCTTTGATCGCAAAATCCAATAGAAGGACAATGACAACGATGGTTGTGATTGTTTCGAAAGCGTAGAGTTTGAGGGCGGTGAGAAACTGTCCGTAGTCGAGCCCGTGAAACACAAAAATCTCCTATGCTCTCCCGGTTCATAGAAGAAAATATTGCGCTTGCCAGCAAGTGGCCATTCTATTCACCCGACCGGGGCGGGTTTGGTGCAATTATAGGGTGATGTATCGTGGAACGCTAGGAAGCTTCACTCCTTGAAGCCTGAAACTGCGCCACTCCACATTCAGCCAAAGAGATAATAACAAAATCAAAGGGACTAAGTGAAAGGAATTTTAGAGGAAGGTGGCAGTGTGGCGGATAACCATTCACAAGTTGCAGCTCCTCTCACAAGGACTTTGGAAGTGGGGGCTGCCCGATCTTTTTCGTGACTGTCGTGTACTAATTGCGCCAGCCGTCCGGCTGTTGGAGGATGCGGATTACGAGGGCGCGTTGAAATTCGTTGTCGGTAATCGAGCCGGATATGCCGAATTCTTTGGAATAACGATTAAACGTGTCGAGCTGGAAGCAATACGGCCGTATGAGCGGAGGCCGTTCGAGTCAATGATGCCTTGTGGCGGGCAATTCTCGTTTTCGCCCAGCAAATTGAGCCAATGGTCAAGAGCGAGGCTCGTAGTGGCCAGATTTTGCGTTATAGGCGCACTTTGTTGCTGGACGGGTGAGTGGTCGTTCTGGGGGCGTATCTCAAGCCTGCGGGCGGGAATTTGCGAGAAAGATAGCCGTAATGGTGAGGGTTAGAAGGATGAGCCATTTGGTATTCATTCGTGGACTGCACGAGGCAGTCGCGCCCTGATTCGCGCAAGTCCGAAGTGATCAGACAGAGGGTTAAATGAGCGACACCTTAATCGTTTCACGTTCGATGAGAACGCGCCAGATGCTTTATGCACAGGGGTAAAATGTCCTCCTCGCTGCATTCGGGTACAGGGACTAGCAGTGGGGAAAGGAGAATATGACGAGTGAAGCAAACCTCACCGTCTGGAACGTTACATGGCCAGCGACGATCCTGAGTTTGAGAGCAAAGCGGCTGATATTCTCGGCTTGTACCTGAATCCGCCGCAGCACGCGGCCGTGTTCTCGGTGGATGAAAAAACCGCGATTCAGGCTCTGGATCGTCTCGATCCCGTTCTGCCGCTGTCGCCGACCTTGGCACGGGCCCACCAAAGTTGGACACAAACTTTAAAGGGCATGGGAGCTACTGACAAAGAGGTGCAACGCTTACTTGCAAAGTCCATCCAGGAACCGCTTAACCCGTTGCTTTCCAGTGCCAAAGATTTCATTGAAGACGTCAAAATAAAACAGCTTGAATAGTCATATCCGGAAGCGATTGATCCCATAAGGCAGCCGAATCCCAAGCCACATCACACATTGGCTGTCAGCCAAAAGGCCAGGATCATGCCCAAAGTCGTAAAGGCCCAATGTTTCTCTATAGCCTGATAGCGTTTTGAATGCACTACATAAATAGCTGGCATGCCCAACAACAAGTGAAACCGATTTGTGCGATCAATATGATATCCATGGACGAATCCCTTCAAATCATCTGCACACTAGCATGAGAATCCACCACACGAGGCAAACCGTTAATCTTATCGAGCGGATTAACGTCCCATTAAGTATGCGGCTCGTAAAGTATGCGGCTCGTAATGAGAACAATTTGTCACTTGACCAAGTCTTTTGTCACGATTGTCGCCCCTCAATGTTCCGCACACGTATTTAAAACACCCTTTCCGGAAATTAATTACATAGTCCCAGCCGATACTAGGTCAGAACGGCGGTATTGAAAATGCACGAATTGTTCGTACACCCCACCAAAAGAGCTCCACTCTTCGATCAACACAATGTAAAGTACCGACTCACGTCGAAAAGGAATGCTCATTAGAAACATTAATTCCGGCATATAAGCTGAGTTCGTGCATCTGTACTAACTCCACGGACAAAAGATCAGTGAGCCAGGCCGACCCATCCCTGCTTTGTGGCGCAAGCGCCACATCCGCCTAATTCACGCCACATTGCGCCTCCAATATTGCACTTTTATCGGTCATCTGATTGGAAACACAATGGTTATGCTGATTTAGTCTTTATGCCAGCAACACCGTCTTGCCCATGTCGGCTAAAACCGTAAACATCGAGTCGGTCAAAATCCCGGGCAAAGCACCAGCTAAGCCATTGACCGGCCCTCACCTAGCGAGCCCGCGTCGGATTACGAATCCGTTATGTTTGGGCTGTAATTGGGGTGCTAATCGGGGTGCTGGCTGGGGCTGCCGTAATGCCGTTGCCGGTGTTGCCGTGATCCCTAATCGCAACCTCCAATTGAGGCAGGCAATTGCGGACCATGAAGCTACCTATTACGCCTCAGACAGGGGTGGCGGGGAATGGCCCTCGGAGCTACTGCCCAAGGTAAACGTGCATGGCACACGCGGGCCTATTCGTTTCGCTACTTGCGGGATTTATTTTGCGCTTGCTTACTCCGTACTTGCGCGGAAGATTAGATATAGAGGACGCATGAGTGCCCGGAGAAAGATGCCTTACACAGAGAAACGGTTGGCATTGCCCACAACAACGAAAAAATGAGCTAACAGGATTATGAAATCGCTGCGGGAATCCGTTGCGCTGATTGCCGACACATGAAAGCCAATTGCATCTGTATGCCCGACCATCTACGACCGCCCTCGCCAGTAGCCCGACTAACGTTCGTTATTGAGCGAACCACCCTGCCCTGAGAAGGCAGCCTTGACGGGCCAAGTCGAGGCACAGCACGGCAAAGTTCGTGCGCGCAGATGAAACAAGACAGAATCATTCCAATTTTCGGCACGACAACACGTTCGATTGTGACATGCCCTTGGCGGAGGCGATTTATCACGCCGATGAAGGCGAGATGCAGTTGACTTCGAAGGGCCGGGGACGGCAGTTCCGTTACACGTCGGGACGCTGGAATCCTCATCCGAATCTGGATTGGCTCCGGCGGGACTCTGCCGGATATACGGTGTTGCAGTTGGTGAATCACTAAAGCTGGCGTGATCCTCATGTACCAAGTAACGCCAGCCATGTATCACCAGCACTCCGCGGTGATTCCCCCATTCGGAGCGAATGAAGCTATTGCAGCAGTTCGAGCAGAACGTCTGGGACAGTCCAGCGCAGCGGGAAAAGCGCATGTGGGTTTGGGTGCAGGATCACTCTGGAGTGTATGGGAAGAAGATCAAGGCGACTTTTGGGTGCGGACTTCCAAGCCGATTTCATCTTCATTGATGTCTCTAGTCAAAGACGTGGCGGTGCCTATCGGCGGGATCATCATTAGCATTTGTCTCTCTTGATTGCCTACGCAGCCCTGCATCTCAAGCGCTGACCACTCCTGTACAATCACCGCATGGACACAGCAGGTATCATCAGCCAATTGGAAGCACAAAGAGACCGCATCAATCAGGCCATTACCGCCCTCAACGGTTCCGGCCCCAACCGTCCCGGCCGCAAACCGGGTGTAAAACGAATGAGTGCCGAAGCGCGGAGAAGGATCAGCCTCGCCCAGAAGAAGCGGTGGGCAGCGCAAAAGAAGAAATGACAGGTGCAACAGTTCGACAATGACCATCCAAGCATGGAACATGATCCTCAACGTTGTAATCACAGTGCTGGGGAGCAGCGTCTTGGGAATTGCATGCAGTGGCACGAGCGGAGTTCCTAGAGAGGCGATTAAGTCTTCGACTTTTTAGTGCCGCTTGGTTTTTGGCCTTTGAACTCGCCCTTTTTCGGCATGTGGTCTGGGATGGGGATTTGCTTGTAAAGCTCGTGCGGCTTCACCTTGAGGACGTACGCGATCCGCATCATGGACTCGAAAGAGATCACGCGCTCACCCCGTTCAATGCGCCCGATGTATTGCCTGCCGAAATCACAAAGATCCTCCAACCTCTCCTGGGAGAGCTTGCGGCGTTCCCGCAACACCTTCAGTTGTCTCCCGAACCAAACCAACGCGCTGGGCACGCTATAGGGTCTTTCGGCAATCTTCCGAAAGAAACCGCCAATCTGGTCTACGACCAGGCTGGTGTTATAATGGGCTTCCAGTTCTATGAATGGGAATATATCAGAAATCTCTTAGGAAGCGACTTGGACGGAGAGCGACGGGGTGTACGGCTGCGGGTGCGTTCACGGGACGATATGAGAGGGAGGCAGTCGCCTCTCATTTTTTGTAAAGGTCAAAAAGGTCGCGCGGGTTCACTTTCAGGGCGCGGGCAAGCTGGATGATGTTGTCGAGGCAGATATTCTGCTTCCCCCGTTCCACTTCACTCACGAAATTGCGGTTCGCTTTTATCATTTTGCACAGCTTTTCCTGGGGAATGCGCCGCTCTTTGCGCAGCGCGCGCAAACGTTCGCCGAAAGGTGAGCGGGAATCCACGGATTAAAAATCTTGCGCCGTACCATAAAAACTTTCTATACCGACATGTATTGTCATGATATATCATGTGATTCGTTCCACAATGGAAAGAACGTACGAGGCCTGCTGGACCGAGAGTGACGGACTGTATTCCTGCGGATGCCGGCATTTGAGCATCGCGGACGCAATGCGCTGCATGGTACCGGATGGAAGGAGCTTTATACGGGCGGTGGAAGACGGTATCACGCGATCGCTCAGTGATGAAGAGCTGAGGGAATTCTTAATGGAATTGGGAAAGCTTTCGGAGCGAACCACCCCCTGAGAGAAGGAGCTGCGCTCCGGACGCCGCGTTCAGATCCGGGCTGGATGCGGCGTTCTGTTTAGCAACAGCCCAGCGCAACAACCAAAGGTGGCGGTGATTTAAAGACCGATGATTGGGGAGCTCAGTTTTCTTCTTGCTCCTAGTGCTCAAGCCCGGAACTCCCATTCCTGGCAGCGTACTCGCCTTTGCGAGGCAGGCGTTTGGGTGCGGGGATGAGTTTGAATAGCTCGGAGGGCGGCAGGGCCAAGCCATAGGCGATCCGGATGATGCCCTCAAAGGAAACGGTGCGTTCTCCGCGTTCGATCCGGCCAATCTGGTTGGTCTGATAATCGCAAAGCTCCGCCAGCCTCTCCTGCGAGAGGTTGCGGCTCTCCCGCAACTTTCTCAGCTGTTTGCCGAACAAAACCAATGCGTTGGGCACGCCGTATAGGGTCTTTCGGCACTTCTCCAAACACCATACCCAATCAGTACCTAGGCCTGATTGGATGTATAATCGTTTTCCGCATGGTACCAGAAATCCGCTATGAGGCCTGTTGGACTGAGAGTGACGGGCTGTATTCCTGTGGCTGCCAGCACATAACCATCGCTGGCGCAATGCGCTGCATGGTGCCGGACGGAAGGAGCTTTGTACGGGCAGTGCAGGACGGCGCCACCCGGTCCCTGGATGATGACGAGATGAAAGAATTCATGGCTGAGCTGGGCAAGGTCTCAGGGCGATAACCACCAAGGAGAAGGAGCTGCGCTCCGAGCACGCCGCGTTCAGGTCCGGCTGGACGCGGTGATTTTTTTGTCTCCGAATTGCTAAGGCCGGTGCTTAAATTTCAGCAAGCGGCAATACTGGCAACTCTGGGCAATGTTTCTGCAATGCCAGCTATTTGCCTTTGACCGCGCGGCACGCGTCCTCAAACTCCGCGGTAGTGCCCTCATGAATCGTGACTGGCACAACCTCGCTCACATAAGGGTGGCTGGAAGAGTGTTCGCCATACAGCGTGCCGTCCGCGGAAAAATTACGCGTAATGGAACCGTGGTCGTTCAACACCAGGTCAGGGTTGTTCCACTTGCCGCGCAGCTCCAGGTAGGGCCGCCGCTGGCCATTGAACTGACTTTTCAAGCTGTTATTGTCCATGTAAAAACTGGCAGTTTTGCCGTTGGTATCAAGCTGCAAATCTTTTTGGAAGTCTCCGCCCAGCTTCAGCTTGAATTTCTCCCCACGCGGTGTACACAGCAGGGCATTTCCGGCCAGATGTCTGGGGCCTGCATACCGTCCAACTTTCGGATAAAACAGAATTTGCAGCACATAATCCCCGCCTGCGGTGTTGGAATGCATGCGTCCCCAGCCTTGCCACATGGGAAGAACATGGAATTGTCCTCCCATAAAAAATCCCCACGGAGTGAGAAGCGCAGGCAGCCCCACGCCCACAAAAATGAGCAGAATGAGCAGCACAAACCACTGCTTTTTCCCGGAGAGAGGCTTCATCCTGTTTTTCCTTCGAGGGCAAAGGATTTTGCGCGGAAAAGTGTAACGTAAAAGGGTTGGTGAAATCTCAGGAATCTGGGCGAGTGCGGCAGCCAGGCATGCCGTCGATACCCTGATGGCCTGCTTTCAGCCTCAGCCCAGTTTGCTTTCCAGTTCTGCCCAGCGCGCGTACAGCTCGTCTACTTTCTTCTGTGCCTCCTCCAACTCCGCATGCGTTTGCAGCAGACGCCCGGGGTCGCTGGCAATGGCTGGATCTTCTGCCGCAGCTTTCTTCTGCTGCAGAGTTTCTTCCGCCTCGGCGATGCGCTGCTCTATGGTCGAATACTCGCGGGCGTCCATGTAAGACAGCTTTTTCCGGCTGGCTTCACTGGATTGTGATCGCGGCGGTAAGCTGCCATCGCCAGATCGCTTCACCTCCATTGCTCCTTCGCGTCCTTTGTGGTTACCCGCCTTCTGCTCCTCCATCCAGCCTTCCCACTGCGAGTAGTCCGCGAACACCGCCGCCGCGCCCATACCATCAAGTCCCAGCACCACGCTGGAAACGCGGTCCAGCATGAAGCGGTCATGGGTAACCAGCACCAGCGCTCCCGCAAACTCCAGCAGGCTTTCTTCCAGAATCTCCAGTGTCGGGATATCGAGGTCGTTAGTGGGCTCGTCCAGCAGCAGAACATCTGCCGGCTGAAGCATGAGCTGTGCAATCAGCACTCGCGCGCGCTCGCCGCCGGAGAGGCGGCTTACCGGCTGGTTGAGCTGTTCACTGGTAAACAGAAAGCGTGATGCCCAGCCAGCCACATGAATTACGCGGTCCTGATAGACCACGGAGTCGCTTTCTGGCGCCAGTGCGCGCCGGAGTGTGACATCCTGCGGCAGAGGCCGGTTCTGATCAAAGTACACAATGCGCAGAAAATCCGCCCGGCGAATCCCCCCAAAACTGGGTTCAAGGTCGCCTTTAAGCAGGCGCAGCAGGGTAGTCTTTCCGCTGCCATTCGGGCCAACCAGTCCCACGCGTTTGCCTGCGGTCAGCAGAAAATCCAAATTGCTGAACAATGTCCTCCCGCCGATTTCATAGCTCACGCCTTCAAGTTCAATCAGCCGCTTGGTCTTGCGCTCGGTCGCGGAAAAATCGATGTCAGCGGTTGCCGTGCGCGTGCGGGTGTTCAGGTCGCCAAGCTCGCTGATCAGTTCATTGGCTTTGTCGATCCGCGCCTTGGCTTTGCGAGTGCGCGCCTTGGCTCCACGCCGCAACCACTCAATCTCGTGACGCACGCGGTTTTCCAGCGCCTCCTGGTGCCGCTCCTGCGCGCGCAGGAACTCCTCTTTCTTTTCCAGGAAGGCAGTGTAGTTTCCCGGAACCATGAGCAGGCCATCCGGATAGGCGCGGCTCAGTTCCACAACTTCAGTGGCGACGTTCTCAAGAAAGTAACGATCATGGCTCACCACCACACAGGCAAAGCTCGCAGAGGCCAGCAGCTCTTCCAGCCACTCAATGCCTTCAAGATCAAGATGGTTCGTAGGCTCGTCCAGCAGCAGAACATCGGGCCGTTGGGCCAGAGCTTCCACAATCGCCAGGCGCTTGCGCCAGCCGCCGGAAAGTGAAGCCGCATCAATGTTGAATGTCGCAGGCGCAGGAGGTGTGTCGCTGGGGAGCGAATCGGCGGTTTTTGAAGGCAAAAATCCGGCGCGGCCCAGAGACTCCACCAGGCGTCCTTCGCGTTCTTCAGGTGCAACTCCCGCACGCAGCAGCGCGCGCTCAATTACGGAACGAACAGTCTCTCCGGCAGCAAACTCAGATTGCTGCTCTACATAAGCCAGTCGAGTGCGCTTGCGTGTGGCCACTTCGCCGGAATCCGGCTCCATTTCACCCGCGAGAATGCGCAGCAGCGTTGATTTGCCGGAGCCGTTCGGACCGATGACCCCAATGCGATCGCCTTCAGAAACCGTGAAGCGGATTCCTTCAAAAAGCGGAACCGCTCCAAAGCGTTTGCTGATCTCCTGAGCATTGATGATGGGCGGCATACGTGAGAGTGATTTCAGGATAGCAGAGCAAGTTACCCCGTTGCCTCACTCGAAACGGGTACCAAAGGTCCGAAGGGAGTAGATTTACTAAGGCATTTGCCTCTGATCGCCATAATGCCAGAAACTCTCTCATTGCCTGGAGCATCCCTATAATTAGGACGGCGCGGACTTTTCGCAGCGTCAAAGGCGCAATATGCGATCGCACATCAGGCTGGGCCGCATTTTCGGAATTGAAGTCGGCCTTCATTACAGTTGGTTCATCATCGCTTTGCTGATTACGTTCAGCCTGGCCGACCACTTCCGCACCGTCAACAAAAATTGGAGTTCCAGCGTAATTTGGGGCGCAGCGCTGCTCACCGCCATCCTGTTTTTTCTTGGCCTGCTCGCCCACGAGCTTTCGCATTCTCTCGTGGCCCGTGCGCGCCATCTACCTGTGAGCCGCATCACTCTTTTCGCGCTCGGCGGCGTTTCCGTGATCGAAAAAGAATCTCCCGACGCCAAAACAGAATTCTTTGTGGCCATTGTCGGCCCCATCACCAGCGTTGTTCTTGGCGCCATCATGTTGTGGATGGCCCATCTTGTAAGCGCCAACGTTGAGGCTACACCGGGCTCGGCGATTCTCTACTACCTGGGAGGCATCAACATCTTGTTGGGCGTTTTCAACATGTTACCCGGCTTCCCGCTCGACGGCGGACGCGTGCTGCGCAGCATTCTCTGGGGCGCCATGCACAACATGGACCGCGCCACCAAGGTTGCTTCACGTGTGGGCCAGGTTGTGGCCATTCTTTTCATCCTTGCGGGTATCTGGGAATTCTTCGCCGGCCAGAACGTCGGCGGATTGTGGATCGCCTTCATCGGATGGTTCCTGCTTCAGGCGGCCGGAGCCAATTATCTTGAAGTCAAGATGCGCCATGCGCTGGAAGGCGTTCGCGCTGAAGATCTCATGTCACAGGACTGCGCCATGATTGAAGGCGCCATGAGCGTGCAGGATTTTGTCGATCACTTTCTCCTGCGAACCGCGCGGCGTTGCTTCCTTGTCATGGTGATGGATCGTCTTGCCGGTCTGATTACCCCCAATGAAATCCGCGCTGTCGGCCGCGAACTCTGGTCCATGACTCCCGTTCAGCAAATCATGAAGCCACTGGATAAGATCCGCTCCGTCGCCCCGGAAACCCCGGTCTCAGATGTTCTGGAGTTGATGGGCAAAGAAGACCTCAATCAAGTCCCGGTAGTCTCTGATGGCGCCCTCAAAGGCATGCTCACGCGCAATAACATTCTGCAGGCATTGCGGGCAAGGATTGAATTAAAGAAGGCTGGCTGACTTTTGGCAGCCGGCCTGCCAGCGCTGCTCCGCCCCGCTAGAAAGCCGCGAAAGCCAGTTCCAGCAACGTTTTCTGTTCCAACTCATGCGCCGTGTGCGAACCAGTGGCTGGAGTCGACGACCAGGAACGTTTGACGGTCCGCAATGACTGCCCGTGCAGCAGGCGCTCCAGGCGAGGCTCCACAAAGAACAATGCTCCCATGTTGGCAGGTTCTTCCTGCACCCACAGGAACTCGCGCGCATCTGTGTGCTGGCCCACGGCGGCTTCCAGTTCCGCCGCAGGAAATGGAAACATCTGCTCAAGATAGATAATGGCTGTGCGCTGGCCGTTGCGGCGCTTTCGTTCACGCCGCAGTTCATGCCCGATCTTGCCTGTGCAGAAAATAATCCGCTCGGCGTTGGTGATTTCCGGGTCCTGGATCACAGGCTGGAATTGTCCGTTGCTCAACTGGCTGATTGGGCTGGCCGCATCGGGATGGCGCAGCATGCCCTTGGGGGTGAACACGATCAAAGGCTTGCGCCAGCTTCGCAGCGCCTGTCGCCGCAGCAGGTGAAAGTATTGCGCCGCCGTGGATGGCTGTGTGACCTGGATGTTGTCCTTTGCCGCCAGTTGCAGATAGCGCTCAATGCGCGCGCTCGAGTGCTCCGGCCCCTGCCCTTCATAACCATGGGGCAAAAGCATGACCAGTCCGGAAAGCAATCCCCACTTATCTTCACCCGCCACCAGGAACTGATCAATAATCACCTGCGCGCCGTTGGCAAAGTCGCCAAACTGCGCCTCCCAAAGCGTGAGCCCATCAGGATAGTCGCGGCTGAAGCCATATTCGTAGCCCAGCACCGCAGCTTCAGAAAGGATGGAGTTGTAAGCCTCAAACCACGCTTGATCGGGTGCGATGTTGCAAAGCGGGACATACTCCTGCTCTGTTTCTGTATCAATCAGCACAGAGTGGCGCTGGTTAAAAGTTCCACGTCGCGAATCCTGCCCTGAAAGGCGAATGGGAATGCCCTCGCGCACAAGCGATCCGAAGGCCAATGCCTCTGCCATTCCGTAATCCAGGTTCAGCTTCCCTGCCCCCATCTTCTGCCGCTGTTCCAACAGTTTCTTGATCTTGGGATGGATGTTGAACCCGTCGGGATAAGTCGTTAGTTTCTCCGTGATCTTATGCAAAACGTCTTCGGGCACCGCTGTTGGGACCTCGAGCGATAGGTTGTAGCGACCGCCCTGATACTTGTCCCAGTACTCAGGCAGTTTGCGCAGCACCGGAGATTTTTCCATCTTCGCAGCTTTGTCGTAAGCCACGTCAATGCGCTCGCGGAAGCGAGCCGACATCTCACTGGTGTCGATTTTGTGCTGGGCTGCGTAGGCTTCAAACAGAGGCTGGCGTTCATTGATCTTCTTGTAAAGCAGCGGCTGGGTAATGGTGGGGTCGTCCACCTCACTGTGTCCGTGGCGACGGTAGCCAATGAGGTCGACCACCACATCACTACCGAAACGATAACGGTATTCCACCGCCATCTTAGCAACACGCAGCACAGCCTCAGGATCTTCGGCATTCACGTGGAATATCGGTATTGGCTGCCGCTTCGCCAGATCAGAAGAGAATCGTGCAGTATGGAGTTCGGCGGGATTGGTGGTGAATCCGATCAGGTTATTGACGATCACATGAATGCTGCCGCCGACGTTGTAACCCTTCAGCCCTGAAAAATTCAGGGTCTCCGCCCAGATGCCTTGCCCGGCGAAAGCTGCGTCACCATGCATCATGATCGCCAAGATCTTTTTCTCGCCCTCAGGGTCGGCATGAATTTGCTTGGCCCGGGTGCGCCCCAGAAGTACCGGATCAACCGCCTCCAGATGGCTGGGATTGGAAGCCAGATGCGTGCGCAGTACCTTGCCGTTGCGCGTCTGATACTCGCCCGTGGCGCCCTGGTGATATTTCACGTCGCCGCCACCCAGAACACTGCGGGGATCCACATCTTGAAATCCGGCAAAAACAAATTCCGGAGGTATGCCCACCACCAGGCTCATCACCGTGAGCCGGCCGCGGTGGCTCATCGCCATCATGGAATGCGTAGCGCCCAGGTCCGCCGCGTTCTCCAGCAACGTGTCAAGCAGTGGAATCAGCGCGGTAGCTCCCTCGCCCGAATACCGCTTGGTTCCCAGGTAGCGCGTCTGCATGATCTGCTCAAACAAGTCGGCTTGCATCAGGCGTTCAGCCAGCCAGCGGCGATCAATCTTGTACGGCTGTGGATTTTCCATCCGCTCCTGGATCCACTCGCGGCGCTCCGCCTGGGGCAAATGCACGAATTCAACGCCGATGGTTCCACAATAAACACGGCGCGCCGCCTTGGCCTCGTCTCCGGAAATTCTGATCTCCGGGTACCCGCCTCCGACCGGTCCACCAAAGGGATGCAGGTTGGCGTCCAAGTATCCCCAGCGGCGAAACAGATCAAAAACCCGTTCCCGTTCCAGTGATTGCTCTGTATCTGGCAGTTCTGTATGAGTGCTCATAATTGAACTTGAAATTTGTTGGAGGGCTCCAGAAAAGCTTGCAGACAAAATCCCAACTTATGAGAATACCATCCAACAAATGTTCGATGAATTGGGGCAAAAACCCGATTCATCGCCTTGATAAAGCCGATTCGAAATTCGCTCCAAAAAGCAAGCGTCCTGCGAAAGGTTCGCAGGACGCCAGGCAGCCCTCCCCCAGAACTGCCTTACCACCGAGAGAAAAGCATAGAGTCAGACTGGCCCCCCGTCCACGTCACTTTGGTAACGTTAATCTGCGCAGACCGCGCCGATCGGGCATAGTTTCCGCTGTTCTTCTATGTGCTTCAAACCGTGTCACTTATTCGGAGTGAATCTTAGTGCGAGATGTTACATCCAATGTTTTGTTAGGATGAACAGGACAGGATAGCCTCCCGGGCTGATCGAAACTCACAAAACAACAAGGTAGGATTCATGGCGAGCGATGGCATTTTGGAAGTAACAGACGGCAACTTCGACCAGGTGGTTCTCAAAAGCGACCAGCCGGTCATTCTTGATTTTTGGGCTGCCTGGTGTGGCCCCTGCAAGGCTCTGGCGCCAATCGTGGACGAAGTAGCAGCAGCCTACCAGGGGAAAGTAAAAGTTGGGAAAATGGATGTTGATCGCAGCCCCGTCACCCCCCAGCGTTACGGCGTAAGAGGCATACCGACGTTGCTGATATTCAAGGGTGGACAGGTGCAGGAGCAGATTGTGGGTTATGTGGCCCGCGACGTCATCGAGAAAGCCCTGAACAAGCACGTAAGCTAAAAATCATTGCAAAGATAACGCCCGGCTCTGGACCGGGCGTGTTTATTTTTTCTGCCTCCCTTCCATCGATCGCAAGTACAATTCGGCCCACGTTCCCGCTGGGACCTCTATTTACCCATGTTGACTGGATTGACTGCTGGTGGCGACCCTACGATTCCTGTTCTTTCCCCTTCTGCTCTTTCTTTATTACCTCTTGTGCTGGGCCCGAGTGGGGAAAGATCCCAAAGTTCAAAATGTGACTCCGCAATACGAACCGCCCCCGGCATTTCTCCCGGACTGGCCCGGTACATCATCACGGGCGGCAGTGACGGCGCCACACTGGCCGCCGTGCTCGCGCAGCTTGCGGCCAGAGGAGTGATTTCCATTCAGGCTCCATCCGGTTCTTACGGGTTGGAACTTGTTGAGGAAAGCGCCTCAGTCCAGCCGGAAGAAGCAGCTCTGGTACGGAAAAGAGACGGGAAGTTATTGAGCAACTTGCCGGTTTCGCGAATTTCTGCTGCGCGTGGAACAGGACCGCCTGGAGCGCATGAACACTCCTGAGGAAAAACTGCGCATGTTGAATCGTTTTCTGCCCTACGCTATCGCCATGGCAGTGAAGGAAGGCTGGGGTGACACCATGGCAGCAGAATTTTCCAATGCTATTGTGGAGAGATGAGGAACAGAGATTTGAAATTTAAGAAATCTAAACTTCAAATCTCCTTTTCAATATTTTCTCAGCACGCCAATCACCCGCCCCTGCAACTGAACTGATTTCGCAGGCACAATGATGGGCTTCATGGCGGTGTTGGACGGCTGTAGCCGGATCTTCTCGCCTTCACGATAAATCCGCTTGAGCGTGGCGTCGGTCCCTTCCACCAGCGCGACCACAATTTCTCCGTCGCGGGCGTTGTTGACCTTCTCCACCAGCACGTAATCACCATCCACAATGTGTTCGTCTTTCATGCTCTCGCCCTTGACTTGCAGGACGAAAACATCCTTGGATCGTGTGATATCGCCGAGGGAGATGGTTTCAGGATTCTCCACGGCTTCAATGGGCTGGCCCGCGGCAATACGTCCCATCAGCGGCAAAGCCACTTCGGTCGGCTTCTGCGGCTGGCGGCGGAACAAACCACGTATAGGCAGAACGTCAATCGAGCGGCTGCGGTTGTAGTCCCGCTTGAGCAGCCCCTTCTTCTCGAGATTAGAAACGTGCTTGTGTACCGTTGCCAGTGAACTCAAGCCCAAGCCGTTTCCGATCTCTTCGAACGAAGGCGAGTAGCCGTTCTTCTGCACAAAGTCGTGAATAAAATCGTAAACTTCGCGTTGTCTCTTCGTAATTGCCATACGAGCGAAAGTATCTCGAATACAAGGCGAATTGTCAACGCGAATTGTAGAACTTTGTTCGCCGAATGGATAACGAACCGGATTCCCCTCTATACACTTCACGACCTCAGGCCTCTGCCGCAAATGGACGCGCGGCAACAGTCTTGCTTTATAGTTTTTATGAGGTCAAACGGCATGCGGGGGCTAAGCTTTGGTGAACTACTCGACTACTGCGCGGAAGAAACCAATCACTGGCGTGACTTCTTCAAGGCTAATCCGGCGGCGCTGGACAAATCTTGTGATATTGCCGGAACAAAGACGGTGCGCGAGGTGGTGCTGCACATAGTGGTTGTGCAGATGCGCTATGCCGAACGGCTTTTGAATCTTCCCATTACTGAGTATGAGACTCTCGCCAGCAAGAATGGGCCGGAACTGTTCCTGCTGGGACACAAGAGTTTTGAAGATTTGCGCAGCTTTGCCGTCGCCGCCAACGATCCCGACTGGGACGGAAAACTGACCTTCCCAACCCGCACCGGCGGCACTTTAACCGCGAGCCGGCGAAAAATTTTTATTCACGCCCTCTTACACGGCGTGCGCCACTGGGCCCAGCTGGCCACTTTTCTGCGCCAGCAGGGCTATAAGCAAGACTGGCCCCATGACTTCATATTCTCCAATGTGATCGCATGATGCTGTTTCTTTAGCAATCAGCGAAGATCTGTTTTATCAGCGTTATCAGCGGTAAGTTTTTTTGATCCCGGCGATCCGCTCAATCCATCCTTACCAGATATTTCGCTGCGTCCGTGTGCGTCTCCTCCATCAGAGACTCGGCACGCTTTTTGTCATCATTCGCCACCAGAATGCGCAGCCAGTCCCCTCCCATCGGGCTTGAGAACTGCAGCACCTTTGCCGTGTGATAGCGGCGCGTGATCTTCTGCTTCAATCTTGCCGCTTCCTCACGATCAGGAAATGCGCCAATCTGCACGCACCAGCGACCGCCGCTGGTAATTGATGCCGGAGTTTCCAGCACCTCAACCCGTACCAGAGCGGTGCCTCGCTGAAATACAGTGAGCCTGCGGGCGGCAGCGCGTGAAAGATCAAGAATGCGGTCACCCACAAATGGCCCCCGGTCAGTGATGCGGACAATTACCGACTCGCCGCTCTTCAGGTCAGTGACGCGCGCAATGGAATTGAGCGGCAAAGTGCGATGCGCCGCCGTCATCTTGTTCGTGTCGAAGACTTCGCCGTTCGCTCCTTTGCGGTCCTGGAAGCCTGGCCCGTACCAGCTCGCCCAGCCCACCTGTGTATAAAGCACCTTGGCATTGGGTGGAACAATGATTTCGCCTTCTTCTTCCTTTTTTGGTGTGGGTACAGGCCTTGCGGGCGGCCTTGACGGAGTGGGCCGTGGGATGGACACCGGCGGTGGCGGAATGGATGCTGTCGTGCTACTAGAAGGAGGTTGTCCCGGAGGTGGCGGAGGCACATTGGCCGTATCCGGGCGCCTGTGCGTACCACAACCAGCAAGAAACAGCAGGAAAACGAGAAAGCCTGCTAGCTGGAGCGGCTTTTGTCCATGAATTCCGCTAACTTTTGCAGCTTTTCCGCGGCTACCCGTAACGCCTTGGATGAGTGATTGCGGATGGCCGGCACTACCTCGTCGTTCAGATAGCTGATCACCCGTTCGCTCTCCTGCTCCACCTTGCGGGCAGCACCGCCAAATTCCTCGTCCAATCTGCGGCCAAAATTCTCGAAAGACACTTTGCGCTTGGGATCTCCTGCTGAATTCATATGCTCTCGCCTTCACCATTGGCAATAAATTGGGCGCCAGCCATTCCAGTATGAATTGATCCGCTCTCGCGGTCAATTGTCCAAACGGTGGTCTTGTACGCGTGTGTTGATTTAAATGAGATGCAGCTCAGGGCGGCCATTCTTGCCGGCAATATTCGTGAAAAATGGGAGTTTTGAATGCTACGAGCAGAACCTGGCAGCGAAAATAAGGCGGGTTTCAGGCCAGTTATTCAAAGTCCGGCGCACAACCAGAGCACGGCGCGTGCTTCGTTCCAGCAGTAGAGGACCATTTGTCTGGAAAGTGATCTCAAGGCTGTCATCAAGTTCCAGAAGGTGGTCCGAGGAAAACAACAGACCAGATTCGCTCATATTGATGGTCTCACCCATAGACCAGTCCTGCTGCCCCGCGAGGCGATACCTTAGCGGGACACGCAGAGCGTGACGTGTGGCGCGATCGATCATAGTTCTGCCCCGGCACGGCGACGGGGCCGCACCCTGGTCCAGGCGTTTCATTATTTTCTCCGCCGCTTAAACTTATGACTTCTGGAACAAGCGTTATACCTTCGACTGCCGACTGCGGGGTGTTTCTTGCCAAGGGTGGATAGATTGTCATCTCAGTCGGTCATACTGTCAAGATTAAGTCGCACGGTTGTAAATTTTAATTTTCTTCTTTTCTGTGACGTTTCTAATCCAACTACAACTTTCATCTGCACAATCTGTGGTGATCCTGCAGCGTACGCTGAAGCTCAACTGAACATCTTCTTTCGGCGTTGATTTTTCCGCAACCTACTGTCTTTGAATGACTTGCCTGTTGAGGTTTTTTTTACCAGCCAAAGACGGTCAGTGCATTGTCCTCCGCTGCCGCAGGGACGCATGCTGCGTCACGTGGAGGAAAACAACCAATGCCAAAGCACCAGACACTTCGTTTTCGTGAAGCCAAACGTACGCAGCAAAGCATCCTTGCCGGACTGGAGAAACGGACTCTTTTATGGCTGGCAGCCCGAACTCCTGCCTGGATCAATTCTGACCACCTTACCCTGCTCGGACTCATTGCCATGGCCGGAGCCGGCGTCGGCTACTGGTGGTCTCGCACTAATCATCTGGGGCTGCTTATTGTGATCGTTTGCCTCGCTGTCAATTGGCTGGGTGACAGTTTGGATGGAACCCTGGCGCGTCACCGCAACTGCTGCCGTCCGCGTTATGGATTTTATGTTGACCACGTGGTGGATGCCTTCAGTGCGCTGTTCCTTCTGGGTGGCCTGGCACTCTCCGGCTACATGTCTCCCGGTATCGCGCTCGGGCTCCTGGTTTCTTATCTGATGCTTTCAGTGGAAATCTATCTGGCCAGTTACACGCTGGGTGATTTCAAGATTTCCTACTTCAAAATGGGACCCACGGAACTGCGGCTTTTCCTGTGCATTGGCAATATCGCCTTGCTCTGGAGATCAATGGCGCATCTGGCGGGACGCGCTTACCGCATCTTCGACATCGGCGGGACCATGGGAATCTCCGGGATGCTGCTTGTCCTCTGCATCTCGGTTGTTCAGAATACTGTCCGGCTTTACCGGCGCGAGCCGCTGCAGGAAGCTGTGCGGGCAGCTCAAGAACAACGAAGGCGCGGGTTGCTGACTTCTCAAGCGCAATGACCCTCACAGGAAAGGCAAATTTCCCGGGGGAACTCGGAATTAAGGCAAAAAAGCAGCCTGCCGCGGGCTGAAGAAAACGTATAATGCTGCCCAGTCGTCGAGTCCCCCCACAAAAAATATCCGGATTTAAAGGAGAATGCTATGTCTACGCCTTCCATGAGCCCACAAGTGCCCGGAGGAATGCCGCCGGCCCCGCCCAAATCCTCAGGCGTGAAAGTCATTTTGTGGATTGTCGGCGTTTTCGTCGCCCTTATCATTTTTGTCATCGTAGCGATGGCGGGACTGGGCTTCTTCTTCTTGCACAAGGCCAAACAGGCTGGTCTGGATCCTGAGTTGATCAGAAAAAATCCCGGACTGGCCGCCGCCAAAATGGTGGTGATGCACAATCCTGAGCTGCAGGTCGTCTCCACCAACGACTCCACCGGAACCATGGTGGTTCGCGATAAGAAAGACGGCAAGACCACCACGCTGAAATTCGACGCCGCGAAAAAAACCATGGTAGTCATCGACGATCAAGGTAAACAGGCCTCGATCACAGCGGACACCAATTCCGGCACACTCGTAATGAAGGGCGAAGATGGCACGGTAAAAATCGGCGCCAACGCTAACAGCGCCCCTGCCTGGGTTCCGGTTTATCCCGGAGCTTCACCACAGAACACCATGTCGGTGGATGAAAAAGGCAAGCAAAGCGGTACGTACGTCTTCGCCAGTAAAGATTCCTCTGAGAAAATCCTGAGTTTCTACTCTGAGCAGCTCACTTCCGCTGGCTTGAAGCTCACCACTACGACTTCAGGCAATGAGGGTGGAGTGATTAGTGCCAGTCAGGATGGCGATGCCCGTACCGTGCTGGTGGCAGTGTCGAGTGACAGTGAAGGCACCCACGTGAGCGTGACCTACAGCCAGAAACAGGAAGGCAAAGGGGATCTGTAAGCGAGTAGTTCTTTACGGATTCCCTGCTGCAGCTTCCAGAGCCTCTTCGTCTTCAATGAAGGAGAACTCCTCCTGCAGCAGGGCGTTGCGCATCCATACCGGCGCGAACGACAGCCGGTGCAATGGCGTTGGGCCGTGTTCCTTGAGCGCAACCAGATGCCTGGGTGAGCGATAGCCTTTGTTGGAAGCCAGATCATATTCCGGATAGATCGGGTCCCATTGGCGGATCATTGCGTCCCGCTCCACTTTGGCCACAATGGATGCAGCGGCAATCGAGATGGAAAGCGCGTCGCCGTGAATGATATTGGTCTGCTGGCACTCAAGATTGAGACGCACGGCGTCAATCAGCAGATGGTCCGGCGCCGGCACAAGCTGCGCGATGGCATTGCGCATGGCCAGCAGAGACGCCCAGTAGATATTCAGTTGATCAATGCGGGCCACGTCCACTGCAGCCACCGCCCACGCAATGGCGTGCTCTTTGATTCGCGCTGCCAGCTTTTCTCGCGTCTTCTCATCCAGCAGCTTGGAGTCCCGCAGTCCCTTGATGCGGTAATCAGGTTCCAGGATCACTGCGCCGGCCACAACTGGCCCGAATAATGAACCCCGCCCAACCTCGTCTACACCGGCCACCAGCTTTGCTCCCGCAGCCCATGCCAGCTTCTCAAATTTTTGCGTACACTTGAGGCGCTTCAGCAGCCGCATCTTCATCGTGCCCTTGGAATAGGGCAGGCCCGTTTCCGGATTGATTGGGACCGGAATCTTCCTGCGTTTTTTGCGGGCAGGCTTGGGGGCAGCGGCCATTATTCCCACACGCCTCCATTCGCATCCTTCCACAGGTTGTAACCCTGAAGCTCATGATCGGCCACAGCCAGGTGTGTGATGAACACCGGCTCGCGCCCAGCGAAGGTCTGCGTTCTCAAGGGAAGATGCCTCATGCCAAACCCGTCATTGTCGTGGAAACTTCCCAGCGTGAGTTTAGCGGGATCAATGGCGCGTGGCCGCTGCGAAAAATGCTGCTTGTAAATCCTTACGTGAACGATCTCAGGATCGATCTTCAGCACCCTGGCAATCCCGAACTCATCGCAATCAATGATGGAGTAGTATCCACCTTCGAACAGTTCGGATGGGGCGTGGTTGCTGGAGGGAGACAAAGCAGCACCTAAATGGGTTGTTGAGAAAATTGTATATCTTTTGCTTCAATCTCGAGCCGCCCAAATTCGAGGCGCATGGAATACAGAACATATCCGCCGGATGCCAGCTTGATGGAATCGTCCAGCACGTCGCCATGACCGGATTCATCTTGGCGCACGGAACCAGAAGGCGTGCGCTCAATGGAGTAGCGGCGCACAGAAGGAAATTTCAGAATCAGGTGACGGTCATGATGTGCGCCCAGCAACCTGACCACCAGCCCGAGTGATCGCTTCTCTTTACGCTCACCGGCTCCGCTTTCCACCACGCCAATGGCTTCAACACGCGCGTCATGAATGCAGCGATGGTCGGTCACATCGCAATGCCACGACACCAGAGCGTACTTGCGCGCATTCGCGGGCAACTGCTCCGCAATGAGGGCGAGGTCGTCTTCATATCCCGCCCAGACGGAGACGCGCAGAGATTTTTCCGGCTTGCTGGCCACGTATGATTGTTATGCTTTTTCTTGAGTTGCGGTTGCCGTCCGGGTACGGGTATCCACTTCGCGCAGGCGTGCGGCTTTGCCTTTGAGTCCACGCAGGTAAAACAACTTGGCCCGGCGGACCTGGTTGGAACGGACAACTTCCACCTTATCGACGACCTTGGAGTTGAAGGGAAAAATCCTCTCCACACCCTGGCCAAAGCTCACCTTGCGGACGGTAAAGCTTCCCTGCGGCCCGCTGCGCCGCGAGATCACCGTGCCTTCAAACGCCTGCACGCGCTCTTTGTCGCCCTCTTTGATCTTTACCTGAACACGGACTGTGTCGCCCGGACTGATTTCCGGCAGATCTTTGCGCTGCAGCTTCGCAGCCAGTTTTTCCATAATAGGATGCTGTGACATGGGTAAATTCCTTTTCAGCAATTAGCAAATAGCAATTGGCAATTAGCAACGCTGCATCACCGATAACAGCTTTCACTAAGTGCTAATGGCTAACGGCTAACGGCCTGTTTTCTCCTGCTCTGCCGCTAACTCCGCCAATACTTTCTTGTCGGCGACACTCAACGCCTCACCCTTCAGCAAATCCGGCCGGTTGCGCAGCGTTTTTTCCAGGGCCTTCCTTCGCCGCCACTTCCGGATCTGCTCGTGGTTCCCGCCCATCAGTACTTCCGGAACTGCCATCCCCCGAAACTCCGCCGGGCGCGTGTAATGCGGATAATCCAGCAGCCCGCCGGACCCGCACGTGCTGTCCGGAACGTCGCTCTCTTTTCCAGCGACTCCCCTCAGCTCTTGTGCCGCCGTGAAACTTTCCTGCCGGGCAGAAGCTTCATTGCCCAGCGCTCCCGGCAACAACCGTGTCACCGTATCTATGATGACCGCAGCGCCCAACTCGCCACCGCTGAGCACGTAATCTCCCACGGAGATCTCCCGGTCAGCCAGCGCTTCCGCAACGCGCTCATCCACGCCTTCATAACGCCCGCAGATCAGCATCACGCGCTCCAACCCGGCCAGTTCCTGCGCCACCGCCTGCGTAAACATCTGCCCCTGCGGCGAAAGGAGGACCACTGTTTCCCTCGCACCGCCTGCAGCGCGAGTTTCACGGTCGCCTGCTTTGAGCGACTCCACGCATTCAAACAGCGGTTCAGGCTTAAGCACCATTCCTTCCCCGCCGCCAAATGGCCGGTCATCCACCGTGCGATGCCGGTCCCGGGTAAAAGCCCGCAAGTCGTGGAGCGCGACTTCAACCAGCCCAGCTTCGCGCGCCCGGCGCACAATCCCATAATCCAGCGGCCCACGAAAAAAGTCCGGAAAAATCGTGACGATCTCGAACTTCATCGGCGGGTCTCAATCTTTTTGATGGCGCTGCTCGTCCTTTTCCTCGCGGCTGAGCGGCGCATCCACCTCGAGCAATCCCGTCGGCAGTTTCATCTCCAGCCGCTTTTCCTCGGTAGCAATCCTCTTAATGAACTCGCCGGCGAAGGGCAACAGATATTCTTTTTGTCCTTTTACCACCAGCAGAGGCGCCTCACCGCTGCCGAACTGAACATCTTCAACCGTTCCAATCGCGCTGCCTTGATCGTAAACCGTGCAGCCCTTCAGGTCGCTCAGGTAAACCGCATCATCCTCAAGCGCCACCCGCTCACGCAACGGCACCTGAAGTTCACAACCAATCAACTCTTCCGCTTGGCTGATGGAATCAACCCCAGCGAACTTGAACACCACCTGGCCTTTGTGAAACCAGTAATTTTCAACTTGCAGTTCGCGACGGGCATTTTCCTTGCCCGAGCTCAGCGCAAATAAGCGTTTACGCGTTGCAAAACGTTCAGGGAAGTCCGTGAACAGCGCGGCAGCCACTTCGCCCACTCGTCCCTGGGTCTTCGCCACCTTGGCAATGGTGATGAAGTCCTCGTCAGGCATGGCTGCTCACCGCGGAGTGGAGCACGATCTCGTTCGTGTCCTTTGTGGTTGCCGTTCTAATCTTCCACGATTTCGAGCGTGTAACGCTTCTTCAACTTCATGCTGGCGGCGCCGAGAATGGTCCTGATGGACTTGGCGGTGCGGCCCTGTTTGCCGATCACTTTGCCAAGGTCCGGTTGCGCCACGCGCAATTCGAGCACTGTGGCGTCGCCATCCTCAACTTCCGTTACCTGAACTTCACCGGGAGCATCTACCAGAGCATGAGCAATCTGCTCCACGAGCGTACGCATATCGCCGACCGCTTCGGTCATGAGGCTGTCCTTAGTTCGCTATGCTTGGGGCCTGTACACTCTTTCTCTTGCTTTATGCCGGGGAAGACAACAATAAAACTAAGCGGCAGTACCCGCAGTATCAGCGGCAGGTGATTTGGCAAGCAGGCGTCCCACGGTCTCAGAGACCTGAGCACCCTTGGACACCCAGTAATCAATCCGGTCACGCTTCACGTTGAACGTGGCCGGGCTGGTACGCGGGTTATACAACCCAACAATCTCCAGCGACCGCCCGTTGCGCGCGCGATCCTTTTCAATCACCACCACCCGGTAATACGGTTGTTTGCGCGCACCAATGCGCGCCAGTCGAATCATTAGCACTGTAAGCTTAAATCCTTTCCCTTGTTGGAAGTCCGGTACACCGGACAAACCGTTATTATCGCGTAAGTTGCGGGGATAAGCAAGCTCGCTGCGCCCTTTACCCTCCATTGGCGATGTCATGGTGAGCGGAGCTGGACGGAGCTTGCGACGGACAGCGAAGTCGAACCATCTATGTATTTGTTTGGTTCTCCATCCGCTTCGATTCAAGTGCGATTCTGCATCTTGGTAAATTGTCCGGACGGGCACATACCTGACAGTTTAGACCGGGCACATACCTGACACTTTCCGCTCCGCTGGGTTGAGGGAATGGGGTGCAGGGGAAGGGGAAGCATCTCCTTCCCCTGCAGCGTCAATAGCGTAGCCTTCCCCGGTGGGTAGAGGCAGCAGTAGCCATGATCACTGTCAAACAGGGCCAGAGGAATCTGGGCAAAATACACCTTGTAGCAGCGATCATCGATCGGCAACAAACCGACTCGCTCACCCCAAAGAACTTGGCTGACGAAAACCTCGTGCTTCTTCCACTGCATCTTCCCTTGTGACCGATGTGCCGCACCAGCATGCTGTCGGGATACTCTACCTCCGGCAGCCGCGTCGGAAACTTCTGTGGGGACCTGTTGATATACCGCTGCCGGCGTCTGCATGCCTAAGGCCTCATGCGGCCGACTTCGTTGAACTCCTTCACAAACCGGTCAAAGGTTCGTTGCTGCGCACGCCGATTGGCTGCCGGTGGTTGCGCCGTCTCTTGCTCCAGCGTCAGATGCATCCGTTCATGTCGTCCGTTCCGCGCCGGATGCCCAGCTTCGATCCGCTCCGGCACTATCCCCAACTTAATCCACCACACCGCCAGACGCGATAATCCCGCCAGCGCTCGCGACGCAAACGGCGCCCCGTTCTCAGTGCGGATCGCTTCCGGTAGCCCATATTCGCGAAACCCAGCTTCAAGATCGCCTGCACCCGCGCCGTGTCCGTCTTCTCCACCGTCTGGCAGCGCAGCAAATAACGGCTGTGGGCATCGTCATCGTCAAAGGATCAATTCGCTCTCCGTCTCCGGTCCGGAACCAGCCCTTGAAGTCGGCGCACCACACCCGATTCTGTCCATCGGCATGGGCCAACGGCTGGCTATATGGTGCCGTCCGCAATCGCTTCTTGCGGGCTAGCCGGAGACGGAAGTCCCCGGTAGAGGAGAACACATCCCAAGTCCCGGAGGGACGGCACACCTATTTGTGATACTCGAACCCGTGCTTCTTCAACAGAAATTCCCTTGCCGCTCCTGACCACGGCTTCTTCCATAACTGAATCCTACTCGCTGACCGCTGCTGCGTTTGCTAATATGTAGTGAAAGGCCTTGGAGGCGGAACAATGGCAATAAGCGAAATGACCATACCAAAACGGAAACTCGGGAAAAGCAATCTTGAAGTCTCAGCCATTGGACTCGGCTGCATGGGCTTGAGCCAGAGCTACGGCCGGCCCGTTGAAAAGAAGGAAGGTATTGCTCTCATCCGTGCCGCCGTGGAACGCGGCGTCACATTCTTTGATACCGCCGAGGTTTACGGCCCCTTCGTCAATGAAGAGCTTGTCGGTGAAGCTCTCGCGCCGGTTCGCGATCGTGTGGTGATCGCCACCAAATTCGGCTTCCGCATCGAGGGCGGAAAACAGGCTGGGCTCGATAGCCGTCCTGAGCACATTAAGCAGGTTGCGGAAGCCTCGCTCAAGCGCCTGAAGACCGATGTGATCGATCTGTTCTACCAGCATCGCGTGGATGACAAGGTTCCGATTGAAGATGTTGCCGGAGCTGTCAAGGACCTGATCCAGCAAGGCAAGGTGAAGCACTTTGGATTGTCTGAAGCAGGCGCACAGACCATTCGTCGGGCGCACAAGGTGCAGCACGTGACCGCTCTGCAGTATGAATATTCGCTATGGTGGCGGGAGCCGGAGCAGGAGATCATCCCCGCTGCTGAAGAGCTAGGCATCGGATTCGTGCCCTACAGTCCACTGGGCAGGGGCTTTCTCACCGGAGCAATCAACAAGGACACGCAATTCGAAAAGGGCGATTTCAGGAATATCGTCCCTCGCTTCTCGCCGGAAAATCGCGACGCCAATCAGGCTGTAGTTGATCTGATCGCCCAATTCGCCCGGCAGAAGAACGCAACCCCGGCTCAGATTGCGCTCGCCTGGCTGCTCGCGAAAAAACCGTGGATCGTACCCATCCCGGGAACGACGAAACTGCACCGGCTCGAGGAAAACATCGGGGCTGTCAACGTGCACCTCACTCCTGATGATCTCCGCGACCTGGAAGCGGCGGCCTCGAAAATTCCGGTGCAAGGCGCCCGTTATCCCGAGGAGCTTCAGAAAATGGTCGGCCGCTGAGGAGGGTTGCGGGAAGGAACGGAAGAAAGGATTAAAAATCGGGAATAGACGAAAGTAATTCATCAATTCGCCGCTGCCCCGCTCCTTTACATTGCTGCGCTGACCTAGCCATCTTCCGTGCCGGCCCGTTTTTATTGATTTTGTATCTTCCTATCTCCTCTCGAAAATGTTACCGGGAGCTACGAAGCGCCCTCCCTGGCCAGAGTCCAGCGCCGGTAGGCGCGACAGAAGGTAGCCCAGCACGTTCCCGAGGCGCGCACGGCGGGGTTCCCGGCAAGCCTGCCGTTGGCTTGCTGGGGTGAAAGCGCGCTGAGGGATAAGTGCTGGGTAAACAGAACAACCATTGCTTCCTTACGCCTTAGGCCATCGCGCAGCGTCTAGCGGAGTGACTTGTTCTAAAGTAAGTACAAACAAAATCGGGACAGCCTGGAAGGTGTGCCTCCCGAAAAATGTTATGAAGAAGCATTTAGCAGTGGCGGCAATGATAGGTTTTTTCCTTCCGCTGTTCTGGGGAATGCTATCTCTGATTTTGTTCAATTTGAGAGATCCCCTTTGGACCCGGGTGTTTTGGTTTTCCGTGTATGCGACCTGTCCTGGGTGGTGGATGCCGGGTGGAACAGACCTGGCGCTGGTGGCCACACCCTTTTTGAACGCAGCGGCTTATGTTGCGGTCGTATACATATTTTTGCTCGTTAAACGCCGGCTAGCCGGCATCCCTGGTTGAATGTATATGAAAAAACAGCCCCCACGTCTCGCATTGGTTACCGGAGGAAGCCGCGGTATCGGACTCGAGGTCTGCCGCCAGCTCGCCAGCCAAGGCGTCGTCGTACTGCTCACGGCGCGAGAGGCCGCAAAGGCCAGAACGGAGGCCAAGAAGCTCGCCAATACCGGCACAGTCGAGCCGCTGCACCTTGATGTTGCCGATCCGGAGAGCATTCAGCAAGCCGCAGCCGAAGTAGCCGCCCGCCACGGCCGCCTTGATGTCCTCATCAACAATGCGGGAATTAACTACGACACCTGGGAGACAGCCGAGAATGCCGACATCGACAGAACCGTGATGGAGACGATCAACACCAACCTGCTCGGTCCTTGGCGCGTATGCCAGGCCTTCCTGCCGTTGGTGCGCAAGAGTCCGGCGGGCCGCATCGTGAACGTTTCATCCGAGTCAGGATCGCTCGCGCAGATGTCTGCCGGCCCGCCTGCGTACCAGGTCACCAAGGCCGCTCTGAATGCCCTCACGCGCACGTTAGCTGGTGAACTTCGCGGCACGCGTATCCTTGTTAACTCTGTGTGCCCTGGCTGGGTCGCCACTGATATGGGCGGTGCTGGTGCTCCTCGTTCTCTCGCCGACGGCGCCGCTGGAATCATCTGGGCTGCCACCCTTCTCGATGACGGCCCCACCGGCGGTTTCTTCCGCGACGGCAAACCGCTCCCCTGGTAGCCCAATTTGGCCGCGTTGCCCCGGTTGCCATGAGTGTCTTAGGTCTTGCCTTTCCCGCTGCCGGCGATGTCGTGCGATGGCGGCGATCTCGGCGATTCCGCTACGGGTCTTGCCCTTCCGATGAATCCGTACAATCGCGCCACGAAACTTTGCACCGTGGTTCCGCCCGGTCTTAAGTGCTCTGCCTAGCGATATGTGATGCTGCGCCACTCCGACACCGCTGACCGCAAGCCGCCGGGGAGGAGGGCCCAAACCCGCCACTTGCCATTTCCCAACCTAGGCAGCTGTATTTCCGGTGTGGTGGAAGTAAAGCCAGAGGTAAAGCCATCGGCGCCGGCGAACTCGAGTTGGTATCCCACCGCACCGGCGACAGGCGACAGCTTCACCAGCGTCTGCTCGCTGGAGCGATCGACGGCCGTGCCATCCGGCGGCATGAGGGGAATGGGAGGCAAGACGCGGAGGTCCACGCGCAGGCCAACCGCGATGGTGATTTGCTCCTGGGCCGGGACCGTCTCAACCGCAGCAATAGCCTGCTTCCCCGGCCGCATGCGCCACACGCCTCTTCCATAGGTCGCGGCAGTGAGTGTACGGTCCTTATCGTGGTAGACCAGATCGGACACAACCACGGTTGGCAGATTCCCGCTGACGTTCAACCATTTACCTTGTGTCTCGGCCCAGACACCCGCATCGCCCGCGACAAAGAGTCGATAGGGTGGGTGGGTTTCGAAAGCAGCCGCGTAGAAGACGACATTCGGCAGTGCGCCGCCGTCGATGTCCTCCCAGGTATCGCCCATGTCCCGGGAACGGAACACGTGACGATAAGGCAAGTCCTCTCCCGTCAGGAGTTCCACGCCGGAGTTCTGAACTCCGCTCGAGGCGACAGTCACCACTACGGTAGTGGCAACCTTCGGATGAGTTTGGATGGAGGTGATAGCGCGCGCGGGAATGTCGGCGCAGGAGAGGCTTTGCGACCATGTGCTGCCGACGTCCTGGCTGCGAAAAATACCGCCGAGCGTGGTACCCACGAACATCAATTGAGGTTTCGAGCGAGCAATTCCAATTGCTGAAATCGGTGATCCGTCGAACGAACCCGATACGGTCCTCCAACGCTGCCCATTGTTGTCCGTGCGCCATAGCCGGTTCGTACCCGCCCAAAGTGTCCGGGCGCCACGGCGCGCAAAAGGCGCTATGGCCAGGACATTGAAAGCCCGCTGGCGAGTCTCGCGATCCGAAATCTGCCTTGGCTTGGGCTTGATATTTTTCCAATGCTCGAAATCCCACGCCTTGCCCTTCCGGTGCCGGAACACCTCGAATCCGGCAATGCAGCCGAAGACGTTGCCTTCCTGCGCAGGATCGAAAACGATCCAGCCGCCATCGCCTGGGACGGCCCGGAAGAAGTCGCCTTGCTTCGAGTCTCCCACTCCGGCGATTACAATGCCGTTGTCCTGAGTGCCTCCACCAAAGACCTTGCCGTCGGAGGGAGCCACGTCAAGACTGTAGAACATTGTGGTAACCATCCCCCTTGAACGCTCCCGCCACGTGTTGCCGCCGTCACGGCTCACCGAAACGCCACCGTCGTTTCCCGAAACGATAAGGTCGTCCTCGGGCCACAACAAGGCGTGATGGTCCCCATGCACGTAATCTTTCTTATTGCGATCGGAGCTGGTGAGTGTGCGCCAACGACGCCCCGCATCGTCGGTGCGGTACAAGTGCATACCGCCCCAGATTGCGCATTCCGGTTTACGCGGATGCACGGCGATGGTGTTGTTGTATGACATCTGTCGTTCCCTGGGACAGCGCCTGGGGTCGACGATTTGCCGCCACGAGTTTCCCCCGTTGGTGCTGCGAAATACGCCCAGCACATGGTCGGATCGGTCCGAAGCCAGGGCATAGATAACATCCGGATCGGAAGGGGCGAAGGCAAGGCTGGTCCGCCGGAACTGGTCGGCCGGAGGAAGTCCTTTGGTCAAATGCTCCCACCTGTTACCAAAATCACGGCTGCGCCAGATTCCGTTCAGCGAACCATCCGGCTCAATCGAGGCAAAAATCGTCTTCTTGTCGCGTGGGTGAAACAGCACGGAGTGGCAGTTATAACTGCGCTGCCCCCAGTATTCGCAAGCGCGGATTCCGGACGCCAAATCCTCCATCAAATACAGCCCTGCGGGAAGGCTGTCGTCAAGAAATACGCTTCCCACGGCCATTGCGTTTTCCGCAAAAGCCACGCTGCCGATGCGACGCGGAAATGTGCGCACATCTTGCTCGATCGTCCGGGTAATTCCCTGCGGCTGCAGGAATAACGGCTGCCAGGTAAGTCCGTCGTCTTTGGACTTGTACATTCCGCTTCCGGGATAAGAGTCGCCGGACATATTGGCTTCCCCAGTAGCGGCTATCAAAATCGATTTGTCCACGAAGTTGCCGGCGAGCTTGACGTAGGCCAATGCCCCTATGTTCTGGTTGGCAAAAGGACTCCAGGCGGGCTTCCATGATTCACCCGCGTTGTGGGACACCCACACGCCTCCCGTCGCGGAGCCCGCGAACCATTGATTGGGATTGTCGGGATGGATCACCAGCGCAGTCACACGGCCAGCTACGTTATCAGGACCGCAGCACTGCCATTGATGCTCAGGATTCGTGTTTGCCAGGAGTTGGCTGGACCAAAACTTCTCCAGTTCCACAGGCGGAGTATCGCGCATTGGGAAGGACACGTTTTGGAAGAACCAAAGCGAGCGGTCCTTTTGCGGCGCGCGCGAGTGGACGGAGGGAGCCTTAATTGTGCTCATGACGATACCGGGAGACAGACCCGGCAACGTGCCAAGCGAAAGCCGGCGTAACGCTGATACTAGCCTCTACCGCCGGCAATCGTACCGGTTGGTGGGGGTTGCGTTCTCCTGGCCCGTTTCTTGGCCGTTTTTCTGGCAGATTTCTTCACCGGCTTCTTAGCTGCTTTCTTGGCTGCTTTCTTAGCGGCCTTTTTCTTGGTAGCCATGTGTGATTCTCACTTAGTTTTATTTGGTAAAAACGTACTGAGGTTCACCACGATATCTGAAAACGCGTGAAGTAACAATCGTCATCGCGAACGCGGCGCGCATCAACACTTCTGCGGCGCTCGGCAATGTCACTCGCGGCCAGGAGAGCCAGCGCCTCACCGAAGCCTGGATAGCCGCGCAACGCGCCCACTACCTTCCCCAACCGCTCAGGATTGAAGTGAACGAATGCCAGCCGCAGCCGGTTGAAGAGAAACTCGGGCCATCCCACGTGATACGGAGACCGCTTGCGAAACTTATGCGACACAATCGTTTCAGGCGTGATCATCAGATCGTAGCCCAGCATCCAAAAACGCACGCAGCCTTCGTTGTCGATGTTTCCGCGTTGCAACTGGCTATCGTCCCAGCCCCCGGTCGCGTCAATCACGTCTCGCCGGGTTGCGAAACAGCACCCCGGAATAATCGGCACAGCTATTGGGCCGCGCGGCTTGCGCCGCAACCAGCGCACCTCCAGCTTTGCATCCTTGAATGTCAGCCCGTATCCGATCCACCCGCCTCTGTATCCATCAATCGCGGGCGCAACGCCTCCTACTTTCGGATTCTTAAGCACGTCCACCATGGGACGCCACCAATCGGGCTGCAAACGCAGATGCGCGTCGGCATAGACAATGACATTGCCGCGTGCCTGGCGGGCGCCAAAATTCCTGGCGCGCGCAACACCATATCCGTGCCCGCGATGAAGCCTAATCCGGCCGCGGCGTTGCGCTAACCGATTGGCGGAGCCATCGGTGGAACCGTCATCTATAACGATGATCTCGCCGCTGGCCGGAAGCGTGTCGTCGAAGTTTTCCACCGTCCGCTTTAATTCACGTCCTTCGTTGCGGCTGATGACGACCACGCTGATTTTATCGGCCACGCTCCTCCAGCCATACATCGCCTTTCAACTCGCCCATGGAAAACACCAGGGCGCCTTTTCCCGCAGAGAGCCCGGTCAGGTAGCCCTGACTGCCGAAATGCCGGAGCGAGAAGCGCGCGGAGTGAAAATGGTGCACAGGGAAGGTTTCGCCCGAAGGCTTTTTGGTCAGAGCATTCAACTGCCGGGCCCAAATGCAGCGGAAGCCATCCCGCTCGGAGATAAAGTACAGGAACCGCCCGTCGGCGGACCAGGCCGGGTCGCGCTCCAATTTGGAGCCATCCGTTACAGCGATCCATTCGGATTGCGGAACTGGAAGAACTCCCCCAATGGGAGCGATCCAGATTTGAGCGGTATTGGTTGCGTTGCGAAGGGCATGAAACGCAACCCATTTGCCGTCGGGTGAGAAGCGCGAACCCGAAAGTATCAGATCCGGACTCGGACGCAGCGCCAGCTCTACCGTGCTGCGGCGGGCGGTGTCGTACATCAAGACGTCCTCGTTTTCCGGCGGCTCATACAATATCTCGCGCCCATCGGTTGACGCGCCCATCGTTGTGCCGCAGCCGCCGCATAGTGTTTCGGCGATGCCGCCCGCAGAGGGAATCGATATCAGATCCGAGTGATCAAAGTCTGTATAGAGAATTTGCCTGCCGTCACCGGAGAGCCGGGCCGTGAGAAGCCAATATTGACTGGAGAGAAGTTTAAGCTCGCGATCCGAAGCACGATTCCGAATGAGCAAAGACCAATGGTCCGGCCCGTGACGCTCATAGGCGATCCTGGTACCGTCCCAACTGATGGACGGCGTCAACTCTTCTGAAACTTCGTCGCTCAAGCGGGTGGGCGCACCGCGTGAGGCGCCGGTCGCCGAATCCAGGGGCTGTAACCACACACTGAAGTTCCATTCTTCGGCTGCGAAGGCCATGCGCCGGCCATCCGCCGACCAAGTGGCGTGCCGCTGCAGCCCTGGTCCAAGCGTTACCCGCTGCGCTGGACCCGTGCTCGTAAGACCAATCTCCCAGAGGTTGTCTGTTTGGCCCCAGGTAGACGACGCGTCGAAGAGAATTTGGTCTCCACCCTCTTTCCGCCAATACCACGGAATCGGAAAGTCATGGGGAAATTGCGCTTGCAACAAATTCTGAGCTCGCAATCGCGCGAACACGCCGGTGCGTTGCGGAGTGCCGCCTTCAATCGGAAGTATCCACCAATCCAACTGTTCTCCCGCCGGCCTCTTCCCATCCTGCCGCCCCAATACCAAAAGCCGGTCGGAACCCGGCGACCACACGGGGTTAGTCGCGGTGGCCATTTCCGGATGAATCGCACGCGGAACGCCACCGCGCGCGCTGATGATGAACACTCCCGCCGAACCCGGATTCGAAGTTGCCGCTCCGCCTACCGAATACGCGATCCAGCCGCCATCGGGAGAAAAGCGTGGGTTGTGGCCCAGCGGAGCAAGAAGAACCGGCGAGCCGCCCAGAGCAGGCACGGTGTAAATGCCGCCACCATCCTTCTCCGACCGGAAAGCAATAACACTGCCATCGGGCGAGAAATCCGGATCGGTCTCATCCGCCGGGTCGCTTGTGAGACGAATGGGTTCGGAACCACCGATTTGCTGGATCCAAATGTCGAGGTTGTTTTCCCTGGAGCGGTCAGAGGCGAAGGCTACGAACTTTCCATCGCGTGAAATGGCAGGATATGCGGTCAACCCGCCGTCGCTGGTGAGCGGGTGCAACACCGCGTCATTGTCTGCGCGTAACGATGCGCTGGAGCCGTGGCGAAGTTGAGGAATGAAGTACACCAGGAGTGCAGCGACCGCGCACGCAGCAGCAATCGCCGGCCAGAGAAATTGCCAGGTGCGACTTCCAGCGGATAAGCCGGGAGCTGACTGAGCGCCGGCAGGCGCTTCCGAGTCCTTGACTACATCCTCCAGCAACTGTTTCACGTCACCGATATCCTGCCAGCGGTCCTCGGGTTTTTTCTGCAGACACCTGGAGAGGACACGCAATAGCGGTTGCGGTATGTCGGCAGTGGCGAGCGGCGGCGGGTCATTGTGGAGGATGGCCGCCAGCGTGCCCGCTGCCGAGTCTTCCTTAAACGGGGAGCGTCCCGTCAACATTTCGTACAACGTGCTGCCGAAGCTGAAAATATCGGAACGGGCATCGACCGGTTTGCCCTGTATCTGCTCCGGTGACATATAGGAAAGCGTCCCAAATACCACTCCCTCCTTCGTCAACGGACCTGTGGTGAGAGTGGCGTCATACCCGTTCAGGACCGCTGACGCGGACAAGGTCGCCAGACCGAAATCGAGAATCTTCACCGGGCCGCCGTCCGGCGCCATTATGTTTGATGGCTTGATATCGCGATGAATGATGCCTACCGAATGCGCTCTCCGAAGACCATCGGCGACCTGAACGGCAATGCGCACAGCCTCTTTCCAATGCATGCCCCCACGTGGGATCAGAGCCTGGAGCGTGGCTCCACTGATGTATTCCATGACCAGGCAATCCACATCCTCGTGGCGGAACACATCGTGGATGCTAACTATATTGGGATGGTTCAGGGCCGAAGCTGATTTCGCCTCTTGAGCAAAGCGCTCGGCGCGGCTGGCGTCTGGGACGCAATCGCTGCGCAAAACCTTGATGGCGACTACGCGATTTAGGCGCTTATCGCGAGCCTTGTACACCTCGCCCATGCCGCCTACCCCCAGCGGAGTAAGAATTTCGTATGGACCGAGTTTTGTACCGGCGGTAAACGCCATTCGTGAGCGCAATTATAGCCCGTGCAGTGCAGCACAATCCCATCGGACGTGACGATTCTGGGTGTTTCCGGGCTATCGGTGGTTTCCCAGAAACAAGCTTATGGGGAGCTACTCTCAGATGGTGGGCATCCGGAAGTAATCGCAACTGAGATTGGTCTCGCTCTCTCGCCGAGGGCGCCGCCGGAATCATCTGGGCTGCCACCCTTTCCCGATAATGGCTCCATTGGCGGCTTCTTCCGCGACGGCAAGCCGCTCCCCTGGTAGTCCGATCACTCCCATTCACCGGCGAAACATTCCCCGCCTTACTCTGCGCCGTCTGCGCCCTCCGCGGTGGAGACCTTTGCGTTCCATTGCGCCCTTTGCGCGCGTTGCGGTAGATGATCCTGCCAGTTACCCCTCGTACCCAGCCAACAACTGGGCAAAATGCCCCAAAAACTGAAAGAATACCGCCGCCATTGCCTATTGACACTGAAACGTTTTCCGGCAGATACTCACTTCACTTAGTTACATGCCTTAGAAGACGGACCGGAGCCTGTGCCCCCTGCGCTTCGGACGCGACCCAGGTGTTCTCCAAAAAATTCCAGGTAAAGCGGTAATCCGCTGAGAAGGTTGTGTATGAGTCAGAGCAGAACTCCCTCGCTGCTATTGGCAATGGTCAGTTGTCTTTTTCTCCTTTCCCCGTGTTTGGCCCAGAACCCTGGCGCTGGCGCTAATGTGAATATGGTTTCCGGGACCGACTGGACAACAGGCGATCCTTTCCTGCAACGTCAGAATGAGCCCTCTGTAGCGGTGTCCACGCGCAACTCTTTGCACCTGGTAGGCGGCGCCAATGACTATCGCACCGTTGATCTTGCTGGCCTTCTCGGCATTGAAGAACGCGGCGACGCATGGCTGGGCCTCTTCAAATCCTTCGACGGAGGCCAGACCTGGCAAAGTACCCTTCTTCCCGGCTACCCGCTCGATACATCTTCAGATGGTCTGGCATCGCCCCTGCGCGGATTCCAGGCTGGCGCCGACCCCGCCGTGCGCGCCGGAACCAATGGCCTCTTCTATTACAGCGGAATTGCATTCAATCGTGGCGCCAACGCTCCCAGCGCCGTGTTTCTTGCACGCTTCATCGACAATGACAATCGCGAGAATGGCGACGCTACGCAGAAGCATGGCGCAGTCACGAATGTTGTCCCGTCAGATTCCATACGCTACCTGGGAGAGACCGTTATTGGACAGGGAAGTTCCTCAGTCTTCCTGGATAAGCCCTGGCTGGCGGTGGACGTGCCGCGTGGCAGCGCTACCTGCACCATTAATTTCACCAATCCCGATGGAACTGCCGGGACGGAAGTCATTCCCGCCGGCACAGTTTTTGTGAGCTATTCAGCTTTTGCCACCAGCACAACCAGCAGTGGCTGGCATGACGGTAGTGACCAGGACGGCGACGGCGATGGCGACGATGATGATACGCCGGGCAGCATTTCCAAAATTCTCTTTACCCGTTCCACCGATTGCGGCAAGACCTTCATCTCACCAATAAAGATTACTGACAACGCTACGAATCAGGCTTCGATGATCGTGGTCGATCCCAGCAGCGCCAATCTATCAGCGGCGCGGCTCTACGTGGTCTGGCGGCGTTTCGCGGATTCCAGCCATCGCGGTGGCATGGCCATCTCCAAGTCAATCGATGGTGGCAAAACTTTCAGCTCTCCTGTTGACGTTGTCACTTTTCCTTCATCGTGTTTCACCACGCCCACCAACCCAGGCTGCCCCATTGATCAGGGCCTGAGCGCGGCCACTCCATTTGGCGGTTCGTTCCGCACCAATACTTATCCCACCATGGCTGTCGATGACACCGGCCGCGTTTACGTGGCGTGGACGCAGCGCCAGGCCAACGGCGATGCACGCATCATGATGTCTGTTTCTGCTGATGGCGTTAACTGGCCGTCGGCAGGCACGCCCGTGGACCTCGGCCTGGTGACTGACGACCTGGGGAACCCGTTTACGAATTTGTCAAATCCATCACGCGGGCACCAGATCATGCCCACGCTCAGTTTTAACGCCGGTAAATTGACGCTGGCTTATTACGATCTGCGGCAGGACCACACCCTGGGACTGTTCGCGGTCTCATCTGATCTCAAAAGCTACATTGAAAGCCGCGCGATGCTGGGCGAACTCGATTCTACGAATCCCGCTTTCAATCCGCCTGCGGTATTCAATACTTTCATCACGGATGGCCCGCTTACCTCCACCACAACGCTCACCGTCCGCCGCCACACCATTGACTTGCAGGGCGCACAAGCCAGCCCGATGTCACCAGGCAGCCTGCTGGTACCCAGCTTCTCGTCCTTCCGCATTTCACGATATCAGTTCGGGATCAATCCCTTCGATTCGTCCGCCATTGCAGAACAGTTGCAGGTGAATACTCCAAACCTTCCTCTGTTTGTTCAGGGCACGCAGCCCTTCATCGGCGATTACATCGATATCGCGGGCGCTCCGGCCTTCGTTTTCAACAATGGGAAATGGCAGTTCAATACTTCCGCCAGCAGCAACCCGGTTTTCCATGCGGTCTGGACTGACAATCGCGATGTGCGTCCTCCGCCGGACGGTGACTGGACCAACTACACGCCGCCATTCTCACTTTCGAATCCGGCTGGCCCACACGCCAGCGTGTTTGATCCGACGCAGACCGTGCCCACCTGTACGGATGACAGCCGCAGCGGCATGCGCAACCAGAACATCTACACCTCGCGCATCGCTCCCGGCGTCGTGGTTGGAGCGCTGGGCAATTCAAAGACCCTGGGCTTCATTTCCAACACCACTACTTTGCTGGAGCGCATGTTTGCTCTGAGCGTGCAGAACACCACCAATCTGGATAAGACCTTCCGCATTACCATTGCCAATCAGCCATTGCTGGCCAACGGAACCGTTGATCCTGCAGGCTTCGCTTCGCTTGAACAGTTCGGGCCGATCGTGACCACGGAAGACGTGACAATTCCCGCGCAGCTCGCCGTGTCACGCCCGATATTTGCGCAATCGGCCAATCCCACCGCCAGCATCGTGGTGAACGTGCAGGAAATCACTTCGCCGAACGGTACAGTGATCTCCGGTGGTTTGCAGGCAAGCACCACGCTCAACCCGGATCCCACAGCTCCGGCGATTCTTGATCCGGCGATAGCCAATCCCGCCATCGCAAATCCCGCCATTGCCAACGCGGAGGTTTACAATCCCGCGATTGCCAATCCGGCTATTGCCAACCCGGCAATCGCAAACCCAGCCATTGCCAATCCAGCGATTGCTAATCCGGCTATCGCTAACCCGGCCATCGCGAATCCCGCTATTGTTGCCGCTTTGAACCCGGCAATCGCAAATCCCGCCATCGCCAACCCGGCCATAGCTAATCCAGCCATTGCTAATCCAGCGATCGCGAATCAGACCGTGACCGACGCAAGCTATACCATTACCAACAATGGCAACACGGTGGGATCATATACAGTGAAGCTGTTCGGCACGCAGCCGGCCGGCACCAGCCTGCAATTGATCCTCAGCAAGCTTTATGCAACGCCCGCCTCACAGAATTGCCAGTTGGTGCCTCAGGTTCAGAATATTGTGCTGGCCAGCGTTCCTGATCCGGTCATTGAGACTGCGGATCAGCTGAACAATCCCGAACTCGACAATTCAAGCGCCAAGAACGCCACGATCAACCTGCGTCCCGGCGAAATCGGAGTTGTCACGCTGCGCGCCAACGTCACCACCAGTGCGGCGCTGCAGGACATCGTGAATAATGTCACTCCGGTGGTGGTTTCGCATGCCGCCAACACCGGAACCAACACCCCGCCCGCGACTCTGGCCATCATCACAGCAAATGGAAATTTGACTACGGGAATTGTGGGGGTCACCTATTCATCCACATTGCAGTCGTTTGGCGGCAATCCGCCAGTCACGTGGGCGGTGATCAGCGGCAGCCTGCCTCCCGGGCTCACTCTGGATCCGCTCACCGGTATCATTTCCGGGATGCCCACGGCCTCGGGTACTTTCAGCTTCTCAGTTTCGTTGACCGACTCTACCGTCCCCACGCCTACAGTAGCGACCCGGTCGCTTAGCATCACGATTGCTACTCCGCTCGTCATTGGCACCGCGACATTGGCCGACGGCATTATCGGGGCCGCTTACAATCAGACGCTCACCGCAACGGGGGGAAGCGGAAGCTTCACCTGGAGCCTCAGCTCCGGCTCTCTGCCTGCGGGTCTTACACTCAGCGCCTCAGGATTGATCAGCGGTACACCGATAACAGCCGGGACTTCGAGTTTTGTGTTGCAGGTACAGGACACCGGCACGCCTCAGCAGACAAAAACTGAGGCGCTTACGATTCGCATCGCAGCCCAGTTGAAGCTGACTGGAGGAACGCTTGCGAACGCGTTTCCTGGCGTAGCTTACAGCCAGACGATTCCCGTAACGGGCGGTACTGCGCCGTTTACCTTCGCGCTCGCGCCAAATTCCAGCCCGCTGCCTACTGGACTAATGTTGAGCAGCGCAGGGCTCCTGAGCGGAACACCATCCGCGGCAGGCACGTTCTCCTTTACCGTGCAGGTCACGGACTCTGCCAATCCGGCCCAGGTTGCGACGGCAACGTTCAGCCTGATCGTAAGCGCGATTTACAAAGTCAGCTTCTACGTTCAGCCCAGCAACTCCTCACCCGGCTCTCAGATCACGCCGGCAATCAAGGTGCTGGTAACAGACGCAAAAGGGAAAGGGGTGTACGGAGTCAAAGTTACGCTTACCCTTGCTGTGAATCCGGGAGGCGGGATGTTGAGCGGGACCACGGTATCGACAACCGGCAACAACGGTATCGCCATCTTCGCCAGCGACTCGATTAAAAAGACTGGAACCGGTTACGTGCTGCAGGCGAGCACGAACCTGGCGGGAGCGGGAATCGCGCTCTCCGTTCCCTTCAATATCAGATGAGGCGACGGGACACTGAATGACAGAAGACGCCCGCTGCTATCGCGAGGTTTAAGTCAATTTCCTTGCAGGCGGTGGCGGGCGTCGCTAACCAGATCGCTCGTTCCGTCAGGCTGCATTTTCAGGAAGGTCCGGTAGCTCTCTGGTGCGGCCGGGCTCTTCAGCCCTTCCTGCGCGCGTCCCAGGTAGTAATAAACCGGCGGCAGCAAACGGAATGTCGGCACGTCATCAAGAAAAACCGCGCTGGCCTCTCCTCGACGCTTCAGGCAAATTTCAAATTCGGAATCCGCTTCCGTAAACGATCCATTTTGCATGTACGCTTTGCCCAGATAGTAGTGGCCCAGCCACGTATTCGATGTCTTTTGCGCGCTCTCAAAAGCCTGAATGGCTTCTTTGATCTTATTGTGTTTGAGCGCCATGCTGCCCTGCAGAAGCTGGCCGTAGATCTGCGGTTCCGGCTCAATTTTCCCGGAAAGCTGCGTCGCCAATTTGCCAGCCTTGCTCATATCGCCCGCTGTAATGTAGATCTCGCCCGCAGCCATCAGAGTGCCCTGGTCTGGATTGAGCTTCATAGCCTGCTCAGCCGCGGCCACTGCCTTTCCTTTATCACCTTTTGAAATATATGCCTGCGCCAGAGCAATGGACTTGATTCCTGCGCTCGCTGGATCTTTTGCGACATTATCGCCAGCAATTCCCTTCTCCAGCAATGAAATCGCTTCCGTCTCGTGTGCTTGATATAAGGCCAGATCGGCCAGACCAATTGCCGCCATTGACGCGCCGCGCGCGTTGAGGGCTTGCAGCTTCTGGTACGTTGCCGCAGAACTGCTCAAGTCGCCGAGCCCGGCCTGAGCCATCGCCAGAGCGCCCAACGCTTCCGCATAAGATGGATTCTGCTGCAGGACCTCCTGGGCTGCCTTCGCACCTGCGGCATAGTCACCGGCATAGATTGCGTATAGTGCGAAATTATTTTTTTGCAGCAGGCCCTTCGGTGCGAGATCCATCGCATGCTGCCCTGCCTGCATGGCTTTCGGCATGTCACGCGTGTAGAAATACGCCAGGGCAAGGTTGGTCGCGCCAACGTCATCAGCAGGATATTGCTGAACCAGCGCATCGAATTGCTCAATGGCTTTTTCCGGCTGCCGCGTCATCAGGTAATAGCCGCCGCGCGTACGGTATTTCTCGCGGTCGCTCATGCGATCAATGTGCGCCATGGCCGCTTGATAATCCTTCTCTGCTTCCGCCTTATGGCCCGTGTTGGCCTGCATCGCCGCCAGGCCGGCATAGGCGCGGCCCATATTCGGATCGAGCGAGAGTGCGGCGGAATAGTGCTTTTGCGCGTCGTCCCACTTGCCCTCGAATTGCAGCTCCTGTGCCTGCGCATACTCGTGAACAGCTTCAATCGAACTGGAAGTTACTGTCTCTTCCTGCTGCCGCCTCACGGATTCCGGAGTGGTATCGCCCAGGACTTTGCGCATTTTGGTGGCAAGGTCGGCCACGGCCTGCAGCACGCCGGACTTTGCCACTGTTCCGCTCGACGCGGTCCCAAGCGTCTTGGAAGCTACCGGATCGACGGCCTTGACATCGATGCTGTAGCCGTCACCTTCCTTTTTCACCGCTCCGCTGATGACCACGTTTACGCCCTCGCGAACCGCCACCAGCCTGGCATTGTTCTCGTCCAGCTTGGCGGCATCCGCGTTGATCTGCGTCATGGTCTTGTGTGCTTTGGCACGAGGGTAGGCGCTGATGAAAGGCGCGCCTTCCATCGCCAGTGAAAAGCTGGATTCGAGCGTCCCATCAAATACCGTGTCCGATGTATCGTTCTGAAAATCAGCGAGCAGGATCTTGATGGCGGCATGCGCAGGCGCTGATGCTGATTGCCGCGCCGAATACCAGCGCATAAAGATGGTTGCGCCGAGCGCAAGCACCACAATTACGGCTGCCAGCAGCAACCATGGTTTCTGTCCGCCCGCTGCTGCCTCTGATGGAAGACGCGACGCTGTACTTCCGCCCTGAACCGCATCCAGGTCAGCCAGAAGCTCATTCCCGGACTGATAGCGCGCCTTGACGTCGCGTTCCAGGCACTTGCAGACAATTGAGTTGAGTGTTCGTGAAATGCTCGCTTCAATCGTGGAGGGTGGTATCGCCGCTTCCTGGGTTCGCTTCAGCAGGCTGGCGATGGAGCTGTCTGATTTATACGGTGTCTGACCGGTGAGCAGCTCGTAAAGCATGATGCCCACGGTGAATATGTCTGAGCGCCCATCCGCTTTTTCACCTTTCGCCTGCTCGGGCGACATGTATTGGAACGTGCCCATGATGGCGCCGGTCTTGGTGAGGACATCCTGATCATCCGCGCGTGCCAGGCCAAAATCCATCACCACCACTCGCCCGCTCGGCTCAATCATGATGTTGCTTGGCTTCAAGTCACGATGGACCACGCCTTCCGCGTGAGCTGCGGCAAGCCCGGAGCACACCTGCCGCATGATCTCCACCGCTTCGGTGGCTGGAAGCTTTCCTCGTGAAGCCATCAGGGCGGCCAGGCTCTGGCCTTCCAGAAACTCCATGGTGATGAACTTGACCCCACCGGATTCCCGGACATCGAAGATCCGGATTACATTCTTGTGCGCTACCTGGCGCGCCAGCAGCAGCTCCTGGGTAAACCGTTGCACGATTTCCGGATGGCTGGATAGTTCAGGCCTGATGCACTTCAGCGCAATAATCCGCTCGATGTCCCGGTCATACGCTTTGTAAACTGCTCCCATGCCTCCCATTCCGAGCAGTTCCATCACCTGAAAACGCCCGCCAATCACCTTGCCGATTTCAATAATTGATCCGGAAGCGGAGGAATCCATGGCTGGCGCTGGTGCTGAAGACGCAGCACTGGTTGCTCCCAGAGTCGGAGCGTCAGAAATCTTTCTTAGATCATCCCTATTCATGCAGCATGTCCCTGGGCAGGTGCGAACGCAATGAAGTTGGCCAAGTATACACCCGGAATTTACGGGCTGGCCGGATTCAGCGCCTTAGACCTTCTCACCCGGAAGCGACAGCGCTGGAAGCGCATTAAGAAATGTGTTTCACGTGGGCCAAACGTTTCAGGCCGGCGAGTTGAAAAAGGCCGTTGCAGGTCGATTTTTCAGGATTTCTTAAAGATCCAGGTTTTCGTCTTGACTTTGTAATAAGACGGTGTATGGTAGCCAAATTCGGCCGAACCCGGGTTGATCCAAGCCTTTCAATTTCATGCCCAATTCCCCTCGTTATCTCTCGTCACATTACGTGTAAAGGGATGCGCCGGAATTTTGGATACCAAACAGGAGGCCCATTTATGGCAGCGAGTCCATCCGTTCCCAACGTACTGCAACTTACCACCGAAGAGGCCGCAGATCAGATTACTGTCCGCTGTGTCGGGCGGGTCACTTCAGAAACAGCCAGCGATTTCCAGGAAACCATTCGCGAAATCATTCCAAAAGCCAAGCGTATTGTGCTCGATCTTACCGGAGTAGACTACTTCGACAGCTCCGGCCTGGGCGCGCTGGTCAACGTTTACATGCACGCCTCTCGCTCTGAGTGCCTGCTGGAACTCGCCAATCCCAAGCAACGCATTCGCGATCTCTTCAAACTCACCAAATTGTCTTCAGTTTTCGAAGGCAGCGGAATGGAACACTTCGGGATGTAGCCGTTTCAGCGTTCCGGCATGCGATGGGGGCAGGTTATTGAATCTGCCCCACCTCCGCCACAATGCGCTTGAGCGCCTCACGAATACTTTCTCCGCTTCGCACCTTCATCGTGTGGATTGTCACCGGTTTCAGCATCTTGCGTACTTTATCCATGGCCCCGGTTGCATACGATCCGTATAGCTGGTATTGCAGGTAATACACCACGCAGTTTTCTGCCTGCGCTGCATCAATCGGCGGAAAGTGGTGGAAAGCATAAAAATCCATCGGGCTTCCTACCACGATAAATACATGAAAAGGCCGCCCTGCCGAATCTTTACGATTTAGAATGTCCGGCTTTGCCGGCGTACTGCATTCCTCACAAGGGCCACCATTGGCGACTGGAAGCTCGGATTGAGCAGAACCGTCAGCGGCAACATTTTCAGGAGAGCCGTTTAAGCGACGCAATATTTCGTCGCGCAGAAAGTCCGGCTCTTCACGCCGCTGCTGCAACCCGTTTAGGTCAATCATGCCCGGGCCATTCTCAGGCGCAAGCGCGTTCTTGAGCGCCGTCCAGTTCAGGTTTGTAACGTCGTCCTGCTCAAACGTAATTCTCCGCTGCCGCAGGTCCAGCGTGGCAACATTCAATGACCCGTTGGGCACCCGTATCTCGCTCAGATCGCGCACAAGGGGCAGAGCCACTGCAAGAAAACGTGAGTAGAACCGGCTGGAGCCGTGAAAAAGGCCGGAAGGCGTAAAGTCAGCCAGCACATCCACTTGAATGCGCCGCTTGGTGGCGAGTGCCAGGTGAAGGTTGCTTTCAATATCAGGACGGTAGATGTTGTCACGCAAGTCTTTGAGTGGCGCCCAGAATTCCCAGTCCGGAATTCCCTGCCAGATATCGGCAAAATCATCGTGCTTGACTTGGGATACGTGGAGGTCTTTTTGTGCAAAGCTGTGCTCGCCGCTTTTGCCGTCGTAGAGAAGAAAACTGACCTTGTAGTCTCCCGGGAGCGCGAATGCCTCCCATGTGCTTACCCAGGTTTTCTTATGAAGATCGGGAGTGATCGGCCGTAAGTCGACGAGTCCGGAATCGCGGTAGCTGTGGCCGGCAGCATCCTTCACTTCCACCAGCATCAGCAGTTCGCCGTCCGCCACGCGCTTCACCAGTTCACCACCGGGAATGTCCATCTCAAGGTGGGTCACAATACGTTGGTGGCCCGAAAGTCCGTGACTATATGCCTTTACGTGTACGGCAATATCCTGGCGAGGCTTTTCCACCGCGAACCGGTCGAAGTGGGCAGCTTGAAAACTCTCTGCCATGGGTGGGATGCGGGATGGGTGGGATGGGCGGCTCCGGCTGCTGGCAAACTGCTCCGCACGTAAGAACCAGCAAGCAGACACAAACGGACTGCAATTGGCGAACCAGGTAGCACGGAGTGAGGCCCGGGCGGAGCATGGCAATCCTGCGGTGCGCAGCATCTTACCCAACTCTTCCTGCTTTGTCGCCAAAATTCGGCAGCTCACCTTTATTTCTCCACCGGGCCTGATTTCCCAATCCGGCGATTCGTTTGGTTCGACATCCTCGCGTCTGAAATTCCTTTTCAGATTTGCCGCAAATACCCTCCAGCAGCGACAATACTGCCCATGTCCCTGAACACAGTCAGGCCCCTGCGCGCAATCGCCTGCGTGCTCGCATTTCTAACCTTCACTCAAATTTCGCAGTCAGACACGCGGCCTTTACCCGAAGACCGTGGCGCAATCCATCTTTATCAGTTGCTTACCAAACTCAAGACCACGGGTCGGTTCATGCAGGTGGTGGCGCATCCTGATGACGAGGATGGCGGCATGCTGACCATGGAAGCGCGCGGCCACGGCATCTCCGCCCTGCTCTTCACCTTGACTCGCGGTGAAGGCGGGCAGAACAAGTTCGGGACTGAGAGCTCAGATGAGCTCGGCATCCTGCGTACGCTGGAACTCCTGGAAGCCGGCAAATATTATGGAGTGCAACAGCGCTTCAGTCACGTGATCGATTTTGGCTTTTCCAAAACTGCCGAAGAAACCTTCAACAAATGGCACGGACATGAGATTGCTCTGGGTGATGTCGTGCGCGCCATTCGCATCTTCCGCCCTGACGTGCTCACCAGCCGCTTCAGCGGTACGCCCCGCGATGGACACGGCCACCATCAGGCATCAGCCATCCTCGCCCATGAAGCTTTCCGTGCGGCCGCCGATCCCAACAAGTTCCCGGAGCAGATCAAGGAAGGCTTGTTGCCCTGGCAGGCGAAGAAGCTCTATCTCGGCAATCCTCCTCGCATGTTCCAGGGACTGGATGTCGCTGATTCGGACTACACGGTAAAACTCGATCCCGGCGAGTACAGCCCTTTCCTCGGGATGTCTTACACACAGTTCGGTCTGGAAGGCCTAGCGCACCAGACCTCACAGGGCACCGGCGGAATCCGCGTATCCCCCGGACATCGCTATACCTACTACAAGCTGATCGATTTCACCGTACCCAAACCTTCGAGCCACGAGAAAGACTTCTTCGAAGGGATTGACACTACCCTGGTAGGTTTGGCTGCGCGACTGGGTGCGGAAGATTCCAAGGTCCCGTTCCTGCGCCCGGGTCTCGTGTCGCTGCAGAAGGACGTGGAGGAGGCCATCAGTGCGTTCTCCGTCAAGAATCCCAATGCATGCGCACCACCACTGTTGCGGGGCCGTCAGGAAACAGGAAAATTGATACAGCAGGTTGAGCAGTCTCAGCTTTCAGCCGCAGCAAAAGAGGATACGCTCACTGAGTTGCGCACCAAATTTGATCAATTTCAGGACGCTGCCAATGAAGCCCTGGGAATCTACTTTGAGACGACAGTAGATCCACCCGGCCCGCCGCCAGGCCCCTCCTACTTCCCCAGAATGGAACAGACGCTCAGCATTGCCGTTCCCGGGCAGACATTCACTATCACAGCTCGACTCTATAACCGCAGCAACATTGCGATGATGCCAAACGAATTCAGCGTGAATGTTCCAAAAGGTTGGACCGCCACTCTGGTTACGCCCTCCGACAAACTTAAAAAGACGATTTCACCGGGAGATGACGACGCAGTCCAATTCAAAATCGCTGTCCCGGAGAATGCCACGTACACCAAACCGTATTTCTGGCGCACCAATCCGGAAACTCAGACTGTTTACAACCTGAGCCAGCCGCAATATCTCACCCTTCCCTGGGCGCCTTATCCGGTACATGCCACCGCCAACTTCTCCGTGAATGGAGAAACCAGCTCCGCCACGGGAGTTGCAAAGATCAAATTCGTCGATCCTGCTCTCGGACAATCGGAGCGTCCTCTGGCGGTCGGCCCGCCTGTTTCCGTTCTGCTGACCACACCGGTGATTGTTGCTCCCGTGGGTGCGCCCCGGCAGTCTCAGGTAGAAGTGAATCTGCGCAGCAATGTACCGGACCCCATCCACGCCACGCTGCATCTTGACACTCCCAAGGGCTGGACCGTGCAGCCTGAGTCGATCCCGGTCTCGCTCGACCATGATGGAGACGTCAATAATTACAGCTTCAGCATCACGCCGCAGGACCTTCATGAAGGGGCTTACAAAGTGACTGCCAGGGTGGAATACAACGGCAAGGAATATGCCGAAGGCTTCAAGATCATCACCCGGCCTGATCTCGATTCCTACTACGCCTTTCATCCCGCCACAGAGAAGGTTCAAGCCGTGGATGTGAAGCTGCCACCGAAGCTCAAGGTCGGCTACATCATGGGCACAGGTGACGAGATTCCAACCGTTCTCCGCGGCCTTGGCATCGATATCAATCTCATCTCGCCTCAGGAACTGGCTTCAGGGGACCTCACCCGCTATGACACCATCGTCGTCGGCATTCGCGCTTATGATGTGCGGACAGATGTGCGCGAAGAAAACCGGCGCTTACTGGACTACGCCAATCGCGGTGGAACCCTGATCGTTCAATACAACCAGAGCACCGGCATCTTCAATGATGGACATTACACTCCCTACCCCGCAACCCTGGGGCGCGAGCGCGTGTCGGTTGAAGAGCAGCCGGTGGAAATACTTGCTCCTCAGGACCGCATCTTCTCCTATCCCAACAAAATCACTGAAAAAGACTTTGACGGCTGGGTACAGGAGCGCGGGGTTTACTTCATGTCAGATTGGGACTCGCATTTCAAGCCTCTGCTGGCCTGCAATGATCCCGGCGAACCAACCCAGAAAGGCGGTTTGCTGCTGGCCCAATACGGCAAAGGCATTTACCTCTATACCGGATACGCCTTCTTTCGCCAGTTGCCTGCGGGTGTCCCCGGAGCGGTCCGTTTGATGGTGAATTTATTGAGCGCCGGACATTGAATGGCTTCCCTTCTACAACAAAATGGTCCACCTCAGCTCTCCCGTGAGCTCGGCCTGCGCGAAGCCACTGCGCTCAACATGATCGATATGATCGGCGTGGGGCCCTTCATTACCATCCCGCTGATCGTTCAGGCGATGCACGGTCCACAGGCAATGCTCGGCTGGATTCTGGGAGCGCTGCTTGCCATTTGCGATGGTCTGGTCTGGGCTGAACTGGGTGCGTCCATGCCTCAGGCGGGCGGGTCGTACGAGTACCTGAAGCAAAGCTACGGCGCGCGGAAGCTCGGCCGTATGATGTCATTCCTTTTCGTCTGGCAACTCCTGTTCAGCGCGCCTCTGTCGATTGCCTCCGGCTGCGTGGGCATGAGCCGATATGCTGTTTATGTCTGGCCGGCGCTCGATCACGTCCTGTTGGACCGGACGATTCTGCTGTCTGTGCCTGGCTTTGCTTTTCTGGGCCAGCTTGAGTTCCGCGTCCTGATCACCAATGCCACTTTTGTTGCCATGGCAGTCTGCCTGCTCGCGCTGTTTCTGCTCTATCGCCGCATTGGAGTTGTCGGCCGGTTCGCGCGTTATCTATCTGCCGGTGTGATTGGCGCCATTCTCCTGGTAATTGTCGCCGGACTCACTCACTTCAGCGCGGCCCGCGCCTTCAGTTTCCCTCCGCATGCGTTCAGCAATGGCTCGTACGCATTTTTCGCCGGGCTGGGCGGCGCCATGCTGATTGCGATTTATGACTACTGGGGCTACTACAACGTCTGTTTCCTGGGTGGCGAGATCAAACAGCCGGAACGTAACATCCCGCGGGCCGTCATCTATTCCATTCTGCTGGTGGCGGTGCTGTATATCGTCATGAACATCAGCATTCTGGGCGTGGTGCCGTGGCAGGAGTTGGATAAAGCCGCCGCTTCAGAAACCCGGTTTTACATCGCCTCCATTGCTCTGCAGAGGTCCTTTGGACATTGGGTAGCCACATTCGGAACCTTTCTCATAATGTGGACTGCTTTCGCGTCAGTTTTTTCGCTGATGCTTGGCTACTCCCGCGTACCTTACGCCGGGGCCGTGGACGGCAACTTTTTCCGGCGCTTCGCAAAGCTTCATCCCCGCCAGAACTTTCCCAACGTTTCGTTGCTGACGCTGGGCTGTGTTGCCACGCTTTTCTGTCTTTTCCGTTTGGCCGACCTGATTGCCGCGCTGGTTATCATCCGCATCATGGTGCAATTTCTCATGCAGATCCTCGGATTGCTTCTCCTGCGTTCCCGGCGTCCCGACTTTCCCCGGCCATTTCGAATGTGGCTTTATCCCATTCCCGCCGCTTTGGCCATGGCAGGTTTTATTTACATCCTGTTCATGCGTCCGAATTTTATGAAGGAAATCCGTTATGCGCTGGTCATCATCACGGTTGGGATTATCATTTATGCCGTGCGGTCCTGGCATCGCCACGAATGGCCTTTTTCCGGCCGTTCTGCTCACCAGATTGCTGGAGCGCAAGTCCAATGATCTGTAATGACCGCAGTTGCTCCCCCGAGGCCCGCTCGCTCCATGGATGACACTGCCCAGGTTGCCGCGAGTGCAACAAGTTCCTCGCCCTTCTCGCCGCTCGCGGAGCCACTCTTCCGCAGTCTGTGGATGGCTGCCGTAATTTCCTATACCGGCAGCTGGATGCAGAACATCGCCACCGGCTGGCTGATGACATCCCTGACCAGCTCGCCCATGTGGGTTTCTCTGGTTCAGGTTGCGCTCAGCCTGCCCGTATTGCTGATTGCGTTGCCCGCCGGCGCTCTCGCAGACATGGTGGACCGCCGGAAATTCCTTCTCTTTACCCAGAGTTCCATGGTGGCTGCCGCACTGATCTTGGGAATTCTTACGGTTACATCCACCTGTACTCCCACTCTGCTGCTGTTTTTCACTTTTCTGCTGGGTGCGGGCGCTTTTATGAACGAACCTGCATGGCAGGCGCTCACTCCTGATCTGGTGCCTGTTTCCAAGCTCGGGTCTGCCGTCGCTTTGAATTCAGCCGGATTCAACATGGCTAGAGCTGTAGGCCCGGCGCTCGGTGGCTTGGTAATCGCCACCGCAGGATCAGGCACGGCGTTTCTCCTCAATGCTGTCTCGTTCTTTGGGGTCATCCTTTTTCTTTATCGCTGGAAACCCGCTGAGCGCCCTGTGGGACACGTAACAACCACCTTCTCCGGCGCCCTGATCGTCGGATTGCGCTATATCCGCCAGGAAAAAAGAATTACCGCGGTATTGATCCGGACAGCGCTCTTCTCCCTCTTTGCCAGCGCATTCTGGGCCCTGCTGCCTTTGATCGCCAGCCGCTTCGGCGCCAGTGGATACGGCGCCATGCTCGCTTTCTTCGGACTGGGAGCTCTTGCAGGCGCAGGCCTGCTGGCCCGCGCTCGACAGAAATTTTCGTTTGATACTGTTGCTATTATCGCTACTGTGATCTTCGCGCTTGCATTGTTCGGGCTGGTGCGTACCAGCAGCCTGGTATCTTCTTCTGTTTTTGCCGCAGCCGCTGGGCTGGCATGGATCAGTATTCTGGCAACTCTCAATACGGTGGCGCAGATTGTCTGCCCCTCCTGGATACGCGCCCGTGTCATTTCCATGTATGTTTTAGTGTTGCAGGGTGGACTTGCAGTCGGCAGTCTTTTCTGGGGTGTGATGGCATCGCGCAGCAGCGTCCGCCTCACCCTCACCACCGCAGCCGCAGCACTGATATGCGGGCTCGCAGTCGCGCCGTGGTCCCGCCTGCAGGCGCAATAATTAAGGAAATCAGGAGGCCCATTCATGAGGAAATTGAAATTGCTGTTTGCCGCGGCGTTGTTGGCTCTTCCCCTGAGCACACTTGCACAGTCCCGTGGGGCGCATGGGCAAAGTTCAAATGCGGGGCAATCACAATTCTCTGCGGCCATGACGCAGGAGATCGGCAAGATTGACAGTCAGTTCCTGGCCGCCGCTGAAGCCATGCCGGAAGACAAGTTCAATTTCACTCCTGAAAGCCTCAATATCCCGGGAAGCCAACTGAAGGGTGTGAGGACCTTCGCCATGCAGGTGAAGCACGTTGCGGCTGACAACTTCTCCATCTGGGCGCCTTTGACCGGCAAACCCGAACCGGCCGGCATCAACGCTCCCGCAGGCCCCGGACAAATGAAGAGCCGGGCTGAAATCCTGAAGTTTCTCCAGGACTCCATGGCATACAGTCACAAGGCGGTCACCGGGTTAACGGCAGAAAATGCACTGCAGATGGTTGAGTTTCGCGGGAAGAAGATGACGCGGCTCTCGCTGGCTGTGCTTGCGTTGACCCATATGAACGACCATTACGGGCAGATCGTGGAGTACCTGCGCCTGAGCGGCATCGTTCCTCCAGCGAGCCGCTGACGAGCTACCCCGGATTTGCACCCGTAAGTGTTCATCGTGTTATCGTGATTGCGCCACAAACAGTCATTGGAGATGAGAAGGAAGAGAGATTTCCATGAAACATGTGAAACTGTTCTGCTTGTTGCTGATTGCAGCTCTTTCCAGCGGGATGCAGGCCCAGACGGCCGCAGGCCAGCCGGCTCAAGGCGCCGCGCCAGGCCAGCCACAATCAGCCAAACCGGCGCCAAGCATTGCTTCTTCTGTCAATCGCGAGGTTAGCATCGTGGAAAGAGAGTTTGTCTCGGTGGCCGAAGCCATGCCTGACGATAAATTCAATTTCACTCCGGAAACCCTGAATATTCAGGGCAGCGACTACAAAGGCGTGCGGACGTTTGCCAAGGAAGTCAAGCACGTGGCCAGCACCAATTTCCAGCTGTATGCCGCGGTGACCGGTGAAAAGCCGCCGTATGACATTTCTGCTGACGACGGTCCGGATTCGATGAAGTCCAAAGCCGAGATCATCAAGTTTCTGAAAGACTCGTTTGCCGCCGGACATCGTGCGGCGCAGTCGTTGACCCCGGAAAATTCGTCCGAAACAGTCACCACGTTCCTGGGCCCGACGCCAAAGGTTTTTGCAACCACGTTTGCCGTAGCGCATGCTTTTGATCACTACGGACAAATGGTGGAATACCTGCGTATGAACGGGATCATCCCACCGCCCAGCAAGCCGCAGCCTAAGAAGTAACTCACGTCAGGACGGAATTAACCTATTGCGATGTACAGATTGAGGAGACAAACGAAAATGAAATACATAAGAATTTTTCTGCTGATGGCAGCACTCACATTTGCTGTGGGGGCGTTCGCGCAAGGTGGAACTGCGCAAAAGACAGCATCACCCGCTCCCCAGGCCCAGACCGCGTCTGAACCGGCAAGCATTGCGTCCGTTGTAGATAGCCAGATCAGCCAGTACGAAAAGAACGTGGTGGGAGTGGCCGAGGCGATGCCGGATGACAAGTACAATTTCACGCCTAACACCCTTAACATCCCCGGCGCTGCTTACAGCAACGTGCGCACTTTTGCGGAGCTCATAAAGCACACCGCCGCAGCCAACTACCGCTTCTGGACCACTCTCACGGGAGAAAAGATGCCGGCCAACATCAAAGGGCCGAACGGGCCGGAAGAACTTAAAACCAAGGCAGAGATCGTTAAATTTCTCAAAGATTCATTTGAGGTCGGCCATCGCGCGGCCAAAACCATCACGGCACAGAACGCGCTGGAAGAACTCCCATTCTTCCGTGGGACACAGCCTCGCTTGTACATCGCTACGGCAACGGTGATTCACGCGGCTGACGAATATGGCCAGATGGTGGAATACCTGCGCATGAACGGCATTGTGCCGCCGGCAAGCAGAGGAAGAATGTAGACGAGTTCACCGCAAAGGGCGCGAAGAAGGCAACGGAACAGAGGCTCTGTTGTTTTATCGTGTTATTGATTTTGTAATCCTTCGTGCCCTTTGTGTTTCAAATGCCCTAAGATCTCTTCCGGCTCGGGTCTCTTTCTCCAATCCATATCCACGCGCGCGTACGAAATCAGTCCGCCGGGCTGCACAATGTACGTGGCCGCCAGCGGCAATTCCCAGCTCTGATCGCCGTTATATCCAGGCAGCTTTGTCATGATGGCTTCATACATGTGCTGCAGGTCAGGCGAGAGACGCCAGACCAGGCCAAACTCCTTAGCTACTTGATTGCCTGGATCGCTCAGCACAGGAAAGCGCAGCTTATGCATGTCGCGAGTCATATAGGAGTGCTTCTCTGTCTGCGGCGAGATAGCCACCAGAGATGCTCCCGCCTTCGCAATTTCTGAATGGAAGGTCTGAAGTGCTGCTAGTTGAGTGTTGCAGTAAGCGCACCAGCGTCCGCGATAGAAAATGATTACGAGCGGGCCGCCACGCAGCAGGTCCTGCGAGCGCCACAACATCCCGTCGCCGTCGTGCAGTTCAAAAGCAGGCGCTCTGTCACGTGTTTTTAGGGCGCCCGCTCCAGTTCTGGAACTGATCAGGTGCTCAATCTCCCGCTCGATAACCTGAAGCCGCTCAACTGGAACCAGTGTGTGCAGTTTGGTTGTGAGCTCTTCGAGTTGTTCAGATAAGGACACGGCAAATCCACCACGGAGGCACGGAGTATGCGGGAAAAAAAGAAAGCAAATCCAAAGCTTCGAGGTAATGTGAAAATCAGCAATTGAGAGACGGAAATCCTTCTCGTCCGATCTACTCAATTACAAAAATCACAAAATACCCATTGCCAAATCCATCTACATTCCAGGAAACTTCATCCCCGCCAGTTTGCGGCCGAAGTTTGCCTTGCCCATGTCTTTGAACATCTTCCGCATCTGCGCGTATTGGCGGAGTAGCTGGTTCACTTCCTGCACGCTCGTCCCGGAACCGCGCGCGATGCGTTTACGGCGGCTGCCGTTGATTACCTCATGATGCAGACGCTCATGCTGGGTCATGGAATTGATGATCGCTTCAACCCGCATGAGCTGTTTTTCATCCACCTGGTCGGCCGCTTTCTGCATGTTGGCAAAAGGACCGATGCTTGGCAGCATCTTGATCACGCTCTGCAGTGAGCCCAGTTTTTTCACCTGACGAAGCTGGTCCCGGAAATCTTCCAGCGAAAAGCCATCTCCGCCCAGGGCTTTCTTGGCGAACTCTTCCGCCTTCTTCTGGTCGATCTTCTCCTGGGCCCGTTCCACCAGCGTCATGATGTCGCCCAGGCCCAGAATCCGGCCGACGATGCGGTCAGGGTGGAAAGGTTCAATGGCGTCGTACTTTTCACCGACGCCGATGAATTTGATCGGCTGTCCGGTGACCTGGCGTATGGAGAGCGCCGCGCCGCCTCTTGCATCGCCATCCATCTTGGTAAGCACCACGCCGGTGATGGAGAGCTTTTTATGGAACTCTTCTGCCGAGCGCACCGCGTCCTGGCCCGTCATGGCATCGGCCACGAACAGAATTTCCTGCGGATTGAGCAGCTTCTTCAGTGACTGCATCTCCGCCATCAGGTCATCATCAATGTGCAGGCGGCCGGCCGTGTCAACAATCAGGAAATTACATCCGGAGTTGATGGCTTCTTTTCGCGCTTCTTTGGCCAGGCGCTCAACCGTGGGCGTATCCGCATTGTCGACTTTGCCTTCGTATAAGTTGGCCTTGATGGCATCGGCCACAACTTTCAACTGCTGGCGCGCCGCTGGGCGATAAACGTCCACCGAAACGAGCATCGGTCGGTGCCCACCCTTCTTGAGCCATGAGGCCAGCTTGCCCGAAGTGGTCGTCTTACCTGAACCCTGCAGTCCGGCCATGAGAATGACCGTGGGTGGCTGTGAAGCAAATTTAAGCTTGGCCGTGTCCTTACCCAGGGTTTCCACCAGCTCGTCATGGACAATCTTTACCACTTGCTGCGCCGGCGAGAGAGCAGTCATTACTTCCTGGCCAATCGCCTTTTCCTGCACATGATCGACAAAATCTTTGACTACCTTGAAGTTGACGTCAGCTTCCAGCAGCGCCATGCGGATTTCCTTCATGGCTTCCTGGATGTTTTCCGGCGTCAGTGTGCCCTGACCCCGCAGGTTTTTGAATGCGCGTTGTAACTTTTCCTGGAGATTTTCAAACATTTTGAGAAGTTCTCTCGCGCCAGCGTTTCGTGGCGGCCAATTGTTCTGCTTCCATTTTACCAGCCCCTCCTGAGAGCTCCTGCACTCCCAGATAGCTCAGGAATGCGCGCGTCAATTCCGCTTTGAGCGCCTGGTCATCATCCACGGGAAGCAAGTGTTTCCATGCGATCAAGTCCTGGTGCGCCACAATCAGTTCAAAGGCCGTGCTGGTTACCATCATGAGGCCTATGGCGACGGCAGTCCTCGGGTCAGGATTATGGATACGCCCGGCATGCGTGAGAAACAGGTTAATCAGTTGCTCTGTCGTCTGGATCTCCAGCCGCGATGCCTTCCTCCCAAAAGGAGTTCGGCCCCGCCCTCGTACGAACTGGCGGATGGCTCGCAGCAGCGGGGCCTTCGCCCGATAATTCACCACAATGCTGTTGATGATCTGCTCCGTAAATACACGCAGTGGTATTTCACGTGCGATCTCGGGAGTGGTTGTCCGCAGGATCTCATCCTGCCGCTCCAGCAATCCCAGGATCGCTGTTTCCAACAGCGCTTCTTTGTCATGAAAACGGCGGTACACGGAACCCGGCGTAAGCCCTGCATGATCAGCAATGCGGGGTATGGTTGTGCCTTCCACTCCGTGTTGTCCCAGCACCTCAATTGCCGCCCGCAAGAGCTTCTGCAATGACTCTCGGCTGCGTTCCTGTTGCGGCTCCAGCGAGTTCCTCTTCCTGGTTCTTGTCCGCTTTTCCGGCATAACACAAAAATTGTACTTGACATGCATCGAAATGTAAATGTAAATTTACGTTTACATTTAAAGAAAAAGAAAGTTCACGGGAGAAAACATGGACAGCATCAATCCTTCAAAACCATTACTCAGATTCGCCGCCTTCGTATGCTTTTGGAACTCCCCGCACCGTTCCGGCGAATCAACCCGCCAGCGATTTTTTTCGATCTATTTTTCGATCTATGAAGATTTACGGCAGACCTTGCAGCAGCACAGCTCAGGATCAAACATTCCTGGACGTAAGTGGAACATAGTTCGCATCTACTTGCCCGGGAAAAGATTTCTCGGTCTGGTGCGCCGCTGATTTATCGATCAGCGAGCGTGTCTTTTAAACTTTCAGAAAGAAGCTCCAGATGGCCTCTACTGTCACTCTCGATTCAACGCAGCCGTCCCGGCCGGCGCATCCATTGCGTGATCCGCAATTCCGCATGCTGTGGGTTGGCTCCGCTATTTCCCTGCTGGGAGATCAGTTCTATCTTGTAGCGTTGCCGTGGGTCATCCTGCAACTCACCGGTTCAGCTCTGGCAATGGGAACCATCATGATGCTTGCGGCGGCGCCGCGGGCCGCCCTCATGCTGCTGGGAGGCGTGGTCAGCGATCGCTTCTCTCCGCGGCGGATCCTTATCAGCACCTCATGTGCGCGAACTGTATTCGTGGCTGCCATCTCTGTGCTTCTATGGTTTCACGTGCTTGCCGTCTGGCATCTGTACCTGCTGGCGTTCGCCTTTGGTACCGCGGACGCCTTTGCTGTGCCCGCCGCCTCCACCTATATTCCATTTCTGGTCAAGAAAGACCAGCTCGTGGCAGCCAATTCCCTTTTCCAAAGCACTGCTCAGTTCACAACCATTACTGCTCCGGCTCCCGCTGGCCTGATAGTAAAGGCCTTCGGCGCTGCATGGGCGTTCATGGCCGATGCAATCAGTTTTCTCGCCATCATCGGAGCATTATGGAAGCTTCCCGACCCGCCCGCGCAAGCGCTCGTAGCCGGAAGGCCAGGCATGTGGCGATCGATCATGGAAGGATTTCGCCACGTCTATAAGGACCTCCCCTTGCGCTCGCTGACTCTTCTGGTAGCGGTGATGAATTTCTGCATTTCCGGCCCCATGAATGTGGGACTCGCCTATCTGACAAAGCAGAGGTTCGGCTCCGCAACGGCATTCGGACTTGCCGTTTCAGCGCTGGCCGCCGGAGGATTGCTGGGTTCGCTCTTGGCCGGCATTTGGAAGCCAAGACGCCGCGGTGTGCTGATGCTTTCAGTTTGCGTGGTCCTTGCTCTCTGCATCGCCTCGATTGGCTTGCTGCACGTTCTCTGGGCGCTCGCTGGTGTGTTGCTGCTGATGGGTATGTCAGCCGCCATCTGCAACATTCACATTATTTCCTGGATCCAGCAGCGGATTGAACCCGCCATCATGGGCCGCGTGATGAGCGTCCTCATGTTCTTCTCCCTTGGGCTCATGCCCTTGTCGCTTGCCATCACCGGCTTCGCACTGCAGTGGAGTCTCATAGGGACGTTCCTGATGGCCGGGGGTGCGTTGCTCCTTGTTACCATCACAGGCGCACTGCAGCCATCAGTTCGCGGGATCGAATAACCTTTCCTGTTGAAATGCACCAGAGCAGATCCAGGGCTATACTGAGGTCGGGAGCGGCCTTTGAACGATCCTCTCCATACCGCTGTTTCTGATTCTCCCGCGTGCTGGCCTGCATTACCACTTTCTGCCTGGCAGCAAACCTGTGACACCCTGCACATGTGGACGCAGATCGTGGGCAAGATACGCCTGGCGCTTACACCTAAAACCAATCACTGGTGGAATGCTGCTCTACATGTAAGTGCTCGCGGGCTCACAACCTCAGTGATTCCTTACGGTATTCGCGTGTTTGAGATGGAATTTGATTTTCTCGAGCATGAGCTGCGCATCCACACCTGCGATCCTGCCACGCGCATTATTCCGCTGGGTCCGCGAAGCGTCGCTGATTTTTATAAGGAATGCATGTCAACGCTGCACTCGTTGGGACTGGACGTGGAGATCTGGAAGATGCCGGTGGAGGTTGCCGAACCGATTCCGTTTGATCAGGACACCGTTCACAACTCCTATGATCCCGAGTACGTGCGGCGGTTCTGGCGTGTGCTGGTTTCCGCCGATGAGACCTTTAAAGTCTTCCGCTCGCGGTTCCTTGGCAAGTCGAGTCCGGTGCATTTCTTCTGGGGCAGCTTTGACCTGGCGGTCACGCGATTTTCCGGGCGCCCCGCTCCGCCGCGCAATGAAGCTGATCCGGTGTTGCGCAAAATCATGCAGGAAGCCTACTCGCATGAGGTGATCAGCGCAGGCTGGTGGCCCGGCGGAGGTGAAGTAAAAGACGCGGCGTTTTACTGCTATGCCGCTCCGGAACCGCAGGGTTTTTCCGCGTCGCGCGTACGCCCTGAATCCGCGCGCTACGAACCGAAGCTGGGAGAGTTTCTGCTGGCTTATGAGGATGTTCGCCGGTCGAATTCTCCCACTGCAACTCTGCTCGATTTCGTGCAAAGCACTTATGAAGCCGGCGCCGATGCAGGCAAGTGGGACCGCAAAGCTTTGGAAAAGCACTCCAAGCGTGACTGTTGGCGCCGCCTAGGAGAATTTGAAATGTCGAAAGGGTGTTCTCATCTCAAGCAAACTCCGAAGTTTACATCCGTGAAAACTCACGTTTGTGAGGACTGCATCAAGACCGGCGATAGCTGGGTCCATCTGCGGATGTGCATGGAATGCGGCCACGTGGGCTGCTGCGATTCATCCAAAAATAAGCACGCCACAAAGCACTTTCACAGCAGCAAGCATCCGGTGATCCGCTCCGTTGAACCCGGTGAAAGCTGGACGTGGTGCTACGTGGATGAAGTCATGGGCGAGTTGAGCCGGGCCTCTTGACAATTTCTGCCGGCGCCCTTGAGCCCGGGGCTCACGACGAGGTTGTCGCTTTCCCGGAGCGCTTGGTCATCCATGCCACCAGTTCATTCAGGTTCTGGACCTCGAACTGAGGTTGGGCTGATGCTGGTTTGGCAGCGCCCGCACCCGGGCGAATGGAAGGACGGTTTACCCACACGTTTGCGATCCCCAGGAAACCGGCCGGAACAATATCGTGGTAAACACTCTGTCCGGCGTGAAGTACTTCATCCTTGCTCAAGCCACTGCGGCGTAGAGCTTCCTGAAAATTTTTGAGCGATGGCTTGTAGCTCTGTACCTGTTCTGCGGTGACAATCAGGTCAAAATTCACGCCCAGTTTCCGCTGAGTCCCGGCAAACAGATCGTCATCAATGTTGGAAATGATTCCCAGTTTGTAGCGGCGAGCAAGGGCCTGCAGGCAGGCTACGGTATCCGGAAAGGGTTCCCAAAGAGCAACCGATGCAGCAAACTGCCGGCCTTCTTCAGCTGAGATATTCACGCCCAGTTCGCGCCCCATCGCCTGCACAGTTTCAGACAGCACCGTCCGGTATCGCTGGTAAGGGCCGGCTTCAATCTCCGCCTCTGCCTCCCCATAAACTTCCAGCAGTCTCTTATCAGAAACCATCTTCCCGTTGCGGCAGAAGAGAGGACGCAAGGCGGCGAGCATTCCCGTTTCCCAGTCAATCAGCGTGCCATAACAGTCGAAGGTGATGAGGCGTACAGACTCAACATCCATGAAGTAAGGATAATTCACGTGCTCGCGATTGTCAGGAGCAGCTCTCATCACCTTCCCCGAAATGGGGACTCGCCCACTTCGGGGAATTTCTGCGCTACGGCAAAGCCTCTCAACCCGAAACGACGGGAATCGCTTCCCTGGGAAAAGAATCGAGCGTCTTCTTATCGATGTTCAGGTGCGCCAGCACCAGATCTGGCGGCGTGTGAGTGAGCCACTCAGAGAGCGACAAGTCCTGGAAATAACTGCTGCGGAACATCTCCAGGAATTTCAGATCGGTGTTTCCTGTGTTCTCAATATAGTGAGGCAGCGTCTTCTGCACGTAACCTACATCACCGATTTCAAAATCAAGAGTGCGGGCCCGTCCGCCCGTGGCAAATACCGTCATGCGTCCTTTCCCGGAAATGTAGTATTGCCATTCGTCAGCGTTGGGGTGCCAATGGAGTTCCCGCATCGCTCCGGGATGGACGGTGACCAGGGCCATGGCGACGGTTGTTGATACATGGAACTTGCTTGAATCAACGATCCTGACGTCTCCTCCCTTCATGTGCCTTGTGATAGCCGGCTGCTCGGCACGAAAAACGAATTCGACCGGTGAACTTCCAAGGGAACCCGCTGCGGCGCGCTGATCAGCAACCAGAGGCCCCGGAGGCTCAGCTTGAAAGATGAATAATTCCTCTTTCGGCATGTTCTCCAGCACTTTTTTCTGAACACCGAAATTCTTTGCCAGTACGTCCAGGGGCGTATGAGCCATCAAATCGGTCAGCAGAACCGTCTCATGCTCGGAAAATTGACCATCATCAAATACCAGCAGAAATTTGGCGCCGTCAGGTCTGAGTCCCTGGATGGAATGTGGAATTCCGGGCGGGAAATACCAAAGGTCACCCTCAAACGTATCGGCTACAAAGCTTTTTCCGTCAGCATCAATGGCGGTAACACGAGCGCCTCCGTTGAGCATGATCGCCCACTCCGCTGCTGTGTGCCAGTGCAATTCGCGGATTCCTCCTGCCGTTAATCGCATGAGCACGCCGGCCAATGTCGTGGAAATGGGAAGCTCCCGGACTGTGACCTCATGGGACCAGCCGCCGTCATAAAGCCTTTTGTGGGCCATGGAGAACGGATACTTGAATTGAGGAACGGCCCCGGCATCCGTCATCGGCGGAATCATGGCGCTGGGATTGCGACGATCGAGTTCTACATTCGTGGGGCCTGGATCACTGGCAGCAGCCCGCCGCTCTGCGGAGTTGGCATTAAATCTGAGTACTTTACCAAACACTTGTTTCCTCCTTGAGGTTTTCAATCCTTTTTAGGCGACACTCCTCATATTTTTTGACCCGTTCTCCTGAATGGAACTCTTCTCATGCCGCACGCCTTGTATGCGGGCGGACGGCGACTCGAGCGGCCATTGATTTCGTCCCCGGCGAGAGTGCGCCGCGTCAGCGGTTTCGGCCAGAGAAGCGCGACTATCGCGCAAGCGCATCGCAGGCGATCATGGGCCAAAATACTCCGGCAAGAGGCTGAAGCGGAGTATTTTTTTCCACTGCAGCCATACTCCTTAGGGGGACCTCTGCGGGACTGCTGCTTTAGTACGATGCCCGGGTATTTCGCTACGTTTTCCTTCAAACGGCTCGGATGCCATCATCTCAAGAAAGAAGTTTTTATCTGTTTCACAAGCGCTTCTTTAAAGAAAGTCTTCCGCTTTCTAAGATTGCTGAGGAGTTGTGACGGGGTTTCGCAGATCTGCAATGATAAAAACCAGCAGTACAGCAATTGGAACGAAAAGAGAGTTCAACCGCCACAGATAGAGCAGCCAGACTCCAAAAAGTGCTCCCACCAGAAATCCCAGCCAGAGCGCAGCCGTAAGTGCCGCATCACGGAAATCTTCATGTTGAAATGAGAGGCGCAGGGCTTCGCGAAACCGGCCTGTCTGCCCTCCCCGGGTCTTGTCATAAAACCAGAACACATAACGTGACCATGACTCAGCAAACTTAGCCAGCGTTCCCGTAACGTGCGTGGTTCTCACGCTGAGAGCGCCCACCCGGGTGAGCGTGGCATTCTGCAATCCCATGGCTGCACATGCCAGTCCTACAAGAAAGTAAAAAGTATGGGTTGGAAGTTGTGGAAGGTTTCCCACGGCGGTTGCATACTGCTTTCCGTCTGCCACAAACACAACCAGGAGCACTGCTTCCAATCCAAGTGTTGCCGCGGCGCTGGAAAGAATGCCGTGCCGGATGCATGCCTCATGAATGCAGGCGCAGGCAATCAGGCCAATCACAAACATGAGCACGGCCCAGCCTCGGGCGGCAGCGTTGACTGGTCCGTGCTGGAACAAATGGTAGGGAATCAGCACGGTGTTGCCACTCATGTTGGCGTTCAGGATCTGCTTCAGCACGGTGTAACCCACAATATCCACGAATCCCGCAACCCACGTCAGGCCTATCGCCAGCCATGCCTTCTGCACGGAATCGAGCAGTTCAATTCTGCCTGATGGCATTCATGGAGCCTCATCCGTGTAGATGCATCGTCTCACGATATGGAACGTCAACCCAAACCGGCGAGACCGAATCTATACAACTGGATTCATTCTCATTCATTGACGTCAACCTTAACACCAGGGCCGAAAGTCCAGGGAGGTGAGCTGTGGCAACAGCCCGCAAGTTAGCCGAGGTAGCACAAACAAAAACGAAACTTGAATTAGTAAAAATCCAGCGGGAGCACGGCAGCGAGGCCGCGGATCTGGCGCAAAGGTTAGAAAAAAACATAAAAGGCGAAGTCCGTTTTGATCCAGCGAGCCGCTCCCTTTACGCCGCGGACCTTTCCATCTATCGCCAGGTGCCCATTGGTGTCGTGGTCCCGCGCGACGCAGACGATGTGATGGCCACTGTTGCAGCCTGCCGCGAATTTGAAGCGCCGATTCTTGGCCGCGGCTGTGGCACCAGCCTGGCTGGACAATGCTGCAACGTCGCCGTGGTGCTCGACTTCTCCAAATACATGAATCAACTCCGCGAAATTGATCTGCAACATCGCACCGCGTGGGTGGAACCGGGATTAATCTGTGATGATCTTCGCCATGCAGCCAACAAGTTCTCGCTGACCTTTGCGGTCGATCCAGCAACGCATCAGTACTGCACGCTGGGCGGCATGATCGGCAACAACTCCTGCGGCGTGCATTCCGTGCTGGGCGGGAAAACGGTGGACAACGTTGAGGAACTGGAAATCCTTACTTATGAGGGCTTACACACCTGGATCGGCAAACCCGACGCATCGGAATTCCAGAAAGTAGTCCGCGCAGGAGGGCGGTTGGCAGACATTTATTCCAGTCTGCGTTCGTTGCGAGACCGCTATGCAAACCAGGTTCGTGCACGCTATCCGCGGATTCCGCGCCGGGTTTCAGGCTACAACCTGGATGAGCTCTTGCCTGAAAACGGCTTTCATGTGGCACGCTCGCTTGTGGGATCTGAAAGTACTCTGGCCCTGGTGCTGAGCGCGCGAGTTCGCCTGATCCACAATCCTCCTAAGCGCGCGCTGCTGGTGATTGGTTATCCCGATCTTGGAACCGCAGGCGACCACGTTCCCGAAATCATGCGCTTCAAGCCGATAGGCCTGGAAGGCTTTCACAAGCATGTGATTGAAAACATGCACCGCAAAGGTAAGACAATGCCGGCTGCTGCAAAACTCCCTAAAGGCGAGATTTGGCTTCTGGTGGAGTTTGGGGGCGAAACTCAGAAGGAAGCCAATTCTCAGGCAGAGGCGGTGGTACAGCGTCTGCGCAAGCTGCCCGGTAATCGAGAGACCAGGATCTTTGAAAAAGAAGAAGATCAGGATGCAATATGGCATGCTCGCGAATCCGGTGTTGGGGCAAGCCGCGTGCCGGGCGAAGAAGAAGCATGGCCTTCCTGGGAAGACACAGCGGTAGCTCCGGAGAAGCTCGGCAACTATCTACGTGAATTTTCAGATCTGGTAACAAACAAATTCGGCTACAAGTGGACCGTCTTCGGTCATTTCGGCCAGGGCTGCATCCATACCCGCATTACCTTTGGCCTGAAAACAAAAGAGGGAGTTGCTAAATTCCGTCGCTTCATGGAAGAAGGGTCGGATCTGGTGGTCCGTTATGGTGGTTCACTTTCAGGCGAGCACGGCGACGGCCAGGCCAAGGGAGAGTTACTCCCCAAGATGTTTGGACCGGAACTGATCCAGGCCTTTCGTGAGTTTAAGTCAATCTGGGACTCGCAATGGCGCATGAACCCGGGCAAACTGATTGATGCCAACCGGCTGGACGAAAATATTCGAGTGGGGCCGGACTATCATCCGCGGCCAGTGTTCACCCATTTCAAGTTCCCGGAAGACCATGGGAGCTTCGCTCATGCCACCGAGCGCTGCTTCGGCGTAGGCAAGTGCCGGTCACTCCAGGGCGACACCATGTGCCCAAGCTTCCGTGCTACCCGTGAAGAAAAGCACAGCACTCGCGGACGCGCGCATCTGCTGTTCGAAATGCTGCGAGGAGACAGCATCATGGACGGCTGGCGTGATGAAGGTGTGAAAGACGCGCTCGATCTATGCCTCGCTTGCAAAGGATGCAAGGGCGATTGCCCTGTATCGGTCGATCTCGCCACTTACAAAGCTGAGTTCTTGTCTCACTATTGGGAAAACCGCATTCGTCCCCGGCACGCCTACGCCTTCGGACTGGTTGATGTCTGGGCGAGACTGGCGTCTGCCGCGCCTGGAATTATGAATCTGGTCACCCAGACTCCCGGTGTATCTGAAATTGCGAAATTGGCCGCCGGCATGCCTGCACAGCGTGAGATCCCAGCTTTTGCTCCCCAGAGCTTTCAGCAATGGTTTCACAAGCGGCGTCCGCGCAGGAACGGCGGCACGCGTCGCCAGGTAGTGCTCTGGCCGGATACCTTTACCAATCATTTTCATCCCGACATCGCTGAATCCGCGGTGGAAGTACTGGAAAGCGCAGGATTTGAAGTGAGCGTCCCTGCGCGTCCAGTCTGTTGCGGGCGCCCGCTTTACGATTTCGGCATGCTCGACCGCGCAAAGGTATACCTGCAGAATGTAATTGCCACAGTGCGCCAGCATGTCCTTTGGGGGCATCCGGTGGTAGTGTTGGAGCCCAGTTGCGCATCCGTATTCCGCGACGAGATGGTGAACCTCCTGCCAGACAACGAACAAGCGCTAAAACTATCAAAACAGACGTTTCTTCTGAGCGAGCTTCTCAGCAAGTACGCACCGCACTTTTCTCCTCCACATTTGCAATCGCAGCCCAAAGCATTGCTGCACGGGCATTGCCATCAAAAAGCACTCATGGGCGCCGAGAGCGAACTGGAATGGCTGAAGAAAGTTGGCATCGATGCCGAGCTTCTCGACTCCGGCTGCTGCGGGATGGCTGGATCCTTCGGCTTTGAACAAGACAAATATGATGTCTCAGTGAAATGCGGCGAACACGTGCTTCTGCCCAAAGTACGCGAGGCTTCCCCTGAAACTTTGATCGTAGCTTCAGGCTTCAGCTGCCAGGAACAAATTGCGCAACTCACTGACCGCCGTGCTCTCCATCTCGCCCAGGTGCTGCAAATGGCGCTAAACCAGAATCGCGGGACCAAAGAAAATCGCGAGTATCCTGAACGAAGAGTCCTGCGCGAAAGAGACCGAGCCGTTAAACAATCCATGATGAAAGCAGGAGCAGCCCTGGCTGGGACAGTGGCCGCAGGCGCAGGAGCATTGTGGCTGTCGCGCACCGCGCAAGGCAAAAAGAAACGCGCGGCATGATGCGGCCAAAGAGCTGAAAAAACATAAAATCGAGAGACTTGGTGGCGGCGGCTGGACTCGAACCAGCGACCTACGGATTATGAGACGAAAAGAGGATGGCGGGAAGTCGCGGGAGAAAGCGGGGGATGGCGGGAAAATAAAGGACTTAGAGCACGGCGAGCGAACCGGGCGATCCCACGACTCGGAAAAATGAGGACTCTTGGGGAGAAAAATGCAAACGGGGCGCAAACAGCAAGTATGCCTAAATGACTTCTTTACCCTCGCAGATATTCACGAGCTCTGCAAGCGCTAAAACCTGAGCACGCCGTCCGCCACCCTCGCGCACAACCTTTAAAACACCAGCCTCGCGTAACACTTTCAGCATCTGCATCACCGTGGGGATGCTCGGCATATTCTCCTGTTGAGTCAAGTGGCTACTCTGAAACACAGGCATCTGGAAGAGATTATCCAATAACGGAACTGCGTATTGTGAGCGCGTGAGTTCCAAAGTGCGATTCTTTAGGCGCTCATACAACTCCATAACAGCCCGAGCTGTTCTTGCGTTTGCCTGCGCCTGCTCGGTTATTGCAAGAAGAAAAAAAGCAATCCACTCATCCCAACTGCGCAGTTGACCAAGCGCACGCAGCCGCTGAACGTATTCATCACGATGTAGTTCTAAGTAACCGGACAAGTAAAACATGGGGCGAGAGAGCAGCTTCTTTTCGTACAGAAACAACGGAACCAAAATTCGCCCTAAGCGACCATTTCCATCTAAAAACGGGTGAATGATCTCAAATTGGGCGTGGACAATAGCAAGTTGAACCAGCGGATCGCGTTCGTCTGCATGGTAGTATTTTTCCCAATTGTCGAGGTGTTCTTTCACGAATAAGGGAGCTGGTGGAACAAAGCTCGCCTGTTCGATTGTTGTCCCAGGAGGTCCGATCCAGTTCTGCTCGGTTCTGAATTGTCCCCGGCTTTTGTTCCGCCCGCGTACGCTATTCAATAAAGTTCCGTGCAACTCCAATAGTAAGTTGAGTGTGAATGGCCGTGTCTTGAGTGCATTTTCAGCCGACCACAGGGCGTGGCGATAATTGATGATCTCTTGTATGTCAAGCCGTTTTGATTCGCCATCAATTTCTTCGCCCGCCTCGAATTTCAGGACCTCGCCTAGGGTCGCTTGAGTGCCTTCTATTTTCGAAGAAACAACTGCTTCTTGTGTCGTCATCGGCGAGAGCAGTACTACAGGATTGGGCACGCCGAAAAGAATGCCATCGTATTGAGCCAACGCCCTGTTGGCGCGACCGATTAGCGTGATGTGGGCGCTCCAATCGATGTCTTGCAGGGGGAGTGATTCAGGAACAAAGGGTCTCATTCCAAGCCGTCGTTTTGTTTTAAGTGCTTCATAGGCAAACTCTTTTGTCTAAAGTAATTGAGATTTTACTTAAAACAATATCCCTTGTCTATGCTGAGGTTTACACAAAAATAGTGCTAAGCGGACTTAATCCTTGCTTTGGCAGCCCAGAAATTCCCACAGGCAAATGGCGGATTAATTGCTCTCCCCTTTGTCAATGGAGCTGAGACGAATTCGGGAACGGGGGCTTTTCTGGCAGCGCTTCCCCTCCGCAATCCACTGCGCGAACATCGAGAGCAGATCAATTGTCTCTTCATCCTTCCCCAATGGCCACTGATGCAGAGCCTGTGATCTTGTCCACGAAAAGGAAGATCATCCGGATGCCACGTTGCCCCGCCGCGACCCGCAATTTCACCATTGCGTCGTTGAGAGTCTCGCCGGCGGAAAGGACGATTTCGGAGAGAGTCGGGGTTCGATCTGGGATTTGGTGGTCACGGAGAAGGATTAGAGCACAGCTAGTGTAGTGTCCCTAACGCTTGTTTGCATTTGACGATTTTTGCCAAAATGGTGTCAGCATCTTTGGTCCAGGTGAAGATTTTTGGGGCATCATTGTGGGCTTCCAGATACTTGTGGATGGCTTGAATGAGAGATTGAACGCTGTTGAAGATTCCCCGTCGGATAGCCTTGTCGGTGATGTCGCAACACACCATTCGATATTCTTGAGAAATGAACTACCGGCAGGGAATGAAGTCGATGAACTTGTGGCGTTTTGTGCCGGGTTGCACGTCGGGGTTTTGTGGGTGAGTAGTTGTCCACGATCAGGTGAAGGGCGAGTTCGGCGGCGTGTTCTTATCGATGGTTTTGAGAAACTTCACAAACTCTTGGGAGCGTTGACGCGGCAAGCATTCGCCGAGACCTTGCCGTTGAGCATGTTGAGGGCAGCAAAGAGTGTGGTGGTGCCGTGGCGCTTGTAGTCATGGGTCACGGTGGCGGCGCGGCCCTTTTTCATGGGCAGACCAGGCTGGGAGCGGTCTAACGCCTGGATCTGGCTCTTTTCGTCGACCGACAGTACCAGCGCCCTCTCCGGAGGATTCAAGTAAAGTCCTACCACGTCCCGCAGTTTGGCGACAAAATTCTTGTCGCGAGAAAGTTTGAAGATTTCTATGCGAACTCCTGAGCTTGTGCCGCCGCCAATACGCTCCCGCCATTCGGTACTATCGCCCTCTTCTTGGACCATGTCACGGATACTCCAATCGGTCTGCCTTAGGGATTTCTATGAAGGGTAGCTCTACAACGGTCTTTACTTTTTCCGCAGACAGGGCTTTCTTGCGTCCGGGCCGAGGGGCATCAGCTAGGATTCCAGGCACGCCAGCATGGGCAAAGCGCTCCCGCCAGAGCAACACTGTCGGACGGCTGACCTTCAACTCTTGCGCAATGGCGCTGTTGTCCTCCCCCTTATCGCCAAAATTGCGCGTATTTATTCAGTGACGAAAGAAATTACGTTGACCGCCGCGAAATATGGAGCCCAACTGAAAGACATAACTATCGCCGAACTTGCAAGGCGTGGCCCTAAAAAGCCGGAAACTGAAGAGGAGAAGCTCGAACGCATCTGCGAAAACCGCCGCCGTCAATGGGACTGTTTCCATCTCGCCACAGCAAAAATATTGGATTGCGAATATCTCTATAGCAACGGACAAGATTCTGCAAAAGAGGCCGCGACAACTTGGAATAGACCTGCGGGATCTTTCGCCTGATGTCCTGCTTGCATCCATCCGAGGGCCGGTGCTTATGGGAACTGAGAGCGAAACGATATGAGCGCGAAAAAGGACACTTCAAAACCGATCAGCCTTCGCCCGCTCAAATTCAATGAGGCTGTTGCCGATCTGTTGAAAGTCAAGCCGCCAGAGAAGCCGCCGAAACCGAAGGCACAACGGAAGAAGAAACGTGCCTAAGCCGATGTGCCGCGTTCCCGCTTTCCTTTTTCCGCTAACTCGTCAACACGATCAGACAAATCCTTAGGAACGTCAGTGGGAGTCATGAGCCAATCATCAGCATCTTCCACTTGCCGCCCGATATACGGCTGGTAGAGTTCGAGCACCTTTACGCTGAGACATTGTTCACGAATCAGACCACTGATGTACCGTTTCCTCTTTCCACTGACAGCCTGCCCCAGAACGGCAACATCGAAAGCGTGTTTCTGGCAAGCGGCGCGGATAGCCGTTTCATTAGTCACGGTAACCACCTTATGCCCAGCGACTTCCAAAACCATGCGGCGGGTCGCCAGCAGGGTCGGGTCGATCCCAGTGCAAAGCACGAGCGCCATAAATTAACTTAAGGAAATGTCGCAGCAAGCGTAGTGCGCTAATCAGGGTTTGTCAAAGGGATAATCCCGAGAATTTGTGGCATTCATAAGAGGTATTCTTACTTGTTTGTGGATCAGTCGCCCTTATGAATAATGCGGATCCGCCAAAGTGTTCAGTGGCGTACGCCGTCACCGGCTCGATGCGTCTCCGCAAAGGACGCAAACCCGGCGAAACGGAGCGGGAGATGGGAAATGAAGCAGACGCGGATTCCTTGCAACCCACTCTCCCCGGTGAGGTTCTTGGTGGCGGCGGCTGGACTCGAACCAGCGACCTACGGATTATGAGACCGTCGCTCTAGCCACCTGAGCTACACCGCCAAGGCTAACGGAAGGATACAAACGAGACAAAAAGAAGGCTACGCGACACGAGGTCGGGCAGCTGATTTGATTGTAAGGTGGCTCCGTTTAGAGTGTCAAACGCGGGCTCCAAGGCGAAACCAGCATTCCCGGCGCGGATCAATCGCACCGAAATTTCGTTTTGATGTCCTCTTATTTGGCGGATGATTTTGCGCTGTCCCCAACCACGTCAGCACTTGCCGCTTGCGGCTGGTAACAGTAGCCGTCCCGCGCCTGCACAGTCAGGTTTGTGGATTTGGCCTTCAGTTCCCAGCTTGTGGTACCCGGCAGCCAGATCGGCGCGGTCAGGTGTATAGCCCCGGTTGTACTGTGTAAGGAGAATCATCAGGAAGACGCCAATGCCCAAACGTAGGTGTTACGCGTGTCACTTGGATTCCAGCGCCGGAACCTCTTTCACGTCCGGCAAAACTTTAACGGAGGTGACAAATTTCTGGTAACTGGAAAAGACGTCTTCCTGGCGGATGTTTTCGTTCTTCAACAGTGCGATCCTGGCGCCGCCATCAATATCAAGGCGTTTCAGAAGCCACACTTCATTCTTGACCAGCGTTTTTTCCAGCACGAAATGCGAGCCAGGGTGAATGCGAAACAAGAACAGTCCAAATGAAATCGTGTCTGTGGCTTGGGCTTCCACTTTTACCCAGTTGTAATATTTCTTCTCAATCCACATCCGCCCCTTGATCTTCTTGAGCATGTCGGCATGCGGCTGGGTAGGCTTGAAGTCAGGCCGGGGTGTGGCGTCAATTACATAGGAGTCGACGCCGTCCACACGTTCTTCCCCGACGAGACGAAAGTCATAAGCATTTACCATGTCGCGGAGAAAGGCACGGCCCTCCTCGCGTTGTTTCTTTTCTTTTTCCAGGCGTTTCTCGCGATCTTCCGCGCTCTCATCGCGATACTTGGCGAGAAACTTCTCCAGCTTCTCGTCTTCTTTCTTCTGTTCGGCTTCGCTCAGCGGCTTGTCGTCCTTCTGGACAAGGCGGTTGTATTCTTCTCCGTAATAGAAGTTGATGTCATAGGTCTTGGTTTCAGTGGACTTGATCTGCCCGTCCTTCCCCAGGTGGTGGATCACCTCACGGTTCTGGCAGGTGTAATTGCGGGCCAGTTCCAGAGTGCGATGGTCGATCTCAACAGACCGCCGTACGATTTCACGCGGATCAGTAGTAGGTGCTAGATCCAGCTCTGTTTTCTGGGGCGCTGGAGCGCAGGATTTCACATCCGGCAGGTTCAGCTCTGTAGAGTCACTTCCTGGCGGGCACGCCGGCGGAGTAGGCGACGGCGCCGCCTGTTGCGCCATGAGCGTCCCCAGCAGTGACAGGGTTACGCAAAATAGTTTAAGTCTGCTGATTCGCGCTGGCATGAGAGGTTGATCCATATTAACGCGATTAGCAGGAGAAAGTTCCGGACCCGGCTCTCTTAATTGGTGGCCCGGGTTTGTTTGATCATGTCCTGCACCACGCGCGAATGGTCGCCAGAGGGCGCATATTTCAAGTAGCTGTTCAGTGATTCAATTGTCCCCGGAGGAACCACATATTTTCCGCGGTCCTCCCTGCCCTGGCCAAACAGAATGCTGCCCTTGATGTAATAGGCATCCGCTATTGTGGGATCGGATAAGAGAGCCTGGTCGCAGGCCGCCAAAGCATCCTGCGAGCGCTTCAGGTTGTAGTAGATGGCGCACAGGTTGAAGTACGGCATGGCAGGATAAACAGCCACTTTCGCAGCCTGGAGAAACACGGCGATCGCGTCATCAGGCCGTTTAAGCTGCAGGAGTAGATTACCTTCTGAGTTCAGCATCTGGCCCAAGCCGCTTTTTATTATTGCAGCATCCGGCTGGGCTTCCAGGCTTTTCTGCGCTGTAGCAACACCTGTTTCGTAGGCCTCAAGAGCGTCTTTTGGTTTGCCTGTCATCGTATAAATGCTGCCCAGCAGTTGATAAGGTCCCCACTGAGTTGCATCGTCCGCGATTGCCTGATTGCATTTCTCAATCGCCCGGTCAGGCTTATCCTGGTTGCTCAACAAATTGCAGGCGCGATAGTGCGCAATATAGGGATGCGGATACACAGCTGCTGCTTTGTCATAAAGAGCGGTGGCATCTTCCGGCTTCTGCAGACGAGCGTAGCAGTCGGCCTCGGCAAGCAGGAGATCGCCAATAATGGTAAGCGCGTGGTCCGTGTCTGACGCATTGGCCAGCACCTTCCTCGCGACCTCCACTCCTTGGGCATAGCTTTGCGCAGCTTCCTGGTATTGGAAAAGATCGACCTGGAGCGTGCCCAAATTTTGGTAAAACTCCCATCGATGGGGGTCCAAGGCGATCAACTGCTCCAACAGCGGAACCCCACTCACCCAATCCTGGACGGCCACCGCCGCATGGTATTTATCGACGAGACGGTTGATCTTCACCGCGCGTGCATTCTCCTGGCGGATCAAATCAAGCTGGGCCTTCGTCTTCTTGCCGGATGCCAGTTTACTGCCGCCTCCTGGGTCCACCCGCAGGCCCGTATCTTCCATGGCTGAAAGATCGACATTCAGAACATTTTGGGAGCTGGGATCACTGCTTTCACCGATAATTTTCCTGCCGGAATAGACACGCTTCCCGTCGGAGGCGGTAATAGTAATCTCGTACACTCCATATTCAAGGCCGACTAGAGAGAAGGCGCCTTTCTTATCGGTCTTCCCCTGATAAAAGCGGCCTATGCCCTCGGTCATGGTTGGATTTTCTGATCGCATGCCGGGGTCGAAGTGATAGTTCCTGTTGACTGTGCCAATGTTCTTATAGGTAACCAAGGCGGCTACGATGGGCTTGCCTTCACGATCCAGAACCTGCCCGGAAACAGCCGCGAGATAAACCTGCATTGGCAGCAAAAACACTAAAACAAGCAGCATGGGACGGCTCCGATGTTTCCACTTCCATTATCTGACGGCCTGACTGCAATATGACACCGCGGCGGCAACAATGGTTCCATTGCTGTTTTTATCCCGTTTTTTAGGCGAATCCACAGCTTGACACTGCCGCTCCTTCGTATATTGTGTTCCCTTCACTGGAGCAAAAAATGAATATAGCCGGCATTGTGATTGGCCTGCTGGCCTGGTTTCTGGTGAGGTGTCTTCTTTCCGGCATCTACACGGTCAACCAGAACGAGCGGGCAGTCAAAACCAGCTTCGGACGCGCCGAGCGCATTCCCGGGGCCAGCACGTTGAATGATCCCATCTCAGCTTCGCTGGATGCTGACGAGAAGCAGCGTTACGCGTACCCTCAGGTGCGAGTCATTATGCCCGGGGGCCCGTACTTCAAGATGCCCTGGCAGAAGATCTACAAGGTCAGCGTCGCCACTCAGACCATCAACATGGCTTATGATCCCGAATCAAACACGGCAAACCAGGGGGGAACTGTGCTGGATGCTGTAACGAAGGATCAGCTCAATACCGGCCTCACGGGACAGATTCGTTACCGCATCTCCGAACGAAATCTTTACTCGTATCTTTTTGGTGTGAAGAACCCGATTGCGCACGTCATGGGCTATTTTGTTTCCGTATTGCGCGAACGGATTGCAACGTTTGAAGCGCCTCCAGAGCTCAATGCGCCAGCCGCAACTGGCTCAGCCAGCGCAGCTGGCAGCAATGGCCTCGCGGGAGGAGGTGGAATCTCCATCAACGATTTGCGCAAGAACCTCCGCGACCTCAATGAACATATGGACCGCGAGTGCAAATCTTCAGAGGCGCGCTACGGAATCGTACTGGACGCATCCTTAATCACAGGCATTGATCCGCCGCCGGAAGTTGAGTCAGCGCTGGCAGCCATCAATACGGCCCACAACATGGTTTCCTCTGACATCAGCCTGGCCCAGGCCGCAGCCGACCAGAGAATTGAACAATCCAAGCGCGCAGCAGAAATTGAAACTCTGAAAGCACAGGCGGAAGTACAGCCGCTCACAGCGCTTGCGGAGCAACTCGGCGCTCTCAAACGAAGCGGCGAAGGGGCGTTGCGCGCCTACGTCCGCAATGTGCGCCTTGGTTTGTTCAGCCAGGCCCAGCAGGTAGTGGTGGAGACAAAACGATGAGCACCCTCATTACTGCGTTGGTTACTTGCGCTTTTAGCTTCGTCGCTGTGCCGGTTTTCCTCGCTCTGTCGCGCATGTTTGGCCTGTACACGATTGTGGAAGAGGGCCGCTGCCATGTGTATGTCCTGTTCGGCAAGGTTGTAGCGACCATCAATGAGCCCGGGCTGCACATTCTTTTGTTTAAGCTTGGTTTGAAAGCGCCCATTGTGCGCTGGATGGGCCGGCTTTATGTCCTGGATCTGCGGATTGACCAGCAGTATTTGCGCAGTCAACCCGTGAACTCGGAAGAAGGCGCGCCGATGGGCATTGGCATCTGGTATGAAATGTTTATCAGTGATCCGGTGGCGTTCCTGTTCAAGAATGCTGATCCGCGCGGGTCCCTTTCCGCCAACGTAAGCAACTCCACGGTTCGCTGCCTGAGCAACATGAAGTTGGCGGACATGCTCCAGAGCCGCCATGCCATGAGCCAGACAGTACGGGCTGAGGTTTCTCCGCAGTCGCACGAGTGGGGTTACAAGCTGGGATCCGTCTACATCCGCAAAGTGCATTTCCGCGACGCCCAGATGATCCAGCAGATTGAGGAGAAGGTAATCAATCGCCTGCGCCAGGTCACATCATCCATCAAGCAGGATGGCGCAAACCAGGTGAGTATCATTACCAGTACAGCCGAGAGCCAGGCAGCGGTGGAATTTGCCAAGGCAGCCGCTACACGTCCGCGCATTGTGGGCGAAGCATTGAACAAAGTAGCGGCAGATCATGATGTGGAGGCGGCTATGTTCGAGATTCTGGAAATTCAGAGACTGATGGAAAGCAAAGCCCGCATTACGCTCATTCCCGAGCATGGTGGGATCTTGCCGGAATTGCTGGCATCCCTGCCGCAGTCTGCGGAATCCTCCACGCCTCCACCAGCTCTGAGGAAAACGGCAGGAGCCAGCTAAAAGCTCTGTCAGGTTTCTGTCAAATTGAGGACCGGCGTTCGTGCTCAGAATAGTTAGCACTCTGCACGGCCGCCGGTTCCTTATTGAAATTTGAGTTCGTCCAACGATAGGTGTATTCCCGGCGCATCTCTGCGCTCCAACCTACGGCCCTGTTCGCGCATCGCATTCCAAGTCTACGGAAGCATGCATCACTTCTTCATTTTTGTTCTTTTTGTCTGGGCAGGCTGCGTCCTGTTTGTTTTCTGGCTGGCAGCAATCCAGCCCAAGGATGACCCGCCGCAGAATTAGTTTTGGTTCCTGCTGATCGATATGCAAGGAGCGAGTCAATGAAATTCCTGAATCCCTTTCGTTTGTTAATACTTCTGTTGTCTTTGCCGGCGTGGTTCGTGGTGGAACTGCTTGATCTGGCAACAGCGTTGGCATTGCCAAAGAGGAAAGAGCCGCCTCGACCGGAGCGGGTTATCGATTCTCCTCGATGGTCTGCAGGAGCTTAGATCCCCTAGAGCATTGTTGCTGATAAGTCGCGCACACCACGAGCCCGCATTACTGCGCGAATAGAGGATCGCGTTTGGGGGTTGCGCTGGTCGCGGGTATTCCGCCGCGGGTTTAGAATACTTGCGACGCGGTTTAAATGCCGGACATCATATTTAGCGAAAGGTGATCAACCATGGCACAAGGAACGGTTACGGCCCACGAAGTCCCGGCGCTTCCTTACGCATACAATGCGCTGGAACCCCACATCGATGAACAAACCATGCACCTGCACCATGACAAGCACCATGCGGCTTATGTGACCAAGCTGAATGCTGCTATCGAGAAGCATCCAGAATTGGGCAGCAAGAGCCCGGAAGAGCTGCTGCGCAATTTAAGCGCGGTGCCGGAGGATGTGCGCGGAGCAGTCCGGAACAATGGCGGCGGCCACGTGAACCACACCATGTTCTGGCAGATCATGGGACCGACAAAGGGCGGCAATCCCACGGGCGCTGTCGCCGACGCCATCAACAAAACTTTTGGCAGCTTTGATGCCTTCAAGGAGAAGTTTGAGACTGCCGGCGCCAATCAATTCGGCAGCGGCTGGGCCTGGCTGGTGAAAACCAAATCAGGCGAGTTCAAAGTAACGTCCACGCCCAATCAGGACAATCCCATGAGCAACGGAGAATTCCCGATCCTGGGCAACGATGTGTGGGAGCATGCCTACTATTTGAAATATCAGAACCGCCGCCCTGACTACCTCAAGGCATGGTGGAATGTGGTCAACTGGGACCAGGTCAACAAACGCCTGTCACAGGCAGACAGTTTCTTCAGATAAAGCTGAAATCAAAAAGGAATAAGGGCCGCTCTCCGGGGCGGCCTTTTCGTTTCTCAAAAAATTCTCTCCTGAGTTAGACGAATTCTGCAATTTCAAGTGTGAATGGTATGTAAGCAGTGCAGAATCGTTTGAGGTCCATGGCAGGCAAGCTCACATATGAGGATGTGCAGGACCTCTACCGGGAACACGGTCCTGCGCTGCTGGCATACGGCACGAACATGCTCGGCGATCGTGCGGCTGCGGAAGACGTTTTGCACCAGGTGTTTCTTAAACTGCTCGCGACCGATCGGCTGCCTGCCGAACCGCGACCTTATCTTTTCAAGGCGGTACGCAATCGGGCGTTGAACGCCATGCGCAGCAGTGCCCGGCTGAGTTCGCTCGAAGGGCAGGAATGGCTGGTAAAGCCGCAGGGCATGGTGGAAGCCGGCCTCGAAATTGAGCAGGTCATGCGAGACCTGCCGGAAGAGCAGCGCGAAGTGGTGGTTCTGCGTATCTGGGGTGAGATGACTCTGGCGGAGGTGGCGGTTGTGCTCGAGATCCCTGAGAACACGGTTGCATCGCGTTATCGCTATGCCCTGAACCGGCTGCGCGTTTTATTGAAGGAAGAGACGAAATGAATCTTGATCGCGAAGACGAAAAACTTGAATCGTACCTGCGTCAGTTCCGAGCGCAGACACCCGGGCCGCTGCCTCAAGAGCGTAAGGGGGAGAAAGTTCGCATTACGGCGCTCGTGGCCATTGCAGCTTTGATTCTGCTTACGATTGGAATTGTCGCGTTACGCCAGGCCCAAAACAGATCGCATGGGGTACTGGTGAGAAGGACGGTAGATCCTCAGCCGGCGGCAGAAGTCTCAATGATTCGGCTCAGCCGGTTCGCCCAGCAGGATCCTGAGGGTCTGGGCACCCACCTTGATAGTCTTTCCCCCCGCTTATTGCCGGACGTGCGCAGCGGCAAGGGAGTGTTGAATCACCTGGCACGTGAATAACTCCACAGATTGAGAGGACACTCATGATGAAAACATTTCTGGCGATATTACTGTTTCTATGGGGGGTAGGCACACACGCGCAGCAGTTCACGCCTCCGCAGAACAGCAATGCGGCGCTGCGATATTGGGCGGCATTCGCTGAGATGAAAGACCAGACCATTGATGACGCTTCAAGCAAGTTGATGGATGAAGTACTCAGCGGGAGTACGGCTTTTGACGAGCAACGGCTAGGGCCGATTCTCGATAAGAATTCATTTGCGGTTCGCGGTCTGCAGAGGGGTACGGCTCTTTCCGAATGCAATTGGGGGCTGGACTACAGTTTAGGCTCAGCAGTACCGCTGGCACATCTGCCCAAAGCCCGTGTACTAGCGCGATTGAACGCACTCTATGGGGCCCGGCAGCTCGCCAAAGGCAATGCCGATGGTGCGGTAACTACCTGGCTGGCCGGACTGCGTTTTGCCCAGTGTGTTGGCGCAGGAGTTGGGCTCATCGGCAATCTCTCTGCTAAACCGGCATTCGAGGCCAATCTTCATCTATTGGCTGCAGCCGCGCAGTCTGGCGCAATCAACTCCGATTTGCATGGCAAGATCCGTTCACAATTGCGTCAATTGCCTCCCGAGGGCCTCCACTGGATCGATTCAATTAAAGCGGAAGCGTGGGCGTGTGAAGAAGGTTTGAAAGATCTGGCCAAAGCGCCCAATTTTCAGGAAACTTACAAGGAGTTCTTCGGCAGTCCCGCTCCTCAGGACGCGCATCCTCCAACCGCTGCCGACATTGCCGCTTTACGAAGTCTGATGTCGGAGGTGGTAGCTGCCTTTCAGCTTCCTCCGACGCAGACCAGGGAACGGCTCGGTGCGATCATGGCCAGAATGCATGATCTGAACCCGGCGGTTCAGGCAATTGTTCCCAATTTTCCCAGACTCAATGACAGCCGCGAGAAGCTCATCGGCGAGAAAGACGCGATTCTGAAAGCCTTGAAGTAGGCAGTTGCATCTCCACGCAGGAAAGCCGCCCTAGTGGAGGGCGGCTTTTTTTCGCCTACACGCTTTCAATCATGCTCATAAGCTATTTCGCGCTCACCAGCGGCAGTTCAATAAAGCTCTCCTGTGCCGGGCCGGATCCGTGATAGATACGCTGTGTGGCTTTCTTGTAGTCACCCGGCTTGGCCCAGAAAATATTGGGCACAAACGTCTGTGGATTGCGATCGTAAAGCGGGAACCAGCTCGACTGCACCTGCACCATAATTCTGTGGCCGGGCAGAAAAACGTGGTTCGCCGTGGGCAGCTCGAATTTATAAAGAAGAGGCTGGTCGGGCGTGATGGCCTTGGGCTTTTCCAGGCTCTCACGGTAGCGTCCCCGGAATATGTCCATGGACACAGCCAATTGGTAACCGCCCATCTCCGGCTGGGCCGCGACCTCGTCAGGATAGACGTCAATCAGCTTCACCACCCAATCGGCATCCGTGCCTGTGGTAGCGGCAATGATATTGGCCACCGGTTGGCCGCTGATCTGTACTGGTGAAGTGAGCACGTCAGAAACAAAAGCCAACACATCAGGACGTCCGGAAGCTTCGCGCTGGTCATCCACCAGCCACAGCGGCCAGGTCAGTCCTTTGCTTATGTCATAGCCTACAGGCCGGGTGGGGCGAGCACGAAATGGAACCGGCTTGGCCGGATCAGAGACGTATTCATCAAACGGCTTGTCGCCGACCTTGGGAGCAGTAAAACTCAACTTCAAGCCGCCACGCAGATAGAGCGGCGTCGGCTTTACGGGGCAGCCGCCGGCGCAACCTGACGGCCACGAAGAAAGACGCTCCCAATGATTGGTGCCGGTCTGAAAAGCTGAAACCGGAGGCACATCGGCCTTGGGCGCGTCGTCTTTCAAATAGTGCGCGAGGAAAGGCGCAAGGATGTGCTCACGAAAATAGAGCCCTGTATCGCTATTAAACTTGAGCGCGCCGAGAGTGCTGCCGTCATCAATTTCCTGCCCGTGGTGCCAGGGTCCGATTACCAGAAAAACCTTGTCGTTGTCGGTATCTTTGGGCTTGATCGCCTTGTAAACCGCCATGGCTCCGTAAATGTCTTCCTGGTCCCAAAGGCTGTCCACCAGCATGACCGGGACTTTCAGCGGCTGAGCGGCAAGGATCTTGTCCATCGCCTGTTCCTGCCAGAAAGCGTCATAGTTCGGATGTTCAAGCACTTTGCGCCAGAAGCCAACCTGCTCCAAACCATGACGGCGGCCAATCTCGCCTGCTGAGCCTTCCATGTAAACGTCATAGTCGTCATAGTGATCGGTCCACCACTTCTCATCGTTCTTGCGGGTGGCTTCCTGCTCGTAAATGTAGGGCAGGTTCTGTTCGCGGAAATGCACCGTTGTGGAACCAGTCATCACCACGCCAGCCATCCACCATGGGATTCATGGGGACTGACACCTTGAGCGCTGGATGAGGATTCACCAGCGCCATAAGAGGAAGAAAGCCGTCATAAGAAATGCCGAGAATGCCGACTTTGCCGTTGCTCTCCGGGATGTTCTTCACCAGCCAATCAATGGTGTCATAGGTGTCAGTTGAGTGATCGACAGGCGTGGGGTTGAGCGGCCCGTGCAGCGGGCGATTCATTACGTAATCACCTTCGGAATCATACTTGCCGCGCACGTCCTGCACCACGCGAATGTAGCCGCCTTCCACGATCACATCTGTCGCATTGTCGTAGCCTTGGAGAATGGGCCCGAGATGCGAACTCGCGGCATGAGATGTGAGCTCCGTCGCACCGTAAGGCGTGCGCGTAAGGAGAATGGGCGCGTGATTGGCTCTGGTGGCACTCTTGGGGACAAGAATCACCGTATGCAGCTTCACGCCATCGCGCATGGGGATCATGACATCCCGCCGCGCGTAATCGAAGGTGTCAGTCAACGGCTTGAAATCCGGCGGGGTTTCGCTGGGGTAATCCGGGTACTTGGGTGGAGGCGTGTTCTGTGCCCAGCCCGATGACGGATCAACAACAAACAGGAGAGCACAAAAGACAAAGGCGCGAAGGAATTTGATGTGATTCATGTGAGCTGGCGATTATAAGTCTTCAGGATTGTGCGCGTCACGTTCAGTTAGCGCGGCGGCCAGGCAGGCATCGCTCTCAGGGCCCGTGTTAAACTTAAGGGTTTGCCCCGAGTTCCAAACTCTTCATACAGGTTTCTCTCATGGCACAAGCTACAGATATCGCAATCGTGAATGGTGCGCGCACACCTATGGGCCGCTATTGCGGCAAACTGCGCGATTTTACCGCCATGGAGTTGGCTTCCGTGGCCAGCCAGGAGGCGATCCGGCGCGCGGGCGTTGATCCTAAAGAATTTGATCACGCTGTCTTCGGCAACGCGCAGCAGACCTCAGGTGACTCACTTTATGGAGCCCGCCATGTGGGGCTCAAAGCAGGCCTGCCGATTGAGACGCCTGCGCTTACCGTCAACCGGCTCTGCGGGTCGGGGATGCAGTCCCTGGTGAATGCCGCGCAGATGATTCAGCTGGGCGAAGCAACCACAGTGCTGGCCGGAGGCATGGAATCCATGTCGCAGGCGCCGCATGTGATCCGCGGCGCACGCTGGGGCTTCGGCCTGGGTGAAGGCAAGATGGAAGATTCGCTCATGGTTGCGCTTCTCGATACATACTGCGGGCTTTACATGGCGAACACGGCCGAACTCTATGCTGAGCAACAGGGGATCACGCGTCAGATGATGGACGAGTTTGCTCTGCAATCGCAGCAGAAGGCGGGCGAGGCGCAAAAGGCCTGCCGCCTGGGTGAGGAGATCACGCCTGTCGCGCTCAAGAATCGCAAAGGCGAGCCCACAGGCGAGACGTTTGACAAAGACGACCATCTCCGTCCGGAGACGACCATGGAGGGCTTGGCCAAGCTGAAGCCAGCGTTTGGGAAGAATGGCACTGTAACGGCAGGCAATGCCAGCGGGATCGTCGACGGCGGAGCAGCCGTGGTCATGACGACTCTGGACCAGGCGCAGAAGCGCGGCCTGAAGCCAATGGGACGCATCGTGAACTGGGGCATCGCCGGCGTGGATCCGAAGATCATGGGCAGCGGTCCCGTGCCGTCTGCACGCGCGGCGCTGAAGAAAGCCGGACTGAAGCTTGAGGATATGGATCTGATAGAGGTTAATGAAGCCTTTGCCGGGCAGTATCTTGCAGTGGAAAAAGAGCTGGGCCTGGATCGGAGTAAGGTCAACGTAAACGGAGGCGCCATTGCGCTGGGCCATCCACTGGGCGCAACCGGAACGCGCCTGGTGCTCACGCTGCTTTATGAGTTGCGCCGCCGCAAAGCAAAGTACGGATTGGCGACTGCGTGCATTGGTGGCGGCCAGGGGATCGCGATGATTGTGGAGAATTTGCAGAGGTAGAACAGATTCCACCACAGAGATGGACACTGAGGAACACAGAGACAAACTAACGACAAAGGTGAACACGAAGACAAGTTGGCGCTTGCAAACTGATGCGCTGCAATCAGAACTTAAACTGGATCTCCTCCGTTTCTCTGTGTCCTCTGTGGTTGAACCTTCGTGATTCTTCGTGTCCTTTGTGGTTGATGAGGGAGAAATGCAAATCAAAAAAGTGGGCGTACTGGGTTGTGGACTGATGGGCTCGGGCATCGCGCAGGTCAGCGCGACTGCTGGTTATGACGTCACCGTGCTCGAGCAGGAGCAGAGGTTTCTTGACAAGGGCTTTGCCGGGATTGAGAAATCGCTGGCCAAGTTTGCCGAGAAGCCGGATAAGACCGGCATAACGCCTGAAAAAGCCAAGGAATCCCGCTCGCGCATTCACGGCACAACCAGCGCCAAAGATCTCGCCGACTGCGACATCATCATTGAAGCGATCATTGAGAACCTGGACGAGAAGAAGAGAACCTTTGGCGCGCTGGATGAGATTGTCAAAAAAGAGGCCATCTTTGCCAGCAATACTTCTTCAATCTCAATTACCGAAGTCGCCGCCGCGACCAAGCGCCCTGACAAGTTTGTGGGCCTGCATTTCTTCAACCCTGTGCCACTGATGAAGCTGGTGGAAGTGGTGCGCACTATCGCCACCAGTGACGCGACCTTTGATGCTGCATTCGAGTTTGGCAAGAGCCTGGGCAAAGTTCCCGTCCGCACCAGTGACAAGACCGGATTCATCGTGAACCGGCTGCTGGTTCCCTATCTGCTCGACGCCATTAGGGCGTACGAAGAGGGTGTGGGCTCCATTCCCGACATTGACAATGCCATGAAGCTGGGCTGCGGCTACCCCATGGGGCCGTTCACGCTTCTCGACTTTGTGGGGCTCGACACCACCTACTACATCACCCATGTAATGTTTGACGAATTCAAGGAGCGCCGCTTTGCTTCGCCGCCTCTGCTCAAACGCTTAGTGATGGCGGGATGGTACGGGAGGAAATCGGGCAAGGGCTTTTACGATTACAAGGATCCCAACAATCCCACGCCGCAGAAATTCTAATCACTGATGACACAGATCGCACAGATTTACACCGATCCGATCGTGTCATCAGTGTGAATCAGTGGTGAGGTTTTTAGGACGGTTATGGAAAACGTCAAATTCGAGAAAAAGAACAAAATCGCTTACGTCACCATCGACCGGCCAAAAGTTCTGAACGCTCTGAACGCGGCCACCATGGGCGAATTGCAGGAAGTCTTCACCGAGTTGGCAGCAGACCGCGAGGTCCGCGTGGTGATCCTGACCGGCGCCGGAGAAAAATCGTTTGTCGCCGGGGCAGACATCAACGAACTGGCCCGGAACAATCCAGTAGAGGCGAAGGCTTACACCCACCGGGGGCAGGCTGTGCTCGACCTGATTGAAAATCTCGGCAAACCGGTGATCGCCTGTATCAATGGCTTTGCTTTAGGTGGCGGATGCGAGATCGCCATGGCGTGCACCATGCGATTAGCAAGCGAGAATGCCAGGCTCGGGCAGCCGGAGGTGAAGCTGGGCATTATTCCCGGCTATGGCGGAACGCAGCGTCTTCCACGGTTGGTGGGCACAGGACTGGCCATGCAACTTCTGCTCACCGGAGAGATGATCTCCGCTCAGGAGGCGCACCGAATCGGGCTGGTGAATGAAGTTATTCCGTCCGACCGGCTCATCTCTCGCGCGGAGGAGATTGCCGGAAAGATCATTGCTAACGCGCCTCTAGCCATCCAGTACTGCATGGAAGCCGTGAACGAAGGCATGAACATGACACTGAAAGAAGGATTGTTCCTGGAAGCCTCGCTGTTCAGCGTTTGTTGCGCTACGGATGACAAGGGTGAAGGCACGCGAGCCTTCCTGGAAAAGCGCCCTGCAGATTTTCAAGGCAAATGAGAGCTGCCTCCGTATAATCAAGCCGCCATGTCTGATGACCTGATTACCTCGTGGCGGTATCGCGATCCGCCGGAGGCGCTAATCGCACACGGCAAGCTGAAAGCCGAAGGTTTTGATTGTTTTCTGGACGACGAAAATATCGTGCGCGCGACGTGGACTTTGCAACCTTCCACCGAGGCGCGGCGCTGGTAGCTTTGTGGATTGGTTTTCCGTTAACGATCTCCAAAAACCGTTAGGCACTGTGAAGACTGCGGGAGCGAGTGGAAAGGTGAGTACGTCTAAGCTGTGATCAAAGGCATTACCACAATCCGCAAAACCAGCGCCAAAGAGTTGCAGGCGGTAACAGAGCTGTTTGACGCGCTCGGGTTTGAGCGCGGAAAAGGCTGGAAGACCGACCGTGGACGCGGAGAAGCGTTTATTTCGCCGCTGGGCCAACTGGAGTTTGTGGAAGGTCGGGAGGAGTTGCACACCGATATCTGGGTGGAGGTCAATGATCTCGATTCAATACGAGAAATCCTGAGTAAGCAGCGGTTCAAGCTCACAAAGGACATCCAGCCCACAAAATGGGGATCACGTTTCCTCATAGCCGAGCCGGCCAAGGGAGTGGAAGTCCTTTTCTGGCAGAAAGACCGGGCCAAAGCCGATGCCATTGAAGGTGATTTGAATGCGGCAGGCATGCGCTTTGGCATTGTGGTGGCGCGCTGGAATTCTTTCATCACTGAGCGCCTGCTGCAAGGTTCAATGGACGCGCTGCGACGCTGCGGCTGTCGCGAGCAGGACATCACAGTAGTACGCGTGCCGGGCTCATTTGAAATCCCCTCAGAGGCGCGCACCCTGGCAGAAACGGGAAACTACGACGCCATCATTACACTGGGGTGTCTCATTCGCGGCGAGACCACGCACTACGAGCACATCGCAACGGAGGTAACGCGCGGCATTGGCCAGTCAGCCCAGGAGACGGGTGTGCCTCACACTTACGGCGTTCTGACCTGTGAGAACCTGGAGCAGGCGTTGGATCGCGCCGGGCTCAAGGCCGGCAACAAAGGCTTTGAGGCTGCCATGTCAGCCATTGAGATGGTAAGCCTGAAGCGTAAGACGGGCGGCGCGGCATCCAAGCAGAAAGATCAGTCGAGGTAAAAAGTGGGAACACGGCGCAAAGCCCGCGAACTCTGCCTGCAGATGCTCTTCCAGTGGGATATGGGTAAGCAATCACCGGACCAGGTGCGCAAAACCTTCTGGGGTGAAAGGCCGGAAGTGGAAGGAGAGACGCGCGATTTTGCCGAGGACCTCTTCAATGTGGCCGTGGACACCGAGCAGGGAGTGGACGATCTCATTCAGAAGCATGCGCAGCATTGGAGGATGGAACGTATGGCGGCCGTAGACCGCAACGTCCTGCGCACAGGAGTCGCCGAGTTCCTTCGCTATCGCGATACCCCTAAGCCGGTGGTGATCAATGAGGCGCTGGAGATTGCACGCAAATTCTCCGCGCCGGAGTCTGTGCACTTTATCAATGGCGTGCTGGACTCCGTGGGCAAGCAGCTCACAACCTAGAATAACCTGCTGCGCGAAGAGGCTTCAGAAACTTAACGGTCCAGGTCCGTGGTGCCGTAAAAGCGGTCAATCTTTTTGAGATCTTCTTCCAGCTGCTCCGCATACTTTTTCCTCAATGAGGAAGTAATCCTGTTGGTTGTGGCTTGCGGATCCTTGCGAAGATCGTAGAAGTAGTTGGATTCAGCTGCGGCATCCACGATATAGAGCGAGCTTTCATCGCCGGAGAGAATGCCAAATACCGGCAGGTAGCTCGACATAAGGAGATAGTGGTCAGGAGGAGGTCCGCCTTGTTCCTTCGCGCTATGCGTGAATAGCGGCCTGCCATACAGATCATTGGGCCGTGCGGGCTTGTGTCCCAGGAGATAGTAGAGCGTCGGAGTCAAATCCTGAAGAAAGGCAGGCCGGTTTGCATTCCAGGTAAGACTCGCTTTTAGCTTCTCCGGGAGATGAATGATCAACGGTATGCGGATAGCTTCCGGAGTGAGATAGGCAACATGGCCGTGGCGTCCCCACTCTCCAAGACTTTCGCCGTGGTCTGCTGTAAGGATAATGATGCTGTTGTCGTATTCCCCGTGCTGCTTTAGAAATGCCACAAACTCTCCGAAGGCCTCATCCACTCCCTGAACTGCGGAGGCGTAGCGGCTGTCAAAGCCGGGATGTGGCGTGACATCTGCGTATTTTCCGAAGAGCCCAACCGATAACGAGTGAACATTTTCCGGCTGCGAATAGGCAAACACCGGCTGGCTGGTGTTGCCGCGGGCCAGCAGATCACTCTCCAGCTCTTTTGTCACTGCCGTAAATTCCTTGTCGCGCCAGTTCGCCAACCCACTTTGTATTACGGTTACGTTCGGTGATTTGGGGACTAGTGAGAGCAGAACGGTGTCATAGCTTATATACGAGTGGTAGTGATCAACGTCGAGCATCGCCTTCAGCGCATTCATACGTGGCAGAGGATCCGGGTACTCCTTGTGGATCATCTGAACACCGGTCCAGATGCTGGGTTCGGCAAGGATGGTTCCCGCAAACGGGGTATACGCGTCCTGAAACACAATGCTGTCCTGGGCAAATGCCTGGAAAGATGGCGTGAAGGTAACCGCGGGATTGTAAGCAGAAACGTAATCGCGGCGCAGGGCGTCAATCACGAAAACAAAGATGTTCGGGCGGACGGATTCTGCCGGCACTAAATTGTCCGTGAGCCTCACCTGCGGCGCGCTCACATGTTCGCGGATATTTGCATGACGGTTGAGGAAGCTATAGAACGAATTGTAGGAACTGTCACTCACCTCTTCACGAAGTCCCTGATGAACCACGCCGAAGGACGGATCATAGGCCACATACTGCTCCAGGGCGGCGACGGATTCGTGCTTTTCCTGTGCCGCATCGCTCGTGCTCCAACGGAGAGCACCCAATGCGGTCACGTCAACGAGCGAAAACACCAGAAGAAAGGCTAGCGAATAGGGCTGCCGTCTCTTTGACCCGCTAAAGAAAACAGCAAACGCCAGCAGCCATGTTGTCGTGGCCACGAGCATGGCGCCGGCGTGGTTCCAGTCCACATTGGCCAGGCGAATCAGAGCATAAAAAAGGGCAACTGAACCCAGAACGGCCACAATGCGCACGGGCCAGCGCGCGAATGCGAGATGTGCAATAAATTCAGGATTGCCCAAAGCGGCTGCTCGTTCCTGAATTTTCAAAATCAGACTGGCAGCATACAAGACCGCAGAGAAGCAGAAGATGAAGGCGAAATAGTCGGCGCGAGCTGAGTTGAATGCCAGGGCAGTAAAGAGAACGCGCCTGAGGTATAGCGATAGGATTACGCAAGCCGCTGTCGCCTGGAGTGCAAAAGCAACAACCCAGGGCCGGCGAAACGTGACCGCCCCCCATTGAATCCATTGCCAGGCAAGAAAGAGAGCGGTGAAGACACACAGGTGAGCCGCCAGAGTGACCACCCCTTGCCACCCGATGTAGGGTTGATGCCAAAGTGAGTAGCGCACTCCGGCAACAATCCAATAGGCAGCCGAAACTACGAAGCCGGAGAGGAGGAATACACGGTACGGCGGTCCGAAAGAAATCTTTTTCTCGAAACGTGATGTGGTGGAGAAATTGATGACTCCCATCCATAGGAGAGGAACCAGCGAAACGAGCGCGGGAAAATAAAGGTTCGAAGGCGCGCGGTGGACGATGTCTGCAACATCCGCTCCGTAAAGAAGAGTCCAACCAACGTCAAACAACTTTGGTGAAAGAAGCAGCAGAAATCCCGCCGCGACCTGCGCACAAATAAATGCAACGCTCAGCTTCCTGGCTTTCTGCTTTACCGGCCCAATGTTCAAAGCGATGAGTGCAGCCAGCAATAAGGGGAAGTATGCGAAGCGGAATACTAATGCAAGTTCCTGGAGCCAGCCAAAGAACGGATTGGACAAAAAGCCGAAGAAGTTCTGCGTGATATAGCAGACGCCCATGTACAAGGCATTTACAAGGACCAGAGCACCGAATGCGCCCTCTGCGGCAAGTCTTACCCAGAAAATTGTTCTTGATTCGGCGAAAGGGGAAGCGTCAGACGAATGATGCACCGGCTGCGAAGCTACTTCCACGGTTGCCATCGTCATTTGCGAACGCACCCTGCCTGATCTTTGAAGTGAAGATTAGTTTCATGATACGAAACCGCAAGACGAGAATCCACCACGAGCGCGGTTTACAAAGCACGAAGGTGCCGGAACAACTGACGAAACACTGGTAATTAAGATGGGTGCAGATTCTGCCGTGAGTGTGGTGAATGGGCAATGTTGCTGCGCACTCCCAAGCGGGAGCGTCTCAGACTGCATGCTACAATTCTGATGAGCCAATCGGTACCCTCACAGATACAGCCGGACTTCTCGTTTGAAAAAAACCTCCATCACATACGCCGACAGCGGAGTCAATATTGACCGCGCCGACCGCGCCAAGCAGCGCATCAAGTACCTGGCCCACCGCACCTTCACCAAAGGTGTGGTGAGTGAAATTGGCGGCTTTGGCGGCATGTATGCCATCGACAAGAAAAAATTCCGCGAACCGGTGTTGGTTTCAAGCGTCGACGGGGTGGGCACCAAGCTGAAGCTGGCCTTCATGATGGAGCTGCACCACACGGTGGGAGGCGACCTGGTCAATCATTGCGTGAATGACATTGCCGTCCAGGGCGCAACACCCCTGTTCTTCATGGATTATCTGGCAACAGGAACGCTGGACCCGAATGTCGCCGAGAAGATCGTGGAAGGTATTGCCGAGGCATGCAAGCACAATGGCTGCGCGTTGATCGGCGGCGAAACAGCGGAAATGCCCGGCTTTTATCCCAAAGGCGAATACGATCTGGCGGGATTCATTGTTGGCATCGCCGACAAAAACAAGATCATTTCCGGCGAAAAGGTTGAACCGGGCGATGTGCTGATAGGCCTCCCTTCCAATGGGCTGCATACCAACGGCTATTCTCTGGCCAGGAAGTTGTTTTTTGATGTCGCGCAATACACTCCGGAAACATACGTCAACGACCTGCACGGCAAGGCTGGAAGCGAACTGATGAAGACACATAAAAGCTACTGGCCGGTACTGCGAAAGTTGATTGATGCCGAACTGCTGCACGCGATGGCGCACATCACCGGCGGGGGCATCACTGACAATTTGCCCCGCGTGCTGCCTAAAGGAACCGCAGCGATTGTAGAGATGGGAACCTGGCCAATCCTGCCCGTCTTCACGCACATGCAGAAGATCGGCAATGTGCCCCAGGACGACATGATGCGCACCTTTAACATGGGCATCGGCATGGTGCTGGTGGTCCCGGCCAAGAAGTTCAAGCGCGTGCAATCGATGATTGAGAAGGCGGGCGAGAAAGCTTACCTGATCGGCCGCATCGTTAAAGGCGACCGCAAAGTCCTCTACGCCTGAGCGCATGGCAGCTCTCCCTAAACTTGGCATTCTGCTCTCCGGACGCGGCTCGAACTTCGAAGCCATAGCAGATTCAATAAAAGCCGGACGGCTGCAAGCCGGGATTGCAATCGTGATTTCGAATCGCGCCGATGCGGCGGGACTGAAGTCGGCACGACAGCGCGGGCTGAATGCACGGCTGATCGCTTCCAAGGGCCGAGTGCGCGAAGAGCATGACCGTGAAGTGATCTCCGCGTTGAAAGAAGCAAAAGTAGATCTGGTCTGCCTGGCCGGCTACATGCGCCTGCTCTCGCCTGAATTTGTGCGCGCATTTCCAAATCGCATTTTGAACATTCATCCTTCCCTGCTGCCGGCGTTTCCCGGACTGGACGCGCAGAAGCAGGCGGTAGAATACGGGGCCAGAATATCCGGCTGCACGGTACACATCGTGGATGAGCACCTGGACCATGGTCCGATCATCGTGCAAAAGACGGTACCGGTTCTGGAGAACGACGATGAACACAATTTGTCAGCACGAATTCTGGAGCAGGAGCATATTGCATACACGGAGGCGATCAGGCTGATGCTGTCAGGCGAAGTGGTGGTGGAAGGACGAAGAGTTGTACGGAAGAATGCCCGCGCCGAGGCGAAGTAATGCTGCGAGTGAAGCTGCTGAATTCTTCGGCCAAAGCGCCCACCGTGGCGCATCCGGGGGAAGACCTGGGCTATGACATTTATGCGGCATTCATGATCATCATTGCTCCCCGCAGCCATGCCGTGGTTCCCACCGGCATCGCGATTGAATGCACATCTCCCACCGGCGAGCCCATGGGCGCTCTGCTGCGCGACAAGTCTTCCATGGCGGCGCGCCGGCTGGTGCTGACCGGCGGCGTGATTGACGCGGGCTATCGCGGCGAAATCAAGGTGCTGATGGAGAACTTGAGCGATTCGCCGCAGACGATCAATGCGGGGGACAAGATCGCCAACCTGATTCCCTACCCTGTTCTGACCGGCGATGTGCAAGTTGTGGAAGAACTGGCGGAGTCGAAAAGGAAAGCGGGCGGGTTTGGGTCGAGCGGGAAGTAAGCTTTTTTCTGAATCCCGAACCCGCGTTCTCTGCGGGTGAGGGAGCCCTAACGGTTTCCAGTTGGAATCAATACTCCGGAGCTTACAGGAAATGGACGTTTTGAGGCGGGAGGGTTTGTTCCGTGCTGCTTAGAATCAGCCCTCCGCAGCTTTGGGACTCCCGAAACGAGCGTTCCCCAAGGCTTTTACACCCTCCCAAGGTGATATTGAACCTGTGTTCCTGATTACGAACAGGTATTATGCGGAGCACAACAAAAAGGGATGAGGGCCTGGGAGAAGGGCCTTCCCTTCTCCCAGCCGCCCCAGCACATTACCTCCCGTTTTGATTTCTTTCATTATTTCTTTGATTTCTGAGCCCTAAATCAAATGCCAAGAATTTGTTCTCGCGAAGGATGCGGAAAGCGTCTCGTCACGAAAGACGGGACGCTGGATTATCGACGGCATTTTTGCTCAGCGGAATGTAAGAACATTGATAAGAGAGAACGGATGCAATCGCGACGCATGAAAGCATGGGAAAGCAGATGTCCTCTTTGTGGACACAGTCGAAAAGCTCAGCAGAGTAGCTGTGTGCCGCGTCAGAACTAAGCTCTGAGCGGCTCTCTGAAATCCAGACGAGCACATCTGTATCAGAAAGCCTCAGAACGGCTCTAGACGCGATTTCCCGAACCTGATAAAACCTGACATTCCCGACAGTTGCCGTTCAGATCAACCCGCATTCAACGGAGCGGAAAAGATTCTCTTTCTGGAGTCCCAAAGCGAGCCGGACGCAAAAGCGGACGGAGTTTTCCGCTGTGGACGATTTGCTTCTTCAGTGCTTCTTCCACGCGTCCGGCATATGTAAGTTGGAGGGGAGCTTTGTGTTGTTGTCTCCTTTCGCCGAATCGATTTGCTGCTGCTCAAGATTCTTTGCAGTCGTGAGGTCCGCCGCGCTGAGGTCCGCCCTTGAGAGGTTCGCGCCCTTGAGGTCCGCGCCCCTGAGGTCCGCGTAGCCGAGGTCTGCCCTTGAAAGATCCGCCCCTGGGAGCGACGCACTGAAGAGGACTGCGCCGGTTAGGTACGCGTCGCTGAGGTCCGCCCCGATGAGATACGCGCCATTGAGGTTCGCGCTGAGGAGGGATGCCCCGTGTAGGGACGCTGAGGTGAGGTCTGCCCCGCGGATATCTGTTTCGCGGAGATTCAGCGTTTGGAGCTCGTTCTCAGATTGCGCGTTACGCGTTGCAAGAACGGTTAGAATGGCTTGGATATCTGTGGCTGGTTTTATATCGGTGGGCAATTCTGCGGGAGGGGATCGTTTAGGCTGTCGCTGCTTTTTTATACGAGCATTGTCTCGGATGTAGGCAGTCAGCACTTCCATGATGGGCCAATGATCCTCTTGCGATTCGCTGGCTATCCGCTGCAGGGCGTAAATTCCACCCAACCGGACTTCCAGCTTCTTTTTGCCATTTGAATTAACTGCGCCCAGTTGCTCGATTGCCTTAGAGAAGCGATCTGTAATCTGCCCCTCCTGAGAGAGAGCGAATGACTGTTGCGCGACTTTGAGGTTTTGAACGGTCGAATAGAAGCCAGCCAAAACCGCAATCCCGCCAACGATCTGCGCCAGCGTTTTGCGGGCTTCGTTTACGCGGTCAAACCGCTCCTTTGGCTCAAGACCTCTTACTTTCCCTACTTGCCATGGCGGGACTTTCCAAAGGATGGCTAGGGCAAAGATGGCTGCTAGAGACATTCCTAGCGGTACTTCCCGGTTAGCAAGCCAGGGAAGTCGTCTAACGGCTATCAGGGCACCCAATATTGCAAGACTAAGCGCGACAACTGCGGCAAAACCCAAGGCGGAGAAACGTATTATTCGGTTCATGGCTCATATATAGAGCTTAAAAGGTACTCGAAAGCAGCTTAAACCGAAAACATTCTTTTGAGCATAGCCTGAACCCCATCTGCTTCACGCTGAAGAACAGCGAGCAGCGCTCCAAAGAATTCTTTTTCTAGGAGTCCCGCAGTGACCGGGGGCGGCAGCACCCCCCGGTGCCTCGATTTCCGCGAGCAGGGTCGCAGGCTCAATTGGAAAGAATTTTTGAAAAACTTGGGTGTCAGAAAGGTTCAAGGGCGTGACCGATGCGCAGTGTTTTGATGGAATTCCGGAACAAACACTAAGCCCCCGGCGGCGTTCGATACTCCTCAGAAGAACGGAGCAAGCGCGGCACGGGGGCGAGATGGGCGGCAACCCCCACAGGAAGATTTGATTGTCTTATTGCAGCCAGTGGCAAATGCCAACTTATGCCAATGGGAGGGACAAACAGGAGCACTTCCGGGCGCAGTTGTTGGGGTGCTTGGGTCTACTTCCGTTTGCGGGTTTCGTTTCGGGCTGCTCTTCTCGCGGGCGAGACCCTTTTTTGCAGGGTCTCTGATTTGCTCTCTGATTTGCTTTTTGCGATCTGCTGCCGCAAAGAACACGTCATCAGGATCTTTGAATCGCTTTTCCCGTTCTCGTTCCATCTGGTCGAATTGGACCGCCTGTTCGCTCTCATACTGCTGCAACGCCTCAGTGATCTCCTCGTTTGTTTGGGCTCGCGTGTGTTCCAAGGCAGTCTTGAGGGCTCGCATTTCCTCTGCTTCAAAAATTCCGAGTTGCTCAAGTTGTTCGAGACTGACGAGAGAGATTTCAAATCCCCGGTTCAGTCTGTACAGGGACTCGTAAAGGCGTGCTTTCGAGGGCGGGTTCCAAGCTGTTGCATCCATAGGTTCTCTCGCTACGTTATATGCCATAGCGAATAGCGTCACCAGATGATAAGCCTCACTCTCAATGCATGTCTCAGAGATATCTGTGAGCGTTTCGGGGAACGAGTCCGGTCACTGCGTGAGGCGCGAGGAATCAGCCAAATGGCTTTGGCTGAGAGAACGGGAGTGGAGCAGCCGTATATTTCACTGGTCGAAAACGGAAAGCAGGAACCGTGCTTGCGGAATATTGAAAAGCTGGCAAAAGCTCTTGAGGTCTCAATGGGCAAGCTGTTTCACGATTTGTGACTTTCCGGTTGAGTTCGCTGAGGCAGTCTGCGAACGAGCTAACCCGCTCCCGCTGCTTCCGTTGCATCCGTACCCTTGCTGAGAATACCGCGAACCATTGCGACCAGCTTTTGCGGGTCGCCCTTCTGCAAAAATCCATCAGTAACCCGGTCCATCTCAGGGGAAGCGGCCAACATTGAGAAGAATACAATCGGTGACGCCGGGAAAATATCATGAAGTAGCTTGGCAAGCGTCACCGCTGAAAGGCCGCTGCCCGGCTTAGCGTCGAGCAATATCAGTGCTGGCTTTTCGAGGAGGTGAAAGCCCAAAACATCGGTCCCGATCAAAGTTGTAATCAGGCGATATCCTGCTTCGGTGAGAGCACGTGAATACACGTACAGATCATTAGGATTATCGTCCACGAGCAGTACCGTATTGCTGGCCGAGTTAGTCACCCTGGAGGACAACAAGTGTAACAGCGAAAATCTCTTCAGAGCCTCTTCCGACTAAAACGGCGCACCTTGGCGCTAACAGGCGTCTCGGGTTTCGTTTTCTCGCGCTGATAAGTGAAAAATGGGCAACTTGCCTAATGATTTCGGATACAACCTGCACTGCAAGTGAGGCGACATGCTCAAAACGTGGATGGTCAGAATCGGTTTGCTCGTGTCCCTATTGCTCTGAGCTTCTGACCGGCAGTTGGTCAAGAGGCAGAAACCGCTATTACGCCTATTACCATTGCCAAGAGGGATGCACCCGGAAGAGCAAAGACGAAATGGAGCAGCAGTTCGAGGAATTCTTAGTCGAACTGCAACCCAATCCCGGTTACGTGCGGCTGTATCGCGAGATCGTGACGGATGTGTGGCGCAAGAAGCAGGGCGACAGCCAAAGGGTGCAGTCGCTCGTATCGGGCAAAATCAGACAGCTTCGGGAAAATAAAGCCAAGCTGGAAGAGGCGTTCGTCTATCAACACGCGATAGACGCGAGCACGTATAAGGAAATCCGCGCAAAGCTCGTAGAAGACCTGACTCTGGCCGAAATGGAACTGAGCGACGCGAAGGGCGAGGAGATCGAAATAGAAGTGGTTCTCGACTTCGCGGAGATGCTTCTGCTAAACGCATCGAACCTCTGGAAAGTCGCACCAGCAGAGCAAAAGCAACGTTTACAGCGGGTTTTATTCCCCGAGGGCGTGAGCTATTCAGATGGGAAATATCGAACCGCTCTAACGTGCTTAGTTTTCAACGGAATGCAAGAGAATGGCGGGGAAAAAGAGAGTTTGGTAGCCCTAACCGTTTCCTAAAAAGGCAGGCGAACATGCCTGTCCGTACCTACTTCTTCTCAACTATAGCGATCCCTCGCTGTTGCTCGGGATTTCAGAAAAGAGCTGCGCTCGGGATTTTGTAAAGGAGCACTCTATAATCCTTCTTGATGGCAAATTTTCCACCTGTAGACGAACAACTGGCCTACATCAAAAAAGGCTCCGCCGAGATCATTCATGAAAGCGAGCTGCGCCAGCGCCTGGAGAACTCGTTGAAGACAGGCAAGCCGCTACGAGTGAAGGCCGGCTTTGATCCCACAGCGCCCGATCTCCATGTAGGGCACACGGTGCTGATGCGCAAGTTGAAGCACTTTCAGGATCTCGGGCACACCGTGATTTTCCTGATTGGCGACTTCACCGGCATGATCGGCGATCCTACCGGCCGTTCGGCCACTCGCCCGCCGCTCACGCGTGCTGACATCGACCGCAACGCTGAGACCTACAAGGCCCAGGTTTTTAAGATTCTCGATCCGCAAAAGACGGTGGTGGATTTCAACTCGCGCTGGTTCTCGAAGCTCACAGTGGAGGATTTCATCCGCCTGGTTTCCAAATTCACGATTTCGCAGATGCTGGAACGGGAAGACTTTCACAAGCGCTTTGACGAAGAGAAACCCATTCACATGCACGAACTGCTCTATCCCATTTGTCAGGGCTATGACTCTGTCGCGCTGGAAGCGGATGTAGAGCTCGGCGGTACCGATCAGAAATTCAACCTCCTAATGGGTCGCGTGCTGCAGAAAGATTACGGCCAGCCATCGCAGATCGTCCTCACGATGCCGATTCTTGAAGGCACGGATGGCGTGCAGAAGATGTCAAAATCGTATGGCAACTACATCGGCATCAACGAGCCTCCGCAGGAAATCTACGGCAAGGTGATGTCCATCTCTGATGAACTGATGTGGCGCTACTACGAGTTGCTGACGGACAGGAAGGTGGCTGAGATCGAGCAGATGGAAACCGGCATGCACCCCATGGAAGCCAAGAAGAACCTGGCTGTGCAGATTGTCAAAGACTTTCACGGCGAGCAGGCCGCCAAAGAAGCGGGCGAGAACTGGGCGCGGCAGTTTCAGAAAGCTGAAGTTCCCGAAAATCTGGAGCTTCGTGAAGTTGCGCTTGGAAATGTTCGCTCGGGACCGGCAATTGATGAGTCAGCCAATGCACCTGTGGTTCGCGTGGACAAACTTGTGCAGGCGGCTGGTCTGGCGGAATCAGCCACCGATGCCCAGCGGAAAAGGGCACAAAAAGCCGTAAAGATCCGGCTTAATGGCGATGTGGAGAAGACGGTTGACGAACCTTCGCTGGCGATTCCGCGCAATGCTGAATTTGTTCTGCGGGTGGGTAAGCGGATTACCCGCGTGAAGCTGGTGTGAGTCTCAGCGCCTATCAATTTGGCACTGGACAAGTCAACTCAAAGAGACAGCAGAGACTCACCTGCCGGTGAGCCACTCGTATTGTTCTTTGCTCAACGGCACAACGGACAGGCGGCCCTGGCGGAGCAATGGAGAGTCCGCGAACAGCCTGCTTCCCTTGATTTCACTTAGCGGAACAGGATGTGAGATGAGATGTCCGGCCTTGATTTTGACCTTCGGGTTCTTGAGATCAGACGGATCGACTGTCTCTACCGTGGCCGTTCCCACTGCCTGCCGCTCGTCGCCGGTGTGATAGATCACCAGCTTGTCTCCCTTGTTCATGCTCCGCAGGTTCTTCAATGCCACCGGGTTGGAGACGCCATCCCAAGTGGTGGAAAGATCTTTTTGCAGGTCGGCAAAGCCATATTCAGAAGGCTCGGTCTTAAGTAGATAGTACATGCGGAGCTCCTGGTTAATGAGGTCGCGGTTAGTAGAACAGACCGGGCGAGCAGGAAGCAATGGGAGAGAAGCACTTAGCCATTGGCAATTAGCCATTAGCCGGACGCGTCCGCAGGGTCTTCCGCCTAAAGAAGCAAGCTGCCAAAGCGAGTACAACGCAGCAGTAGCGAACCGGCGGTGGAGTCGACGTGATAACATTCGGGCCTCTTTCGAGCCAAGGGAAGGTTTACAATTTAGGAAATCTGCTTAGGGAAACTGCCATGGACTCTTCAATCATTCGCCAACTCAGAAAGATCGTGGGCCAGGAGTGTGTGCTGGACCGTCCGGAAGAGCTGATGATGTACGAGTACGACGGAGGCGTGGACAAGAGCCGTCCCGGCGCAGTGGTCTTTCCCGGCAACACGCAGCAGGTTTCGCAGATCATGCGTCTGTGCTCGCAGAACAAAATTCCCGTGGTTCCGCGCGGAGCGGGTACCGGGCTGAGTGGCGGGGCTATCGCGCGCAAAGAGGCCATCATGCTGGCCATGGCGCGTATGAATAAAATTTTGGAAATTGACATTCCCAACCAGCGCGCAGTGGTACAGCCGGGCGTGGTGAACCTGGAAGTGAGCAACGCGACGGCAAAATACGGCTACTACTACGCGCCCGATCCTTCCAGCCAGAAAGCCTGCACCATTGGCGGCAACGTATCAGAAAATTCCGGCGGACCACACACACTGGCCATGGGCGTAACGGTGAATCACGTGACCGGACTGGAAGTAGTTTTGCCGGATGGAAGAATCGTGGAGTTTGGCGGAAAAGCGCAGGATGCAACCGGACTTGATATGCCTGGGTTCTTTGTGGGATCGGAGGGCACCATGGGCGTGGTGACCGCGATCACAGTCAAACTCACCAAGTTACCTGAGCATGTAACCACGCTGCTGGGAATCTACAACTCCGTTGAGGACGCAGCGAACACCGTGGTTGCCATTACCCAAAGCGGCATCACCCCGGCGGCGCTGGAAATGCTGGATTCATGGATGCTGCGCTGCGTGGAAGAGAATGTCCACGCCGGTTATCCGGTGGACGCGGCGGCGGTGTTGCTGATAGAGCTTGAAGGCATTCGTGAGGCGGTGGAAGAGCAGGCAGAAGCCGTTGCCGCCGTCTGCATGCAGCAGAAGGCGCGCGAGGTACGGCGCGCGCGTGATGAAAAACAGCGGCAGTTGCTGTGGCTCGGGCGCAAGACAGCTTTCGGAGCCGTCGGCCGCGTCTCTCCTTCTTATTACACGCAAGACGGCGTTATTCCGCGAACGAAAGTTCCGGCGACCTTGGCGGAAATCCAGCGCATCAGCGAGAAATACGGGCTGATCATCGGCAATGTGTTCCACGCCGGAGACGGCAACCTGCATCCGCTCATCCTGTTCGATCCGCGAGACCCCAAGCAGATGCAAGCCAGCCATGACGCTTCACGGGAGATCATGGAGTATTGCATCAAGGTGGGCGGATCCATTACGGGCGAGCACGGTGTGGGGTCAGAGAAGATGCACTTTATGCCGGCGTTGTTCAGTGAGGACGACCTGCAAGTGATGATCCGGCTGCGCAACGCCTACAATCCGGAATCGATATTGAACCCGCAGAAAATGATTCCTGACCTGCGCTTCTGCCGCGAGATTACCGGCGACCTGCCGAAAGCCAAGGTTGAGCCGGTGGCGGGGTTGCCGGTATGAGCACTGTGGTAGCAGCGGAAACCGTGCAGCGCGAACTGGCAGCGATTGTGGGTGAGCAGAACGTGCAGCAATCCGGGATAGAACGGTTCGTCATCAACGGAGTTGTACCGGCCAGTGTCGTCAGCCCGGGCTCTCCGGAAGAAGTAGCTGCGGTTCTGGCGCTGGCCAACAGCAAAGGTCTTGTAGTCGCTCCCGCGGGTGGATTTACCAAGCAGGATATTGGCGGCGTTCCTGAACGAGTAGACATTCTGTTGCGGACAACCCGGCTTCATGGAGTCGAGCACTACGATCCGGGCGACCTGACGATCAGCCTTCATGCGGGTACTCCTTTTGCCGAAGCCCTGGCACAAATGGCCGAACACAAGCAGTGGGTGCCGTACGACGCCGCAAATCTCAAGACGGCCACAGTGGGAGGATGCCTTGCCACAGGAGCCACCGGGCCGCTGAAACACATGGCGGGCGGCCTGCGCGATTACTGCATTGGCGTGCAGTTTGTGATTGCCGAAGGCAAGATTGCCAAAGGCGGCGGCATGGTGGTGAAGAACGTTGCCGGATACGATTTGATGAAATTGCTGGCTGGCAGCTATGGGACCATCGGCGTGATCACGCGGGCCAACTTCAAAGTGTTTCCGCGTCCACGGCAGACGAGGACTTTTGCCTGCAGTTTTGGCTCGCTGGATCAGTCGCTGGAATTTCGCACGAAGATTCTGCAGTCGCCGCTTACGCCGATTTGCCTGGAGATTATTTCTCCGGGAGCGCCGGAATATTTGAGCGATCCCACGACGGTAAAAGATCCTGACCATTACGCTCCAACCGCTCCTGTTGCCAGATCGTCTGGGGAGTGGCAGGTGGTGTTGCGCGCGGCCGGAAGCGATAACGTGCTGGCGCGTTATGCGAAAGAACTTGGATCGGCAGTCACCCGGACGCTGGATGGCGCCGCCGAAGCGCAGTTCTGGGCCTGGGTATCAGATTTCGAATACAGCGTGCTGCGGCGGCATCGCAATGCCATGGTGATGTACACGCACCTTACAATTCAGGGAGTGGGACCGGCACTGAAAGCTCTGGAAAAGGCTGCGCTAGATTACAACTTTATTCCTGCTGTGCTGGGACGCGCGGCAACGGGAAACCTGGTTGCGGCGCTTGTGCCGCTTTCGGTGGATCCGCCATCGGCCATGCAGTATGCCAACTGTGTATCGGCATTCAGGGGCATGCTGCCGGCGGGATCGTCGGCAGAAGTGGCTCATTGTCCCAAGGAAGCCAAGCCGCACTTTGATGTTTGGGGCACCACGCCGAGCGACATCACCATGATGCGCGCGCTTAAGAAAGCCATTGATCCAAACAATATTCTGAACCGAGGCCGATTCATTGTCTGAGCAGAGCCCAGTATCCGCCCCTTCACCTCACGTGCACGATCCCAAACTTGTGCCCGTCAGCGAACAGGACCAGCCCACCTGGGAACTGCTGCGCACCTGCGTGCATTGCGGGCTCTGCCTGAACCACTGTCCCACTTACAAGACCCTGGGCATGGAGATGGATTCTCCTCGCGGGCGCATCTACCAGGTGCTTCAGGTAAATGAGGGCCAGCTTGAGATGGGAGAATCTTTTGCCACGCATATAGACCGTTGCCTGGGCTGCCTGGCATGCGAGATTGCGTGCCCGTCAGGCGTGAAATACGGGCGCATCGTGGAACGGGCGCGCTCACAAATTGAGCAAAAATATCATCGGCCATTCTTCCAGAAGAAATTGCGGGACATTTTTTATCGTAGGATCATCCCCAACTACAGAACGCTGAAGTTCACCGCCACAATGATGCGCTTCTACCAGCGCTCAGGCCTGCAAGCTCTGGCCCGCGCAACCGGTATTACAAAGCTGATGGGCGTGGCTGAGGTAGAGAAGCTTTCGCCGCGGATCGATTCGGAATTTTACTTCGGCGAAATCGGCAAGACCTATCCGGCAGTGGGCGAGCGCCGCGGCAGGGTGGCATTCCTGGCTGGTTGCATCAACAATGTCGCCTTTTCCCACCTGAACCATGCGACGGTGAAGGTGCTGACGCAGAACGGCATTGAAGTCCACATCCCTGCGGGCCAGGGCTGCTGCGGAGCACTGCACGCTCATGCCGGTTATCGGAACGAGTCGCGCGAACTGGCGCGGAACAACATCCGCGTATTCCTGAGCGGCGACTATGACGCCATTGTCACCAATGCCGCGGGTTGCGGATCGCACATGAAAGAGTATGACGATCTGCTGGAGCACGATGCTGAGTTTGCCGGCAAGGCCAAACAATTTCGCGACAAGGTGAAGGATGTGACCGAGTACCTGGCGGGAATCGGGCTGCGCGAGCCAAAGAAGAAGATTGGGCGGAAGGTGGCTTACCAGGACCCGTGCCATCTGGCCAACGCGCAACGCATCAAAGACCAGCCACGGTCCCTGCTGAAGGCAATTGGCTGTGATCTGGTGGAACTGCCTCATCAGGACCAGTGCTGCGGCAGCGCAGGCGTATATAACGTGCTGGAAACCGATCTGTCGCTGCGAATTCTCTCGGCCAAAATGGATGACGTGCAGTCAGTAGAATCAGAGATCATTGCCACCGCGAATGTGGGCTGTATGATTCAGTTGCGCGCCGGGATGGAGCAGCGCGGGCTGAAACAGCCGGTAAAGCACGTGATGGAGTTGTTGAACGAGGCTTACTCGTAATTCCAACCACAAAGGACACGGAGGAGCCCTTTTTCAGTTCATTCTTCCCGATGAAGCGGTGTCCCATTCATTCGCTTCTTTCCACATGCGTTCTGCCGTACATGCCCACCCGACTTCTACTTTCCATTTGGCCAAACAGAAGATTGACCTCACAATAGGCTGAATGGCAACTACGATTCCCACTTCAGTCGAGAAGCCGGCAAGAGCTGAAGCCGAAATCCATGAGAACCGGCCCGGGCGGTTGGAATCGCTGGACGTGTTCCGCGGGCTGACGATTGCGGGCATGATCCTGGTGAACGATCCTGGATCAGACAATTTTTACTGGCCTCTGGGCCATGCCGACGAGTTGATGAGTGCGCACCCATCCGGCTGGTTCGCGGGCAAGGCGTGGGTGGCAATGAACGGCTGGACGCCCACGGACCTGATTTTCCCTTTCTTCCTTTTTATTGTCGGCGCTTCCATGATCTTCTCGTTCGCGGCGCGGCGCGCTCGCGGCGATTCTCGGCGGGAGCTGATGAAGCATGTGGTGCAGCGGAGCGCGTGGATTCTGCTGATTGGCTATGCGATACGAATTCTGCCCTACGTCAACTTTTCTACCATGCGCTACCCGGGAGTGCTGCAGCGGATTGCTGTGGTGTATCTGTTTGCGGCGGCGATCACGTTGTGGACCGAGACGCGGGGGCGAGTGATGTGGATTGCCGGTCTGCTGGCGGGCTATTACGTGGTAATGCGGTTTTTCGCGGTGCCGGGATGCGATCATGCGGCATGGATGACCCAGCATTGCAGCGTGGCAGGATGGCTTGACCGGAAGCTCATGCTTGGGCACCTCTATCGCAAAGATTTTGATCCGGAAGGCGTGCTGAGTACATTTCCGGCGATCGCGACTACGCTTCTGGGGACCCTAACCGGGCAGTTCCTGCGGGGAGCGGCCAGCCTGGCGCAAAAGATGCGTGGCCTGGTTTTTGCCGGGATCATAGGCGTGGTTGGCGGGTACGCGTGGCATCCGTGGTTTCCGATCTCGAAGCCCCTGTGGACGAGTTCTTACGTGCTGTTCACGGCCGGCGCGGCATGCCTGACTCTGGCGCTGTGCTGGTGGCTGATAGAAATGCGCGGCATGGCGAGGATGGGCATTGCCGTTTTTGTGGCTGGGCTCGAACGCAATTCTCGCGTATGCGCTTTCAACGTTCGTGGCTAAATTGGGAGAGATCATTCACGTAAGCGGCGGCGGCCACGCGATCACCATTCAGACCTGGATCTACAACCACTGGTTTGCGCCCTTCGCGCAGGCAAAAAACGCGTCGCTGGCGTTCGCCGTTTGCTATGTGGCGCTATGGACAATGGTGGCGTGGGGATTGTACAGGAAGAAGATTTTTGTGAAGGTGTAATGGCTTCGCTGTGCTGAGTTCCGGTATAGGATTTCCCAGCGCACCGTTGATCGCTCCCGTGAAGCAACAGCGGTGCAGGTCCCTCGCCTTCGCCAACAGCAGTTCCATCAATAGGAAAGTTCAAAGAGCGGCTCGGCTCGGGATGACTCTTCGTGAGGGTGAGAGTGCAGGTCGATAGCCCATGTTAGTTCCTGGCGTGAGATTTACCCACAAAGACAAAAACTTTCAGGTCAATGACAAATCGTACAGGCGAGAGCGCCCCGTGCATAAGGTTTTATCTACCGCTCGTGTCTTTGTTGCCCCGATAAAGCTGCCTGCTGTTTTAGCGTCGCACCGGGCTTGCCGCAACCAGGTTCATGTATTCGGTAAGAGTAACGAAGCGATAACCCGCGTCTTTGAGCTCACTGATCAGGCGGGGCATGGCGGCTGCTGTTGTCGAAAGTTCATGGAAGGCAAGAATGTGGGTGTAGGTGCCCTTCTTTTCGCGCTGATCGATCTGTTTCAACACGCCGTCGACGAGTGATGGCCTGGGACATCCGACAGCCTTGCCGGCGCAAAGGTAGTCGAGGGAGTTCACATCACGCAGGGCCATGGGATTTTCAGAAGAAATAGTCAGCACGCGATAGCCCTCGTGCTCCAGGTCGCGGCGGGCCTCGCTGGTGATGATCCAGTCCGGCGGGCGGACATAGCGCGGCTGCGAGCCGGTAACGGCTTTGATGGCCTGCGCTCCGCGGTCAACATCGTGCATGACCCACTGCTCGCCATTTTTCCTCTCCGCGCTGCGCAGTTCCAGATGGCTATAAGTGTGGTCTTCCAGTTCGTGGCCACGGCGGATGACCTGCTCGGCTGCGTCCAGGCAGGTAATGCCGATGTTGTCTTCATGGCGCGGCTCGCCCCAGGTTTTGGGAGTCAGCCGCCAGCCGACGACAAAGAATGTGGCTTTCACGCCGTTCTGGCCGAGGATGTCGAGCAGGCCGGGCGTAGGATGCTCGCCTTTGGCGCCGAACAGGACATAAGGGCGCGGACCGTCGTCGAACGTGAGAGCGATGAGTTTTTGATTTGTGCCGGCTGAGGCTGTGTCTGCAACGGGATGAAAATCGGCAGCCGCAGGTCTATCAGAACTCATGTTGGTGGTGATTGAGTTCATGCCCAGGCCGACATGGCTGGGACCAGCACAAGCACTGAGCAGACTGAGAGCTGCAATTGCGAGCAGAAATCTAAATTGACCCATGAAAAATTCACCCCGCGCGGCCGGTTCATTCCGAACCGTTCGACACACAGACCGGGGAGAGGAATGAGACAAGAAGCGGCAACAGAAAAATTCTTACCCAATCTTTATCACGGGTACGATGTTCTGGGGCAGACCTGAAGGTCGGTTAACGAAGGTAATCAGGGGCGGGCTGGACAAGATGGTTGAGCGGTGATCGTTGAGCGTTATTTCTCAGAGTCTTCGGGGTTCCAGGTGATGGAAGCGCTTGAGCCTTCGCCGACTGAGCCGGTCAAGCCGCCCGCCCTGGCGTCTGGGTCGCCACCGGCCAGTTCGATCTTGCGGCGTTGGACCTCACGGATTCCGCGCAGGATGGCTGCTTCCGCTTCAAGGTATTGTTCTTCCGTGAGAGAGCCGTCTTCAAGCTGGACCTGGAGCTCTAGGAGCTGCTCTTTGAGAGGCGCGTCGTCTGTCCATTGCTCCTCGGCAACCTTGCGCAGGGTATTCATGATAAAGCTGAATCCCTTGAAGGGAGCGAGGAGAAGATCATCAATCAAGAACATGAATGTCCTGCAAATTAACGCAAATTGCCAGAATTACCAAGATTGCCAAAATTGAGAATAACTTACGGCCTGCGCTGCAGTAGCTTGTTCGTCCCGTAGGTTCTTACTGTATCGCTTGTCTAGCCGGCCGTACCACGCTCCAGTTTGAGACGGATGTTGACGAAGTTGTAGGGCGGCCAGGGGCCGGTGTACTTGAAATTCAGACGATCACCGAACTTCTGGGCGATGCGGTTTACGGCTGCGTCAAACTCGGCTTCACGCTCTTTCTGGATCAGGAACGCGGCGTTCATGATCATCTTGTCGCCGATGGGCTTGTTGTCACGCGAGGCCACGCAGACTCCACGCAGTCCGTCATAGATATCGCGCACGTAGTTGGCGGCGAGTTCAGCCAGCGCCTTGTCGATCATGCGGCCGAGCTGCATGCGGGCGAAGTAAGTGGACTGCAGGTGCTTGCGGGTAAGCTCCTGGTGGAAGCGGTGAATTTCATCGTGCTCGCGTTTGAGTTCCTCAATAATGCGGTCGCGGTCCCATGTGACCTTGAGACCAAACTCGAGTTTGCCGGTCATCTGCCGGAGAACGTCTTTGAGCGAGGGATAAATGCTCTTGAGGACTTCCTTGATGTCCTCACTGGTGCGGAACACGGTGCCAAAGGCCATGGGCACGATGGTGTAATTCTTCATCACGGTTTCGATCACGTGCTCGTGCGCCAGGGCGTTGTCACGCGTTGGATCAAAAATGAAGACGGGAGTGCGGCTTACGACCGCTGCTATATCGCCATAATGCACGGTGGAAACATCCTCACTCACGCCACCGATGCTGCTCTTACCGAAGTTGACCCCGGCACGCGACTCGATCACACCATAAACGTAAAGACCTTCCTGCTGCGATGACGAAACGGGCTCCGCCTTCGCCAGAACCGGCCGGGGGCCGCGCTCCAGGACTGCCGCAACAGATTCACTTTTTGACGCCGCTTTGCGCAGAACGGGTGTCTTTTTCGCCGCTTTCTTGGTCGGGCTCATGGTCTCTCCTCAACATTTTCGAGGTAGTTGCCAGGAATTCTTCAATCTCAATCGGCTTAAACATGACGCCGATGTGCTGGCCGGAGGCCTCGTCCGCCGTTTCTTTGGTTGCGTAACCTGTGAGCAGGGCTGCCGGAATGTCCGGCCGGCGCCTTCTTGCCTCACTGATCACCTCAAAACCGGTATGCTGCTCCTCCAGCGAATAATCGCACAATACCAGGTCAAAATTCTGCTGGCGAAGAGCACGAATCGCATCCACCGAAGTGGCGCAGGCTGATACCTGATAGCCCTGCTGCTCCAGAATAAGCTGGTAAGTGATCAGCACGGAGGCTTCATCATCAACCACCAAAATCCGATATGTGCCAGGATCGCTCATGCATGCTCTTGACTACTTGACCACCGGCAAATCGATTTTGAATACCGTCCCCTTACCCTGGCTGCTTCGTACTGAAAGCTTGCCGGCGTGATTCTGGATAATGCCTTTGACAATCCACAGCCCCAAGCCAGTCCCCTTCTCACCTTTGGTAGTGACAAAGGGCTCGAAGATGGTACGGATCATTTCCCTTGAGATGCCGGTGCCGGTGTCTGCGATGAGAATCCGCACCCAGCCGTGCAGATCGTCCTTGCCGGGAATGTGGCGCGTACCAAGGCGCAACCTGCCGCCTTTTGGCATGGCATCTTTGGCGTTGATGACCAGATTGGAGAGTACCTGCCTGATCTGGTCGGCGGCGATGACAGCATCCGGCAAGGGGCGCAGATCCGTGATGGTCTCAACGTTGGCTCTCTGCAGTTGCCGGTTGAGAAGCAGGAGCGTGTCTTCCACAATGGTGTTTACGTTAACCGGCTTGACCTGCTCAGTATTGCGGTAGAGACCGAGCATCTGGCGGACGATGCGCGCCACGCGCTCAGTTTCAGATTTCAGTATGTTGTACACCGGCAGGGCGTTTTCCGGAACAGCGCCTGCCAGCAGGTAAATAGCATTCTTGATCGCCTCCATGGGATTGTTGACCTCATGGGCGATGGTGGCGGCGAGACGGCCGGTGGCGGCAAACTTTTCAATCTCAAGCATGCGCCGCTCCACCCTGAGCTGCTCAACTTTGCGCAGAGCGGTAAGGTCGCGAAGAACGGTTACGGTATAAGAAACCTGCCCGCGCTCATCAAAGATTTTTCCGGAGCGGGCGTCATACTCGATTTCCTGTTTCAACGCGGGATTGTAGAGACGCAGCGGAGCGGTCTCACGTTCAGCGAAAGAATATGTAAAGGCGTCTATATAAGTGCCAAACTGGATCTGGTTGCGGTTCTGAACGGAATCGCGGGCGGTATCAAGAGAAGTTCCGAAGAGTTCCTGAGCCAAAGGATCCACGAGCACAATCTTGGCCTGGCTGTCACAGACAACAATTGGATCGCCGACGTTTTCAATGATCAGGTTGAGGCGATCACGGTCCTGGCGAACCACTTCTTCGGCTTCGCGCAGCTTGTCATAGTTCATGCGGAGTTCCTGGTCAGCACGGCGGAGGTCAGTCACGTCGCGCATGACGGTGACGGTGCCAATCTGGATGCCGTCCGGGCCGAAAGTGGGAGCGGACACCGCCTCAAACAGCATCTCTTCACCTTCAATGGCGTCGACCAGCGTGAGGTCGCGGTGAGAATCGCTGCCGGAAACCAGCATGGAAGAGAGCGCAGCGGAAAAAAGCAGGTTATTGAGTTCAACGGCCCGAACCAGGCCTTCCGTCATCTCATCAGGAACTTTGAAGAAGCGCTCCGCGGCGCGGTTCTGCATGATGACGCGATGCTGCGTATCTGTGAGGATCACCGGATCAGCCATGCTCTGCATGACTGTACCCATCTGGGCGATGGTGATTTCCATGTCGCGCATGCGGTTGTAATAATGCTCAACCTTGAAAAGCCGCGACAGATATCGATTGGCAAGCTCAATGAGGTCGGCAAGTTCGGCCAGAGCGGATTCAGAGTTGTGCTTGCCCAGCTCGACGACCACAACTGCCGAGTAAGCACGCATCTCGCAGGTCGAGCAGACCTGGTCTTCCAGGCGAATGCGCTTTTCCCGGCGGAAATTCTGCACCGCAAGGCAACTGGCCGTGCGTATGCGGTCGGCTTCCCAGCAGAGATTGCGGTTCGAATAAAGAATGGGATGAATATAGATGGGCCTGGGGTGACTGCTGCTCCTGGTCAGAACGGCCGGACGCGCAGTGTTGAGCACGCCAGCAAGCGGATGGTCAGACATCCAGAGCGCTGTGGTGAAGCGGTCGAGCTGCTGGCGAGGCCATTTGAGGGCAGCGGCGGGCGTGACGTCACCCGTGTCAAAGTTGACGTCCAGAACCATGGCACGCGGATAACCGAGCGCAATGATCTCTTCCAGCAGCAGAGGAAAGATTTCTTCTGAACGCTCGGCTTCCAGGAGCCGCAGAATCGCGGGACGGCGATGGTGCGAGGCGCGCCGCCCTTGAAGGCGTTCAGATTGAAATCGCATTTCCGCCGTGGCCACGCGTCCCCCCAAGTACGTTCCTTATCTGCGGCGGCGAGTGGGACGCGGCGGGACTTCCACCAGTTCCTCTTCTGCCGCGCCTTCAGCCAGAGTCGGACGAGAGACCAAGCCTGTAAGTCCGACTGCGTCGGCATATTTGAGATAAGTATCGATTGAGGCGACCACGACGCGCGCCTCAACGGTGATCAAGTCGATGCCCACGAGAGAAATCCTTACCCAGGCATCGATAACGATTCCTTTATCCAGGACTCGGTCGAGAACATCGATTAGACTCGATCCGCCGGATACACGCTCAACGGCCATTGAAGGCCTCCTTCACAAACTCACTTTTTCCGCCTACCCGCGCCTGGCACTCGCTGTGCTCTTGCCTGCTCCGCAGGTCCGGGAGCGGGTAATTGCGTCCGGACAGGCTGGGACAACGAAGCGGTGAGATTAGGGTCAAATTTCCACCAGTTCAAGCCGATAGCTTCCGCTTTGTCGACGCTACAAACCAGCAGGCGAATCCTGATTGTGAGCAGCTCCACGTTCGCCAGCGATATGCGAATGTCTCCCGCAATGACAAGTCCTTTGTCGAGCACTCTGTCAAGAATGTCGAGCAAATTAGTTGTTCCGGAAACAGTTGGCATTTTTTGCATGAAAAGTATGGAAAAGACCGCAGGGAGTGTGGAGAATCCGCGCGCGATCTACTGTCACGCATCTTATTAATCCCGGTGAAACCTGTCAACTTCTGCCGCTTCAACCAATTGCAGCCTTCCTGAAATCTAGTTCCTGAAAGGCGCAGAAGACCTCATAATTCCGATGCAAGCTGCTGCTGCCAAGGTTGGCCCGCTAACCCAAAATCGCGCTAAAGCGAGGATAACATCTGCCTGAGGCCCACGAACCGGCAGACGCTGATGCCCCATAAGGGCCGGCTCGCAAACGCACTCCCGGAATTCCGGACATTATTGATCCAAAAGGTTCCCTAAAGGCCCCAGCTCTAAATTCAGGTCTTCCGGACGCAGCCCGAACGCACCCGCGATCTCATGCACCTTGGCTTCCAGTCTCATCAAGGCCTGGCCCAGTTCCTCCACCTTGCCATCCTCCAGCGTCCCGCCTTCCATTCTCCTGATCGCCTGCCGCTCCATCAGCCGACGCAGAAGTTCCACCAGACTCAGCACCAGCCGGGCCAAACCCTGTTCAATCGACTCCGGCGAGCACTCAATCCGTTCGAGCCCACCTTCGCCCACCGCCTTCAATTCGCGATTCAGCTCAGAAACGGCTGCAGCAATCTCTTCCGGAGTAATTTTCCGCAGTTCTGTCATCTCTGCCCCGCGTTTTGCGGCATCTTCACGGCCGAACTCAGAAATTCGGCTGCCGGCCAGGGGCCGCTCACGCGTCGTGAGACGGAATGCGGCAGCGGCAGAGCGTTAACAATTCCGCGAAACCGCCCATGGTCACCCCGGCGAACCAGCGCAAATATACGAGTGCCGCTCTTAACTTCACGCACCTGAATTCCGTGGCTGATCTTTTCAACCGCAGCCTTAACGCTGGCGGCATGGTCTATAGAGAGCCGAAACACATCGGCTTTGCGCTCAAGGTATGCCCTGCCCGACTTCTCTTCCTCCGCAGCCCGCTGCTGGATTACATACACCACTGATTCCATCTGAACGTACTCTCGCAAGCGCTCCAGGTCTGCTGTGAAAGCCACAGCATTCTCTGCGGCAAACTTCGCCAGCGCTGAGACGTCATCAAAGATCGAGAGCAGGCGAAAAGGCACAACCGCGGCTTGCTGGAACACGTGCTGCACCGCCTGATGAAACTCCACAGCTTTCTGCTGCAAACCTGCCGGCTCAAACGGCCACGCCACCTCTGACCACAGCAGACTTAGCTGGTCTCGCCCCAGCACATTCACGGGAGAACCGCCGACCCCTGTCGCCGGAAGCTTGATATTCTCATCTTGCAAAAAACCGCAGTAAACAATTACGCGGGTCACTTGCTGCTCCGCGTGGCAGTTTCTCCCGCTTGCTCTGCTTTAAGGCTGCGTAAAGCAGTTTCCACTGAAGTCAACACAACATTCAGGCCCACATAAACCAGATCAACTCCCGCGACAGAAATTACCAGTGAGCCGTGTATCACCACGCCAGCGTTCAAGACATGGTCGATGATCTCCAGCAGGGAAACGTCTTCTTCCGCGCTTCCCGTCAGCGTAATTGGCTCAAAATCACTTGGCATCGGAGACAAATGAATAGGGCGGCCAGGGACCCGTCACTTCAATCCGGCGTTTTCCCTGCCATTTCTGTACGAATTCCTGCAAAACACCTTCCCACTTCTTGCGGCGCGAGCGCGCCACCAGGAACGTTGCCTGCCATAAAAGCCCAGGCTGCGCGCCACTGACCTTTCCGCTGGGCGCAGATTCTGTTGCCACTTTCTCCAGCGCCCCTAGAAACTCCTGCAAATCGGCATCACTGCGCTCAGGTCTTTTTTTCATCCCGGCCGCTTTCTGTTGCAGGTAGTCGCGACCGGAGCTTGCCGGCTTTGAGTTTACAGGCGCAGGCGTCTGCTGCTCGGCTAATACTTTCACGCCCCATTCATCGGATTCGGCAATACGGGCAAAAACTTTCTTCAGTGCAGACTTGCGCTCCTCCACGTCTTTGATCAGGGCAGCTTCATTGGAAAACAGTGTCGCGAAGCGTGCGGGAATAATGGTCTGCATTTCGGCGATCTCGCCCACTACCTCCTGATGCCGCACGCCATGAAGTGCGAGCCATTCAAGGTTCTCCATGTTCGCTTCCAGGTCACGCCGGAATGCAACCTGGTCCACAGCAGAAACCCAGCACGTATATTCTCCGCAAGGTATGGCTGTAACCGTGTGAACGCCATCTACGCCCGGGTTTTTCAACGGATGTGCCTCATCCTGGGCAGCGCTGGAGACGCCATACAGGTAAAGCGCGTTTTTCGCTGCCGCTACTCCACGATTTGCCATATTGCACCGGTAAATTTCCTGAGCGCTGCCGCTCCGGCAATTTCTCCCGGAAATTCGGGAACCAGATATGTTCGATGCTTTGCGTATCTCTGCCGTAGCCGCTGCAATGTGGCCATCTGCCATTTTCGGCGGCGCGAACACCGCGGACAGCTCGTCTCTTCCTGCAAAACGCGGTTCACAAACAGCGAATCCACCGTGATCCCGATTTGCTCAATGGCCGCCAGCAATCGCATGGTTTGACTATCCGGCGCCGGCTCAGGCAGCATTACTGCCCAGATGCGGCTGCTTTGCTGGTCCTGCATGAGCTTGATCAGGCGGCGCACGCGCTGGCCAAGTGATGCCAACTCCACTGCCACATCTTGCGCGAGAGCTAGTGTACGGTGCGCAGAAAGGCTTTTCAACAACAGGCGCGACCACAACAGGATTCTCTCCGGCATGCGCAGGAGCTCAAGCGCGTGGCCGGTTGGAGCCATATCGATGAAGACCTTGCCCGCCCCCGTCTCCAGCAGTTCCAATACACGAAAGATGGCGAAGACCTCGTCCACACCCGGTGGCACAACTTCCATCAGCGCGGCGAAAACCTGCCTTTCAAAGGTAAGATCCAGGTGCAGGCCGCCTGACTGCATGCTGAATTCTCCTTCCAGCTTCCGCCGTATCTCTGCCGCCCATTGCTGATATTCGGCCACTGAATCAAATTCCGTCGCCTTCAGCAGGGGATCACCCACCACGCTCACCGGCTTGTGGCCGATTTCCTGCTCAAAAACATCATCCAATGATGGCGCCGGATCAGTTGAGCAGACCATAACTGGCATTTTTTTTGCCGGTTGCGCGCGTGATGAAACGCTAAAGCGGCAGTAACCGTCGTCTTGCCTACGCCGCCCTTTCCAACAGTGAACGATAGCGGGCTGTTGCTCACGGGCCAGGTTGTTCTCTGCGTTTTGATCGCTCTGCTTTTTGGGGCCGTTGCCGCCAGACGGCGGTTTGCACCCAAGAAGACGGCCTCTCCGAAGCGGCGCAAAGGCCCCGTTCCCAGAAGAGGATTGCCCGGGTCGGGCGCCTGCATGATTTGTATCCGAGGAAACCGGCTGTTCAGCCACTGCATGGCTTTCTGGGTCATCCTTGCGCGCCTCCGGCAATGAGCACATTCAGTGCCTCCGTCTGCGGCGCGATTCAGCACTATGCCGCTTAAATGCATTTCGGGCACCGATTTTTCCAGTGAAGAGATGCTCCGTGCGGCTTCATTTAATGAGAATGTTTCCGGCGTGGTGACCAGCAGGATTTTCGCGTGGCGTGCACTGAACGCTTCTTTCACCTGCTCCACCGCGGCTTGCCAGCGCTCGATGAAGCTTTTTGCCGGGGTGGCCACTCGCCCTCCGAACCTCTGGGCCAGCCACGCGTCCCGTCCGGCAGCAACATTCAAAAAATCAAGAAAGCGCTGAAAATGTGAGGGAAGCTCGAACAGCCGCAGGGTGTGTCCAAAGGGCGCTGTGTCCACAATGATGTGGTCGTACTTCCCTTTTTCCAACAACTCCTGGATGGCCAGCAACGCCGCAACCTCCGCCATGCCGGGCAGAGTTGTATCCAGCAACGGAGCAATCTCTTCTTTGCTGAATAGCGTTCCGCGTTCCACAATGTCGAGGATTGCGTCGCGATTTCCTGCTAAAAACTTCTGGAATTCCCTTTCACTATTGATCTGCCAGGCAGAAAGCCGTCCGTGAACGCCGCTCAGCCTCTTTGCTCCCGGACCGAGCTTTACTTGAAGTGTATCGGCCAGCGAATGCGCGGGATCGGTGGACATCAATAGAACAGAATCGCGCAAATGGCGCGCCGCCGTATGCAATCCCAAGGCACAGGCTACAGTAGTTTTTCCCACCCCGCCTTTACCCACTACGAATGTCAGCTTGGCCACAGTGGGATTTTACAGAACGGTCCTTTTTGGCAGCTCATCCTTATTTCAGAACCATCCGAATCCGCGCACGCGGCACAGCTCTTCTTGGAAAGCGTGTGGCACAGACACTCTTGTCTGTGCCTCAGCATTCAAAAGAAAACCAGCACAGGCAAGAGTGCCTGTGCCACACGATAAAACAGGTTTTGTGCTTTGATCCCTTACCAACTACCGAACGGCGGGGATCGAGAGCGGTTGTTTCACTCCCCCGAAAGTGCCCTGGCTGATCGCGCGATTTTCCTACTTTCCCACCCTGAATTCCGCTAACAGCGGCAAATGGTCAGAAGCCATCAGAGCCATGCGGCTGCGATGCAGAGAGAACTGCTCCAGCGCCAGAGCGCGGTCAAAGTACATGTGGTCCAGGTGCATAATCGGCAGCACCCCGGGATAGGTGCGCTTGCGGTTGAGATGAAGCTGAATGTCAACGCTTTCAAATTTCTGGTGCAGCATGCGGGAAACCAGCCCGTGGGTCCACTCATTGAAATCGCCGATTACCAGCCGTGGATGTTTGAGTTTGTTGGAAAGCAGGACATCGCGGCTCAGGAGCAGGTGTGCCTGTTTGCGCCTTTCCAGGTAGCCTGTCCCCAGGTGGACGTTGAAGACGTGGACAGTTTTTCCCGGCGCCACTTCAATATCGCAGCGAATGCAGCCGCGCGCCTCGCGACGTGAAGCCGTGAGGTCATAGACTTCAACATCTTTTACAGGAAAGCGGCTCAGGAGCACATTGCCGTACACTGCGCCGCGCCACTTGCGGGTCTCGCCGATGTGATACTCATAGCCTACGGTGTCCGCCAGATACCTGGCCTGGTTCTCCTCGCGCCGGCCTTCACCCAGGCTGGCTACTTCCTGCAGGGCAATGACATCGGCTTCAAGTTCTCGCAGCACCTGGGCCACACGATGCGGACGGATGCGCCCGTCCATGCCGCGGCACTTGTGGGTATTGTAGGTTGCAACACAAAAAGCGGAGTCTCTCATGGCCCCGGACCGCACTGTTTGAGAATACAGCGGCTATTGTTCACGGGCAATCAGCCAGCCCGCCCATTCCTTCAGGCGCTCCCAGACACTGCGGTTCTGCCATTCCGCCAGCGTCACGCGCCTTGATTGCGTCAGGTCCTTGTCGAAATCAGATTCTATGTTTCCTGCCAGCGCAGGATCCAGCGCAGCCACGTTCACCTCGTCATTGAGTCCAAATGATCGATGATCAAAGTTGGTGGAGCCCACCACGGCCCACTCTCCATCCACCACCATGAGCTTGGCGTGAATCATTGCCGGCGTGTATTCGTAAATCTCCGCGCCGGCTTTCAGCAGATCGCCATAGGTGCCGCGGCTGGAGCTGCGCGTCATGCCGTGGTCGCTGTGTTTCCCCGGAACCAGGATCCGTACGCGCACATGCCGCTGGCGTTCAGCGTTGGCCAGTTGTTCGCGCAGGCTCTTGTCGGGCAAAAAATACGGTGTCGTGATGTCAATGGTCTTTTGCGCCGAGGCGATCAGAGATGTGAAAAGAACTCGCGCCCGCGTGGAACCGCCTTCTGAAGGGCTGCTATCAATCACCATGGAATAAGCCGCCATCCTGGTTTCCGGCTGCGGAGAAGTATTTGTCGCCCGCCAGGATCTGTCCGGATGATTCCAGCCAGTTCTCCACGAACGTTCCCTGCAGCGCGCCGACCGCCGTGCCCGTAATCGAAAACATGCTGTCACGCCAGGGCGGATCTTTTTTCACCCCGTGCCACCACTGGTCTGAAACTCCTGCACCGCCAACAAATGCTAAGTTGCCGTCAATCACGATCAATTCACGGTGAGTTCTGTTATTGGCCCGTGGCCAGTTGTAAAAGCGCACCGGGTGGTACCACTGCACGTGTCCGCCCGCAAGCCGCAGTGCGGTGAAAAACTTTTTTGGAGTAGAAAGGCTGCCCACTCCATCGAGCGCCAGATTCACCTGCACGCCGGCGCGCGCCCGTTCCGTCAGCGCGTTTACGATTCGGTCCGCGATCTCTCCCTTCTGGAAGATGTAAGCCTCCCAGTTAATGCTTTTCTGCGCTGACTCTATCGCCTTCAGTTCTGCCTCATAGAACACAACTCCATTTGGCAACTCCTGAATTTGCGTGTGCGGCTGCAGAGCAGAACCGCTGAGCGCCTCCAACTGCTGCATGAATTCCGGTGAAGTCAAATCTGCCGGCAGCCGCCCATTCATCTTGTAATCAGGAACGGGGCCAAACAGCGCGATCAGGATCCAGGAGGCAATGGCAATCATGCTGGTCAGGGCAAACCAGCGCAGCCAGCGATGCCGCTCGAACTCGCGCGCTATCTCGCCCTCTTTGCCTTTCCGGTGCCGTGCCGGAAGTTCTCTGGTCTGCGTCGCCATCTCAGGTCCGCTTAGCCGTGCTAAGTAGTTCGATGCAGGAGTTGCAGAGGACGAGCTACTCCCGTCCTTCCGATGACGCCTGAGAACAGCGTTTGCAAGAGATCAAGGTGCGATTTCCCAATGCTCAGCGGTGGGCGCCCACGCTATTGGAGGCGCTCTGGAGGTGGAGAATCTAACAGCAATTCAATTTCAGGAGGGTTATAAGCTGCAACGTCAATTAGATGATTTAAACAGATGATCTTAAAGTGTCGAAGAGGTTCCAAATGTCCTCCCGTATCACGTGCAAGATGATCGATAAAGTGTGACTTGTCATAGATGCGGAACACTGTTCCACTGTATACCTCGTCGTCGTACTTGCCACAAGAGCCAACTCCCTCTTCGGTGACGAGATAGGCCGCATATCTTTTCCAATAAATTTCAAACTTCCTGCAACCTTCAATACTTTCAATGGGAACAGCGTCACCAAGAAGGGCACTCAGACTCGGGTCCATATCTTGGTGCGCAGAAACGGTCCCCCAACGGTTTGCCACTGCTTCTTCGACGACGATTCGCAGAGAGTTGTCCCGGGGCTCGCTAAGCCCACGAAGATAAAAATGCTTGACCTGATTCAGTTGAGCTGTTGCCGTCTCAAAATCCATAATCACAAAGAAGACCTGGTTGGATTCCGTCAATACATATTAAAGCGAAACTTCCTCTACAATCTTTCCTGTGCCCGTCCTCGCTTCACGCAAATCCGGATCACGTATAAGAGCCTTGCAGGCCGCAAGCCTTAAAAAACCGACGTGGCTTGTCCACGGCTTCTCTACCCGATCAGGCGGATTCACCACCGTTTACGGAGGCAAGACTCTCAATCTCGGATTTACCAAAGATGACGCTCGCGAGAACGTGGAAGAAAATCGCAGCAAAACCTTGCTGAGCATTGGCGCAGGCGACAAGCGCAAACCATGGCCGCTGGTATCTTTGCGCCAAATCCACTCTGACATCATCCACATTGTTCGCTCGGCACAAACAGGGCTGCTAAGGGGCGACGGACTGATCACCAATGTCCCAGGCATTATTCTGGCCGTCATGACCGCGGACTGCCTCCCCGTGCTGCTGGCGGACAAGAAGAACAAAGCCGTAGGCGCATTTCATGCCGGATGGCGCGGCACCGTGCAGCGCATCGCAGAGAAAGGTCTGGGCATCATGCGGCGTGAATTTGGCACGCAGCCCGAGAACGTCTTCGCAGCTATCGGTCCGGGCATCCAGCAGTGTTGCTATGAAGTGGGGCAGGACCTGAAAGACCAGTTCGAATCACAGTTCTCTTATGGCAGTGAGCTATTCCAAGAGGTGAAGGACTATGATGACGTCCACGAGAAATATCCTTTGCTCTTCATGAACATGCGCGCCCCCGGTCATGGCGACCAGTGCATCAAGCTTCACCTGAGCTTGAGAGAAGCCAACCGGCGGCAATTACTGGAAGCCGGGATCCCGCAAAAGCAGATCAGCGCGCTTGAGGATTGCACCTCATGCGACACCCGGACGTTCTTCTCACATCGGGCAGAAAAAGGCCGCACCGGGAGAATGATGGCTATGATTGGAATTAAACCAAATAAGCCCGATTAGCCCTGTGTAGTGGGCGTCTCTGGCTGAGGAGCGGCAGTTCCGGTCCCGTGGTTGATTACGTCTTTAAGTTCTTTGCTTGGTTTGAAATACGGGATCTTCTTGGCAGGAACATCTACCCGGGCGCCGGTCTTGGGATTGCGTCCCACGCGTGGCTTACGCTGGCGCGTACGGAAGCTGCCAAAGCCGCGGATCTCAATCTTGTCACCGGCCCGCAGGGAGCGGACGACGCTGTCAAAAATGGTCTCCACGATAATTTCGCTGTCTTTGCGGGTAAGTTCCGCCAGACGTGAGACTTCTTCAATCAAATCGGCTTTGGTCATGGCTTTACTTATTCCACCCGATTTAGGGTTCCGCGTCAAGAAACCTTTTTAGAATCATAGAATCCGGGGTTCGCCACTCAAGCCGGTGCTATCACCTTAATCGCCTGGAAGAACACTGAATTCAGCCGGAGTACGCCCGGCGGGTTCGCCGTCGGCATATATTTCCAGGCTGGGTTCCGATTCCACCTTTACCGCCGCTGTCTTGAAATATTCCACTTCCTTGAGCCGCAGATGAGATCCTGAAAAGACTGAGGGCAAACTGAGGCGCAATACATTGATTTTGTTCATCTTAGCTACGCGACACGCATCCAGCAGGCCGTCTTTAAGGTCGGCTGAGGAGCGGTCTTAAGTCCTCCACCGTAACGGCTGGCATTAGCAATTGCCGCAAACCATATTGCGCCGGTGCTTTGGCTTTAGGCACGAGACCCGGATTTCTTGCGCCCGGCCCGCTGCCAGGCGCCATAGGGCCGCCAGATGATACCCGCCATGGCTACGCAGCAACACGGCATGCGATCAGCCAATGCATTGCTTTGGGCGCCCAGTCCTGCTCCTGCCACACAGCAGAACAGAATTTCTTCACCGCCTTGGCGATCATTCCCAGATCAAGCGCGAGACATTGTCGCCGCTCGGGTAAAAGTGCTTCCACGCATCAAGCGAAATCCGCACGTTTCCGATTCCCACCGCTTTGGCAAAATCATTGCCGCTTCCGCAGAGGACCACAAGCATAGGAACTTTTCTGCGATTGACTTCCGGAAGGTGACCGTGAACTGTGCCCTCGCCGCCAAAGATAACCATTGCACTAGGATTTTCAGCCGAATTGAAATCTGAACAGACACCCAGTTCCGGACATATCCCCTGAAGCGCAGTACGGCTCTGTGTGTAGTGTCGGGATGAAGCAGAGCCACTGCCTTCATGCGGGAGATTCTGCGGAATGTCGCCGGTACGCCGCAACGAGATCAGCCATACACGAATTGAGCTCTTATTGAGCTCTTATGGTGACTGCTGCTAAAGATCGTTTGGCGAACCCGGCTAACCCCTTCCGCGCTGGCAACAGTGTTGCTTGGTCTGCAAGCGCAGCACCTCCTCCGGCAAGAGCCGGGCTCGCGGCTGTTCTATAATCATAGGTTGCTCTAACCAGCCGAAACACATCTGTGGAAGGGACCCATGGCAACTGACGTAGTGATGCCCCAGATGGGGGAATCAATTTTTGAAGGCACCATCACCAAGTGGCTGAAAAAGCCGGGAGAGAAGGTCCAGCGCGATGAACCGCTGTTTGAAATCTCTACGGACAAAGTCGATGCGGAAATTCCGGCGCCAGCCAGCGGCGTGCTCAAAGAGATAAAAATCAACGAAGGCGCTACCGTTCAGGTCAACACAGTGGTTGGCGTTATCGATGCCGAGGGTGCAGCGGCAGCCACTGCTCCTCCGCCCACGCAATCCGCACCCGCGCAAACCAAACCTGCACCGCAGGCTGATGCTGCACCTGCGCGGCAGCAGCCTCCTGCCACGGAAAGCGCTCCCCAAGTGCAGAGCGCAGGAGCAGCCGGAAATGGCGGCCAGGGCGGTGGAGCAGCCACAGATGTCGTCATGCCGCAGATGGGCGAATCCATCTTTGAAGGCACCATTACCAAATGGCTGAAAAAGCCCGGCGAAAAAGTCCAGCGCGACGAACCTCTGTTCGAAATTTCCACTGACAAAGTTGACGCAGAAATCCCTGCGCCCACCAGTGGCGTATTGCGCGAAATCCGCGTAAAAGAAGGCACGACCGTGCAGGTCAACACGGTGGTTGCGGTGATTGGCGGTGCGGGCGCTGCTGCTCCCGCTCCATCGGCTCCTCAACCCGCGCCTCGGCAGCCGGAACCGCAACCCGTGGCCGTGCAGGCAGCTCCGCAACAGGTGAGTGCTCCTCAGCAGCGGGAACAGGTGATTGGATTTCCGTCCCGCGGCGGCGACGGGGAACAGGTTCGCTCGTCACCGCTGGTGCGGCGCATCGCACGCGAGAACAACGTTGACCTAACCCAGCTTTCGGGTACCGGGCTAGGCGGGCGCATCAGCAAGAATGACATCCTGAACTTTATCCAGCAGCATGGCCCAGGTAGCGCAGCCGCACCTACACAGCCGCAAACGCGTCCTGCGGCGCAGCCCATTTCCATGCCGGCACAGCCGCAGCCCGCGGCGCCGCCTCAACCACGCGCTGCGGCGCAGCCCGCGCCCAGCTATCCGGAACTCGCCGGAGAACTGGTGCCCATGTCTCCCATGCGCAAAAAGATTGCCGAGCGCATGGTGGAATCCAAACGCACCAGCGCGCATGTGCACAGTATTTTCAAGATCGACATGACGCGCGTGGTGAAACTGCGTGAGAAGATTCGCAAGCAGTGGGAAGCGCGGCACGGCGTAAAGTTGACCTATATGCCATTTATCGCCAAGGCGCTCATGCACGGCATTCGCGTGAAGCCCATTGTCAATGCCTCGGTGACTGGTGACAGCATTCAGTACCACAAAAATGTCAATATCGGCATCGCCGTGGCTCTGGAATGGGGACTCATTGTGCCGGTGGTCAAAGGCGCGGAAAACCTGAGCTTTGTCGGCCTGCAACGCGCCATCAGCGATCTGGGCGAGCGGGCCCGCAACAAGAAACTCCTGCCCGATGAAGTACAGGGCGGCACCATCACAATTACCAACCCGGGAATCTATGGCCCGCAGTTCGGGACACCGATCATCCTTCAGCCACAGGTTGCCATCCTGGGCATGGGTGGCATTTTCAAGGAACCGGTGGTCGTCACCGACGAAGATGGAAACGACTCCATCGCCGTGCGGCACATTATCCGGCTGGTGCTGGGATATGACCACCGCATCGTGGATGGCGCCGACGCCGACCAGTTCCTGGTGGCGGTAAGGGATTACCTGGAGAACTTTAACGAGGACATCGGATAAAGGAAAAATTGCCAGAATTGCCAGCAGTGATTGTCAAAAGTGAAAATTGAATATGCACTCGGGAGCATCTTTCTTCTAAAGCCGCCTTCAGATCCACAACCTTTAACAGGTTTTTCAATTTTGGCAGTTCTGGCAATTCCAGCGGTTTGGACAATTCCTTTTGAGAGTTCCTTCGCGCTCGCTGAGGATTCGGCTGGAGCATTTCCCCCTTCACTTCGTTCAGGGTCACGAGCCCAGAATCTCTTAACAATTCTTATTACTTTCGGTCTACGACTCCCGATAACCAGACAAACATGGCTTAGAATCCTGTACTTAACAGCTACTCGGCCTATACTAGGGGGAAACTGCTTTCCGCACAGGATGGAGCTTTGTGATGATCAGGATCTTTTCAGCGTTTCTCATTTGTTTTGTTCTGATGGGTTTGGTGGCTTGTGGCGGTGGCAGCAGCACACCCCCTCCAACTCCAACGCCCACGCTCAGCGTCAGCCCAAGTACGGCGAACGTAGCGATTGGAGGTTCACAAACATTCTCCGTCCCTGGCGCGTCCACGGTAACTTGGACTTTGACCGGACCGGGAAGCATCAACTCGAACGGCGTATATCTAGCGCCCGCCGTGTTTCCAGGAGTGGGAAACAATGCCGCGACGATTACCGCAGCCACGCCCACCGGCAACGGTGTGGCGACAGCGGTGGTGGTATTCCCCAATGACAACTCTGGGAACCAGAGCGTACCCGTCAAATTGGGCACCTCGGGCGGCAACGTCAAAGACAACAGCACCGATGGAAAGTTGTGCTGCATTGGCACCCTGGGATCGTTGATCCAGCGTGGCGCCAACACATATATTTTGAGCAACAACCACGTCCTGGCCCGGTCCAGCTTAGCCACGGCGGGGGAATTGATTGATCAGCCAGGGCAAGTGGGCTGCCCTGCAGGCTCGCGGGGAACGAACGTGGCTACATTCAGTGAACAGGCCTCGCTGAAGCCGGCCACCAGCCCCGGCCCCTCGCCCAGCAATGTTGATGCAGCGATTGCGCAGATTGTTCCCACCGCTGTAGACGCTAGCGGCGCGATTCTCGACCTCGGCGTTGCGGGAACAACCAGTATCCCAGCAGCTCCGCCTCTCACCACACCACAGGATCCCAAGGCAGCTATGGTTGCGGGTGAACATGTAGCCAAGAGTGGAAGAACTACTGGCTTGACCTGCTCGACAATCCAGTCTGTGTCAACGGATGGAATTCAGGTTGAATATGACCAGTCATGCCAAGGCCCCTTGGCATTTACAGCTACATTCAATGGCCAAGTTGTTGTTGCAGGGGGCAGCTTCAGCGCAGGAGGCGATTCAGGTTCCTTGATTGTAACCGCGGATACATCAGCCCCCTTGGCACTACTCTTTGCCGGAAGTCCCACCAGCACCGTAGGAAACCCGATACTTGATTCAACCGATAGCACGGGCAAAGTCGCTAAAGGTGTGTTGAGCGCCTTCAATAATGGGACGGCTCCAACCTTTGTGGGCACGACGACTCCTCACGCAGTAAGCTGCGATCCCACTGCACAGGCGCAATCAGCCGCCGTCGGCGCTCAATCATCGCCGGCTTCTGCACAACAGCAGCAGTTCGCCAGAGGAGTCCGCGATCGACATGCAGTGGAGCTTATGGCCGCTGACTCGACTGTTAGATCCGTCGAAATTGGAGCCAGCTCTGATGCACCCGGACAGGTGGCCTTGGTCTTCCACATGGCCGGTGTTCCCAGAACTCGGATTTCGGCACAAGTTGAGGGCGTGC
>CAVWUW010000016.1:0-32578 GCA_963758275.1 Terriglobia bacterium | reverse complement strand
CCTTCGGATCACTCCTGATTATTCCGATTGGAAAACGGGAAATTACAAACCGCTTAAACGATGGCCACCGATTCAAAGCAGCTAACACACTCTTAGAGAATAGGCACTTGGGCACCTCAACGGCTGCCCTTTTTGCTTGTACCCAAAGTGTTAACCGTCTAACCTGTGCTAACGATTCGGAACGGAACTGGACTCGCGACACCCGAAAGTCAATGTTCAATTCATCGGTGTTCCACCGCAATCAGATGAAACGAGTGATCTAAGTTGTGAACGTTAAATCGGACTGTGCAAAGAAAATGAACCTGTTCGGGGCTGTGGCTGTTGTCGTTGTCTCTCTTGCGGCAGCCGGGATGCAGAAAGATGCACCGCCTAAGAGGAATGGGCAATCAATTCCAGCGTCTGATGGCTCCCCGGTCGGCAAGGAACCATCCTTGAAAGAAACTCTCGACTGGCTCAAAGACAAGATTCCTTTAGCCGCAACTCACTACGTCGTCCAACTGAAGGGGACTTTGAGCGCCAACATGGGAGACACCAAGGATGTTACGACGAGGGCCGTTCCGATACGCTTTGACTCTTGCAGTGTGGCCTTTGAGTCTTCAGAAGTGGATATATGGGGGAACTTTCCTAAAAATCCTGTGACAACGACCACACGCTACACCGTTCCACTCGGAGAAGTCTCAGACATAACCACATTGAAAGCAGATATCTTCCTTGGACTCTCAGACAAATGCATTGCCTCAAAATACAGCGATTGCAAAGATAATCCGAAGATTGAAAGATGGGCAGTTTTCCTTGAAACCAAGTCAGGAGTGATTCTTCAAGAGACTCACGAGGACCTGAAAAACACAACACAGGGCGAGAGCAGTCGAAGGGCTTTTTTAGATTTCAGCGACGAGCCTCTGGCCAAGCGAGTTGCTGACGCGTTCACACACGCATCGGACCTTTGCCGGGGAAAGGAACCCTTCTAAGAAGTTGGTCGATAGGAGCAAATTAGGGGCCGAAGCGCGAAAAGTGCGTTTGAACTACTAAGGGGCAACTGGATCGGCTACAGCGTAAATCGACCAAGTTTCCCAAACGTCAATCTTGTACATAACAACGCTGGGATCATCGTGCGCAGCTGCTCTCGTTACCCGAAAACCAGGGCCGAGATGTGTCGAAGAGCCGAATTTTTTGAATACACTCAGCACGTCCTGAATTTCATGGTTATGTGCAAAATATATTCTCAGATCACCCTTGTTCTCGATGATCCTGCCGTTTCCCAACATGTATTCACATCCACGAACGATCTTACCCGCTACCTCTTTCAGCAAGGCCTCTGGAATTGGTATTGAATATTGTTGGTCCTCTGGAAATCCGCTGTGTAATCCTAAGCCAGGGAGAATGCTTTCATTATGGCTGGGCTCATACGGCTTAGTCTCTTTTAAGATCTTGTTTCTGAGGGCCTCGCGATGTTTCTTCTCTTTATCGGTTAGCCCGGAGACTCCAACGCCGAGCGACTGAACTGCTTTCTTCGACAGCCCAGCTGCCTCACCCTTCACCGGGCCAGCGCAGAGGGCTGCGCGGATGAACAACTCTTTCTCCATTGCACCAAATTTGCCGTTACATTCGGCACAACTCGGTACCGTCCATCTCTGGATGTTGGGGGGGGGGGTCGTTGCGGGATACCAGGAGCTAGGAAAAACGTGGTCCTTCGTTTTGTTTGTGAGAATGCAAGGGCAGTGAACGCATCTCGTCTGTTTTTTCTTGGGGTTCACATTCATGTTCCGATAAGCAACCAGTCAGCGACCCGGTAAACCCTACCAATAAGACACTCCTCTGTAGCAGGGAATTGTAGCGGGTCCCGGTTTGCCCGGCTTGTTTCGGTTGTGCTGGAAAACATCGAAACCCTAATTCTGCTACTGTCTGCAACTGCTCACAAACCGCTCTCAATCCCCTGTACTCGATCCTAACTCTGGTGCGTCTGCTAATTCCGCCACTTTCGCATATTTAGAATCAATCACCTGCCAACTGCTACAGATTGCGCGTTTTCAGATGTAGCGAAAACTGTAGCGGGTGCGGTGTTTTTCTGGCATGAGCTTCCTAGTTCGAGGACGGCTCCCGTTGTCAGAAGGCGTATCCTGCGATTGCTTATTGTATCCGATTCGGCAGCACCCATCTCGGGCGAGGGACAGCGGACCTGCCCGAACGCCGCCGAAAAACAGGGCGTCCATTCGTCGCGCCGGGGGTCTGATGCCTGTACATAAGCACGAATCAGTGATTCAGAAATAGACGCACCCGAAGGAGTGATCTGGCTCAGGAAGTATCGAACACTCAATTTATACTTTTCCTTGGTTGCGGGAAATCTTGGTGGACAAACGGGCCATCCGTACTACGAATCGAAGGGCACATCTGAATCGAAGACAAATGATCAACCCATTGAAATCAAAGGCTGTGGGTTCCTTTACGATCTCCCCCGGTAGAGATCTTCCAGGGGGAATTGACCCTGGCTAGAGAGAAAACCCTCTCTTTACCTTCACAGCAGAGATCACTTTGATCCACGGAAAGTACGCAACATCCATGGCGTTTTGCATGACCTAACACGAGTGTCACTTATTGACTGCATCACACCCGGCACTGGGTCTGGCGGACGTATGCAGGGCGAGCGTTACCATTTCTCCAGCATCTTCCCCCACTTTGTTGTCTACGGCGAGCGGACACCTTGAGCCCGAAGCGAAAGAGATCGCAGAGGCTTGGTTCGACGTGGACGATGCAACCACGCTGTTTTACGACTGGGATGCGTTCGGTAGCGTCATAAACCCGGAACCATTCATGAAGGAACTAATTGAGTCCAACGCGCTCGGACGCGAGGTCCCAATTGGATTGCAGCCAGAGATTCTGTACTTCACCGGGAAACGCCAGATCTTTTCTGTGAACACAGCTTTCGGGAAGATATCTGCTCTTCATCGTCCAACACACAATTTGGGCGGCCCGGGCGGGGTTTTTCTGAAAAACACAATTTCGCTTGAGATTGCGTTCGAGGAGCGTGTGCAATTTGAAGAAGTCATAAGTCGAATCGTGATATTGACGAGCTACTGTGGATTTTTGGTTGGACGCCCACAAAACGTAAGGCACGTATTCTTGCGCTTGGGGGAAGCCACAGATCCACCTGTTATTCTCCGTGTCTATTGGAGTATGCCGCCAAAACGCGAGCCGGTCACCGGGACGCGGAAGCCGCATCCTGCTGACGTGCTGTTGAACGGTGGTATGCAACCAGAGCAGTTTTCCAATGTCCTACAAAGCTGGCTTTACCGCCATGAGACATGGCACGACGCACGAGGACGGTTTTTCACTTCGTTTTTCGAAGGACGGAGCTATAGCATCGATCGCCTGATCGGAGCGGCTAATATGTTCGACATCCTTCCCGCCTCAGCGGTCCCACGTGATACAGATTTAACGAATGATCTGAAGGACGCCCAATCGCAAGCCGTTAAGCTCTTTCGTCCTTTACCCCCATCACCTGAACGCGACAGCGTTCTGGGTGCGCTTGGTCGCATGGGGAAGAGAAACCTAAAACAAAAGATTCGGTATCGGGCTCAGAACATCAGCGAGCTGGTTGGCAATCGGTTCCCAGACCTCGAACTGGTAGTAGATGAGGCCGTGAACTGTCGAAACCACTACGTTCATGGTGGGGATGCTCGAATCGACTACAGCACACATGCAGGTGCAGTCTGGTTCTTCGTTGACACACTTGAGTTTGTGTTTGGTGCGTCAGATCTCATTGCTTCTGGGTGGGACATTGAAAGTTGGAGCCGAACTCCGACGTCGGGATCCCATCCATTCGGGCAGTATCGTCTGGGTTATGCGACAAACCTGCAAGGACTTACGCAGGCGCTTGTATAGAAGAACCGCATTCGTGCGTCGTCGTCGGCAGCATTCCGCTGTGGTATCCGTGAGCACTTTTTCAAATCGCTGGAGCTCTCTGGGATAATTCTTTACTACGTAATGCTTGACGCGGGCGTTCCTATAACGGGTGCCGTTCTTTTTGACACACTTTCCAGTCTGGGATGCTGTGCCGTAGCCTCTGCCTTGCGACTCGCCAAGCTTGTTCATGGCTCGCTGGATCGTCTCAGGGTCAAGGTAAGGTCGTGGAGCGGATTGAAATTTCGGCCATCAGCAAAATTGCGCAATCGGCATTTTGTTCCAAGATCGCACGTACCTTGGTTTCAACCTTGACTCATGACTCGTTCATTCAAGAAGCCCCTGTAACTAAAACGGCGAGAAACAAAGACCATTAGACCGCCTAGGAGCTTGTTGGAAAATACCAAACAGTAAACAGAATCAACTATGCCATGGCTCCAAAACCCAATGTTTATGTGGGTCGTAGTCGCTTGCGTCGTGGCTGCGAAGGGCCGACGATGACTTTTTCAACAAGTTCCTAGAATTACTGCGGAAAAACCAAGCACCGCGAACAGGACGGCGATAGGCCAAGGCATCATTGGGTTCACTCTTAGTGTTGGAGCAACTGTCTAACCTGCGTTATAGGCGGTTGAGATAGTCCAGCATCTCCGGGCCGTCCCAGGTCTGCGGCCCAATGAATTTGCGCCGAATCACGCCTGAGCGGTCAATTACGTAGGTCTCCGGGGGGCCCGTAGGCTTATATAAATTTGCCGCTTCCTCGTTGACGTCGCGCACAGTCAGGAAATCTACGTTATAACGTTTGAGGAATGCATGATAAGGCGCGTCGGTTGAATCCATGCTGACGCCAAGAAGGACAATCTTGTCTCCCATTCGGGACTGCATGCGATTGAGAGACGGAGTTTCCTCAATGCAAGGCTCACACCAGCTCCCCCACAGATTCAAAACCACAATCTTGCCGCGGAACTGATGAAGAGAAACAGTATGGTCGGAATCGTGGATGGTGAAATCCGGGGCGGGTTTGCCCACCAGGCCTGACCCCGGGGTATCTGTACAGCCACCCAGAGCAAGCGCCAAAGCTAGCCCAAATAAGACCTTCAGGTGAGTCACTCTCTTATAATAAACCGATTCTGATGCCCTTGAACCCTCCAACAGTGACTGTCCAGGTGATCATTCCGGCGCGAAACGAGGAAGACTGCCTTGGTCACTGCCTGGAGTCGCTGGTTCATCAGCAGGGAGTTTCGTATGCGATTACGGTTGTGGACGATGGTTCCACGGACCGTACGCGAGCTATTGCCGAGTCATTTCCGGGAGTGCGGGTGATCTCAGCCGGCGAGCCTCAGAATGGCTTCAGCGGAAAATGCAATGCGCTGATGACTGGGGTTGAAAGTGTGAGCGCGAAATGGCTCCTGTTTACGGATGCCGATACGTTCCATTACCCCGGTTCGCTGGCGGCTGCGGTAAAGGAAGCCGAAGAACAGAGCTTTGATCTGCTGTCTTACTCGCCGGAGCAGGAGACCGGTTCATGGTATGAACGCATGCTCATGCCGGTGGTGTACGCGGAACTCACTCGGACTTACCCAACCGAAAAAATTAACGATCCAGCCGATCCCGCGGTGGCTGCTAATGGCCAATACATCCTGGTGCGACGGGCCGTCTATCAGGCGCTTGGAGGGCACCAAGCGGTAGCTCATAAGCTGCTGGAAGATGTGGAGTTAGCAAGGATCTTTAAGCAGACACATCACAAAATCTGGTTTCGCTTTGGAAAGGGAAGGGTCAAGACGCGGATGTACAGAAGCTTCGCCGCCATGTGGGAAGGCTGGACCAAGAACCTGGTTCTTCTTTTCCCCCATCCCCTTCTGCTGGCGGGTCTACGAGGGATTGAGTTCCTGGCCATTGTGGCTTTTGCTGCGGGTTCGGCGATTCTGGCAACGCTTAACAGGTTCGGCACGGCTGCGGTCTGGATGGGCTGTGCAGTGGTGCTGTTATGGGGAATGTTCCTGTTTCGCATACGGCGAGCACACTTTTCCTGGAAAGCTAACTTGTTAGCGCTACTTGGGTTACCATTTTTCTCGTCACTTCTGGTACGATCCTGGCTCCATTCCAGAGTACGCGGCGCGGTAACATGGAAGGGTCGCAAATATTCAAATATCGCACCTGAAGGGGTTCAGAAATCATCTACCCAGAAGTGATTCAGGGCTGACACAAACGAGCGCATGGTCTTTCTCACAAGAAAAGCAGAGTTTTCAGCTTCGCATTACTACCACAACCCGGAATTCACGCAGGAAGAGAACCAGCGGATCTTCGGCAAGTGCAATAATCCGCACGGCCACGGGCACAATTACACGCTGGAAGTCACGGTCAAGGGACAGGTGGATGGACGCTCAGGGTTTGTGGTGGACCTCAAAGAATTGAAGGACATTATGAACCGCGAGGTGATTGATGCGCTTGATCACCGCTTCCTGAACAAAGAAGTCCCCGAATTTGCTGATGCGATTCCCACCACGGAGAACCTGGCCATCAGCATCTGGGACAGGCTCAAGTCCAAATTGAAACTGGCGGAGTTGCATCGCATCCGGGTTTATGAGACGCCGGATTTGTTCGTGGATTATTACGGAGAAGCATGAAGGCTTATCTCACACGCCGTTATTGGTTTTCTGCCTCGCACCGGCTGCATTGCGAAGACATGTCTGAGGCGGAAAACAAAGCCACATACGGCAAGTGCAACAATCCACACGGTCACGGGCACAATTACGCGGTGGAGGTCACGGTTACCGGCCAGGTGGATGGGCGAACGGGAATGGTCTGCAATCTGGCGGATTTAGATGCTTTTGTGAACAAAAATATCCTGGAACGTTTTGGCCACGAAAATCTCAATAGATTACTGGAATTCAAGCGAGTGGTACCGACTACGGAAAACCTGTGCGTGAAGATTTACGAGATTCTTGATCAGGATTTCCCTCACGCAATGGTTGAAAAGGTACGCATTGAAGAGACCATGCTCAACTCTTTTGAATATGCCGGAGGAAGAGAGATTCGCCACTAGAGAGATTCGCCACTAAGGAGACCCACGGTGAGCACAGGAGTCGTATTGAAGAAAACCTTGGACCAATCCGAATTAGCGTCAGCCAGTACGCAGGAACTTCTGCGGGAACTGTTGCTGCGCCTGGGAGAAGATCCTGATCGAGACGGATTGATCAAGACACCCGAGCGCATGGCAAAGGCGCTGCAGTATCTGACCAAAGGACATAACGAAGACCCGGAAACGGTTCTCCGCGGGGCCTTATTCGACGTAAGTTATGACGAGATGGTGATCGTCAAAGACATTGAGATGTTCAGCCTGTGCGAACACCATGTGCTTCCATTCTTTGGCAAAGTCCATGTGGCGTATATCCCGAACGGCAAAGTTGTAGGTTTGAGCAAGATTCCTCGCCTGGTGGATATCTTTGCCCGCCGTCTGCAGGTCCAGGAGCGGCTCACCGTACAGATTGCGGAAACCATTCAGAGCGCCATTGAGCCTCAGGGCGTGGGCGTGGTGATTGAAGCCCGGCATTTATGCGTGATGATGCGCGGCGTGGAAAAACAGCACTCGTCGGCAGTCACATCGCACATGCTGGGGAGTTTCAGAACATCAGACAAGACGCGCGAAGAGTTTCTGTCACTCATCAGAAACGGCAAGAACGGGCACTCGTTCTAAATCCAGAACCTTTGAAACGCAGACGAAAAGAGGAAGCAGAAGATGCTTCCTCTTACGTCATTTTGGCCGCTGCTTCCTTTCTGACGATTTGATATAAAGTCCTGTTGATCTTGCAACAAGTCGCATGCTTATGAAAGTAGCTGTCATTACCGGAGGAAGCCGTGGTATCGGCTGGGCGACGGCGCAGGCGTTTGCCGGCGCGGGATACTCTGTGATCATCACGGGGAGAGATGACGCGCGGCTGAAGAAGGCAGTCGCGGAGTTGAAGGGAACCGCTGAGAGTATTGAAGGTTTAAATTGCGAGGTTTCCGATCCAGCATCAGTCCAAATGTTGTTCCAAGCTGTACGTAAGCGGCATGGAGCGATTGAAGTGCTGGTGAATAATGCCGGCGTGGCGCATGAACTGCTTGACGTAGAGAAATTACCGCTCGAAATTTGGAAGCGGGTGATCGATATCAACCTGACGGGCGCCTTTCTGGTGACCCAGGCGGCCTTGCCGCTGATGAGGGCGGGAAGCACGATTGTGAACAACCTTTCGGTTGCGGCCGTGCAGCCCTTTGCCGGCATGTCAGCCTACAACGCCTCAAAATTCGGCGCGCTCGGTTTCACAAAAGCATTGCGCGAAGAGGTGCGCAAGCAGGGAATTCGCGTGCTGGCGTTGATGCCGGGAGCAACGAACACTGAGATATGGCAACAGTTCTGGCCAGATGCACCCCGGCAAAAGATGATGTCGGCTGAGACTGTGGCAGAAGCTGTGTTACATGCAGTTTCCGCGCCTCCGGAGGCATCGGTGGAAGAAATTGTGATTGGGCCGACTGCGGGCGTGCTGTAGTTTAGCGGCGCACGAGAAGATGCGGCAGAAATGTCCCAGAAGCCTGAAATTCGCAGCCTCAACGAGAACGATCCTGAGATCATCGCTCAGGCTTTTCAGAAAATCGGCTTTGGAAAGACGGTAAGCCAGTATCAGCGATATCTTGCCGAGCAGGCAGCAGGAACCCGCATCTGCTGTGTAGCTGCGCTCGCGAATCAGTTTGCCGGTTACGTCACGGTCAATTGGAAGCCTGCTTACTCTGGATTTGCAGAGCAAAACATTCCCGAGATCCAGGATCTGAATGTGCTGCCTGAGTTCCGTAGGAAGGGAATTGGCACTGGCCTGCTGGATTGGGCAGAACAAGTTGCGTCCAAGCGCTCAGCTATCGTGGGAATTGCTGTCGGACTTCATCCCGGTTACAGCAGCGCTCAACGACTCTACATCAAAAGGGGCTACATTCCAGATGGATGCGGTGTTTGGTATCGCGACCGGCGAATCGAGGAAGGCATGAACGCGGTATTCGATGACCACCTGGTTTTGCACTTGATCAAAGGAGTGAAAACAATCGGCTAGAGGTTGTGACGTGAAAAGCCTGAAAGGTTGAGCGCACAAGGCCAGCCGAATGCGATGATGAGGCCAGAACTGCGAAAAGGAAATGGGGTTTGGCATTCCTCCTCAGTAATCCTCAAAGGAATAGTATCTTTTGCGCGTGGGCACAAGTTTAATCAGAAACAGTCCGGAGATGAATCCGCCCACGTGAGCCCAGAACGCCACGCCGCCTGTGGCATTGGAGGCGTAAGTGATGCTGGTGGCAGCGCCGCTTAGGAATTGCAGAACGAACCAGTAACCCAGCACCAGCCAGGCCGGCAGCCAGAATACAAACACCACAAACCATGTCAGCACGCGAGCACGCGGAAAGAGAAAGAAATACGCTCCCATAACTCCGGCAATTGCGCCGCTGGCTCCGAGGCTGGGGATTTTGGAATGCAGGGTGAAGACCAGGTTTGTGAACGTTGCAATCAGTCCTGTCGCCAGATAAAAGAGCAGATAGGGAAAGTGGCCCAGGCGGTCCTCCACATTATCGCCAAAGATGGCCAGCCACCACATGTTGAAGATTAAATGGAGCCATCCGGCGTGGAGGAACATTGATGTCACAAGCGGCACAAATGCGTATGCGGCGGGCTGCAGCCCCGCCAGCCAGAGATCAATACGATAGGGAATGAAGCCGAAGGTCATGTCAAATGCGTTGCGCTGCCTCCCTGTGAGCTGGAGCTCAAACAGGAACACCAGCACGTTCAGTGCGATCAAAAAATAATTAATGAACGGCGTTGTCGATTTGGGAGCGTCGTCGCGGATGGGGATCATGAAGTCGGCTGCTCATGTTTATCATGCTTGATTAGGAGAACTTGCTCAAGTGGACGGCGTCCTGATTATCAATAAGCCGGCGGGCTTTACTTCTCATGATGTGGTGGCGCGGGTGCGCCGCATCACCGGAGAAAAATCTGTTGGTCATCTGGGCACGCTCGATCCGCTGGCGACCGGCGTCCTGCCGCTGGTGCTGGGCCGCTTTACCCGCCTGGCGCAGTTCTACAACGATGCTGATAAACGCTATGAGGGCGTAATCCGCTTTGGCTGGGCGACAGATACTTACGACGCGGAGGGCGATCCTGCCGGTCCGGCGCAACAGGTGAGTCTCACAGTTGAGCAGGTCGGAGCGGCTGCAGCGCGGTTCACGGGACGTCAGCAGCAGCTTCCACCTCCGTTTTCCGCCAAAAAAGTTGCGGGCGTTCCAGCGTACAGGCTGGCGCGCAGAGGCCAGGAAGTGGAACTGAAGCCCAAGGAAGTGGAAATCAAGGAATTTGAGATCACCGGTTGGGACGGCGAGCGCGCCGGATTCAAATCCTGGGTGAGCTCGGGAACTTACCTGCGATCACTGGCGCATGATCTGGGAAAAGAACTTGGCTGCGGCGCACATCTGGCAGAGCTCACCAGAACCGCCGTGCGCGAGTTCACTCTGGATGAAGCACATACGCTGGAGGAATTGGAAAAGGCAGTAGCGGAAGGGAATTGCGATGACTTGTTTGTGCATCCCCGGCTGGTGCTGCCGGAGTTCCCTGCAGTGACCGCGCCGACCGAAGCCGTGGCCCGTCTGAAAAATGGCGGCGCGGTAAACCTGCCTGAATTCAGCAAGGCGTTGACCGTGAGGGTCTTTGCCAATCAACGGGAGTTGCTGGCGATTGCACGGCGTGTTGCAGGAACGCTGTTTCAGCCAAAGATTGTGTTGAGGGCGAGTTGAGTTGAATGCAAGAACAACGATTAAAGTAAAAGATTAAGGATGTAAGTCAACTGTAATCAGGCAGCGCATCATCCATTATGCATTATGCGGAGGTTGATCGATGCAACGCATTGCCATCTTGTTGATTTCTGCTTCGATGTGGTTGATATGCTGCGGACGAAACTGGGCAATAACGAGTCCCGGAGCTAGTCCGGCAGCGAACCCGCAATCGACCTCCACGGCGCAGCCTCCTTCGCCCGCGACTCCGCCGGATGCGCCCTTTCCAGATCGCGGTGCCGAGCTGAGATTCAGGAGCGCTCTGGACGCAATTCCAGACGAGCCAGAGGCGACATTCAAACTGGCGAAGACGCTGGAGAAACAAGGCAAGTACGCGGAAGCCCGAGTGCAGTACAAGAACTTTTTGAGACATTCACAGGGCGGTCCGTTCGAAGATGAGGCAAGGTCGGCGCTGAAGGGTGTGGAAGGCAAGGCGCAGCAACACCGTTAATCTAACGTCCGATAATGAGTATTATGTTAAATAACAACCAGGCCGCTGAAGCTGCAGCTTTGCTGGCCCTCCGCTTTGATTCCCGGCCTAAATTGGCCGTCCAAGCTCTTCCCCTCGTAGCAGGCGTTTGAGGTCACTGCGGAACTGCTCCAGTTCGGCGATCATCTGATCAGTTGCTTCAATTTCCTCCTGCTTATGGATAAACAGCTTGCGTCCGCCGCGTTCGACCAGGGGGCCCAGGCTTTCCCCCATGCGCCGGCCGACGTTGCCGAGGATCTGCAGGCCGTCTGGTCCGGGAACCAGAAGCGCGACGTAGCCCTGGCGCAGGACGCCAATGGCTTTGGGAAAGCGCTCAAAGGTTTCCAGCTCAAAGCCGGCCATGTAAAGGCGTTGGAGTTGTTCGGCAGAGTCAGGCATGAGTTTGGGCCGCAAATGAACGCGATCGATTCTAAATGAGGTGGGTACTGCACCTGAAGATTCGCAAGCCCGTAGGGATCCCTCGCTTCGCTCGGGATAAAGAAGTAGCCAGGCTCCGGGACGAAGAATAAAGCTACATTTTGTACCGGCTGCCCAGGTCCTCGTCGTTCAGGCCTTCCAGCCATTTGCGCAGATCGTCTGGAGAGACGCGGTCGGCGGTGGCGCTGGCGGCTTTGGAACTCTTGAGGACCTCTTCGTCCACGTAAATGGGGCAATCGAGGCGCAGAGCCAGAGCCAGCGCGTCCGAGGGCCGGGAATCAATGCTGATGACTTTTCCCTCTCGTTCCATCCAGATCACGGCGAAGAATGTGTCGTCGCGCAGTTCGCTTACGACGATTTTGTGCACGTGGGTGTCAAAGCCAATCAGGATATTTTTAATGAGGTCATGAGTCATGGGCCGCGGCGTGGTGACTTTCTCAATCTCCAATGCGATCGCGTTGGCCTCGTAGACCCCAACCCAGATGGGCAAAACCACGTCACTGGAAACGTCCTTCAGCACGACGATGGGCATATTGGTGGCCGGATCCATCATTAGTCCGCGTATTTTCATTTCTACTTCCATGTCGCTCCGCTCCAAACCGCTTGGCGGCACCGCGTCAAGCCAAATTCTTATGCTTCTGTTGCAATCGGCTCGGCGCGCAAGTCGGCTTCCACCCCACGCCAAAATCCGGCGTGCTGGGACCCGGCCTCGCCGATTTGTTTCCGCTCAATCTCCGGGTCTGCCACATGTGTCAGACGCTATCAATTCGTTAACCAACTCACCCACCAGGCTGTTGGGAAAACTCCTGGTCACCAGCACGTTAGCATAGCTGCCGACCGGCGGCGCCGGTTTTTCCGCGGTCGTAAAATTCAAAGTGATGTTCTGCGAGGTGCGCCCAATAACCTGTCCTCGCGCTTCATTCATACCTTCAACCATTACTTCATAGGTACGCCCGATCTTCTTCTCGTAATTTGCCCTCTGAATCTCGCGTTGGCGCTCCTGCAGGAGCTGCAACCGGCGGGATTTGTCGGCATCTGGGATGCTGTCCGGCAGCCCAATGGCCGGGGTGTTGGGACGCGGCGAATACTTGAAGCTGAATACACCGTCAAACTGGCACTCGTGCATGAGGGTGATGGTCTCTTCAAATTCCGCATCGGTTTCACCGGGGAAGCCGACGATCAGGTCTGTGGTCAGCGCGAATTCCCTCTTCGCGGATTTGATCCAGGAGATTTTCTCCAGGTACATCTCGCGGGTGTATTCGCGGCTCATGGCAGACAGCACGCGCGAAGATCCGCTCTGCACGGGAAGATGAATGTGATCGCAGAGTGTGGGCAGCGCGTCAATGGCGTCGACTATGTCCTTGCTGAAATGCCGAGGATGCGAGGTGGTAAAGCGTACGCGGCGGATGCCGCGGATCTCACCGACGGCATAAAGAAGTTCAGCAAAGGTCTTGCGGCCCAACGGATCCGCGAATGCGTTTACGTTCTGGCCAAGGAGTTGAATGTCCGTATAGCCGAGATCGGCCATCTGGCGGGCCTCGGCGAGCACGGATTCTGAAGTCCGGCTGCGTTCCTTGCCGCGCGTGTACGGCACCACGCAATAAGCGCAGAACTTGTCACAGCCCTCAATGATGGTGATGTAGCCACGATGGGGATTGCTGCGCGCGGTGAACTCGGTTTCAAAGGTCTCGTCGGTCTGGCGGTCGTCCAGCCCGGTTACGCGGTTGTTCCCTGCCTCAATCTGTACCAGCATCTGCGGCAGATTGCGATATGACGCTGAGCCGGCGACGAGAGAAACATGCGGCGCCTTTTCAAAAATCTTTTCGCCTTCCTGCTGGGCCACGCAGCCGAGGACTGCGAACTTTTTGCCCTTCGATTGGAGCTTTTTGTAATCATTGAGGCGATGGAAGACTTTCTGTTCGGCTTTGTCGCGGATGGAGCAGGTGTTGTAGAAGACCAGGTCGGCCTCTTCCACGGTCTCCACCTGGCGATAGCCCTGGCGCATGAGGGTGCCAACAACTTTTTCCGAGTCATGGACGTTCATCTGGCAGCCAAAGGTTTCAATGTAGAACGTTTTTTGCGTGCTCTCAGCCACTCATGGCAGTATAACGCAGTAAAACGTAAGTCTCTCTTAAGACGTTGATTGAGGAGTGGGCCTCATGGAACTATGGACCGGGATTGCGTGTCTTGCCGGTGATCCGAACTGCAAGGATTTCAGGAGATTCGGAGACCAAGGGCGAGGTGCATACGTCAATATCGTCACATGGGCTTCATCGCGGGCGGAGTTTGAAGATCGTATCCAAAAGGGCAGCCAAAGATCTTGACTGTATTGTCCTGGAATTGGAGGACGTACAGCTACTCGAGCGACGCATGCAAGAGCCTGACTATCCTGAAGAATTGATTAACATGCGCGCTACCGCTCAACGTCAGAGGGACGATATTGTGTTCGGAGACTTTCATGTATGGACGGATGACGAGGCCAATTGAGAACCACTGATAATAGTTAAACGCAAACCCGGTAAACTCAAGCGCAGAATCATCCGAATGAATGTCACGGAACAAGCACGCTGGAACCAGAGATACTCCGAGAGCCCATCATCATGGGTTGAGCCGGACACTTTCCTGATCAATGTCTACGACGAATTCCTGACAGGAACCGCACCGGGCGCAGCACTGGATGTGGCGGGCGGCGCGGGACGAAATGCCGTGTGGCTGGCTGAGCGCGGCTGGCGGGTGAAGCTGATTGATATCTCTGATGTTGCGCTCAAAATGTCGCGAGACAAATTTGATGCGGTGAAGAAGGTTTCATCCTCGCCGCCGAAAACACCCGTGCGCAAGGGAAGCCTCAAGACAGAAATCGTAGACCTGGATTCAATCTCTCACCTGGGTACGGAGGAATACGATTTGCTGGTGGTCTTTTACTTTCTGCGCAGGGAGCTCTTCCCTGCTATCGCCCGGGCGCTCAAACCGGGCGGAACGCTGATCTACCGGACTTACACGCTTGACCGCATGAAGGTTCCCGGTGGCCCGAGTGATCCTAAATATCTGCTTCAGCCCAACGAATTGCTGCATGCCCTTCCCGGGCTGCGTGTGCTGCACTATCGCGAGATGCTGCAGGGCAAGGCAGCAGCGGAGCTGGTGGGACGGAAAGCGGTTGAGCCGCGAATTAACAAATTAGAAAAGTTTGTGGTGGCAACTTAGCGAAAATATGGCAAATCAAGTTGTGCACTCGTTGACGGATGCTGTTAACGGAACACGATCCCTGCCCCATTTGCGGCCGGAAGAAATTGCCAGAATTGCCATGACTGCCAAAATTGCCAAATTGAATACAGTTGAGGGCCATGCATTGACGAACAATCCTGCGCGATGAACTCGCGTAAGGAGCCTGGGCAGAGTGTTAGAATCACCTTTCCCCATGCCCAAAGCAAAACCGGCCCACGGCCACATTGTCCATGGCAAAAAGTCCCACCCGCTGCAGAACCACTGCTTTGGCTGCGGCAATGCCAATCCCAAGGGAATGCGGCTGAAGTTCTACTCGGATGAAGAGACACGGCGCACGTTCTGCAAGTTCAAGTTGACGCGCTACTTCCAGGGACCTCCGGGGCATGCACATGGAGGAATCATCGCCACCATACTGGATGAGGCCATGGGCAAAGTGAACAAGTTTCGCAGCGTAGTGGCGCTTACGCGGTCCATGAACGTGGAATATCTGCGGCCGGTTCCGCTGGGCCAGGAATTGACGGTCACAGGCTGGGAGCAGAAGGTGGAAGGGCGCGAGCACACGAATGTGGCGCAGATCACAAACGAAAGCGGCGAAGTCCTGGCGCGCAGCACGGGCATTTTCGTTGTGGTGGATGTGGCGAAGATGTTTGCCAAACATTTGAACGCGGAAGACTGAACCAGGTCCAAGGTTAAGTGAATCCGGAACATCCCGTGCGTAATCAAAACGGGTGCTTGAGAATGGCATGGGCGCATGGGCCGCAGGCGAGGATAACGCGCTAAAATAGAGAGTTACACAACAAGTTTGGAGCGTGGCTGCCAAGGTCACGGATGTAGGAGCGAGTTATGTCTGAGAAGAATGGAAACACAGGTTTGCGGCTGAAGACCGGCCTGGCAGAGATGCTGAAGGGTGGCGTGATCATGGATGTGACCGACGCCAGCCAGGCGGTGATCGCGGAGAAGGCCGGAGCTGCGGCAGTAATGGCGCTGGAGCGCGTGCCGGCCCAGATACGCGCGGAGGGCGGCGTGGCCCGCATGGCCTCGCCCAAGAAGATCCGTGAAATCATGGCACAGGTTTCCATTCCGGTGATGGCCAAGTGCCGCATCGGCCACTTTGCCGAGGCGCAAATCCTGCAGGAATTGGGTGTGGACTACATTGACGAGTCAGAGGTTCTGACGCCGGCGGACGAAGCCCATCACGTGGACAAGCATGCTTTCCGGGTTCCCTTTGTGTGCGGGGCGCGTGATCTGGGCGAAGCCCTGCGGCGCATTGCCGAGGGGGCGGCCATGATCCGCACCAAGGGCGAGGCGGGCACTGGAGATGTGGTGCATGCGGTGAAACATCTGCGGCAAATTATCCGCGATATGAAACAGTTAACAGTTCTTTCTGAAGAAGAACTCTATGCTCAAGCCAAAGACTTGAAAGCGCCTTATGAGCTGGTGCGGATGGTGGCGAAGGCAGGCAAACTGCCGGTTCCGAACTTCTCTGCGGGTGGCATTGCCACGCCTGCTGACGCGGCGCTTGTACGGCAACTCGGTGCGGAGGCTGTTTTTGTAGGCTCGGGCATTTTCATGGGAAATCGCTCTTCGTGCTTACACTGTCTGGACGGAAATCATGCATACGACGAAAGCTGCGCGCTTGCCCCACCTGCCGAAGCGGAAAAACGAGCCAGAGCAATTGTCCGCGCGACTACGCACTTCGATGATGCTAAAGTGTTACTTGAAGTCAGCGAAGATCTCACCGGAGCAATGAAAGGCTTGGCGGTGGCAGCGATGACCGAAGCGGACATGCTGCAAACCCGCGGGTGGTAAAGACCGTGGAATCTCGGGCGAAGCGAGAGATCCCTCTTGCTGTACAAAATGCAATAGTCCGCATTCATGCTCCTGAAGATTGTCTTAGACGGTAGGACCCCTCGCTTCTCTCGGGGCTTCGGAAAAAGCTCCGTTACGGCAAGACAGCTCTCAGGACAACATCACTATGACGGTCGGCGTTCTCGCAATCCAGGGTGACTATGAAGCGCATAAAGCTCGGCTGGAGCAATTGGGCGCGGACGTCACCTTGGTGCGCAAGCCGGAGCACTTGGAGTCCATCGACGCCATAGTGATTCCGGGCGGTGAATCCAGTACGTTTCTCAACTTCTTGGCAGAACGCGGCTTCCTTACGAAGCTCAAGGATTTCGTAAGCACCAAACCGACGTTTGGGACGTGCGCAGGAGCCATCCTGCTGGCGAAGGAGGTTGAAAATCCTCCGCAGCAATCACTGGGTGCGCTGGATATCCGCATTCGACGCAATGCTTACGGCCGGCAGATTGACAGCTCAATCCGCGAGCTTGATACCAAACTCACAGGCGGACCTCTGGAGATGGTCTTTATCCGCGCACCCAAAATTGTGGAAGCAGGAAAAAACGTGGAAGTGCTGGCCAGCGAAAATGGCCATCCGGTGCTGGTTCGCCAGGGCAAGATCATGGCGGCAACGTTTCATCCTGAACTCTCTGCTGATACGCGAGTTCACCAGGAATTCTTGAAGCTGGTGAGTAACGGAGACTGGACAAAGTAATGGCTGTTGCGCTTGTAGCCGCGCTGCTGCTGGTGACCATCGGCTGCATTTACCTGTTTGTTGCCCATCCGTGGTGGTTCCCTGCCGGGGTTTCCGCTTATGCAGCCAGCGTGGACCACGAGTTCAACACTGCATTCTGGTTGTTGGGCGGACTTTTTGTTTTGGCGCAGGTAGCGCTGGCGGTTTTCATTTTGCGTTCCTGGCGGCGAAAAAAATCCAGCTACTACGTGGGCAATTGGCGCCTGGAGTTGGGATGGACGCTGGCCGTTGCTGCTCTTTTCTTCTGGTTTCATTTTTCCGGTGGCGAGGTCTGGTCCAGCATGCGACTGCATGAGCCTGAGCCACAGGCCCTGCGAGTGGAAGTGACCGGCGCACAGTTTCAGTGGTATTTTCGTTATCCCGGAGCGGACAGGGTTTTTGGCCGCGTAGATCCGCAGAAATTCTCGAAGCCGGAAGAAGGAAATGGATTGGGCATTGATCCCAACGATCCGGCAGGACGCGACGATGTGGTCTCGACATCGCTGATGCTGCCCGTGAACCGCGATGTGGAACTTGATCTGCGCGGACAGGATGTGATCCACAGCCTATTCATCCCGGCGATGCGATTCAAGCAGGATACTGTGCCGGGAATGACGATCCAGACACGACTTCACCCTACGCAGCTGGGCAATTTTGAAATTGCCTGTGCGGAGTTGTGCGGCACAGGACACTACCGCATGCGGGCGCTGGTGCGAGTTGTAACGGAGCAGCAGTTTGCCGCCTGGCTGAAACAACACGAAGCCCAGCAATAAATTCTGGAATCTATGCAGGAACGTTCCCCCATTACCGCCGCTCACGTGACCAGCAGTTTCCTGCGTCGTTATCTGTTCAGCACAGATCACAAAATTATTGGGCTGCAGTACTTCTTTTTGTCATTAGCCGCGGTTCTGACAGGCACGTTCCTTTCATTGCTGATGCGCATCCATCTGGTCTGGCCCAAGGCTGTGATTCCCCTGCTAGGCGAGATCAAGCCGGAAGATTATCTCGGGTATCTGACAATCCACGGAACGCTCATGGTGTTCTTTGTTCTGTCCACGGTCCCGCAAAGTGGATTTGGGACTTATTTTTTGCCGCTTGAACTTGGCACTTCAGAAATGGCGTTTCCGTGGCTCAATATGTTGGGCTTCTGGACCACGTTGATCTCATTCTTCGTGCTTGTCTCGGCATTCTTTGTGCCGGGAGGCGCTTCTGTTGCCGGTTGGACGCAGTATCCGCCGCTCAGCGCTATTGCTGCCGCAGGACCGGGACAGGGAATGGGAACGGACCTTTGGCTGGTGAGTATTGGCTTGTTCTGCATGGGTACGGTGATGAGCGCGATCAATTTTGTGACAACCACGGTGAAGCAGCGCGCTCCGGGGATGAAATGGCTGCGTATGCCACTTCCCTGCTGGAGCTGGTTTGTCACGGCGATTCTCAGCTTGCTGGCATTCAGCATCTTGCTGGCTGCGCTTTTACTGTTGATGCTGGACCGTCATGCTGGAACCAACTTCTTTGTTCCGGGCGGGCTAATTGTGAGCGGAAGAGCCATCACTGGTCACAAAGGCGGCTCACCACTGTTATGGCAGCACTTGTTCTGGTTTTTCGGGCACCCTGAGGTTTATATCGCGATCCTGCCGGGAATGGGGATCACGTCACATCTGCTATCTGTGTTCAGCCGTAAACCTGTATTTGGTTACAAAGCAATGGTGGGCGCCACGATTGCAATTGGCGCCATGGGATTCATGGTGTGGGGACATCACATGTTTGTCAGCGGGATGAATCCTTACGCGGGATTTGCGTTTTCCACCCTCACCACGGCAATTGCCGTTCCTTCGGCCATCAAAGTTTTCAACTGGCTGGCTACGATTTACGGAGGCAAGATTCGTTTCAGCACTCCGTTTCTGTTCTCCGCCGGGTTCGTTTCACTGTTCATTACGGGAGGCCTGACAGGTCCGCTGCTTGCCCAGCCATCGCTGGATATTTACCTGCACGACACGTATTTTGTGGTGGCGCATTTCCATCTCATCATGGCCATGGCGGGACTGTTTGCCGTCTTTGCAGCCACCCATTTCTGGTTCCCCAAAATGTTCGGACGCATGATGAGTGAGCGCCTGGGGGCGATCCATTTCTGGATCACGTTCATCGGCGCGTACGCGATTTTCATGCCTATGCACCTGCTGGGAGCGGCCGGACATCCAAGGCGCTACTCGGAACTGACAGGCGTACAATATGTCTCTGCCATGGAGCCGCTGCAAAGGTTCATTACCATCGCGGCCCTGGTTACGATTGCAGGGCAGGTCATTTTTCTGGTGAATTTGTTCTGGAGTATGTTCAAGGGGCGCAAGACAAGCGCAAATCCGTGGGAATGCAGCACTCTGGAGTGGACGTTGCCTTCACCGGCGCCAGCCCAGGGATTCGGCCAAGCCAGGCCCATAGTCAACCACGGTCCTTATGAATACAGCGTTCCCGGAATGGAAACTGACTTCCTGCTTCAGGACGCGTCGATCACCGAGCGCAGGTGACGATCATCTGAATTGATATGCCAATCGCCGGCGAACACGTTGATATAGAACGCAAACCCAGATTGGGAGGCGGCGGACCGGGGAAGATTCCGCATCGTCGCGGGTACGGCGGTGGCGATGATGGCGATCACAACGAGCCGCGCGGATGGCCGTCACGCAGGGAAAAGTTGCGGCGATACCGCGTGGGTATGCTTTTGTGCATCATTTCCGTCTCCACGCTCTTCATTTGCCTCACCGCTGTTTACGTGATGCGCCAGAGCATGGGACGGTATGATCCCGGTCGCAAGGAATTCATCAGTGATTGGCGTCCGCTGCACCTGCCGTATTCGCAGCTCTGGACCAACACCGCACTTCTGCTTCTTAGCAGCGTGACACTGGAATTTGCGCGCCGGCGCATGAACCGGGAATCAGAGTTTCATATGCTGGGAATTGAGGCTCCGCGGATGAAACGCGATATGCCCTGGCTGGGGATCACGCTTTTTCTGGCGTTCGGGTTCCTGGCCGGGCAGACCATGGTATGGAACAGCCTGAGATCTCAGGGATTGTTTGTCAGGTCTAATCCCAGCAGTTCATTCTTTTTTGTGCTTACCGGAACCCATGCTGTTCACCTTGCCGGAGGCATTGTTGCCCTGCTCTTCGCCGCATGGGGAAGCTGGATCAAGCACAGGTTCGAGTCCCGGCAATTGGCGGTGGAAGTTACAAGCTGGTATTGGCACTTTATGGGAGTGCTGTGGCTGTATATCTTTGGGCTGCTGCATTTTGCCCGCGGATAGGCCGCATGAAGTTCAGTATTCTGCGGCTTCCTGGCCAGGCGCCCCAGGTTTTTTCACGCGCACCACCGTGACCTTGGTGAAGCCTTCCTCAAAGGTGGGAGCCTTGAGCTTGGCAGCCATGCGTTGCACAACGTCCTCTTTGACCTGCCGTTCGCGCTTGCGGTTGCGTTCCAGACAGACTTCAAGTGGAACATCAAAAAAAACGGCGTGGACTTCATAACCAAAGCCTTTAGCCATCTTGATCCATTGGCGGCGTTCGTGGGAGGAAAGATTGCTCGCGTCAACATAGTTCCAGGGCATGCGGGCAATGAGGCGGGCACGCAGGAGCGAGCGCAGAGTCGAAAATACCAGCCCCTGATAGCGTTGCTCAGTGATGTCGTCGAAAAGAATGGAACGCAGGAGGTCACTGGAAAGAGGAGTAACGCCTCGGCGTCTGAACCAGGTACTTTTGCCGGAGCCGGGCAAACCGATCGCCAGGACCACAACCCCTTTGGGCGGTCTTGAGCCCTTGGCGGCTTGAATGGGTTTTGGTTCGGGAGCTGGAACGGTTGGCTGATCAGGCTGGATTTCCGTTTCCATCCTGTTTTCTTGAAGTGCGAACTGGGATGGAGGACCCTCTATTTCCGGTTCCTCCGCAGATGCTTCGGGTTCGGTGGTCTCATAGGCAGGGATAATAGGCTCCGGGTGCGAGTCATCTACCGGAGGCTTTTGCTGGCCTACCTTACCTGTGGCTTCGGTTTCGTTTTCTTGCTTCTTTTTACGGCGCTTCATGCGCTCGCGCATCCAGTTGCGCATGACTCGTGTGTAACACACGACATAAAGAGTTGCAACCTCAAGACGGTTGGCAGTTTGGCACCTGCCTGAGGAGCTTTGGACAGCAGCGGCCCCCAAGGAACGGCTTCGCCTGAGAAAACGGACATTGAGGGGTTGTGCGATTTTTGTGCAGTTTTGTCTTGCAGTCTGAAAACAACTTGCTATAATTGCGCCCCGCAACCCTCCCCCAAGCCACTTGGTAGTCCCGGCAGAGATTGTCCCTGCCCGTGGCAGAAAATGGGTGCATTCAGCGCAAGAACGGCGCTGCTTGTCAGTCCAAGGACTTGCCGGCTCGAATGTTCCTGCCCAAGCCCACGTGAAATTCGGGCCGTCCGGGGCCGACACGAAATAAGAATCTGGCGAGCAACACCAAAGCGAGCAGGCCCATGGAAATGCCGGTTCTGGCTATTGTTCCTTGCCGGCACAAAGCACGAAAGAGTGAAAAAGACTCAATCTCTGGAATCAAAACTGTTTCGGCAGAGGCCTCAAAAAGAACAAATGCAGAAACAGTCCGAGAACGGGAAGAGAGTCCTGTGTGTAAGGGAAAGTGCCACGGTCATTTGCCCAAGCGGGAGCTTCTGACCGGGCGAGTTGAGGCGAGCGGGAATCAGAAAATGGCGCCTCAGTGATTGCAGTATTCAGCAGGAACCAAACAATGCCGCGGGAGTGCGAGCGCCCGCGGCCGCATTTTTGCCGACCGTAGGCTTGTTCCCCACCGTAGTTTCTCCATTCTTCTGCCGGTGCTTTGATGTGAGCTCCGTCACACCTCTATGCAATGCGATGGCCGCGCCATTGCACGCATCAAAGTTTGTTTGCTAACCTGAGGAGTTTAAACGGGCATCCGCGCGGTCTCCTGTCCCATCAACTCACTTTTCAGTGGCGGAAGCTAGTTTGGAGGAAATCTACTCATGGCAATCAAGGTCGGAATCAACGGTTTTGGCCGGATCGGGCGCAATATCCTGCGCACTGCAATCGACGATCCGAACTTCGAGTTTGTGGCAGTGAACGATCTCACCAGCCCGGCCACGCTGGCACACCTTCTTAAGTATGATTCGATCCTGGGCAATCTTAAACACGATATTCAGGCCGGCAGCGACTGCATCCGTGTAAATGGCAAGTCCATCCGCGTGTTCTCAGAAAAAGATCCGGCGGCGCTCAATTGGGAATCCGTGGGAGCGCAGGTAGTGGTGGAATCCACCGGCAAATTTACTGAGGCGGAAAAAGCCAAAGCACATCTGCGGGGGACCGTGAAGAAAGTCATTATCTCCGCACCGGCCAAGAATGAAGACATCACGATTGTGCTGGGCGTAAATGAAAACAAGTATGAACCATCGAAGCACCACGTGGTTTCCAATGCTTCCTGCACAACCAATTGTCTTGCCCCGATAGCCAAGGTGATTCATGACACCTTCACTATCAAGTCCGGCACCATGACCACGATTCACTCTTACACGAACGATCAGGTAATTCTGGATTTTCCTCACAAAGACCTGCGCCGTGCTCGCGCTGCCGCTTTGTCCATGATTCCCACCTCCACGGGAGCAGCCAAGGCTCTTCACCTGGTGGTTCCGGACCTTAAAGGAAAACTTGATGGATTTGCCATGCGCGTGCCCACACCGAATGTTTCCGTAGTGGACCTGGTGGCTTTTGTGGAGAAAAGCACAACGGTGGAAGAGGTCAATAAAGCGTTGCAGGCCGCGGCCAATGGACCAATGAAAGGCATTCTAGGTTACGAAACCGCCGAGTTGGTTTCAGTGGATTACCGCGGAGACGAGCGCTCTTCCATTGTTGACGCTTCCCTCACCCGTGTGGTGGCCGGAAACTGCGTGAAAGTAATTTCCTGGTACGACAATGAGTGGGGCTATTCCTGCCGCGTGCGTGACCTGATTGCGTTCCTGGCGAAAAAGGGTCTTTAGCCTTCAGGGGGGTACCGCATAATGACAAACGTCTCGATTGAAACGGCAAAGCTCTCCATACAGGACCTGTATCTGGATGGCCAGCGCGTTTTTATGCGCGTGGATTTCAATGTTCCGCTTTCTGCTGAAGGCCGTGTTACTGATGACACGCGCATTCGTGAGACTTTGCCGACCATTGAATATGCGCTGCGCAAAGGCGCCCGGTTGATTCTGGCATCGCACCTTGGCCGGCCTAAAGGCAAAGTCAACATCAAGATGAGCCTGAAGCCGGTAGCCGAGCGGCTGCGCATTCTGCTCGACCAGGAGCTGGGGCGAAACTGCAATGTGGGTTTTGCTCCTGACTGCACCGGCTTTGCCGCGGAAGAGATGGCAAACAAGCTGGAAAAGGGCCAGACACTACTTCTGGAAAATTTGCGCTTCCATCCTGAGGAAGAGGCCAATGACGAAAAATTCTCACGGTCACTGGCGGCGCTCGCCGACGTTTACGTGAACGATGCCTTCGGTACCGCTCATCGGGCGCATGCTTCCACTGTCGGCATCACGCAATTTGTTTCTAAATCCGCTGCCGGTCTGCTGATGCAGAAAGAGCTTGAGTACCTTGGCAAAGCCGTGACACATCCGGAAAAGCCTTTTGTTGCGATCATTGGCGGCGCCAAAGTATCGGACAAGATTGATGTGATCCGCAACCTTCTCACAAAAGTGGATGCTCTGCTCATTGGCGGCGCAATGGCGTACACGTTTTTGAAGGCGCAGGAAAAAAAAGTGGGCAAGTCGCTGGTGGAAGAAGACAAGATAGATCTGGCAAAAGAGCTTTTAGCTGAGGCGCAGCGCAGGAACGTGCGGCTCTTGTTGCCCACAGACCACGTCGTGGCAGACAAGATGGAAGCCTCATCCGCACCGCAAGTGGTGAGCGCCGATGCGGGCATTCCGAACGATCGTATGGGACTTGATATTGGCCCTGAGACGATCATGGCGTTCTCCAAAGAAATTGCCGGAGCGAAGACCATTGTCTGGAACGGCCCGATGGGTGTTTTTGAGATAGCTCCCTTCGCCAAAGGCACCATGAAGATTGCCCAGGCGGTTGCTGCCAACAGCAAATCCACCTCTATTGTGGGCGGCGGAGATTCAGTTGCGGCTGTGCACCAGTCGGGCGTGGCGGACAAGATTACGCATATCTCCACCGGCGGCGGGGCGTCACTTGAGTTCCTGGAAGGCAAGAATCTTCCGGGGGTGGAAGCTCTGACCAGTAAGTAAAAACACATGCCATCACTGCTGCGTTACCGCATTGGCGATAAGGCCAGCCTGGAGCTGGCGCACGGTAACATTGTTGAAGAAACTACAGACGCAATTGTGAACGCAGCGAATTCCTCCCTGCTGGGAGGAGGCGGCGTGGATGGGGCAATTCACAACGCAGCCGGCCCAGGGTTGCTCGCCGAATGCCGCAAAATCCGGGAACTGCGCGGGACGTTGCCGTCCGGTCAGGCGGTGAGCACCAAGGGAGGCCAGCTCAAAGCGCGGTACGTGATTCATACCGTCGGGCCAGTCTGGCAGGGTGGTAAAAGAAACGAACCGCAGGTGCTCGAAAGCTGCTATTGCAACTCACTTGAAGAGGCTACGCGGCTGGGCTGCACGAGCGTCAGCTTTCCTTCCATTTCCACTGGGGCGTTTGGGTATCCCGTACAGCAGGCTGCGATCATTGCCCTGCGGACTGTTGTGGATCATCTGCACTCGCCCCGCTCCGTACACCTGGTTCGCTTCGTACTCTTTGATCGCGATACATACCGGGCGTATGAGGAAGCAGCACGGAAGCTGCAGCCTGCATTCCCACATTTCCAAATCCAGGGCGAAACTACTCCATGAGAAAGAAACTGATCGCTGCCAACTGGAAAATGTACAAGACGCCGCAGCAAGCGCGCGATTTTGTTTCCGCCTTCCTGCCGTTGATCTGGGGACATAGCCGGGACGAGATTGTTCTTTGCCCTCCCTTTATTGACATTCCTGCTGTGGTTGAAGCGGTGCAGGACAGCGGCATTGAGGTGGGGGGGCAAGACTTGTTCTGGGAAAAAGAAGGCGCCTACACCGGCGCAATTTCCGCGGGAATGCTGCTAGCCGTGGGCTGTACGCATGTGATCATCGGACACTCAGAGCGGCGCCAATATTTTGGCGAGACGGATGACACGGTGAATCGGAAACTGCGCACTGCCCTTGCAGCCGGTTTGAAACCGATTGTGTGCGTCGGAGAGGTCATTCAGGAGCGAGAAGCAGGAATGACAGAAGACATTCTCCGCCGGCAGTGCAACATTGCTTTTCGTGAAATCTCCGGCGCAGAAGCAATTCCCATGGTGATTGCCTACGAACCGGTGTGGGCTATTGGTACCGGCAAAACTGCTACGCCAGAGCTCGCCGCAGAAGCACATCAGGTGATTCGGACGGAAGCGGCGAACGCATTTGGGGAAGGCGTGGCGACCCAGATGCGAATTCTTTATGGCGGCAGCGTGAAGCCGGAAAATGCGAAAGCCTTAATGTCGCAGGCTGAAATTGATGGTGCTCTCGTTGGCGGAGCGAGTTTGGATCCTAAGTCGTTTGCCGCAATTGTTAGATATTAGTTGTTGGCTGCCAGCTTTTCTCTATTAGCTGCTTCTCTGTCCACTTCAACATCCGAAGAGCTGCCAAAAAACCACGTGCTCTGTTCAGGAACACAGCAGGCAACCTGCATGTAAGCTCCTCATCCTTCGGAAGGCCCGCGGCTTGCCTCACGCATCAAAGTAGTTGATGGCGAGGCAGCGCAAATTGACGTTGCGCGGCGTGCGCGACGCGCTGTGGCGAACTGTGGAGGGCGTTTCTCGCAAGCACACTTTGCAAATGGCCGCTGCCATGGCCTACTACTTTGTGCTGGCGCTCTTCCCTGCCCTGGTCCTGCTTTCCGCGGTTGTATCGTATTTACCCGTAAATGATGTTCTAAATCAGGTTGTGAACCTGGTCGGCGGAGTTGTGCCCGCCGACAGCATGAAGATTATCCGCTACTTCGTTGATCACGTCATCGTTCCGAATCGCGCGACATTGCTTTCATTTGGGATCCTCGGCACCATGTGGTCCGCATCCGGGGGCTTTGCCTCAGCGATTGAAGCCCTGGATGTCGCCTACGAAGTTGAAGAGGGCCGGCCATTCTGGGTGACAAGACCTCTGGCAATCGGGCTGACGTTGCTCGTCGGGATACTCTTCGTCATAGCATTTGCCGTGATGATTGTAGGTCCTGAGTTCGGACAGCGGCTGGCCGAGCATCACAAGCTTTCCTGGATGTTTGCTTCAGCGTGGCCGTACATCCACTGGGTTGTGTCGTTTAGCTTTACCGTGCTCGCGGTGGAGTTTCTGTACTTCATCGCGCCCAACGTGAAACAACGGTTCTGGAACACTTTGCCCGGAGCGCTGCTTTCAGTTTCCTGCTGGGTTGGACTTTCTTATGTGCTCGGAATTTACTTCCGCAGCTTCGCCCACTTCAGCAAAACGTATGGCGCACTGGGAGCGATAGTTGCACTCATGGTATGGCTCTATTGGAACGGCTTCATCATGCTTCTGGGCGCCGAACTGAATTGCGAGCTGGCCAAGGAGACTCGCGAAGGCAGGATCCAGCAGGATGAGGACAAGAGCGGGCTAACGCAGTTGGATATCGCGGCATGACCCCGTGCCAGCCCGTCAAAAAGCAGGCCCGCTTCTGCAGCGGGCCTGGTCCAAAACAAAAAACAATCTGAACTAGAACGTCACCTTGGTTGGCGCGAATCCAGTCACGCAGATTGAATATGTAAGGCCATTGGGCGCGGCCGCACGCAGATCAGGGATGCCAAAGGTGTTGATGCCATCGCCACCGTAGGTTTTTCCGATTACCTGGAACAGCGAAAGGAACTTAGTGACAGAGACCAGTTGACCACTGGCCGGCAAAGATCCTGCGACCGGTCCCGAACTCAGCATGATCTCACCCAGGAAGCACGCCCGGCTCAGGCCTGAGGAAGCAGTATTGGTATTGGCGCCAAACACTCCATCGGTCCCCGCTGGTCCCGGAGGTCCCTGAGGGCCTTGCACACCTTGCGGTCCCTGAGTTCCCTGCGGGCCAGGAAATCCCATAATGCCCTGAGGTCCGGCAGGTCCAATTGGTCCAGCGGGACCAGTAGCTCCGGTGGCTCCGGTAGCGCCAATTGGCCCAGCAAGTCCTTGAGGTCCGGCAGGTCCCTGGACCAGAGCCCCTGTGGTCCCGGAGCTCCCTGAACTCCAGCAGCCCCCTGCGGCCCGGCAGGTCCGGGATCGCCCTTTGTCCCTGCAGCTCCAATGGTGAGGTAAAACTGGGTCATGCGGCTGCCGCCATCATTCCCCTGACGGCTGTTGTTCTGCACCTTCAGCCGGTAGGCGCCAGAGGAAATGCCTGCAGGCGCAATAGCAATATGCGTATCTGTGAACATGGTCACAGTCTGCTGCAAGCCGTCAATCAAAACGGTTGGAGCAACTCGGTTCCCGAAACCATGTCCGACAATATCCATTTCGACCGGGGTGGAATTTCCCGAGTCATAGGTGAACATCACTTTGTCAATGTTCGTCGCCTGTTTGGTATCTTCAGCCAGCAGCAGCGACGGAATGGCAAAACCTGCGATCAGCAGCGTGATCGCTATCAGCAAACTGCGCTCTCTCGTATTTTTGTTCCGGTTCATCGTGGTGTCCTCAATTTCGGCATTCCAGGGTCATCGTTCCTTGCCGGGGGAGGCACGTTCCACAACATGTGAGAGGGTCAAATCAAGTAAATCACCTAGACCGATTGTAGTGTTCAGGCGGGTAAACGCATTATCACCAAAGTCGGGACGGTGGTTGCCCCTTCGTCACGCTATTTGGACCGGTGAAAGCGGATCTGCAAAGCAGAACAGAGGGATTCAAATGATAATTCCTTTAGTAATAATTGACTATTAACCCACGCTAGCTCATCTGCTTGAAAATAAAAAGATTGTCGGAAGTCAACGGCTTTTGCTGCCTCACCAACCTCTCAGCGTCTTCGTCGGTAGTGTTGGCTTTGCCCAACAACTCTCACTTTTCGCCTCTTGCCCAACAAAACCGAAGTTTGCCCAAAAAAGGAAAGACAATGAGACGCCTTTTATTCAAGGTGATAAGACCGTCTGACGGTCACAAGTATTTGGTTTATGACAACGGCGAGGCCGAAGGGTTTGAAGGTGGCTCGCTGATTTTCAACTTCTATCCGGCTTTGGTGCGGGCAGAGCGTCTAAAGCTGATTGCTCGCCAACGAGCAGCGCCACAGAGTCCCGAACTGGACGGGAGCATGGAACAGCCCCGTAAGAGGTAAGCAGGTTTCCTGCAATACGAAGTGCTCCGGGCGAGAAATAGTAAATGACACTGTCAACGTCAACGTCGTTAGTAAACATTGCGGCATCCGGCGGTCCGCCATTGGCCAGAAATATTGTTTCAAAGGCGCTTTGGAGTTTCCAGCCCTTGCCATCGACTACGCTCTCTGCAAGCGGCATCGTGATTTTGTACCAAGGTTCCATTCGCGCCAAATTATACGCTTCCGGTCTGTTGCCAGAACACGCGTTCAATCTTCAATTCGTGCATTTCGTGGATGAGGACTACGAGGTTATGACACAGAACCTTGCACAGTGCCTCATTTACCAGAGCGGTAGGCGTCTTGCTCCGCAACGAGTCACCAAACTTGCGCTTAAGCATACTGAAGGTGGATTCCACGTTGCTGCGTTTGTGGTACTGCTGCAAGTACTCTTCCCGCTTGAATTGGAAGTAGTGAAACATCTGCTGGAACAGGCCAGCGGTTTTGGCTTTGGTGTTGCGCTTGAACGCGATAAACGGCGTCCCGTTGTGAGCAGTCACCGCAGCCATGTTGACCGCACTGCAATAAGCCGCATCCGCCGAAACCTCAGAGATCGTAAATGCCTTTGCAGTCGTGTTAACGAGAGAAGGCATCGCCGGACTATCGCCAGAATATTCCTGCCCAATTTCCACGGCGGTAATGATGTTTGTTTTGACTCCGCACATAACATGCGCTTTGACCCATTGCGCCTTCTCCCGCATCCTGCCGTACTTGTGGTCATACCAGCGCGTGTATCGGGAAGTGCCGAAACCGGAAGAGTCCACAGCAAAATCAACTTCCACGCTGGCAAGGGGCAAGCTGCTCTGCCTGATCAGTTCCAAAAGTACAGGCGTCAACCCATCATCTTCAAGGTAGTTGAAAATCGAGTTGTAGCACGGAACGCGAGAGATCATTCCACGCCTGTGGGACTCGCGCAAATCACTCATAAATCTGCGGCCAGAAAAGCAGGAATAGACCTTAAAGGCAGATGCGAATACGGCATCACGCAACGGCAGACTAGGACGGCCCCGGCGTTGCGTGATTGGTTCCTCAATGCCGGAGCAGAGATCGCGCAGCAATTCCTGGAACCTATCTTGTTCGCTGGTTTGCGCGGCATTGTAGGCAGGCCAGTTCTGCGGGTACGTCTTGCTTTTCGTAACCGTGACTGTTTCGGTGACTGTGGTGCTGCCGTCTGGATTCGTTTCGCGCACTACGAAATAGGCGACGGCGTAGATGTGTTTGCATGGCATCTGCCGTTCTTCAAAGTCAGAACAGGTGCAAACGGGCTCATCAACGTTGGCAAGATTGACCAAATAGCTGCCGTTGCTGGATTGCGATGGAACCAGCCATTCAGTCTGCTTGCGCTTAAAAACCTTCCCGGCTTCTGCAATCTGTTTCCCGCGTTCTTCTCTGAGGTTCATAGTCCCAGCCCCTCCAATCGGGCATTGCGGTTCAGGCGGGGACTAGCAGATAATGAAAGCGTACCTGACATTGCGGCTATCCCCGCGATGTTTGGTTCAGCCCTGACGCTGGTTCCAGCCAGTGTTGGGGCGCTTAAGAGTGATGGGGGTGGTGGGGATCGGACCCACGCGCTACGGATTCAAAGTCCGTTGCTCTGCCGACTGAGCTACACCCCCGCAAGGGGCATTCAGGAATTCGCGTTCTCGAATGCCCCAACGTCATTTCTTTTCCTTCTTCGGTCTGTCAGGATTCTTCGGCTCGATCGCCTTCCCATCTGCCATAGAACAGCTTGCCATCTGGGAATTGCTTAACGTCAATGCGCCGTGCCGCAAACAGGCGCTTCAATGTCGTGTGAATGGACGCGAGTGGGTTAACGGCCGCTGAGGTCGTATCCCCCCTCGATAGGCGCTTCGCGCACACCGATGGGGTCAGAAATTTACCTCTCAAAACCCGCAGAATTGCGTCGCTGAGGCCGGTTGTGGGAACGGTGTCGGTCAACGCAGCGGTGTATTCAGCTTGCTCCTCTTCCGGCAACATGCTGATGTTGGCAGCGATCAACCTAGAAACCTTGGATATCTGATCGTCCAGCTCCCTTCTCTGCTTGGCAAGCCTTTCGACTTCTTTGATTCCGTCAATAGCGGCTTTGCGGTATTTAGCGAAGTCTTGCACACAAAGGATTTTACACATGTATAAGTAAAAAGCAACCGAGAAAGATAAAAACTGTTTGAAAATGTAACCGAGTGGGACTCCGCTATTGCGGATGCCAAAGACCGCATAAAGCGTTTGAAATCATCGATAAAGCTATGGAAGGAGATGCGGAAAAGGGGCGAGAAATGGCCGGGTTTTGAAGTTTCGGAACAGCCACCAAAAGGAGTTGGCCTGTGAAACTGTGCAAGTGGATAATTGCCGGATGCGTGATCCATCTGGCTCCCAAATTATGTCCTTTTCATCGCGGATGTGGAAGAACCTCATGGGTGCATTGGGCACTACAACCCTATCTGTCGTCGTTTGGTCTCTTGCTGTTCCTGCCACTGTGTTTCTTGGAACAGCGATTTATCAGGGTTCAACACAATGGAAACAGGGCGCTTCCGTGATGCACATAGCCAAAGATTCAATTTTCAGCGCTCCCACGTTGATTTCTGCCGGGATAACGGTACTGGCGTGGCTGTCTCTCTTTTTATGGACTTTCTTAAAAACATTTCGCCAGGATCAGCAATCTTTAGTGGCTGCACAAGCCGAACTCAGGAGAGCGCGGAGCGACACCGTATGGCAGATTCAGTTACGTGAGCATCTAGAACAAAAGCTAGAGGCAGTAACACGGGGAGGATTTACGGGCGAAGCGCTTGCCGCTCGTGCAGCGGAACTTGATAGGCAGATACTTGAGTTGAATCAGATAATCAAGGAATACGAATCACGGGCAGAGGAGAATCGCAATCGCGCTAATTCACTTTTTGAGCGCACGATGGCCCTGCGCAGAGACCTGCGCACATTGATCAAAGAACACCCAAAGCCAGAGATAGGACGCAACCCCGGAGAAGACGGCAACGATTACGTCCAGCGCAAATGGGCAGAAACGGCCCCGTGGGTTGACAAGATAATGAATGGCTTTGAATTGCGATTCAAAGAGAGACTTCGTCTATTGCTGCACGAATACGGGGAGCTATCTATCTATGACAACCTTCTAGGTCGAACTGCGGAGCAGGCGGTCAATACCGATGAACTATTGAGGCAGGTAATGGTACATCTAGGGCTGATTGCGCTTAAAGCAGAGGAGCGCGAGGGGGAGCAGTAAAAATGAGACCAATAAAAACCCGCCTTTCAGCGGGTTCCGTGTTCGTGATGCAGAGTGGGTTATTCGCTGCGCAGAGGTGGCCAGCGCTTCAGAGGTTTGTAGCTGTGAGTTTTCCAGTCCGAAAAATCGAGAGTAATCCGAAGGAACGGGTCAAGGTCAAATCCGAGATAGGTTCTGTCCTTGAAAAGAATCCCGATTGCGATGTCATGCTGCAAAGTCGAGACTTCGATTCGTTCAACGACCTTGCCTCTGACCACAGCGAACGGGTCGCGTTTGCGTCTCTTGGTGGATTACCCTTAGGTCAGCCAATTTCGCCTCCTGTTAGGTGATTTGGTTAGGGACGTGTTCCGGTCTCATTCACCGGGCGTGTCCCGTTCTTCATATACGGCACTGTCACATCAGGCGCAAGAAAAAGCGACCTGCCCAAAAAGTACGAATTCTGCCCAATAAATCAGAGGGAAAGCGTGTTTATTGGGCAAAGCCACTTCATGTTCCTTTGTGGTCACTGTGTTC
>CAVWUW010000015.1:0-281679 GCA_963758275.1 Terriglobia bacterium | reverse complement strand
GGACGCAAATTATGTATAACGAGGGGTTTGCCGTCCCGCGCATCACTCCAGGCGAGCTTGATCGCGGTCTTATAGCCAAGGACAATCATCGCAATGAATTCATGCAGGCCGGCTTTCAGGGTATTGGGGTTGGATTCAGTGACGATGCGCCCGGCGAGGCAGCCATTGTGATCTATACCATTGCAGGCCAGGCCCATGCAGCCATCCCACCCGTGATAGACGGCGTTCGCACCAAGATCGTTGAAGGTGAGCGCTTCCGTGCTTCGGGGTGGAATTCACAACTGGAACGGGGTGGCGCCTGCGGCAAGACGCCGGCAAAGGTTAATCTCAAGACCACTCTCAAACCAGACGTGAAGGTGAAATAGTCCGCCTTAACCAGGCACTGGATAAGGCCCCGGTCTCGCACCGGGGCTTTCTTTTCTCAAATGCCCATTTCAGCCGCAGCATTCTGAGCCTCGCCCGGCATGTCGGAAATGGGCACAATCCTTATGTTTTGGCTGCGCAGGATATCCAGCGCAAAACCTGTTTGTTCGTCATCCTCCGGCAAAGGGTCGTCAACCACCGCTGCCAGCTTGGCTCGTTTGGATTCAATGTTCAGAATTCCTTCTGCCAGCGGCGCATAGCTGAATGCCAGCACCTTGGCTGAGTTCGGATCGGTTTCAATGGCAAGGGCGTGGAACAGCTTCACTGTCCCGTTCGGGCTATAGCCGCAGTCAATCTTCAGAGGATCGCCTTTGCGCGTGTACTTCGCCACTTCAACGTTGTGCCACATCAGCGGCCAGACGCCAACTTTTTCAAACTCCTGCTGCATGCGCTCCCGGATCACCTGGCGCGCGGAGGGCTCACGCTGTGCGCGCGGGCGCTGCCGGTCGAGGTAGAGCCCGGCCAATTTATCAGCCTCTAGCGCCGGAGATTCTGCAAGGCACGCCTTGATCTCAGATGGCTGCAGCGCATTGGAGAATGAATCTTGAATCTGCCGCAGAATGGAATCACGGTCGCCGTTCAAGCCGTTGAGCTGGTCGCGCAAATCGCTTTCCAGCGCGCCCAGCAGTTCTAAATCTGCTTCGGCGTCAAGGCAGAGCACCCGCGACCAGTCCTGGGTGAAGCGCAGTTCCGGATCGCCGCCGGGTGGCAAGAGCACCAGTCCGATATTGACGAATTCGTTTTTCACCGCGTTGGGCACGTAGCGCAAGAGGAAGAAGCTGCATTGTTGCCTGTTGGCCATCACTGCACCGCCAGTCTTTGTTCTTGTTCCGCCTTAGCCCACTCCGGGAATGGCTGCCTCGAGGAGTTGCGGAACGCTGCAATCAAGTCGCGGACTTTATTTCGCCGGGCAATGATTACTTCCGCCAGCTTTTCCAACGCCTGCCAGTCATGACCAACCCATTCGGGCGGAATTTTTCCGGCAATAGCGCGCACAATCGCCGGGTCAAGTTTCTCAATGCGTGAGAGCCAGGGCTCAAACGCGTTCCAGCCACGCACATCTTTGTAGACGCAATTGCGCGCGTACACACCGCGCAGGGCCGAATCAGGAAAGTCCCACTCGCCCGCATTAAAACAATATCCCTGGTCAATAAAGCTGACGTTATATTTTCTTTCCCGAGATTTTTTCCAGAACACCGCCTGGCGTCCATTGGCATTGCCCAGCCACTTATCGACGGCCAGCATGCCGGCAAACGCCTGCTTGTTCTTCACCTTCTCCAGCATGGACTCAGGCAGGTAATCAAACACCTGCGCCTCCGCCGGATCACAGACGTAGCGCGCGCCAAACTGCAAGCCGGCCTTGCAGGGCACAGGATGGAGTGAAACCTCCATGTGCAGCTCAGGGGTATTTTCAATCACCCATGCCTTCACATCAATGATTTCTGTGACCGGCACAGGCAGGCCGATCTGTTCCGCCAGTCGCGTGGCCAGGAGTTCATTGGCCAGCACGCGAAGATGCTGTGGATTGTTCTGAAATTTGACGACATAATAATGCTTGTCGGAAGCACGCATCAAGTGAGACTGAGCGCCGCCGCGCATGCGGCGAACATGCTGGACCGCTTCTATGGCCATGAAGAAACGATTTTACCTGCCTTTCGGCCCAGATTCGGCAGGACGCGCGGACTCGTATACCCTGATGAACTGTTCCACGCTTTGCACGTAAACATCGGCCCAGTCCACCACATACCGCCTCTGCTGGATCAACTCCTTGGCGTCTTCCAGGGGCCAGCCCAGCACGCGCAAGATGGCCAGAGTCATCATCGGCGCGCGATGCACCCCTGCTGCGCAGTGAATGTAGACTTTGCTCTCGGGTTCGTCCAGGGCTTCCAGCGCGAACTCCACCGCTCCCTGGAAGAGCTTGGGCGGCTTCAATTGAAAATCGTCGTCCGTGGGATTGTGAAAAATAGTGACGGGATGGTTCTGGGCCAGAGACCGGTCGTCAAATTCAATTTGCATGTTGATGATGTGCGTCACACCCATCCGCACGAGCTCAGCCATGTTCTCCTCGTACCAGATTCCGCCCCCAACCGCAACGCGGTCCGTCACCCATGTCATGTCCATAGATCTTTACGTTTGATGCATCAGGATAACACCCAGGCAGCAATTCAAAGCTCACTGGAAGAAGCAATCGGCAGAACTGCCTGAATCGCCACGACTCCAAAATTGACCTCCTTGGCCGCGCAATCCAGACGATCAATCATCAATCCCGGCAATTGTGGGAATTCTCATCTGGGAATCCAACACGGCTGTCTCCGCTAAAATGTTGTGGCATCATATTGACTGGAGGAACCACGAGCTATGGACCAGCTTGCAGGATTGATGGGTTCGAGACGCAATGAAGATATTGCACTGGATATGATGAAGTTCATTGCCGCCAGCACGGGTTATGGCAAAACCGAGTCGCCAGGAGCAGGATTTCAGGGCGGCGCCGTCAACAAGGCGGAAGATTATGCCACTCACCTGCTTGACCTGTATACTCGCTGCCTGGATACCGTCAACGGCAAGAAATAGCCCTGCTCCATGGCTTGCTCCAAGTGCTATGCTTACCCTTAGGACTTGAGAGCCGGTCTCGCCGCGGCTCCCGGCTTTCACCAGTGAATCTGCCGAACTACATCACGCTGTCGCGGATAGCGGCCATTCCGCTGATCATCTGGGTGCTGACCACATCTTATTTCGGCCCCCAGCAGAATACTTTGCGCGTATTGCTGGCCTCCGGCATCTTCATCCTGGCTTCCATCACAGATGGCGTTGATGGTTACCTGGCGCGGCGTCGCGGCCAGATCACCACCATGGGCGTGCTTCTGGACCCTCTGGCAGACAAGCTCATGATCGCGGCTGCCTATATCACTTTGGTGCAGTTGATCCCATCGATCGTCAATGTATGGGTAGCGGTAATCGTGATTGGCCGTGAGTTTCTCATCTCCGGCCTGCGTTCAATCGCCGCATCAGAAGGCTTCACGATTGAGGCCAGCGAATTAGGCAAGCTCAAGATGGTGGTGCAGATCATCTCCGTGGTTTCTGCCATTCTGGCCATTCGCTGGGATGAATGGGTTTTTGCCCTGGGTTCCAGAACCGTTATTTTTTCCATGGACCTGGTGGCGAGAATGGCCGTGTGGTTCATGGTGGCGGTTTCAGTAATCTCTGCCGTGGACTATTTCGTCGGCTTCTGGAAGAAGATTGACAAGAGGGCCGAACGCCGCCGTCGCCGTCCTTTCATCCTTAGCCGCCGAAAGAAGAAATCCCTCCAGCAGGCTGAGGCCGATCATCCGGCAAAAGCACACTGACATTCAAGATTTGGTAATTGGGTAAATTGGTAATTTGGGTAATTTAGATCGCAGGATTGCGGCTTTCATTTACCAACTTACCAAATTACTCAATTACTAAATGCACTCAGTCTCCGCTCGGCTCAATTGCTGGCTGTGGACGCTTATGTGCCCTACGCCAGGCGGACACGCGCAATCTGAAGCGGTCGAGATACAGATAAACCACCGGGGTCGTGAATAGCGTAAGGGCCTGGCTGACGATCAGTCCACCGACAATCGCAATGCCCAATGGCCGCCGCAGTTCTGCTCCCACTCCGGTGCCGATGGCCAGCGGCAATCCGCCGAGCAGCGCAGCCATGGTGGTCATCATAATGGGACGGAAGCGCAGCTGCGCGGCTTCATAGATTGCCTCTTCAGAAGTTTTGTTGCCGGCCCGCTCTGTCTGCAGCGCAAAATCAATCATCATGATGGCATTTTTTTTCACAATACCTATCAGGAGCAAAATGCCAATCATCGCGATCACGTTCAGATCGTTTCCCGTGAGCATGATGGCCAGAATGGCCCCCACCCCGGCCGAGGGCAAGGTGGAGAGAATAGTGATGGGATGGATGGTGCTTTCATAGAGCATTCCCAGCACGATATAGACAGTGAGCAACGCTGCCAGAATCAGCCAGGGCTCATTGCGCAGCGAATCCTGAAATGCCGCAGCCGTACCCTGGAAACCGCCGTGGATTGACGCGGGCACGCGCAGGTCGCGCATGGCTTTATCGATAACCAGAGTGGCATTTCCCAGAGGCATGCCGAGAGCAAGGTTGAAGGAAAGCGTTACTGACGGAAACTGCCCCTGATGGTTCACCTGCAACGCGGTGTTGTTTGGCTCGTATCTGGTAAAAGTTGAAAGCGGTACCTCGGTGCCGTTGGACGACTTCACGTACGTGTGCTGGAGCGCGTCCAACCCAGAGAGCAGTTTGGGATCAACTTCCATCACCACGTGATACTGGTTCAGTTCACGATACATGGTGGAAACCTGCGCCTGCCCAAAGGACTGGTACAGCGCTGCATCCACCTTCGCTGGAGAAATACCCAGCCTGGAAGCGGTCGCGCGGTCTACGACCACATTCGCGGAAAGCCCTTTGTCCTGCTGGTCAGTGTTCACGTCGCGCAGTTCCGGCAAACTGCGCAGCTTGGCAAGTATGCGCGGCGACCAGTAGTTCAACTCCTTCAGATCCTCTGCCTGAATGGTGTATTGGAACTGGGCGTTGCTGAAGCGCCCGCCAATATTCAAGTCCTGCGTAGCCGTAAGGAATAACGTGGCTCCGGGAATCTGCGCCAATTTGGGGCGAAGCCGGTTGATGACCTGCTCCGCACTGGCGGGTCTGTGTCCGATTTTGTCCCGCTGATCCAGCGGTTTCAGCGTGATGAACATTCGCGCCGTATTGGAAATTCCACTTCCTCCCGCAAAGCCGACGGCCGTTTCCACTGAGGGGTCTTTCCTGACAATACTCTGGAATTGCTGCAGCTTCTGCTGCAACGCCGGGAAGGAAATATCCTGTGCGGCCTGAATAGAGCCGCCCATGCGTCCCGTGTCCTGCTGAGGAAAGAACCCTTTGGGAGCAACGATGTACATGTAAATACTGAGCGCCGCCGTCCCAATAGTGACCAGCAACGTGACGAACTGATGCCGCAGCACCCAGCCCAGACCGCTGCGATAAGCCTTCAACATCAAATCAAAGCCGCGCTCGCTCACTTTGTAAACACGTCCATGGCCCTCTTGCCTGGGCGGCCGAAGAAATTTGGCGCACAACATGGGTGTGAGAGTAAGTGAAACCAGCAGTGACACCCCGATGGCCGTGCTCAGGACCACGGCAAACTCGCGAAACATTCGGCCAACAAGCCCCTGCATGAACAGGATGGGGATAAAGACGGCTACGAGCGAACTGCTCATGGAGAGCACGGTAAAGCCAATCTCGCTGGCGCCGCGGAAAGCCGCCCGCACCGGATCCATTCCCATCTCCATGTAGCGCGTGATGTCTTCAATTACAACAATGGCGTCATCCACAACGAATCCGGTGGAAATGGCCAGCGCCATCAGCGACAGATTGTCTACGCTGTAGTCGAGCAGGTACATGATGCCGAACGTGCCAATGAGGGAAAGCGGCACCGCCACGCTGGGAATGAAAGTGGCGCGCAGGTTGCGAAGAAAGGCAAAAACCACCAGCACCACAAGAATGATGGAGATGATGAGCGTAAGCTGAATGTCCCGCACGGAGGCGCGAATGGTCTGGCTGCGGTCCAGCACCACATCAAGACTGATGGCGGCGGGAATGGATGCCCTGAACTGCGGCAATTCAGACTTTACAGCGTCCACGGCTTCAATGATGTTGGCTCCCGGCTGGCGGAAGACAATCATCAACACTGCCGGTTTCCCATTCGAAATACCGGCATTGCGAATGTCTTCTACCGAGTCCTGCACGTCTGCCACATCGCCCAGCCGAACCACGCCGTTGGGACTTCGAGCAACAATGATTTTCTTGTAGTCGTCGGCTTTGAATAGCTGGTCATTATCAGTAATCGCCCATGCGTTGATGGGCCCCGCGATTTCACCCTTGGCGCGATTGGCATTGGCGGATGCGAGAGCGCTCTGCACCTGCTCCACGCCAACACCCAGTTTATCCAGCAGGGTAGGATTCACCTCTGCGCGCACCGCCGGCCTTGCGCCGCCGCCTACGAAAACCTGGCCGATTCCTGCCACCTGGGAAAGCTTTTGCGCCAGGATGGAATCAGCAATGTCATACATCCGCGGCTTGGTTATGCTCTCTGAAGTAAGCGCCAGAATCATGATGGGCGCGTCAGCCGGATTCACCTTGCGCCAACTGGGCCGGGTGGGCAGATTAGCGGGAAGCTGCCCCAGGGCCGCATTGATTGCGGCCTGAACGTCACGCGCTGCCGCGTCGATGTTGCGGCTGAGATCGAATTGCAGCGTGATATTGGTAGAACCAAGCTGGCTGGTGGAGGTCATCTGGTTGACCCCGGCAATCCTGCCAAACTGGCGCTCCAGCGGAGTGGCCACCGAGGAAGCCATGGTTTCCGGGCTCGCACCTGGCAATCCGGCGCCCACGCTGATGACGGGATATTCCACCTGAGGAATGGGGGCGACCGGCAGGCGCGTGTAGGCCAGAATGCCCGCCATCAGCACTCCCATCGCGAGCAAGGACGTAGCCACGGGACGCCGGATGAATGGAGCAGAGATGATCATGCGCTAGTCGCCCAGGACCGGTTCCTTTTCCGGCGTAATCTCATTGCCGATCTTGAAGCGCGAGAACTTGCGCGCCAGCTTGTCAAACCAGATGTAGATCACCGGCGTGGTATAAAGCGTGAATAGTTGGCTCAGCAGCAGGCCGCCAATGATGGTGATGCCGAGTGGATGGCGCAGTTCTGATCCAGTCCCAGTTCCAAACGCCAGAGGCACAGCGCCCAGCAGGGCAGCCATGGTGGTCATCATAATGGGACGGAAGCGCAGGAGGCTGGCCTGATAGATGGCTTCTTCCGGCGGCTTGCCTTCACCGCGCTCGGCTTCCAGCGCAAAGTCAATCATCATGATGGCATTTTTCTTGACGATACCAATCAGCAAGATGATGCCTATGAGAGCGACTACCGTGAGGTCGTTGCGCGTGAGGATCAGCGCCAGAATAGCTCCCACGCCGGCTGATGGCAAGGTGGAAAGAATGGTGACGGGATGGATGTAACTCTCATACAGCACACCCAGAACGATGTACACGGTAACCAACGCCGCCAGAATCAGCCACGGTTCTGAAGCCAGCGACTTCTGAAATGCAGCCGCGGTTCCCTGGAAGCTGGGATTAATGCTGGAGGGCATGCCCAACTCCTGTTCCACCTCAGCAATTGCTTTGGTGGCGCGCCCCAGTGATTCACCCGGCGCCAGGTTGAACGAGATGGTCACCACCGGGAACTGCCCCTGATGGTTGATGGCCAGCGATGCTTTATCGGTGTTGAAGTGGCTGAAGGCCGAAAGCGGGACCTGCGTTCCCGTAACCGATTTCACATAAATGTGCATGAGGTCGGTGGGGTCCTGCTGGAACTGCGGACCCACTTCCAGCACCACGTGGTACTGGTTGAGCTGGGTAAAGATGGTAGACACCTGGCGCTGGCCGAACGCGTCATAAAGCGTGTCATCAATGGCCTGAGGCAGAATTCCAAAGCGTCCCGCGGTGTCGCGGTCAATCACAAGATCGGCGCGGAGCCCGCCGTTCTGCTGGTCGCTGGCCACGTCCCGCAGTTCGGGCAACGTGCGCAGCTTATCCAGAATGCGCGTGGACCAGTCACTCAACTCCGTGGCGTTGGCATCTTCCAGCGAATACTGGAATTGCGTGCGGCTCACGCGGTCTTCCACCGTCAGGTCCTGCACCGGCTGCATGTACAGAACAATGCCTTCCACGCTCGCGAGTTTGGGCTGGAGGCGGCGAATAATGTCAGAAGCTGACGTGCTGCGTTCATCGTGCGGCTTCAAGTTGATCTGAATACGGCCGCTGTTCTGGGTGGTATTTGTGCCGTCAATACCGATGAAGGATGACAGGCTGGCCACGTCCGGATCCTGAAGGATTACACTCGCCAGTTTCTGCTGCGCGGCCGCCATGGCGGTGAAGGAAACGTTGGGTGCGGCTTCAGAGATTCCCAGGAGCACGCCTGTATCCTGCACCGGGAAGAAACCTTTGGGGACGATGACATAGAGATAAAGCGTGAGGACCAGAGCGGCAACAGTCGCAAGCAAGGTTGCCGTCTGATGGCGCAGCACCCACCGCAACGTCCGGCCGTAAAATTCGATCACCCGCTCGTAAAAGCGCTCAGAAGCGTAATAAAAACGTCCGTGCCGCACTTCTCTGGGATTCTTGAGCAAACGCGCCGACATCATGGGCGTGAGTGAGAGCGAGACCAGCGCGGAAATAATGATGGTCACGCTCAACGTCACGGCGAACTCGCGGAAGAGCCGGCCCACGATATCGCCCATGAACAGCAACGGGATCAGCACTGCAATGAGCGAGACTGTGAGTGAAATGATGGTAAAGCCGATCTGGCCGGAACCCATCAGTGCAGCTTCCAGCGGAGAATGGCCCTCTTCCAGGAAGCGCTCGATGTTTTCAATCATGACGATGGCGTCATCCACCACAAAGCCGGTGGAGATAGTGAGCGCCATGAGAGAGAGATTGTCCAGGCTGTAGCCCAGCAGGTACATCACGCCGAAAGTGCCTACGATGGAGAGCGGCACGGCCACGCTGGGAATTACCGTGGCGGAGAGATTCCTCAGAAAGAGGAAAATCACCATCACCACCAGCGCAACGGTGAGCATCAACTCAAACTGCACGTCCTTCACTGACGCACGAATGGTTTCAGTGCGGTCCGTGAGGATCTGCACTTTTACCGAGGTCGGCAGGGCGCTCTGCAGTTGGGGCAGGATCTTCTTGATCCGATCCACAACGCTGATGATGTTTGCGCCCGGTTGGCGCTGGATATTGACGATTACCGCCGGCAGCAGCACAGGCTGGCCGTTCTGAATTGCGCCCATCCACGCCGCCTGCTTGGAGTTTTCTGCCCCATCAACCACGCTGGCAACGTCGCGCAGGCGCACCGGCGCATTGTTACGGTAAGCGATGATTACGTCCTGGTACTCCTTGGCGGAACTCAACTGGTCATTGCTATTGATGGTGAAGGACTGCCGCTCATTTTCGAGAATGCCCTTGGCCTGGTCAACGTTGGCCTGTCCCAGCGCGGTGCGCAGGTCTTCCAGACTCAAACCATAGGACGCCAGTGCCGTGGGGTTCGCCTGAATGCGCACCGCCGGCCGTTGTCCGCCGCTGATGGAAACCAGCCCTACGCCTGAGAGTTGGGAAATCTTCTGCGCCAGCGTTGTGTCTGCCAGATCTTCCACTTTGGTGAGTGGCAGGCTGTCAGAAGTCAGGGCCAGCGTAATGATGGGTGCGTCTGCGGGATTGACCTTGCTGTAGATCGGCGGGTTGGGCAGGTCGCGCGGCAGAAAAGTTGTTGCCGAGTTGATGGCTGCCTGAACTTCCTGCTCCGCAACGTCAATGTTCTGCTCCAGCGTGAACTGCAGCGTGATGACCGAACTGCCGAAGGAGCTCGAGGAGGTCATCTGGCTCAGCCCCGGGACCTGGCCGAACTGCCGTTCCATGGGCGCGGTGACGGATGAGGCCATTACTTCCGGTCCCGCGCCAGGGTAAAACGTGGTGACCTGAATGGTGGGATAGTCCACTTGAGGGAGCGCCGAAACCGGCAACTGCTGGTAGGCGACAAAGCCGACCAGCAGAACGCCGATCATCAGCAGCGTGGTGGCTACCGGACGGAGAATGAAAAGACGCGATGGGCCGCCGTTGGGCATCAGTTATGTTCGTGGCGCGTGGCAATCACTGCCCCGGCTCTTCTCCCTGTGGCTGGCCTCCGTTGGATGCCGGCCCCTGACCGCCGGTACGAATCTCCACTTTGCTGCCCGGCTGCAATTTGTCCTGACCGTCCGTTACCACGGTCTCGCCGGCCTGCAAACCTGACGCTAGGGTGGTGAGATTGCCTTCCGTGAATCCGATCGTGACTTTTCTCATGTCAGCCGTCTTGTCCGGCTTCACTGTGTAAACGTACGTTCCCTGCGGACCGCGCTGGATGGCCGCCGCCGGGACCACCAGAGTATTCTTCTGCACTTCAAGCAGCAGGTGCACATTTACAAACTGGTTGGGCCAGAGCCCGCGCTCCGTATTGTCAAAAATTGCCTTCAGCTTGCCTGTGCCGGTGGAAGGATCAATCTGGTTGTCGATGGTCAGCAGTTTTCCCGTCGCCAGCTTCGTCTGGTCATCCCGGCTGTAGGCCATAGTCTGCAGCGCGGCTTTGCGCATGTGCTGCGCGACGGAGGGAAGATTATCTTCCGGTAACGTGAACACCACGGCAATGGGATGAAGCTGAGTGATCACCAGCAGTCCGTTGGGATCAGAGGCGTGCACCATGTTCCCGATATCCACCTGTCGCAGCCCAATCCGCCCGCTCACAGGAGCGGTGATGCGTGTATAGGCCAGATTGAGTTTTACGTTGTCGATGTTCGCCTCGTCGGCGCGTACCGAGCCATCAAGCTGGTCCATCAGGGATTTCTGGGTATCGAATTGTTGTTGCGGAATAATGCCTTGTTTATAGAGTCCCTGGAAGCGCTCATAGTTGAGCTTGGCATCCCCCAGAGCGGATTTGTCTTTGTAAAGGGTGGCCTCCGCCTGGTGCAGTGCCACTTCATAAGGGCGCGGATCGATCACCGCCAGCAGATCACCCTTTTGGACTTCCTGGCCTTCCTTGAAATTGATCTGCACCAACTGTCCGTCAAGTCTGCTCTTCACCACCACGGTGTTGAAGGCTTCAACCGATCCAAGTCCCTGGAGATAAACCGGTATGTCACGAGTTTCTGCTTTTGCCACTGCCACGGGCACAGTCATGGGACCGCGCTGCTGACCTTTTTTGCCGCCTTTGGAAGCTGCCTGAGGATTGGGTGAATTGCCACAGCCCGCCAGCAACACCGCCACTAAGGCAAGCAGGAACATGCGAAACCAATAGGTGAGCAAGCGGCGCGACAACCCGCGCGCCTGAATTTTACGACGCTGAAATTCGGCCATCCATGTCCTCTCAGAAGGGGGCACAAGCGGAAACTGAAATACATTAGCAAGAGCAGCGGAAGTTTACACGATTCAGTGCTTCTGCAATCGGCAGCCTGCGCCGCCATTCAGATCAACTGAGTTAGTTTGAAGGCAACTTACGCGATTGTGACATGTGTTTTTGTAAATAATTGTTAACAAGGGAGTTGCTGGATGTGGCCCGGGTCAGAAACTTCGATCTGAAGTCGCTAAGCTGAAAAGGACTTCGAGGAATCAGCTCTCTTTCATCAATTCCGATTCGCTCTTTTTGCCACTGTGCCAGTGCTGGAGTGATCGTACATTGATCTCACCACGTTGCAGGGCGGCAATGCCGTCCGCCGCGGCCCGGGCCGCAGCCAGCGTAGTAATAGTGGGAATGCGATTAGTCACAGCCGCTCGGCGGATGGCCTTCTCGTCAAACCATGGGTCCTGGCCGTGAGGTGTATTCACGATGAGCTGCACCCGGTCTCCCTTGATCAGGTCAACCACATTGGGCCGGCCTTCTTTCACTTTGTAAACGCGATCTACGGAAAGTCCCGCCTTTTCCAGGCGGTCAGCCGTGCCGTGCGTGGCAACAATGCTGAAGCCCAGCTCGATAAACCGGCGCGCGAGTTCAATCGATTTAGCTTTGTCGCGATCAGTCACACTGATGAAGACTGTGCCGGACGTGGGCAGACTCTGCCCGGCGGAAATCTGCGCCTTGGCAAAAGCTTCTCCGAAATTCTCCGCCGATCCCATCACTTCGCCGGTGGATTTCATTTCTGGCCCCAGGACTGTGTCGACGCCGGGGAACTTGGACCAGGGGAATACCGGGGATTTCACGAAGTATCCTGCTCCGGTGACCAGGTCTTTGCCTTCAGAGGCGTGCTCAGGCAGGAACTCGTGCAGCTTGCGCCCCGTCATCAGCCGGGAAGCAATCTTGGCCAGCGGAATACCCGTAGCTTTGGAGACGTAGGGGACGGTACGCGAGGCGCGCGGATTTACTTCGATGACGAAAACCTTGTCGTGCTGCACCGCGTATTGCACATTCATCAGGCCGATCACTTTGAGGGCGCGCGCTAACTTGAATGTGTGCTCGCGAATGGTGTTGATGACCTGCTGGGGCAGATCGACCGCAGGCAGAACGCAGGAAGAATCGCCTGAGTGAATGCCGGCTTCTTCGATATGCTGCATGATCCCGGCAATGACCACGTCTTCGCCGTCCGAAAGCGCGTCTACGTCGACCTCAATCGCGTCTTCCAGGAAATGGTCCACCAGCACGGGCCGTTCCTGCGAGTACTCAACCGCTTCCTTCATGTAGCGGATCACGCTTTCATCGTCATAGGCAATGACCATCGCTCGACCACCCAAGACATACGAGGGCCGCACCAGCACAGGATATTGCACCCGCCGCGCGCCTTCCACGGCTTCTTCCACGCTGGTGGCGATGGCGCCCGGAGGCTGTGGAATATTGAGTTCTTCCAGCAGCTTGCCGAAGCGCTTACGGTCTTCGGCCAGGTCAATCGACTCAGGAGAGGTGCCGATGATGGTGACGCCCGCAGCCTTCAGAGGAAGGCAAGATTCAGCGGAGTCTGCCCGCCGAATTGCACAATCACGCCGATAGGCGCTCCGCCGTGCGCCTCATGCTGGCAAACGGCCAGCACATCTTCAAAAGTGAGCGGCTCAAAGTACAGGCGGTCGCTGGTGTCGTAGTCGGTGGAGACGGTTTCAGGATTGCAGTTGACCATGATGGTCTCGTATCCGTCTTCACGCAGCGCGAAAGATGCGTGGCAGCAGCAGTAGTCAAACTCAATACCCTGCCCAATGCGGTTGGGCCCGCTGCCCAGGATGATGATTTTCTTTTTGCTCGTTGGTGGCGCTTCGTCTTCTTCTTCGTAAGTCGAGTACAAGTAGGGCGTGTAGCTTTCAAATTCGGCGGCGCAGGTATCCACCAGCTTGTAGACCGGGCGCAGCTTATGTTGATCGCGCAGGCGGCGGATGGCAGGCGCATTGGTTTTCAAAATAAGGGCCAGCCGTTCATCGGAAACGCCCATGCGCTTGGCGGAGCGAAGCAGCTCTGAAGAGACCGTATCCGTTGAATGCCTGTTCCACTTCTTTTTCAATGAGCATGATCTCGCGCATCTGGTAGAGAAACCAGGGATCGATTCCGGTCATCTTGTGCAGATCTTTCACCGTCATGCCCGTGATGCAGCGCGTAACGCAGGTAGCTCAGGCGCTCAGGATGGGGTGTGACCAGACGATGAGTAAGAATGCGTGGCTCAATTCGTTCCGACGCCAGTTTCTTCCCTGTCTCCAATGAGCGGATGCCCTTCATCAACGCTTCTTTGAAGGTGCGACCCATGGCCATGGCTTCGCCCACCGACTTCATCTGCGGGCCGAGCGACTCATCCGCGCCGGGAAATTTTTCGAACTGCCACTTGGGGATCTTGGCGACCACGTAGTCAATGGTCGGCTCAAAACAAGCAGGGGTTTTGAGCGTGATGTCGTTGGGGATTTCGTCGAGCGTGTAGCCAACGGCGAGCCGCGCGGCGATCTTGGCAATTGGAAAGCCGGTGGCCTTTGAAGCAAGTGCTGATGACCGCGAGACGCGGGGGTTCATTTCGATAACTACCATGCGTCCGTTGGCAGGATTCACGGCAAACTGAATATTCGAGCCGCCGGTTTCGACGCCGATTTCGCGGATCACGCGGATGGCGGCGTCGCGCATGCGCTGGTACTCGCGGTCCGTGAGTGTCTGCGCCGGAGCCACCGTGATGGAATCGCCCGTGTGCACGCCCATAGGATCGAAATTTTCAATGGAGCAGATGATGATGACGTTGTCCGCCATGTCACGCATCACCTCCAACTCGTATTCCTTCCAACCCAGGACCGATTCTTCAATCAGCACTTCATGCACCGGCGACAGGCTGATGCCACGGTTAAGCAGGTCAAGAAACTCTTCGCGGTTGTAGGCGATGCCGCCGCCGCTGCCGCCGAGAGTGAACGATGGCCGGATAATCAGCGGGAAGCCGACTTTTTCGGCAAAGTCCATCGCGAATTGAAGGTCCTGCGCGCGCGTGGTTGAGGTTGTGCCTTCCTGGAGGGACCCACCGCCAGTGCTGGTGGATTGCGTGCGCCCGGAGATCAGCGCGGAGCGCGGAACCTCCAGGCCAATGCGGCTCATGGCGTCTTTAAACAGCAGCCGGTCTTCCGCTTTTTTAATGGCCTTAAGCTGCGCGCCAATCAGCTCAACGTTGTATTTCTCCAATACGCCGGAATCGGCGAGTTCTACGGCGAGATTGAGAGCCGTCTGGCCGCCAACCGTGGGCAGCAACGCGAATTTTCCTTGCCGGTCCTCCATCATCTCCGCTTCCTGACGGATGATCTCTTCGAGATATGTACGGGTGAGGGGCTCGATGTAGGTGCGGTCAGCCATTTCAGGGTCGGTCATGATGGTGGCCGGGTTGGAGTTGGCCAGCACCACTTCGTAGCCTTCGGCTTTGAGGGCCTTACAGGCCTGCGTGCCGGAGTAATCGAACTCGGCCGACTGGCCAATCACAATCGGCCCGGAGCCGATGATCAGGATCTTCGAGATGTCATTGCGACGTGGCATGAGCTCCTATTTCACCACGGAGGCACGGAGGCACGGAGAAATGCAAAACATTTTGCCGCTGATGAATGCAGATAAACGCTGATTAGGAAAAGTCACTGTTGACGAGTCGTTGAGATCAGCGCTTATCTGCCTTGATCTGCGGCAAACTTCTGGTTTCCTCCGTGTCTCTGTGCCTCTGTGGTGGATTTTCATTTCCCTTTCCACTCCTCCATCATCTTCACAAAATCGCCGAACAGATAATGCGAGTCGTGCGGGCCGGGTGACGCTTCAGGGTGGTACTGGACGCTGAACAGCGGCAGCGTGCGATGGCGCAGGCCTTCGAGGGTGCCGTCGTTGAGATCAAGATGCGTCTTGACGATCTCTGATTCCTTCAGCGAATCCGGATCGACGGCAAAGTTGTGGTTGTGCGCCGTGATTTCAATCTTGCCGGTTTCCAGTTGCTTCACCGGATGATTGCCGCCGTGGTGGCCGAACTTGAGTTTGTAGGTGCGGCCATGCAGCGCCAGGCCGATTAACTGATGGCCGAGGCAAATTCCAAAGATCGGCGTCTTGCCCATGAGGCGGCGAATATTCTCCTGCGCGTAGGTGCAGGGCTCGGGATCACCGGGGCCGTTGGAAAGAAACACGCCATCGGGATGGAGCGAGAGCACATCTTCTGCAGAAGTCGTCGCGGGAACCACCGTCACGCGGCAGCCCTGGTCCACCAGCATGCGCAGAATGTTCTGCTTGATGCCGTAGTCGTAGGCAACCACGTGCCTGCTGGGCGGCAGGTCTTTCACCCCGACAACTTCTGTGGGCTCGTGCGAGCGGGTGCCGGTCTCCCAGTGGTAGCGTTGCGTGGTAGTAACGACTTTGGCCAGGTCGGTTCCGTCCATTTTGCGGATGGAGCGGGCCTTGGCGACAAGTTTTTCCGGATCGGTCTCAATGGATGAGATCACGCCGCGCATCACGCCATGTGTGCGCAAGTGGCGTACGAGGGCCCGGCTATCAATATCGGCGATGACGGGAATTTTGAACTTCTCCAGGTACTCGTCGGTGACCTGCTGCGAACGCCAGTTGGAACTGATGGGAGAGAACTCGCGCACGGCCAGCCCTTCAATATAGGGATGGGTGGCTTCATTGTCTTCCGGGTTGGTTCCGTAATTGCCGATCTCAGGATTGGTCAGAACGACAATCTGTCCGGCATAAGAAGGATCCGTGAAAATCTCCTGGTAGCCGGTAAGGGAGGTATTAAAAACGACTTCGCCGTAGCATTCGCCTTTTGCGCCGTAACCTCTGCCGCTGAAGATTCGTCCATCTTCCAGCGCAAGGATTGCCTGCATTGCATCTCCCGGGGGTGGATTTTATCGATTTTATCAGACGCACAGCGGACCACGATACCCCGCTACTGTGGATAACCCGGCAGAAACAGCAACATACAACAGTTTTTCACTTCGGTGTGGGATCGGATTGGCCTTTCCTATTTGTTTCCCACATTCAGGTCAATGGCGCGCAGGGTTGCGGGTTCTGTGGGCAGGGTGACGGCGCGGACTGCTTCTTTTCCTTCATATTCAACTTTCACAACATAGGTTCCCGCGGGCAGGTTGCGGAAAAGATATGCGCCATTCTCTGCTGTGGTGGTTTCCAGAGACAGTTCCTGCAGCCGCACTTTCACCCCTGCCAGCGGAACCGGCTTGAGAAGAGTTTTGTCGTACACAAGGACCTGGCCGGAAATGGAACGCAGCGCCTTGACGGTGAAATTGAGGCTTGCGGGCTTTCCCGGATCGACGGTCACCTGCTGGGGCTCAAGGGCCTGTAAAGAATATCCCGGAGGGTAGGAGTCCGCGTCAGTCGTGATCTGGTATGTGCCCGCAGGCAGGCCGGGGAAGGTGAATTTGCCGCTGCCGCCGGTCTGCACCCGGCGTGTGAACTTCTCTCCCTTCAGTTCCACGGTCACTCCCGTGACTCCAGCAGCGGCGTCATTCACTACGAAACCAAAGACCTGGCCTTTGGCGAAGTTGATGCCAAAGTCGACGGTATTGTTAATGTCCGAGGTGGCGGGCGAGTCGGTGGTGTAGAAAAACGGTTCGGCGCTCGCGAATTTCGCTTCAATGCGGTGCGTGCCGTAAGGCACATGACGGAAAAAGTAATAGCCGCGGGCATCGCTGCGGGCGAGGCGAACGCCATCAAGAAGAATCTCTACTCCGGCCACAGGCGTCTGCTGTGCTGCGTCATAGTGTCCGGAGGATTCGTCATCGCGAAAGACGTGGCCTTCGATCAGACCGTGACGTCCGGGAAGTATGAAGCCGGGAACTGTATAAAACTGGCGCCGCAGCGAAACAGAAAACAGCGGCTTGGTGTCTGCAATTCCGCCATTCGTAGTGTGGACCAGAGAGGCTGAGCCGACAATCTGCGTATCTTTAGTCAGCCTCTGGGCATAGCTCACGGTGCCGGTAGTGAGCAGGAAATTTCCCTGGATCAACTGGGTGTTGCTGTTGAAGTAGCTGAGGTCTACCTGACGATGAGCGCTGCTGCGGCCCATCCAGGTGAGGGATGCGCCATAGTCATCACGCGACGGCGCCAGATTCACCGTAAATGGCGTGGAGAAACCAAGAGTCGCAAGCAGAGCCGAGTTGCGCAGAAGGTCGGCAAGCTGGTCCGGTGTGCTGGCTACAATGCCGGCGCGGTCGAGCGCATCCTGCAAGCCGGGGATCAAGGCAAAAATTGCGGCCACGGTGGGCACCTGCTCGTCATGGCGGTAAAACATGGTGCCGTGGAATTCACCGGCGGAAGCGCGCAGGTTGGCGGCGTAATCATTGCCGCCACTGCCGTCAAAGTTGGTGGTGCGCTGGTATTGGAAGCCGCTGCCGAAATGGCGCGAAGAAAAGTCCAGGCCCACGGGCAGATTTACCGTAGTGATCTGGGTCCCGACCGGCAGCTTGGACTGGAAGCTGGAATAAGAACTGCCGCCGCTGAGAGAAAAATTGCGGTTGAGCTTGAACGTGGCCAGTCCTCCGGCAGTAAACGAGTTCTGCTGCAGCAGCGCCAGGTTGAAATCTGACTGGTTCAAATCGGCGTTCAGGTAAAGGCGCGAGTTCACCTTACGCGTGGCATCCAGATTGGAAAATGTTCCGTGCTGGTTGTTGAGGGCCAGGGCGGCAAAGCTGCGTGACTGCGAGCGGAAGCTGCCGAGGAGGTGGGTCTGCTCGTCGTCATAGCCGCCATTCATCGCTAGACCTATGCCGTGGCTGAAGCCCCATTCGGTGAGGAAGTGCGCTCTGTCTTTCTTGACGTAGCGAAACACGATGGTTCCGGCAACGCCGTTGCCGCCAACGCCCTGTCAGCGAATCAGGGTTGCGGAAGTAATAGACGTTCCCCTGAATGGAATTGTTGTCATCCAGCTTGAAGGTGCGCGAACCGCCTACGACGTATTCGCGATCCGTGGCCAGGAACAGTCCCTGGAAAGTTGCAATCGAGCTGAAGCCACCGTGAAACTGCCAGTCGCCTTCACGATAATGGAAACCGCGGACCATGTAGCCATCGAGCGTGAAGGGGGAGTTAGCTACGGTCTGGTCCACGAACGTGAGATCGCGCTGAGGCCGGCTGATTTCATACGACAAGTAAGGAAAACCGACAGCAGAGCTGGATGTTCCCGCGGAGAACAGATTGGCGTTGATCAATTGAAAACGGTCAAACGACTCACCCTGCGCGCGCCGCAGTTCCAGTGAGTTGGTAATCTGTCCGGGATCAGAGTTGTAGCGAAACTCATAGCTGCCGCTTTCGCCTTCGCGTCCCGCATTGGGCGGCTCAAAGCCGGGCGGAAGAGTGGGAGGCGGTACAGGCACATTCACGGGCAGGGTCTGCACCCCGGATTGAGTGACAATGACAATGTTTGTGCTTCCCGGCGCTTTGCCTGTGATCTCGATGATGCCGTTGCCGGCGCTGGCTTCCGCGATGCTTGAATCCAGCGAGTAGGCAGCAGTGGCGCCGGCTAAAGCGACCTCAATGCGCTTCTGGTAGCCGACCTGAAGCGGAGTCTGGCCCTGGACCGCCACAGCCAAAGCGGCCAGAACAATCAGGCTCCGGAGAAAACTCATGGGACTTTGAAATCCACGGAGCTGGTTTGGGTCTTGCCTTCAAACTGGAAGGAGCACAGCGCGCGGTAATTGCCGGGTGGCAACTGATCAGGAAATTCGGCCACAAACTGCTCGCGTTCTCCCGGGAGCAGTCGCTGCTGCAAGAAATTGGCTTTGCCTACCAGAGATCCTTTTTCATTCAGGACAGCGGCAGTGCCTTCCGGCAACACCGGCTCAGTGCCTGAATTGTTGAGCCACTCAGTGATGGTCATGTTGGCGCTGGCGGAGGCGGGCGTTACCTGCGCCGGCTCGGGCTTCACATTTACGTTCTCAGAAAGATTGAAGGTGAGCAGAGCGCTCAACGACGCCGTCATGCCCACGTTTCCTGATGAAGTGGGCAACACATCAGTGCCATGGAACACAGCCACGACTGCGCGAATATCGGTTTTGGCGGGAATGGTCAAACGCAGTTCCAGGGAGCCGGAGGTGTGGGCCTTGATCAGAATCTTCTTCTGCGAAAAAACCGCGGTGGCGGCAATGCTGTCCGGCAGTTCACCGGCCGGAACGTAGACACGCTTGCCGTCTTTGATGATCATGTCCTGGGCCAGCAGCTCAAAACCCAGGTCGACGCCGGTGTTGTTGGAAAGCGTGAGCGTCTGGGTAAGACCCTGGCCAAAATTTCCTTTGCCCATAATGACTGCCGGGCTGAGGGAGATGGAGGGCTTGTCAGCGGGCGGTGGAGGCGGTGGGGCTAGTTGGGCGTGGATAGGCAATAAGGCCGAGATAAAGAAGCAGATCCAGGCGATGAAAATTTCACGTTTATGATTTGTTCTGCTCTGTAGGTTCATAGTCTCGACTGCGAATTCCTTTAAGAGAACTCCCTGACGCTGCATGGCAGGTGATAGATTCTCGGGATCCTTCGACTCACCCTCGTTCTCCGTTCGCTTCGCTCAGGTCATTCGGGCTCGCTCAGGATGACAAGCTGTTGAAACATTCTCAAAAACCTGTGTCGCCCCGCTGGGGCTCACGGCTTATCTTTACGCTTCCCAGACCTTCCGGTCTGGGCTAACTCATTTCGCGCCTACGGCGCTGGACTCAGGAAAGACGAAACGGCATTTCCCTCTTGAGTTGCTACACAATCAGTTAGCAATCACCTGAACCAGGATCGCGTTCTGCAAGCGGGAGTTTTTTTCCGTCACTGAATTGGGCACCTCGATCTCCAACAGATGCTGTGAAGTTGTGCCGACCTTCGCGTTGCCCTGAACGATCTGCGGCGTGGTGCTGAGCGGAATCCCGTCCAGACGAAAGCCAAATTTCATTTCAGGAACAGCGATGGCGGCAAGGACCGTTGCGTTGGTTACGGTGGCGGACGGGTCCTGAAGAGCCAGTCCAAACCGCGTGACGACAGCAAAACCAGACGCACGCCGAATTACGGTGACGTTGTGAGCCGCGGAGGCCATGCCATAAGAGACCTCGCCAAAATTAAGAGCGCGCTGGGTGGAAGTTCCGCTGAGCGGAACTCCATCCGGCGCGCTCGAGAGTGAAACGGTAAGCGTGCCCGAAGCTTCTGAACGCATGGTCATCACCGCGGGTGGTGTACGTTTTGGGACGTGAGGGTGCTGCGCCCATCCATTGGTCATGAGGGAGGAACCAATCACCAATAACGGAAAATGTTGTCGCAGCCTGATGCTTGCACCTCACGGGTGAGACCGCGCCGCGGCGGGTGAAGCCGCGGCCCGCTTTATCTCAGCCTAGTTCGCCGTGGCTGTAAAGTTTACGATGTTGCTGATCGTGGTTCCACTGGCGGTGGTAAACGGAATGGTGATGGCCAAAGTGACCGGCACGTTGGAGCCATAGGCTCCGGTGGCCGTCGCGGTGCCAGGAGTCGTATTGGTAAATGCGGCGCCATTCGCAGCCCACGTGTTGGCCGCATCAGCCGAGCTCAACTGGGTGATCAGAGAGTAGTTCGCGCTGGCGGTGTTCGCCTTGTTCACCAAAACGTCCACCGGAGTGCTGACGGTGAAGTTGGTGGCTGTGGGCGCAGGGCGGCTTACGCCGGCAGGCAGCGTACCAAAGGCGGAAATGGCCCCGAAATCCAGGGTAGCGGCGTTGGTGCCGGCGCCTGAACTGAGGGCAACGCCCGCGGCGTCGCTGTTGAAAACCAAACTGATGGTGCCGTTGACTGTTGCTGAAACGGTCAGGGTTCCGGTTGCTGTTTGAGCAGCGGCAAGTGATGTCATCATTACCGCGGCGGCGAAAATTACGAGTACTTTCTTCATTGGTTCCTCACTCCTCTTGCTAAAGTTCAAAGTTTTATCGCTGTACTTCTTGCTTTCAAAAACTACTTCTGCCTCACTCAATTCGGTGAAGCCTGAAAATTGATGATCGTGCTCAGCGGCGTTCCCACCGCCGGCCCTCCCGCTCCCGGCGCAGCAGTGGAGACAGTGAGATCCAGATTGTGGGGAACGTCGACGTTGAAGGCCGCATTGGTCTGGATGTTGGTATTGCCAGCGGCCAGTATGATTCCGTCAATCTTGAAACTGAAACCTGTGGGCAACGCCGAGGCAAGTTGCGCGCGCAGAGTATAGGTTGTGCTGTTCAACCCTCCCTGAATCACCTGGACATCAAAAACTGTGCGCACGGTGTAATTCGCGGCCGTGACAGAAGTGCGGGTCACTCCGGGAGCAAGCGGGCCAAAGGCGGAAATACTGCCGAAGTTCAGGGTGGCGGCGGATGTGCCGTCAGCACCGAGAGTGACGCCACCGGGATCCGCGTCAAAGACCAGGGCGATTCCATTCTTGTTGATCAACGTGCCATTGATGACACCACTGGCCGTGGGATTCTGAGCGAAGGCGGACGAAGCACACAAAAGCGCCATCAGGGCCAGGCTGATCCGAGTTTGTGCCGAATGCTTCTTCATACAAACTTAATTGGCCGTCGCCAGAAAAGTAATCGTCTCCTGCAAAACCTGCGCGGGCACGTTGTTGCGCACCTGCACCTGCAAAGTCTTGGTCACAGGTCTGCCATAGGTGTCCAGCAGATCCAGAGTGGTAAAAGTCACGCTGTTCAAAGGGATGTTGTTTACCAGCCACACCACGCTCGCGGGCGGCGCGGTGGAAATCTGCGCTGCCAGCCGGTAACTGGGGCTGCTGGAGTTGCTTTTGGTCACCAGCACGTCAAAAGCGCTGCTGACCTGGTAGAACGCTCCCGCCAAGTGCGTGTAATTCACGCAGGTCGAGCTGTGAAAATTGCCCGGAAAAGCGGCTGAACCGAGATCAAGCCCCACATTATTGGTTCCGGCGTTGGTCAGCGGGCAGAAGCCCACGCTGGCGACATTGGGATTGTCATTAAAGACCAGCGAAATGGAGGACTGTACGGTCAAGTTGATAGAAAGCTGCGCGGAACTGGCCTGAGCAGACGCACCGCTACCGGCCGCCAGCATGAGCAGCAGGAGTGGGGCAGTCCTAAGGACCAAACCGTTGATGGAACTCACCTTCATACCTTGCAACCGGACACTGGATCGCCGTTTGCTTGTCTCCCGTCGACTCTGGATCAGCAACAGGTTCTACCCCGTACACTGTCCTAAAGAACTACATGGTACTTGTTCTTTGGTTACGCATATTGTTAGCGAGGTGAGGCTTTCCGGCAAGGGTACTAAAGTCACCACAATACCAACTCAAAGCTTTTTATTTGATGGACTTACCTGAGCTTTCCCAACTTTTACTGTGCTGCCACGGCGGACGCAATCAGGCATTTCTTGTAGTTCCCTAATCAACACTGCTGGCAACCCTACAAGGTATCTTTAGTTCCCGGATGTGACGAACCTGACGATCCATTGCACGTAACCGCTTCGCTATTGCTTCGCAAGCTAAAAATGTAAAATGGATAGATTTTGTCAGGACGCTCTGGCGGTTAAGAGTTGCCGATGGATAATGGGATAATGGATAAACGAGAAGGGCAAGGTATTAAGGTTCAATCCCCGGGGCCAATCAGGGGGTGAACGGCGCAAGTACTTTGTTTATTGACGGTGTCAGGGTGGGTAATGAACGAGGTACATGAGAATCGACCAGAAGCGGCTCGTTGTACGGGAGCGACGTCAGATCCTGCAGCAATTGCAAAGGGCAATTTGGCGTATGTGCAGACGAGCAACGAACCGGCCAGAAAAATATGAACTATTCGAAGGCGGCAGGAGTCTAATTTGTTCGAGTGTTGCGGTGGTGGCTTTTAACTGGGTTAGATAGCATAAGGAAAGACTCTCATCATGAAGTTCAAGAAGTTCGCGATGCTGTTGGCCGGGCTGAGTATGACCGCGCTTTTGGCTGGCTGCGGCAACAATGTTACGGCCGATAAACCGGCAGGGCCGCAAGCCTTTCCGGTAAAGGTGATTACAGCGCAGTCGCAGATGGTGCCGCTCTCCACCGATTATCTGGCTACTCTCCGCTCACGAAACGCCTCAGTGCTGCAGCCTCAAGTGGAAGGCGACATCACGCGTATCTTTGTGCATTCCGGCGAAGGAGTGCAGGCGGGGCAGCCGGTTCTGGAGATTGATCCGCGGAAGCAGGAAGCCACGGTGCAAAACCAGGAAGCGGCGCTGAAGTCGAGCCAGGCCACAATGCAGCTGGCAGCGGTGGATCTGGAGCGCAAGAAGAAGCTGTATGGCGCGGGAGTGATTGCCAAAGCTGATCTTGACTCGTCCCAGACTGCCTATGATGCAGCCAAAGCCAATGCCGAAGCGCTGGAAGCAGCGACGCACGAGCAGCGCGTCCAGTTGCGGTACTACACCGTAAACGCGCCTACTGCGGGAGTGATTGGGGATATCCCAGTCAAGGTAGGGGACCATGTGACGAACCAGACGCAGCTCACCACGCTGGATCGCGGCGGGGAGCTTGAGGCCTACGTTTATATACCGTCAGAAAAATCAGGCGCGGTCCGGGTGGGAATGCCGGTGGAGTTGCTGGACGACGCCGGAAACGTGACTGCGCGGAGCAAGATCAGCTTTATTTCTCCGCGCGTGGATACTGACTCGCAAACACTGCTGGTAAAGACGCAGGTGCCAAACACCGGCTTTAAATTCCGCAACGCGCAACAGGTGCATGCTCGCGTGGTGTGGTCCGAACGCCAGGCGCCCATGATTCCGGTGACAGCAGTTTCCCGGCTGAGCGGGAAATTGTTTGCGTTTGTGGCTGAGGGCAATGGCCAGCAGTCGGTGGCGCGCCAGAGAACGATCGACGTGGGTGATCTGGTGGGAAACGACTACGTGGTGCTGGGCGGGATCAAGCCTGGAGACAAGGTGATTGTGAGCAACGTCCAAATGCTGGTGGACGGCATGCCGGTCATCCCGCAATCGTAAGATAACGGGCGCATCCGACTGCCGAGGTCAATTATTTAACGCAGCCTGCAAAGGTCTGCTTTACCCGCTTCAGGGGAATGCATGGTTAGTTTCTTCATCCACAGGCCGGTTTTTGCCACTGTCTGCTCCCTCTTGATTGTTCTTGCGGGAGCTGTCTCCATTCCGACTCTTCCGGTGGCGCAGTATCCCAACCTGACTCCGCCTACGGTCACCGTGAGTTCCTTCTACACTGGAGCAAACTCTCGCGCGGTGGAAACCAGTGTGACCACACTGCTGGAACAGGCCATCAACGGCACGGAAGGCATGCGCTACATGTCTTCTACCAGCGGCAATGATGGAACCAGCTCCATCTCCGCCACCTTCGACCTGGGACGCAATCTCGATATCGCGGCGGTGGACGTCCAGAACCGCGCTTCCACCACGCTCGGCCGCCTGCCGGTAGAAGTCCAAACCACGGGTGTAAGCGTGGGCAAGAATACCGGATCGTTTGTCGTCGGGTTCGGCTTCTGGTCAGACAACAATAAGTACGACAACCTCTTTATCAGCAATTATCTTGACGTTTATGTTCGCGACGCCCTGAAGCGCGTGAAGGGCGTGGGCGACGTGGTGATCTTTGGCGAGCGCAAATATGCCATGCGTCTGTGGCTTGACCCCGTGCGGCTGGCCGCTCGCAATCTCACAGCGCAGGACGTGGTGGATGCGCTGCGTGAGCAAAATGTACAGGTAGCCGCAGGTCAGGTAGGCCAGCAGCCAGCTCCCGAAAACCAGGATTACCAAATCAGCGTGCGCGCTGTGGGACGGCTGACCACGCCCGACGAGTTTGACCACATAGTGATCAAGCGGGCCACCGGCGGATCACTGATTGAACTCCGCGACGTGGGCCGCGCGGAACTGGGGGCCGAGAGCTACGGCGGCCAATTGCGCTATAACGGCGTGAATGCCATGGGCATTGGCGTGATGCAGCTCTCCAATGCCAACGCGTTGCAGGTGGATAGAGACGTGCGCGCGGAGATGGCGCGTCTCTCCAAGAGCTTTCCGGCAGGAATGCGGTACGCGGTGGCCTTTGATACCACGGTTGCTGTGGGCCAATCGATTGAGGAAGTGATCAAAACCCTGATAGAAGCCATCATCATTGTGATTCTGGTGATCTTCCTGTTTCTGCAGGGCTGGCGCAGCACGGTGATTCCGGCAGTTACCATCCCGGTCTCATTGGTTGGAACATTCCTATTTGCCAAGTTTTTTGGATTTTCCATCAACACGCTAACGCTATTCGGCATCACGCTCGCAACCGGATTGGTGGTGGACGATGCCATTGTCGTGATTGAAAACGTTGAACGCCATATTGAAGAAGGCATACGCGATGCGCGGCGGGCAACACAGGTGGCCATGCGGGAGGTCACGGGGGCGGTAGTGGCAACTTCACTCGTGCTGATTGCCGTCTTTGTTCCGGTCTCTCTTTTTCCCGGCACCACGGGCAGGCTGTACCAGCAATTTGCGTTGACGATTGCGTTCTCCATCGCCATTTCCGCGTTCAACGCGCTGACTCTTTCCCCGGCCCTGGCAGCATTGCTTTTGCGCCACCGCGACCGTCCGCAGAACCGGTTTTTCCAGGGAATCAATGAAGCCATCCGGCGCGGCACCATGGCTTATGAGCGGCTGCTGCATGGACTCACCCGGCAGAAGCTGGCTGTGATTGGAGTGTTCCTGGCTGGGCTGGCGGCTACATACTTCATCTATCAGCGCGTGCCTACAAGTTTTGTTCCTGAGGAAGACCAGGGATATTTCTTTGTGATTGTGCAGGGGCCGCCCGGATCTTCTCTGCAATACACCACCCGCGCGCTGGACAAAGTAACGGCCATCCTGAACCAGAATAAAGATATCGCTGGAATGTTCTCTGTCCCGGGATTCAGTTTTGCCGGCAGTGCGCCCAACGCGGGCATCATGTTCATCATGCTCAAGGACATAAGCGAGCGGCACGGGCCTGCGCACAGCGTGACGGGAATCGTGAACGGTCTTCGCGGTCCGCTGATGAGCATTGGGGATGCTTTTGCCATTCCATTTGCGCCACCGGCGATCCAGGGCCTGGGAACGTTCGGAGGGTTCACGTTTGAGCTGCAACAAAAAGGCGGCGGCGACCTGAACGAGATGGAGGCGGTGCTGCAACAGTTCCTGGCCAAGGCCAGACAAAGGAAAGAGCTGAGCGGTATCTTCAGCACGTTTACGGCGCGTGATCCCCAGTACGTGGTTTCCATTGACCGCGAAAAGGCCAAGAGCCTCAACGTGCCTTTTTCGCAGATTACGTCAGCGCTGCAGATCTACATGGGATCTGAGTATGTGAACGATTTTGATTTCAACAATCGCTCTTACCGCGTGATGGTGCAGGCGGATGAAGCTTTCCGCTCCAAACCACGGGACCTGCGGCAATTCTACGTTCGTTCTAACGACAACCACATGATCCCGCTGGATAATCTGGTCACGGTGAAAGAAGACACCAGCGCCGGCATCATCAACCATTACAACCTGTTCCGCAGCGTCGAAGTGGACGGCAGCCCGGCGCCCGGCTATAGCTCAGGCCAGGCGATTGCCGCCATGGAGCAAGTGGCCCGGGAGGTCTTGCCTGTGGGTTACGGTTATGAGTGGACTGGCATCTCGCTGGAGGAACTGCAGGCGGGCGGACAGTCACTGATGCTCTTTGGCCTGGGCTTGCTGGTGGTGTATCTCACGCTGTCAGCGCAATACGAAAGCTTTGTTCTGCCCTTCATCATTCTGCTGGCCGTGCCTATGGCCGTGCTGGGTGCGTTGGGCGCACAGGCCTTGCGCGGACTGGAGAATGATGTTTACTGCCAGATCGGGCTTGTGATGTTGATTGGACTGGCAAGCAAGAACGCCATTTTGATTGTGGAATTCGCTGAGCAGTTGCAGCATCGCGGGCTGGGGCTGGTGGAATCGGCCATTGAGGCAGCGCGGCTGCGCTTGCGTCCCATTCTGATGACCTCGATTGCGTTCATCCTCGGCGTGCTGCCACTGGTCTTCGCCAGCGGCGCAGGTTCTGAAGGACGGCATTCCGTGGGCACCACAGTATTTGGAGGAATGATTATTTCCACCCTTCTGAATCTGTTCATCATTCCGGTGCTCTACATTGAAGTGCGTGGCCTGCTGCCGATGAAGTTCAAGCCGCAGCAGCCACAACAACCTTCGCCATCGCTGGAAGAACCGTCAGAGGTTGTGGCCAGCGGCGACTAATCAGCATTTGCCAATGCAGGGGCTGAGCGGGATTCAGGAAAGCTTCTGCACGGTGAGGAGTTCATTCACCATGCTGCCGAGCTGGCGAAGCGAAAATGGTTTCTGCAAAAATGGGGTGCCCTGGACCGAGACGCCGGTGCGCAGGATCACATCGTCAGCGTAACCGGAAACAAACAAGAATTTGGCATCAGGACGGCGTCTCAGCAGTTTGTCTGCGAATTCCCTGCCGTTCATTTTGGGCATGACAACATCGCTGATCACCAGATCGATTTCGCCGGCTTTGTCGGCCAGATCCAGCCCTTCCGGGCCGCTGCCGGCGCAGATGACAGAATATCCAATGGAGGTGAGGAATTCGGCATTGGCATTGAGCAGTTCTGGTTCATCCTCAACCAGCAGGATGGTTCCAACACCCTTCTGGAATTCCTCGGCCGGTTCCGGCGCGGCCATGGGTTCACTCTCCAGTATTGCGGGCAGGAGAATGCTCACTCTGGTTCCCTTGCCCAACTGGGATTCAATCGTGATCTCGCCCTTGGACTGCTGAATGATGCCATACACTGTGGCGAGTCCAAGGCCCGTCCCACGACCCACCTGTTTGGTGGTATAGAAAGGCTCAAAAGCGTGCGCCCGCGTCTCTTCATCCATTCCCGATCCAGTATCGCGGATGTCAATCAGGACGGCCTGGTTCACCGCAAGGCCGCCAAACTCTGAGACCTGCGGCTGAGAGACGTCCTCTGATGTGATGTGGAGCTGCCCTCCTGACGGCATGGCATCGCGGGCATTTACTACGATGTTCAGTATGATCTGCTCAAAGTGCGTCTTGTCCATCACCAGCGTGCCCGTGGAATTGAGTTCCAGCAGGATTTCGATGTCCTCACCCATCAGCCTGGGCAAAATGCTGTTCAATTCACGGATCAAATGGTCGGGCCGTAACGCTATGGGGCGAATGATTTCCTTGCGGCTAAAGGTAAGCAGTTGCCGGGTGAGAGCGCTTGCACGTTCCGTGGTGTCCAGGATCTTGTTGCAGTAGCGGCGATAATTCTGGTCGGGACTCAGCTTGCTTTCCAGCAACTCAGCATAGCCGCCGATCACGCCCAGCAAATTATTAAAGTCATGCGCCACTCCACCGGCGAGCCTTCCCAGGGCCTCCATCTTCTGCGCCTGCAGAAATTTGCGCTCCAGTTCACGGTGTTCGGTCTGGTCCAGCAGCATGCCAAAGATGCATTCTCTGTCGCCAATCCAGACGAGGTTGGCAAAATAAAGTCCCTGATGGAGATTTCCGAAATAGTCTTTGAAGCTCACCTCCATGTGCCGGATTGAGCCCTTTGCCCGCAGGAGGTCGTAAAATTTCCGCCGCTCTTGTTGATCAGGGAAGAAACCAAGCTCTACGCTGGTTCTGCCAATTACGTCGTCGGCCTTGCGGCCAACCATGGCGAGCAGATTCTCATTGACGCTGAGAAAAACTCCCTCAAGAGAAATCACTACGCAACCCACCGGGCTCTGCCGAAAGATGGTGGCAAACCGCTCTTCCGACTGTTTAAGAGCAATCTCAGCCAGCTTGCGTTCGGTAATATCGATGGCGGTGCCCTCAATCACTGGCCGGCCTGAGCCGTCGGGCACGATGGTGGCGCGTTCTAGAATCCAGAAAGGCGTGCCGTCTCTGCGCTGATGCCGGCATTCGTAATTCAGCACGTGGCCCTGGGTCTTCAACTCCCTCAGAAAAGCCGTGCGCTCGCCGTGCATAGAGCGATGGGAAAGAGCGTCGGATGCAATGGCTTCCTCTTTGGAACTAAAGCCATACATGCTCAGAAATGCGCTGTTGCAATCAAGCAGCTTGCCTTCCATGGTGGCGACATAGACAGCAGCAAGATTGTTTTCAAACAAACCCTGGAACTGCCGCGCTGCCGCGGTGGCTGCTTCTGCCTGGTTCTCAAAAAGAGTCATCAGCATTCCGAAGGCAACGGAGTACTTTGGCAGGTCCCAGAGGACAGCGGAGACAGGAACGCCGTGGTAGAAGAAATACGCCCCAAGCGGGAAGATCCCGCCCCAAGCCACAAACGCAATGGAGGTAAAGATGACGCCGGGAGTCGGCCGCCGGAAATGGAGTACGTACAAGACCCCGATGACACTAAACAATGAGAATAAGTAGAAATCAAAACCTTCTCTGAACTCACCTTGCGCGGCACGCGACATGGCGAAAACCAGATAAGGCGCGAGCGCAAGCCATGTCCAAGCCCATGCCCGATTTCGCCAGGGATTGAAACGTAGAGAGTTCCAGACGGCGAGCACCGCTATGGCTGCAAGAATTGCTAGGTACGGTGTCGGCTTGCGCACATTACAAAGAGAGATTTCCACGTAGCCAACAGCGAGCACTGTTATGAGCAAGGTCCCAATATAATTCTTCCATGTCGCGGCTTTATGCTGACACACAGAAACCAGGAAGAAGGCGCCTGCGATGACGAGAGCGGACCGATTGAGAGAACCCCCCAGTATTCGCCCACCCGGAATCCAGCCGTTCCAGATTGCGCCACCAAAGAAGTGGACAGAAATCGCGATCCACCCAAGCAACCACCAGCCGGTCTTTGGCTGGCGGTCGCGGAGGTAAATCCAGGCGAAGAGGGCTACCAGGATGCCAATAACGCATAGAACGACAACATCTTCTATTCGATGGGACATTTGCGTCCGTTCCAGCAGTTCTGTTCAGCCCTCCTGACGAAACGAGAGGTGAGAAACATTTAAACCGCAATCCTAGTCTTTTAGCCTAGTTTGGGGGCGGAAGCAAACCAAAATGTCCGCTGTTCAGGAAATCGAAATCGGCTGAATGGGGGCCACGGCGCTTAACCGCTTAAGGTCAGGATCTAATCCTCTATCTTGGTTGGCTTTACCGGTTTCTCAGCCGGATTCTCATGGACCCGCTCGCGGAAGGCGCCTTTCATTCCCTTGGCAAGGAAAATGGCGGATTCACCGTATTTGTCGCGCATCCGGTCCAGGGCTGTAAGCGCCCGAGACCACTTCTGGTGCAGCCCATCCTCGAGAAGATCCATCTGCTCTGGCAGATCCTGAAAGTTGGAGGCATGCACTCCCAGCAGCCGCACCGTACGGCCCGGCTGGTAATTCTCATGAAACAGCTTGCGAACGGCGGAGAAGATCTCAGTGTCCACGGCCGTGGGGACAGCCACGGAGTGTGCGCGCGTGATGGTGCTGAAGTCAGAGTATCTCAATTTCAGTTGCATGGTACGGGCTGCAAATCCCTGCTCGCGCAATCTGCGGCCCACCATCTCACTCAGCCGCAGCAAGGTAGATTCCAGTATCTCCATGTCTCGGGTATCGCGGCCGAAGGTGTGCTCATGGCTGATGGATTTGGCCTTCCAGTCCTCACCCACTTCACCCTCAAACCAGCCTCCCGCATCTTCACCGCGTGCCTTCCCCGCCAGCGCAACTCCCCATTTGCCGAAGTTCTCTTCCATTACGGCCGCGTCCACGCGCAAAAGATCTCCGATTCGGATGATGCCCATCTGATTGAGTTGAGACTTGGTGACTTTGCCCACGCCGGGAATTCTGCCCACATCCAGCGGAGCAAGAAACGCCTGCTCTTGTCTGGGCAAGACAAACAAAATGCCGTTTGGCTTCGCCTGATCAGAACAGATCTTGGCCATCAGCCGCGAGCCTCCGATCCCGATCGAGCAATTGAGTCCGGTGCGGTCTTTCATGCTGACGTGCAATTTGTGGGCTGATTCCAGCGGCGGTCCGTGAAGCTTTTCTGTTCCGGTCATGTCCAGGTAAGCTTCGTCAATCGATGCCATCTCTACCGCAGGGGAAAAATCATGCAGCACCTCGCGGGCTTTATGAGAATACTCGCGGTAGAGATCAGGATGGCCATCAAGAAATATGGCGTGTGGGCATAGCTTGGCCGCAGTCCGCAGCGGCATGGCGGAGTGAACGCCGAATTTGCGCGCTTCATAGGAAGCAGCAGAAACCACTCCGCGCTCGTCTTTTTGTCCGCCTACCACCACAGCTTTGCCTTTGAGTGAAGGATTCTGCAGTTCTTCCACGGAGACAAAGAAGGCATCCATGTCTACGTGAAAGATGATTCGCTGCAGGGTCGGCATTACTTCACGATATCGCAAAAGCGAATAAAAAACGACGGGATTTAAAAACTCTTTACGACCGCAGCGCGCCTGGCTGCATCTTATGAGGGCGGCTGCTTGGGCGTGAGCTGGAAGGGCAGGCGGAGTGCAATTTATCAGTCAGGAGAGTAGTATCTTTCAGCCGTTTCAGGTTGATGTGTGAATCAGATCATGGCACATCTCAAGTCCGTTATCAGTTTTCCTTCCGCACAGCGGGAGGATCGGAAAGCCGAAACCCTGGTCCGCCAGTACACCGCTGTACGGCAGCAAACTGAATCACTTGCGGCTCCGCTTAGCGCGGAAGACCAGATGGTGCAGTCCTGTGCGGAAGCGAGTCCGGCCAAGTGGCACCAGGCGCACACCACCTGGTTTTTTGAGACCTTTATCCTTACGCCTCACCTCGCGAACTACCAGGTTTTCGACCAGCGGTTCCGTGATCTGTTCAATTCCTATTACAACGCTGTTGGGCCGCAGCCGGAAAAGGCTCTACGCAACACTTTTTCGCGGCCATCGCTGGAAGACGTGCAGAAGTACCGGCAGCATGTGGACCGGTGCATGCAGGATTTGCTCTCCGCGTCTGCTGTTTCTGACGAGGTCCTTCGACTCGTGGAACTGGGCCTGAACCATGAGCAGCAGCATCAGGAACTGCTGGTCACGGACATCAAGCACGCGTTCTGGAGCAATCCGTTGCGCCCGGCTTATCAATCGAGTGCGAGATCATCCTCGGGTAGTCCAGCCCAGCAAAAACCAAGAGAATTTCCAGAAGGGCTGGTGGAAGTCGGGGCTGACGCCATCGGCTTCCATTTTGATAATGAAGCACCGCGCCATAAGGTCTTTGTGCCCGCGTTTCGTTTTGCTACTCGACCAGCGACCTGTGGCGAGTATCTGGCTTTCATGGATGATCGCGGCTATGAGCGGCCGGAGTTGTGGCTTTCTGACGGTTGGATGGCGGTGCAAACCCATCGCTGGACAGCGCCCCTGTACTGGGAAAAGTCAGGCACAAACTGGTACCAGTTCACCTGCTCCGGCATGCGCGAAATCAATGAAGCGGAACCGGTGTGCCACGTGAGCCTTTATGAAGCCGACGCGTTCACTCGCTGGGCCGGCGCGCGGCTGCCCACCGAATTTGAGTGGGAGGCGGTTGCGGCAGAGCTTCCGGTGGAAGGCAACCTTCTGGAACAAGGAAACTTTCATCCGGTCGCCGCGCCTAACGGAACAGCCGAAGAACCTGTGCAGATGTTTGGCGACGTGTGGGAGTGGACCGCCAGCGCCTACCTGCCGTATCCGCGATTCAAACCTGCGGCCGGAGCCATTGGCGAATACAACGGCAAATTCATGAGCGGACAGATGGTCCTGCGTGGCGGCTCGTGCGCCACGCCGCGCTCTCATATTCGTGCTACTTACCGCAACTTCTTTCAGCCGGCCACTCGCTGGCAATTCTCTGGAGTCAGGCTGGCAGATGACAGTATTTAGAAAAGCCGAACTACTCATCAGCCCCATCGCAGCTGACGTGCTGGACGGGCTGAGCTCGCAGCCCAAACAACTGCCGCCCAAGCTCTTCTATGATGCTGTGGGCTCTCATTTGTTCGAAGAGATCACACGCACGCGCGAGTACTATCCCACGCGCACAGAGCGCGCAATTCTTGAGGAATTTGGCGGCGACATCATCCGCGAAGCCGGAAACAACCTGACGCTGGTAGAGCTGGGTGCAGGCAGCGCCTACAAGACGCGGGTCCTGATCCGCGCCATTCTGCGGCGGCAACTGCGCCTGGAGTTTCATCCCGTGGACGTCTCCCCGGCAGCGCTCCAGCAGGCAGTCACAAGCCTGAACGGTGATTTTCCCCGCCTTCATGTCAGCCCGATTGCAGCAGATTACGGCGAGCATATTCCTGACTTGCGTTCGCGGCCGGGACGAAAGCTGGTCCTCTTCATTGGTTCAACCATAGGCAACTTTGAGCCGGAGGAAGCAGAACAATTCCTGAAGAGAGTGCGCGCCTCGCTGCAAAGCGGCGATGCGCTCCTGCTTGGCTTTGACATGGTGAAGGATGCTCAGGTCCTGCACGCCGCCTATAATGACACCGCCGGAGTCACTGCGCAGTTCAACAAGAATGTGCTGGCCCGCATCAATCGCGAACTCGGGGGCGATTTTGATCTGCATGAGTTCAACCACGTGGCGTTTTGGAATGTACGCAGATCCCGCATTGAAATGCATCTGGAAAGCCGGGTGGACCAGAACGTCTATATCACTGATCTGGGCAGAAATTTCCAGTTTACGTTTGGCGAACGCATCCACACGGAAAACAGCTACAAATTTACGGCGGCTTCCATCGCCCGTCTACTGCGTCAATCCGGACTGAAGCCGGAAAAGTCCTGGTCTGATCCGCAAAACTGGTTTTCTGTGGTTTTGGCGAGAGTCTAGGCTATAACCTTTATACTTCTTTACCCCTATTACACATAACGCCCAGTCCTGCCCGCCACAGTGTCAACCAGCCTGCAAGGTACATGGCTGCCCTGATGGGCACGTTGCCAATCGCCGTCGGGTTTGGCGCGGGTTCCGAATCCCGTCAGCCACTCGGACTCGCAGTCGTGGGAGGCTTGATCTTTTCGCAAACGATTACGCTCTATATCGCGCAGGTGTATTACTCACACCTGGAGAAGGCGCAACACGGCTTCAAGAACATGTTGGGCAGGAAAAAAGAGGAGCACGTGCGCGAGGGAGCAATGGAGGCGGTGAGGTAGTTAATCGCCGTAATCGCACGTGATCGCGCGTAATCGCAAATGCCGGCTGTGGCTCGCCCTGAATCCAACTGTCCCGGCCAACCCGTGGATACTCCGACGCCCGGTTTTCTCCGTGCCGCCGTGCCTCTGTGGTGGGTGTTACCTTCCCGATTACAGGATGTCGGCTATGACTCGCGATCAGCAACTCAAGATTCGCGGGCGTGACGTCATCGCGACCGGCGCTGTATTCTTTCAAGTTGCGATCTCAAAAAGAAAGGCCAACCCATGCGCCTGATCTTTTCTGTTTTTGTGGTGGTCACTCTCATGTCTGTGCTCTCTGTTGCTCAAGAAACTAGGTCCAAGTCCTCGCCTGATGCTGCTGAACTAAACCAGATGGCGGCGCGGTTCGCTCCCACCAAGCTGGTGGTGGATACCTCCGCCCTTTCCGCCGGTGACAAGCAGGCGCTGGTGAAACTGATTGAGGCAGCGCACGTTGTGAACACGCTGTTCATGAGGCAGTTCTGGAGCGGCGACCTGGCGCTCTATCACAAGCTCGAACAGGACAAGACATCCCTGGGCCGGGCACGGCTACACTACTTCTGGATCAACAAGGGGCCATGGTCAGAGATTGACCAGCACAAGGCCTTCCTGCCTGGTGTGCCGGAGCACAAGCCCGCGGGCGCAAACTTTTATCCGGAAGACATGACCAAGGAAGAGTTTGAGGGCTGGGTGAAGACACTTTCGCCGGCGGAAAAAGAGCAGGCCGAAGGCTTTTTCACAGTAGTGCGCCGCGATGCCAGCAAGAAACTGGAGCTGGTGCCTTACAGCCAGGAATACAAAACAGACCTTGACCAGGCAGGAAAGCTGCTGCGCGAGGCAGCGGCGCTCACCGGCAATGCCACGCTCAAGAAGTTCCTCACCTCCCGGGCTGACGCGTTCGCCTCGAATGATTACTACCAGAGCGATGTTGACTGGATGGACCTGGATGCGCCGCTCGACGTGACTCTTGGCCCCTATGAAACATATAACGATGAATTGTTCGGCTACAAAGCCGCTTTTGAGGCGTACATCAATCTGCGCGATGAAAAAGAAAGCTCCCGGCTGGCGTTCCTGGGCCAGCACCTCCAGGACATAGAAGACAACCTGCCGGAAGACCCGAAATATCGCGTAGCTAAGCTGGGCGCGGCATCGCCGATTCGCGTGGTCAATGAAGTTTTTGCGGCCGGGGATGGCAACCATGGCGTCCAGACTGCCGCTTACAACCTTCCGAACGATGACAAGGTCGTCCAGCTCAAAGGCAGCAAGCGCGTGATGCTGAAGAATGTGCAGGAAGCCAAGTTCAAGTCCACGCTGGCGCCGATTTCAAAGATGGTGCTGCAGTCCGCGGCGCAAAGAGATCTGAGCTTTGATCTCTTCTTTACCCACATTGTGGCCCATGAGCTCACGCACGGACTGGGGCCGCACCAGATCAAAGTGAACGGGCGGGATACCAATCCGCGGCTGGAGCTGAAAGAGCTGTACAGCGCCATTGAAGAAGCCAAGGCCGATGTGACCGGACTGTTTGCGCTGCAGCACCTGATGACCCAGGCGGACGCGGGCAGGATCCAGATGCCCATTCCCCATGGACCCGATGCCGAGCGCCAGCTTTATACCACTTACCTTGCGTCTTCCTTCCGCACGCTGCGCTTTGGCCTGCAGGACGCCCACGCCAAAGGCATGGCCATCCAGTTCAACTGGTTTCTGGATAAAGGGGCGTTCGTCGAGAACTCTGATGGGACCTACAGCGTGGACATGAGCAAGATAAAAGACGCGGTGAGCTCCCTGGACCACGAATTTCTAACCGTGGAAGCCACGGGCGACTACAACGGAGCAAAGAAGATGCTGACCGAGTTAAGTGTGATCCGTCCCCAGACAGAGAAGACGCTGGACAGGCTGAAGTCACTGCCCACGGACATTGAGCCGGTGTTTGTGACGGCGGATGAGATGGTGGGAACACACAAGCCGGCACACGCAAAGAGCAAACGCAAATGACTACCGCGGATAGCACCGGATGATCGCGGATAGAAATAGCGCCTGCCTCGTCTTGAAAAAACACTACAGCGGACGTTATCCCTAAAAAAATCGGTTTCTACATAAAATCTCCTAACAAAAACGGAAAGAAACAGGTATATTGAGGTTGGCGAAAAACTCCGCTGGCCTGATTGCTTTAATGGCGCGCGAGCTGATTGAAGTCAATCCAAATGACGAACCTGTAGTGCCGTCACGGGCAAGAATAGACCGTGGCCGTTCCCGCGAGGACGATATCCCGCGAGCATTCGCGTCTGACGGTTCGCCCTCTCCGAATTCCCGTAGAAATTCTGAACGCTCCCGCAGGAAAAGTTCTTCTGCCAGCGAGCTGGACGACTCCTTCGTCATGGATCTGGAAGACGATGATGAAGTGCAGTTCCTGCGCGCTCAGCGGCGCGTCCCCGTCAAGCGCAATGTGCTGCCAAAGAAACTGGCTCAAAAAGTCAAACTGGCCACGATTATCGTTGGCGTGGCGCTGGTCATGGGAAGCGTAGCAGCCACCGCTTATGGCTATGGCATGCACTCGTGGCGCTTCCGCATTAATTCCAGTGACAACGTGGAAATCAGCGGCGTGCACAATGCCTCGCGCGCGCATGTGATGGAGATTGCCGGAGCCGACATTGGCCGCAACATCTTCTTTGTACCGCTCGATGAGCGCCAGCGCCAGTTGGAGAAAATTCCCTGGGTGGAATCAGCCACTGTCATGCGCGTATTGCCAAACCGCATCGCCGTGGATATCCAGGAGCGCACGCCGGTAGCGTTTGTGCAGATTGGTCCCCGTGTGAGCCTCATTGACGCCAATGGCGTAATCATGGGCATGCCCGCCGACCGGCGCACCAAGTATTCGTTTCCGGTGATCCACGGCATCAGCGATACCGAGCCGCTCTCCTCGCGCGCCGCAGCCATGAAGATCTACAACCGCATGGCCGAGGAACTCGATTCCGGCGGAAAAGATGGCGCACAGTACACGCGGCAGCTCAGTGAAGTGGACTTGTCTGATCCGGAAGACGTGAAGGTGATGGCCGATGAAGGTGGCGGAGCTCTGCTGATCCATCTGGGATCGTCGAATTTTCTGGATCGTTACAAGCTGTATCTGGCGCACGTCGGCGAATGGCGGCAACAGTTTCAAAACCTGCAATCGGTGGACCTGCGCTATGACGGGCAGATCATTGTGAATCCAGATAAGCAGGAGCAATCGGCAGGTGATGCGAAGCAATCAGCAGTCAGCACTCAGCATTCAGCCCCAAAGCCGATTGTGAAACCTGCTGGCTGGAAACAAAGCAAGGCCCACGCGAAAAAGAGAACATGGAAAAAGAAGTAACGGCGTCGGAAGAGCAGCAGTGGATGGGCAAGCCAATGGCCAAGAGCCAGAGGCTAAGAGCTAGCAGCTAGGAGCTTTCTTCATGAGCAGTGCGGCAAAAAACGGCAACGGAAATGGGAATGGCCAGAACAATGACAACCGTAACTTGATCACGGTGCTGGACGTGGGAAGCGCCAAAACCGTGGCATTGATCTGCCAGGCCACGGATTCGGGCCTGCGATATCGCGGACATGCCGTGGTGGAGAGCCGCGGCTCGCGCAAAGGCATCATTGTTGAACTGGATAAGGCCGTGCTCAGCGTGCAGAAAGCAGTGGAAGAAGCTGAACGGCTGGCCGAATGCACCGTGGAGAGCGCCATGGTTTCCGTGGGTGGCTCACACATTAAAGGCGTAACCAGCCGCGGGGGCATCACGCTGGGCAACCGCCCGCGGGACGTTAAGCGGGAAGACATCCGGACCGCAGTAGAAAAAGCGCGTTCCGTGATTCTTCCGGCGGATCGCGAGATCCTGCACCTGCTGCCGCAGGAGTTCATCCTTGACGATCAGGGAAGTCTCCGGGACCCCGCAGGCATGATGGGCCGTCGCCTTGAAGTGAACCTGCACATGGTCACAGCTTCAGCCAGCGCCACACAGAATGTTGTGACGGCCGTGAACCGCGCTGGCTTGCATGTGGACAACGTGGTCTATGAAGCCCTGATGTCCGCTGACGCGGTCCTGCGCGCCGACGAAAAGGAACTGGGCGTGTGCCTGGCGGACATTGGCGCAGGCTCAACCGATTTGATCGTCTATTGCGACGGCATGGTGGCGCACACGGGCGTGATCCCAGTGGGAGGCGATCACTTCACCAACGACGTGGCCGTTGGACTGCGGACCCCGCTGGCATCTGCCGAGAGCATTAAGAAGAGTTTCGGTCATACCATCAGCGGCAAAGTTCCTGAAGGCGATGAGATTGAAGTGCCGGCCGTGGGCGATCGCCCTTCCCGCCTGATGCCGCGGCGCTTCATGGCAGAAATCCTGGAGCCTCGCGCCGACGAGCTATGCGAGCTGATGCGCGACCACCTGCGCCAGGCAGGCGTGCTGGAAATCTGCAACGCCGGCATTGTGCTCACGGGCGGCGGATCGCGACTGGATGGTTTATCTGAAGTGTTTGAAAAAGTCCTGGACAAGCCGGTGCGTTTGGCCTCACCGCAGCCCATCTCCAGCATGCCGCCACAGCTGGCAGAGCCGGAGTTTTCCACGGTGATTGGCCTGGCGATGTATGCGCATCGCACCACGGCAGCAAAAATGATCCAGGAACAAGGTTTTGGCGCGAAGGTGCGCACCCTGCTGGCCAAACTGGGTGCGTAAAAAATAAACGCGGGCCGGAGGTCGCAGCAGGCTTCCGGAATTGAAGACGTAACTGGCCGGACCAGGTGACGGTCCGGGAATTAGGATCAGGAGTGTGATGCATGAATGATGAAAAAAAGAAGACGCAGCCGGACGGTGAGATCCGGATCAGCTTCAATGAAGACCCGCGCAATAACGCCAAGATTAAAGTGATTGGCGTGGGCGGCGGTGGCGGCAACGCGGTGAACCGCATGATCTGCTCCGGCATGGAAGGCGTGGAATTTGTTGTCGCCAATACTGATTTGCAGGCGCTGCAAATGTCGCGCGCGCCGGTGAAGATTCAGCTTGGCACCAAACTCACCACAGGCCTGGGAGCAGGCGCGAACCCTGAAGTTGGCCGTCGCGGCGCACTGGAAGACGCCGACAAGATCATTGAAGCCCTGGAAGGCGCGGACATGGTGTTTGTCACCGCTGGACTCGGCGGCGGCACGGGCACAGGCGCAGCGCCGATCATCGCCTCTCTTGCCAGCGAGATGGGCGCTCTAACCGTCGCGGTCGTGACCAAGCCGTTCGCTTTTGAAGGCAAGCGGCGCATGAACCAGGCCGAACGTGGAATGGCGGAACTGGTGGACAGCGTGGATACCATGATCGTCATCCCCAACGAGCGGCTGCTGGCAGTGGCGCAGAATGCAGGGTTTTTTGAGTCGTTCCGCGTAGCTGACGACATCCTGCGGCAGGCGGTCCAGGGCATTTCTGACATCATCACCATCCCGGGCATCATCAACCGCGATTTTGCTGATGTGAAAACCATCATGCAGGGCATGGGACATGCCGTGATGGGTACTGCCGTTGCCAAAGGCGAACGCCGGGCAACCGAGGCGGCGCAGGCAGCCATCTCTTCCCCGCTGCTTGAGGAAGGCGCGATTGATGGCGCTCGCGGCATCCTGATCAACATCACCGGCTCAAGCTCCCTGAAGCTGGCGGAAGTAAATGAAGCGTCTACCATTATTCAGTCTGCCGCTCATGAAGATGCCAACATCATCTTTGGCGCAGTGCTGGACGAGAAAATGAAGGACGAGGTCAAGATCACGGTCATCGCCACCGGCTTCAAGAGCGACTTCCAGGCACGCAGCCAGCGCGGTGTTACAACCGCCCAGCACGCTATCGCTTCGGCGAGAACGGCCAATACATACCAAGTGCAGCAGCAACCGGCAGCTCAGCCTGAAACACGGGCTGTGAATGGCGGCAGCGTGCACAGCGGAAACGGGAACGGCATGCCGACCCGTGTGATGGCTGCTCCCCTACGCGAAACACCAAGCCTGGCCACGGTGACCGAAGCAATCCGGACCAGCGTGGAAAGAGACGATCTGGATGTGCCCGCGTTTATCCGTAAGCGTGGCGAAATCAACTGACCCGCGTTAAGAAAATTAATCGCGAGTTAAGCAGAAGAACATAGGCCGTGGTTCAGGGTTGTAAATAAAAGACCTAAGTTCCCGTTTTCGCTTTCAAAGGTGATTAGCGCAGAAATTGCTGCAGCTCCGGTGTACAAACCCTGCCGGAGCTGCAGCATCCTTCCTTTCTGACGGGCAGAAAGGGAATGAAACGAAATACTTACTCCGGATTCAGGTGAATTGGGGATTGTCGGGTTACGAACAGCTCACGTAGGATGAGGTAATCGGCTTGATAACCAGAACAGTCCCGGAAATCTTTGCTGAACTTCCGGTTTATTCCAGTTAACGGCTCTCCCTAAGAATTTTAAGGTACGAGTGACCCTATGATGTCTCGGCTCCGACTTTTCATTTTGGCAGTTACGGCCCTTATCGTCGCCCTCATCTCAGTCCCCGGCTTTGCTGCGTCCAGCACGACCGCCCGGACAAAGAAAGATGGCACGGTTTCTCACAGCACCCACAAACACAGGAAGACCCACAAACGGGCTGTGCGAACCCACAAGCGTTCGGCGCGAGCCAGCGTGAAGCAGGTGAGCATGCGCAGCCCGCGAACGCGCCGAGTTCGCCATGTTCGTCACCACCGCTACGTTGAGCACTTCTATACCAGTTCTTACGCAACGGACATCACCAACGGGGACAACACGGCTGGTGAAGATGCCATGGTTCGCCAGGCAGCTCTGGACGCGCTGGGCAACATGAATGGCACCATGGTGGCCATTGATCCCACTGACGGACGTATCCTGGCCATGGTGAACCAGGGGCTCGCGCTCTCAGGTGGAGCGCAGCCGTGCTCGACCATTAAAGTTGCTGTGGCGCTGGCAGCCCTGAGTGAAGGCGTCATCTCCAGCGAGACTCCGGTCAGTCTGGGCGGCCGTTCGCGGATGAACCTGACGCAGGCGCTGGCCCACTCCAATAACGCGTACTTTGAAGCTGTAGGACGCAAACTGGGCTTCGAGAAGGTAAGCTATTACGCTCACCAGTTCGGGCTGGGCGAACTGGCCGGATATCACATCCCGGGCGAGCACCTGGGTGTTTTTCCAACGACTGAGCTGCCGGCAAAACTGGGCGGCGTCGGCAAAATGTGCTCGTTCGGTGAGAGCATCTCCATGACGCCACTGCAACTGGGCGCGCTGGTTTCCGCCGTAGCCAACGGTGGCACGCTCTATTACCTGCAGCATCCGACATCGCCGGAGGAAGTCCAGGAGTTCCAGCCAAAGATTAAGCGGGAACTCGATATCGCGGACGTGATTCCGGAAATGCAGGATGGCATGATGGGCGCAGTCGAATACGGCACTGCACGCAGGTTGCGCCTGAACTTTAGCGAAGAGCAGATTCTGGGCAAGACCGGCACCTGCTCCAAGGACGGGACGCGCTTCGGCTGGTTCGCCTCTTACGCAAAAACCGAATACGGACACATAGTGACCGTGGTCTTTTTGCAGGGTGGGCGTCCCACGTTCGGCCCCAAAGCCGCAGAGATCACCGGCCGGTTCTACCGCTCGCTCTACGACCACAATTTCTTCCGCGCCACAGCTTCCACTGAGACACCGGAAAAAACCGTGGGCGCAGAGCAGTAAAAACTCTCATAGCCGAACTGGAATGCCTGGCCGCTGCGCGCGGCCAGTTTTGTTTGGCACAGGCACGTCCGGAAAAACGTGCCCTTTGTACGACAACCACCTATCCGGATACCGAGTTCCTGGATAAAACAAATACGCTTTCGCAATCGCGGAGTTCTTCAGGTGTCATCTCGAGCATATGTGTCATCTTCATGCCGGACATTTGGTCCCCTGACATATCGGGTCCGGTAAACGCGTCTTGAAGCAGAGCATCGACGTGATGAACCCCGTTAGCGCAAGCCCAGTCGTTCACGCGGTCATTGATCCAGCCGTGAATCTTCCAGAAACGGACATTCACATGGCTGGCGTAAGGACTGGCGAGCCAGTCGTTCCGGACATCGTCGATGTGCTGTCCCTTTTCTGCTTTGAACCACGGCTCGGCCGACCAGTGAATGTGCATCCAGTCGTGAATGCCGTTCTCGATGCGGCGGCCAAGGTAGTCCAGGCTCATGTTCCGGTACTTTGTTTGCGCAAGAGAGGATATTTCATCTCCTTTCGGCTTGAGTGGCGGGAAATGATGTGACTCCTGCTCGAAGTGCTTTGTTGCGGCCGGTTCTTTCCATGCAGGCTCGGGGATCTGGTTGTACGTAAGAGGCATGGGCCAATCCGGATCATGTGAATTGAATGGAATTGGATTCCAGCCGGGGGGGATGGAGGCTTTGGGGAATTGCTTATGGATTTCCTTGAGCATCTTCCGATGCATGGCCAGGAAATCGATGCCAGAAAGAAATTGCTCGCGCAGCCGCGGAGGCCTGAAGCCGGCTTTTTCCAGTTCCACTTGCCTCGCAGGCGTAATTACGGGCCATGCCACCCGGACGTAGTGCCAGAGTCCGTGGTGCGTACGCATATCTTTTTTCGCGAGATACTGCTTGATTTCGAGAGCTAAGTCTTCTACGTATGGTTTGGGGGCGGTTGCCATAAATATTCTCCTCTTGCTATTCAGTTCGCTCCATTGGTAGGGGCTTGCGGAGCACTGGGCTGGCCGAGCTGGACCATCGCCCCGAATATCGCCGCCGAATCGATCGCGGTTGGGCAATCCTTGCCGACGTACATCGCCGCGACATCGAGGCGCATAGTCCTCAAGGCGCAATGCATCTGGTTCATGAGAGCGTATGCCGTAGGATGCTGCGTTACCTGGTTCACGTACTCGGCACAAATATTTCGTCTTCTGCTGTACGCCTGGTCTGGGTCTACGCCGGCGTTCTTCAACCACATATCCAGGTCCGTTTTCTGCTCTACGATGTCTGCAAAGTCGCTGGGCGTACTTAGCAGAAACGTGATGCCGTACAGCAGGAAGCGGTTCTCGTGAACCTCCGCCGGGCTGATTGATAGTCCTGGGGAATTATTTTTCATGTTCTTCTCCTTCAGTTCAGTGGCACAACCGTTCAAAATGAGTCCGAATTCTGGAAACTTCTGAAGCCCTCAGTTCAGGATCGGCGTTGTCACGAAGAGCGAGGTAACGCGATCCATAGATACAAAACTGATCGCCGGGAAAGTCCATTGCGGCAGTAAATTCTGCAAAAGAATCGGCCCATATTCCCGGCCACGGTTGCAGGTAGTAAATCTGCGGGATCGGCACGGCAAGAAGATCGCTGACAACCTGCTTAGCTTGTGTTTTCATGTTTGCTGCGATCAGGTTGCGTGCGAGCCATTCCCTGCCGTTCCAGGGGATCTCCAGCCTGCTAGAGGTACGGAAATACATCAATGCCTTGGAAGCGCTACCATGGGCCTGTTCGATCTCACCTGCGAGCAGATTGGAAGCCAACTGCGCGTACGGCCAATGCCCCTGATTCTGGAGCCGAGCCAGAACTCGATTAGCAGCTTCAATCTCGCCGACACGTGCGAGCACAACACCGGCTTGCAGCAAAATGCCTGGACTCTGATCCAGTTCGATGGCAACTGAAGCCGATTCGCTGGCTTTCAGTGTGTCGCCTGCTTTATGCAGTAGATAAGCAAGGAGCACCAATAACTCAGCCTGGTCTGAGGTCCTTCCACGCTGACGGTCAAATTCAACCCCCTCACGTAGAACAGCAATTGCATCCTGCCTTTTTCCCATTTCCGCGAGAACATTGGCCTGCAAGAGATAGCCCTGGCTCTGCCACTCCAATGCCGGAGAAGCTCTCAGCTGCAATGCTCGGTCAATGGCCAAGGAGGGCTTGCCGTCTGAAAGGGCGAGGTATGCTGAAAACCACGTGGCCCACTCCGGCGGGCTGCTCATTGCTACTTTTTGAATGTTGGCTTCAGCGCTGGTGCGATCTCCGAGAGCAAGGTACTCCAGGGCAAGCTGAAAATATGCACTGCTTGAGCCAGGCTCCATATCGGCGGCCTTTTTGAAGGCCAGCAATGCTTCCTGCCTGCGGTTGAGCTCCTTGAGAGTATTGCCCCAGTAGAACCACGCCAGAAAGTCGTTGGGATAGTGGAGCACATACTGGTGAAAAATCTTCTCGGCTGATTGAAAATCGCCGGTATCGTCATAGTATTGCCCCTTGATGCGAAAGTTTTCTCTGCTTGTAAGCTCAGTTTTGCCCGTGATCTTGATTGCTTGCTCCCATTCCCGGTAGCCTTCGGAAGATCGATTTTGTGAGATCAGAATGTCAGCCTTTCGCATGTGAGCCATGGCAAACTGGGGATCTGCCTGGATCGCTTCATCCAGCAGAAGCAGAGCGGCATTATCATCACCCGTCGCGTGCTTCTGATTGGCTTGCTCCAACAATTGCAAGGCCTGCCAGGAACTGGTGGTTGTATCTTCTACGGGACGGTCCTGCTGTGCGATCTCCGCCTCACTTTCACCTGCCACGCGGCGAATCCATAGCGCGGCACTATGTACTTGCGTGAGAAGCTCCTTCTGGTCGCGAGCGTGAAAGCTTTCTGGACCAGGTGGCCGCTGGCAGCAAAGGTGTGGATTTGGCCCGCTCCACGTTCATGGCCAGCACGTAGTCCTGCGGTGTCCGGCTCAGTACACCGAAAATAACAAGCGCAGCACCGCAGCGCAGAGCGATCTCACGTGCTGTGCGGCTGTTCACAACCGTATTGGCCGGCTTCTCCATCTGCTTCAAAACCTTGTTCACCCCGTCATCCGCCTCTACTTCAAAATAAGCAGACTGCTGCAACTCTCCCTTCAGCGCAACCGTAATTCCTGACAGCTCAGGCTCGCTGCTTGCCACGCTGGCTACCAGCACCTTTGTGCCAGCCGGGATTTGCGGCATCTGTATGTAATAGCGGTAAAACCACCATGAAACCGCCACAATCAGTGTCAATAAAAGAATGGCCTGAGTTTCGCGCGAGCGCCGAAGAGTCCTGCCAGCCCGCTTCAGTTCATAGGTCACGGGCAAGGGCTCGCCTTCAAGCGCCGCAAGCAGGGAATCAGCGCTTTCAAAGCGCTGTTTGGGATCGGGTTCAAGACAGCGAAGAATGGTACGGTTCCAGCGGCGAGGCAAATTGCGGACTCTCCCTGACGGGCTTACAAGAAAGCGCGAATCGTTGACTTTGGGCCACAAACCGGACGTGCGTATTCTGGAAGGAATTGCCAGAGAGCCTGATTTTGAAGAATTTTGTTTCGAATCAGATTCAAACGGTGATTGTCCAGTCACCATTTCGTAGAAAATGACGCCCAGAGCAAATATATCTGACTGCTTCGTCGCTGGAGCGCCATTCAAAAGTTCCGGAGCCATGTAGTCCGGCGTACCACCCTCAAGTTCGGATTCCAGATGAGCTTCTGTGGCCAGACCAAAATCCGTGATGACCACTCTCAACCTTCCATCCCTGTTGTGCGTAAGGATTACATTCGAGGATTTGAGGTCTTTGTGCAAAATGCCGCTGCCGTGGGCTGCTGCCACCCCAGCGCACAACTGCCGGGCAATCTCGAGCGCTTCCTTTAATTCCAGTTTTCCCTGTCTTTTAAGGTGTTCAGAAAGCGTCTCACCATCCAGGAATTCCATCGTGAGGAAATCAAACTCTCCGGACTCTGTTTTTTCTGTATGGGTATCATTGACCAGGCAGATGTTGTGGTGCCGGATTCTAAGGGCCCCTGACAGTTCAGGCGTGAGCAGACGGCCAAACCCAGGCTTTGGACACTTGATGGCGATGCGTTTATCGTTGTGCTTTGTATCAACTGCTTCGTAGACTATGCCCATGCCGCCCGCAGCAACGAATCGCACGATGCGGAATCGACCATACGCCACGCTCTGCCCGGGCTGAAAGGCCGGCTCTAGTGCATCAAAATTAATATGTTTGATAATGGGATCGCGTAGAAAACCGCCCATGCGCTCTTCCCATTGGAGCATCTCGGAAAGTTCACGAAATAGATCGTCATCCGCCCCACATTTTTCCCGGACGAAACTCTTCCTTTCCGATGGTTGGTGACGCATCGTCTCTGCGAACAGCGTCACTACTTGTGCGGCGTGGTCCCTATTCCCAGACATGGAGGGTCTTCTCCCAGCCTTTCAAAAAGCCACCTTTTTCCCTTGTGATATTCGTGTTCCACAATCTCTTCAGTTATGCCAAGCAGCTTGGCAGTTTCTTTGTTGGTGCACCCAAGATATGACCTCAGTGCCACGACGCAAGATCGTTTGACAGATAGCTTGTCCAGTTCATCCAGCAGGGTATTAATGGCCACCATCAAATCAAACTTGCTGCTGTATCCAAATAATCCTTCCGGCAGCCCTTCCATGGCGACGAACTCGATCCTATGCTCTCGGGCTTTGTCGATCAGAAGCCACTTAATCTTCATAGTGCAGATAGCAAAGAAATGGTTACGGTCTGCAAACTCAATTTTTTTGCCTTGTGCCAGCTTGATATATAACTCATGAACCAACTCAGTCCTGCCCAGCGAATAGTTGCCACGTTCACGGCGCAGGCATCTACCGGCTATCAATTTGAGATCCCCCAGCAATCGCGCAAATATCTCCTGCTCAACTTCGCGGTCCCCCGCTGCCCAGCGGCGAAGCAGGATTGTAATTACCCCATCATCTTTGGCCACTAAGGTTATCCTTGGGTTGATGAAAATGGCCACAATTATATGTTGGTCTCTTAGGACTGCAAGGAATATCAATTTGCCATTCTAGATTAGAGCCCTCTTAGATTGTTTCTGGTTTAAGTTCAAGATTCATTCAGACCTAAGACATTTGGGCTTGTGGAAACAGCCGCCGTGCTCCCGACTTGGGCGCTAGCGGAACAGCAAACATTTTTTCGGTATCCTTGGCGGATTTCACCTTTTTCAACGCTTATATAAGTAGACGCCTTATTCGTTCAAGTTTTGTCGCAGCCAGTCGTTCCTGCCGGCGGCAAAGACAGCGTGTGAAAAAGGAGTGATTTATGGCTGCTGCGCCAGCGCTCGAGCTGTTGAACTTTGACGCCAGTTATCTCGCCGCGCTTCGCCGGGGAGAAGCCGAAACCGAGCAGCATTTCTTCGATTACTTCACGCCGCTCATCCGCAGAAAGCTGCGCAAGTATCTTCGTGCTCCCGAATTGATTGAGGAAGCCATGCAGGAAACCTTTATACGTGTGGTGGCTGCCGTGCGCTCACAAGGTGGCGTGCGCCATCCGGAAAGGTTCGGCGCCTTTGTTCACGCCGTATGCAGAAATGTGGCCCTCGAAATCTGGCGGGCGGAGCGCCGCTTTGTGCCTCTTGAGGAAGTGGACGAGAGCGGCCCGGAACCGTTCCGCAATCCTCATGCCCTGGCTGAGGCCAGAGAGGCACGCGAGCGCGTGAAGAGAATTCTGGAAGAGCTCTCCCCGTTCGATCGCCAATTGCTGGAAGCAGTTTTCCTGCATGAAGAAGAACGCCATCTGCTTTGCCGCCGGCTGGAGATAAGCAGAGCGCATCTGCGCGTGTTGCTGCACCGCGCCCGGCAGCGCTTTGCAATTCAGGACTCGCCGTTCCGTCCAGACCGATGTTACCGGCGGCCAAAGATCGGCGGATGAACGCGCCCGGCGGAGAACAAAGCGCGTGCGATTGCGCGTCCGTAGCGGAATTGCCTGCGAGCTGCCGCTATAGGAAGTAATGGAATCCCCCCGGGAGGGAAGAAAATTTATCTCGAAGCTGAACACCGTCCTGGCGGGCGTGATCGTAGCTGTCATGGGCCTGGGACTTAGCGTGCCTGCTGTGGCACAGTTTGAAGTTGCACCCCACCGTTTTTCAGATGGCGCGCAGAACCAGGCAACATCACAGATCAGCACACAAGATCGATCGTTGAACAGCACGATCGCGGAGTTGCAATCCGAACTGTAAGGATATCAGTGGCAGATCAATCAACGTGCCTCAGGGTTGGAGGCGGTACGCAGGTTCGCGGATGGGGCCGGTGGTGAAGGTGAGTTTGCATCGGTCTTTATTGACGAATACCTGCTCCGTTATCGCGAGTTGGAGCAGCTGAAACGGAACCTTGCTCCACTGATTCGTCGGGCGCAGGACTCCATCCGCCAGTTGGAGAGTCGGCTGGCATCGGACTGTTATCCAATGCACGTCAGCCAAACAGAGGCAGCCGGTCAGTTGTCCTGGCCGCGTCTCTGAAAAAGCAGCAGCAGCACCAGTTGCTTGCACTGGTCCACAGATAATCGTCGCTGCTTTGCCAGCCACGCAATTTCACCAGGGTAGAACGGCGGCGGGTTCCGTATTGCCAACCGGCGCGCGGTTCATTTTTTAGTTCACCGTCGGCGTCAGGGGTGTGTGATGGGTGGTGTTACCTGAAATTCCCGTGACTCGGAGGGAGCGCCGCGACCGAGGAGGAGTCGAAGGATCCCGATTAAGTTTCTTCTGCCACGCGGAGTCAGGGAATTTCTACCCAGACTCTCTCGCCTGATGCAAAACAAATCTTACTTTCCGGCAAAAACTCATCCTGCTGTTCAGAAAATTTGCACAAAATCCTGAAACCTCACACCCTTACGCTCCGTATTCATACCTGTACCACTCGCCGTTGTGTGCCTGCTCACGGCCTGCGGTTTTGCGCGTCTGAATACCAATACAAGCCCGGGGAGAAGCTATGTTCACATTGTTCCAGGACATCCGCTATGCGATGCGGCAGTTGCGCAATGCGCCGGCATTCACCATCACGGCTGTGCTGACACTGGCGCTGGGAATCGGCGCCAATACAGCTGTCTTCACCCTGGTGCATCAGGTGCTGCTGAATGCGCTGCCGGTCGGCAACCCCGGCGGCCTTTATCGCGTGGGCGATAAATACAACTGCTGCGTTGAGGGTGACCTGCAAAAAGACTGGACGATGTTTTCTTATCCGCTTTACGAGTACCTCCGCGATCACACCCCTGAGTACGAGCAGTTAGCGGCCTCACAGACGAACCGGCCTGACCTCAGCGTGCGGCGGCAGGGAGGAAGCGTTGCGCAGACATTCTCCGGCGAACTCGTCTCCGGCAATTACTTTTCTGTCTTGCAACTGCGCGCCGCTGCGGGAAGACTGATTTCGCCCGAGGATGACCGCCCCGGCGCTCCTCCCGTAGCCGTAATGAGCTATCGTGCATGGAAAGAGAAATATGGACTGGACAACACGATGGTGGGCAGCAATCTAACCATCAATGGAATTCCCATGACGCTGGTGGGAGTTGCTCCTCCCGGCTTCTATGGCGACCGGCTGGAGAGCGACCCGCCGGATTTCTGGATGCCCATCACCATCGAACCCACCATGACCCGTGAAAATTCCCTGCTGCATTTACCGGCCACAGCCTGGCTTTATCTCATCGGTCGTTTGCGCCCGGGCGCCAATCCGGCGCAAGTCTCCGCCCACATGACAGAAGAGTTGAAGCAGTTCCTTTCAGACCCCACCAACGTCAGCACCTACGAGGATAAGACCAAGATTAACGACCAGGTGGTTCGTGTCACAGCCGGCGCGGCAGGTGTGAACTCAATGGAAGACGCGAAAAGCGGCCTTTATTTTTCTCTCGTGGCTGCGGCAGTCATCCTGCTGATTGTCTGTGCGAACGTGGCTAACCTCCTGCTGGCGCGTGGAGCCGCCACGCGTGTGCGTACCTCATTGCAGCTCGCCATTGGCGCAAGCCGCACGCGCATTATCCGCGCCGTGCTGACTGAGAGCATTCTGCTTTCGGTCATGGGCGGAGCTGCGGGCGTCTTGCTTGCTTTTTACGCCACACGCAGCATGGTAGCGCTCGCGTTCCGCGGATCGCATTTTGTTCCGGTATCGCCTGCGCCGTCGCTGCCCGTGCTTGCATTCACCTTTAGCGTTGCGTTGCTAACCGGAATCATCTTCGGGGTCGCGCCGGCCTGGCTCGCGGCGCGGTCTGACCCGGCAGAAGCCCTGCGCGGCATTGGACGCAGCACTCGCGATCCGGGAGCATTCGGGCAGAAATCACTGGTCATTCTGCAAGCTGCCCTATCGTTGGTGCTGCTCACCATTGCTGGACAACTGGCTCAAAGCCTGCGCAATCTGCAGGGCCAGCAGTTTGGTTTTGAGCGGGAAGGCAGGCTGCTGGCGCAGTTCAGCCCCCAGAGCGCCGGCTATACCCAGGACCGGCTGAGGGGTCTTTACCAGCAGATGGAAGACCGCTTCAGCCATCTGCCCGGCGTAATCAATGAAAGTCTGTCACTCTACACCGCGCAACAGGGCAATAACTGGGGTGAAAGTGTCTACATTGCTGGACAAAGCCCGCGCAAAGACAACGGCTCGTCCTGGGACCGTGTGAGCGCGCACTATTTTGAAACCATTGGGACGCCCATTTTGCAGGGACGCGGCTTCCGCGAGAGTGACACGGCAACTTCTCAGCGTGTCGCGGTGGTGACTGAAGCATTCGTGAAAAAATTCTTTCCCGGGGGCGCCAACCCTATCGGTCAGCACTTTGGGAAGGATGAACCGAGCCACGCCGGCGATTATGAAATTGTCGGCGTGGCCAGGGATGCCAAATATCAGAACGCTTCTCGCCCTGCGCGGGTGATGTTCTTTGTTCCCTTGAGCCAGACCATCCAATATGCGGACGCGGTGGACAACATGGTGGAAACCTCCTCCATGTATATGGGAACCATGGAACTGCACGTCCAGGGTGATCCGCGCAACTTTGAATCGCTGGTCAGGCAGACTCTGGCGGGGATTGATCCCAACCTCGCTCCACTCACCATGCTCAGCTTTGACGAGCAGATTGACATTCGCTACAGCGAGAACACGCTCATATCCCGGCTCAGCGCCGCCTTCGGAATTCTGGCATTGCTGCTGGCCTCAATCGGGCTGTACGGGCTGATGGCCTATCAGGTGACGCGCCGTACCGGGGAGATCGGAATCAGGATGGCGCTTGGCGCAGACCGGCTGAACATAGTGCGCCTGGTATTGCGCGGAGCATTCTCTCAGGTGGGTATTGGTCTGCTCATTGGAATTCCGCTGGTCTTCCTGGCGGGCAAGCTCCTCACCAGCCAGCTCTTTGGCGTGAGCAGCTTTGCCCCGCTGATCCTGGCCGTGGCCATTGCTGTGCTGGGATTCAGTGCTCTGCTGGCAAGCGTGATGCCGGCAAGAAAAGCTGCAGGTATTGATCCCATGAGGGCCTTGAGAACCGAATAAACTGCTCTCATTTTCGATATTTTCGTCGATCCTGGCCCGGGTCAAAAGGCTGCAATTTCGGCCATCTTTGCCAATTCCGGCATTTCGGGCAGTCACCCTCTGGTGACCCTTCAGGTGTTCACCGTACCTGCACAGCAGCCCTGCTGCCTATATAATAGGTAGATCCTCGAAATTTTTCTGGAGAGCTTTCCATCCCATGATCCATTTTCTCCAAAGCGGCAATAAAGCCGCGAAATATATCCTCGGCGGCTTGCTGCTTCTTCTCTCCGCCAGCATGGTCACCTATCTGATCCCCGGCTTCATGACCGGCACGGAAGCCACACGCAGCGGTGTAGTGGCTTCGGTGGCAGGTAATGACATTGTCACTACAGACGTTCAGAAAGCGGTGCAGCGGCAGATGCAAGGCAGGCAGATCTCGCCCGATATGGAGGGGTTCTACCGCTCTTTTCTCATTCCGCAGGTAGCCCGGCAGTTGATTCAGCAGAAAGAAGCCATCTATGAAGCGCGCCGGCTGGGCCTCTCCGTCTCTGATGAAGAGATGCGCGACGAGCTGCGCAACGGCCCCGGCAAGGAGAACTTCTTCCCCGGCGGAGTCTGGATTGGCCAGGAAAAATACGAGGAACTGCTGCGCAACGCCAACATGACCCCCGCGGAGTTTGAGTCGCAGATGCGTGAAGGCATCCTGACCCAGAAGCTTTATGAGATGGTTACCGCCAGCGTCTCAGTCAGTCCGGCTGAAATTGAGAAAGCCTACAAGGACAAAAATACCAAGGTTAAGATCCAATATGCTGTGCTGGACCGGGCTGCGCTTGCCAAACAACTCAAGCCAACGGACGCAGAGCTGAAGGCCTTTTTTGAAGCCAATAAAGCCCGTTACCAGAATTCGATTCCTGAAAAACGGCAGGTGCGTTACTTCGTCCTGAATGACAGTGACGCAGAGAAGAAAATTACTGTAACTCCCGATCAGGTTGCGCGCTATTACGCCCAAAATCAGGAGCAATACCGCACTCCTGACCGCGTTCGGGTGCGCCATATCCTCATTGAAGCTCCCAAGCCCGGCCCCGACGGCAAGGTGGACCAGAAGGCACTCGATGCGGCCCGCGCCAAAGCCCAGGACGTCCTGAAACAGGTTCGCGCCGGCGGAAATTTCGCTGAACTCGCCAACAAGTATTCGCAGGACCCGGGCAATACCGGAAACAAAGGCGGTGAACTGGGCTGGATCACTAAGGGCCAGACAGTTCCGGAGTTCGAAAAAACTGCGTTCTCGCAGAATCCGGGACAAATCAGTGATTTAGTGCAGACGTCTTACGGCTTCCACATTATCCAGACGGAAGAAAAAGAAACCGCGCACGTAAAACCGCTTTCCGAGGTCAAGGGCCAGATTGAGCAGCTGCTCAAGGCACAACAGGCCAGCCAGCAGGTTAACAATGACTCCACCGCCGCGCAGGAGATCGGAGAGAAACAGGGCTTGGATAAGGCCGCAGCTAAATTCGGCGTCCCGGTGGTTCAGAGCAATCCCATCTCGCGTTCTGACGTTCTGCCAGGTGTGGGCCCCGCTCCGGACGTGATGGGCCTGATCTTTGCCACTCAGGCGAATTCTGCCCCACAGATCGCGCGCGCTCCACAGAGCTATGTGATGTTTCAGGTGACCAAGATCATTCCTCCATCTACACCGACGTTGGATGAGGTCAAGGGCAAAGTAGCCGCCGATTTCACCAATGAGCGGGCCACGGACGTCTTGCAGAAGAAGATCAAGGAACTGGCGGACCGCGCCCACGTGCTGCATGATCTGGCAAAAGCTGCCAAGGAGCAGGGCGCGACGGTGAAGACCAGTGATCTGGTGACCCGCACGTCCCAGGTTCCTGATTTCGGTTCCATGGCGGGCCCGGCCAGCGTAGCTTTCACCATGAAGCCGGGAGAGATCAGCGGCCCCCTCAACCTTGGCGATAAAGAAGGGGTGCTGCAGGTAGTGGATCGTCAGGAGCCTTCCAATACGGATGCTGGGTTTGCCAGCCAGCGTGACCAACTGGCAGAGCAGCTGGCACAGCAGAAGCGTCAGCAAACGCTGGGCCTGTTCATGGATGGCCTGGACACCCGGCTCAAAAAAGAAGGAAAACTGAAAATCAACAACGCGGAGATGAGTGCGCTGACGAAAACACGCAGCTAGAACGCATCATAGAAAAAGTATGCTCTCTGAAAGATGCGCTGGAACCCTGCTGCACCTCACTTCCCTTCCGTCCGCCGGAGGTATCGGCGACCTTGGCCCGGAGGCTTACGCCTTCGCTGATTTTCTCGCGCGAAGCAGAATCGGGCTGTGGCAAATGCTGCCTCTTTCACCTCCGGGAATGGGCAATTCTCCTTATTCCGCCATTTCCGCTTTCGCCGGAAATCCCCTGCTGATCAGCCTTGAGCGCCTGGCTGAGCGGGGCTGGATCGGCAAAGACCGTCTCAAAAAACCGCCTGCATTTTCCAGTCGTGTCAATTTTGAAGAGGTGCTTGCCTTCAAAATGCCGCTCCTGCGGGAAGCCGCCCAGAATTTTCTGGAAAAACACAATGGTGACCGCCGCCGCTTTGAGGATTTCAAACGCGACCAGGCGTGGTGGCTGGAAGATTTTGTCCTTTTTGACGTAATGCGCCATATACATGCGGGGGCTACGTGGAGTTCCTGGGAAGCCGGACTGGCTCGGCGCGAACCCGCAGCTCTGCATGAGTTCGGTCTTAAGTATGCCCGTGAGCTGGAGGTGGAGCGTGCCATCCAGTTCGCCTTTTTTGAGCAATGGCGCTCACTGCGGCGCTATTGTCACCAGCGCGGGATCAAGATTGTGGGTGACGTGGCCATTTTCGTCAACTATGACAGCGCTGACGTCTGGCGCAACCCGGACATCTTTCATCTCGATGAAAGTCTGCAGCCTACGGTTGTGGCGGGCGTTCCTCCGGACGCATTCAGTAAGACCGGGCAGCGCTGGGGTAACCCGCTGTATCGCTGGGATGCATGCAAGGCCAAGAACTATGACTGGTGGGTGCATCGCATGTCCTGGGCGCTGGAAACCTGTGACATCGTGCGCCTGGATCATTTCCGCGGCTTTGAAAGCTACTGGGAGATTCCGGCTTCCGAGCCAACCGCCGTCCACGGGCGTTGGGTGAAGGGACCGGGAGACGACCTGTTCCGTGTGCTGAAAGAACGGCTCGGCGACTTGCCATTCATTGCCGAAGATCTGGGACTGATCACGCCTGAAGTGCACGCCTTACGTGATCGCCTGGGCATTCCCGGAATGAAGGTGCTGCAGTTTGGGTTTGGCGATCCCGGCGCTCACATCTACCTGCCTCACAAATACATTCCGCAGTGCGTGGTTTATACCGGGACGCATGATAACGACACGACGCCAGGATGGTGGAACTGCGCAACCCGTGAAGAAAAGCAGCACGCCAGGGAATATTTCGGCCCGGCAGAGGACGGCATGCACTGGGCCTTCATCCGCGGTGCCTTCGGATCTGTGTCTGCCCTGGCGATTGTTCCTTTGCAGGATTATCTGGGGCTTAACAGTGATGCCCGCATGAACACGCCTTCGCGCAGTGATGGCAACTGGGGCTGGCGTTTCTCTCCCGGCGCCCTTACCGGTGAACTCGCGGATAAAATCGCGGCGCTTTCCACAGTGAGTGATCGTGGGCCGAGCATGTCAGCCGTTGATCAGCAGCGCGACCGGGAAATGCGCGAAGAGTTCGCGGCATAACAGCGTCCTGCCCGGTGTGACTCTGATTTTCTCTCCGGTGAAAACGTTCTCCATAAACTCTGACGCGCGCGAGGGCGCCGGCAACTCGGTGGTGCTCCAGACGTCGCCCAGTGGCGCCTGCATTGAACCTCCCGCCAGGGTGTAACTTAGCCGCGGCGCGGCAATGATGGCCACCTCAGAATGGTGCTCCCGGGCAAATCCTGCAACATGATCGCGACTGGGGCCGCTTGCGTAGAGAGGAGCGTAATTTCCAGAGTGGAATAACTCTCGACGATCGCGTCGCAGGCGCATTGCCTGCATCGTCGTCCAGAGTTTGATTCTGCCGTCCTCATAATGCTGGAGCAAATCGGCACAGAGAGAAATCAGGTCGCCGGATTCTGCGCGACGGTCAAGGTCTGCCAGGAGTTGCTGGCGTACGGAGTAGTCCACGGGACGCCGGTTGTCCGGATCAACAAGATTGAATCCCCAGAGTTCCATTCCCTGGTAGATATCAGGATTGCCCGGGGATGTGATCATCAGCAGTCGCTGGGCCAGCGAATTGATTACGCCAAAAAACGAGATAATCCGGGTATAAGCCTGTATCTGTTCCAGAAACACATTCGGCCGGCCGGCGCTGCCGGGAGTAAGAATCTTTTGCACGAAGTTCTGCAGCGCTTCCCCGTACTGGGGATCATCATTGATCCAGCTCAAATTGACCTTGGCTTCATGGACAGCCTTGGTCATGTAATCTTTGATTCTGTCGACGTACTCCTGGCCTGAGCCGTTGCCCGCGACGAAGTCAAAGGGCCATGAACCCACCAGCGTCTGGTAGAGAAAATATTCCTCATTGGCATCCGGTACTTTGCGGCCGTCAGCCAGCAGGCGCTTGCGTGTGCGATTGGTTTTGCGCCACTTGAACACCTGCGCGCCCCAGGTTTTGGGCATCTCTGAAATTACGTCCAGGCGCGCGCGAACATCTTCACTGCGTTTACTGTCATGCGTGGAAGTGGCAAGCATGGAAAACGGCCAGTGCTCGGCGCGTTTGCGGTTCCCCTCGTGAAATTCCTGGACCGTGTTGCCAAACTGTTTTGGAGAACCGCCCACCTCGTTCACCGCGATGAAGCGGTTATAGACATAGCAGGTGGTATCTTCCAGGCCCTTGGCCATCACCGGACCGGTCAGCTGCTGGAATTTCAGGGTGAAATAAAGCTTCTTGCGGTAGAGCTCAGGTTCATCGCGTTGCCGCAGCAGCAGGATGTCGCGCAGGAAATCAAAGCTCGCAGGAGCTTTGTCGGGATTGCGGCGCTTGGCGCGGACAATGGCCTCATGGATATATGCCTGGTCACGTTCAGTAATCTCCCCGCGCTCGTCAATGTACGTGCGATAAACCGGGAAGCAGGCAATCGTCTCCCGAATCACATCACGCAGCGCCTTGCGGGTAAAATCTCGCGCGTAACGGTCAGAGACGGAAAGCTCATCCAGCATGTGTGCCAGCACGTTGACCTCACTGGCCAGTGACGCGTGCATGATCAGTTTCTTGGAGTTATAAATCAGCGTGTCTACGTCCTGGGCTGTGCCGGTGAAGCGGTGGTACAGGTTGGTAAAAGGGCGCTCGTTGCGGCGGTCAATAAAAATGCCGTTCACCAAAGTGGTGAATTCGTAGCCTGACGTCCCGTCCACCGGCCATTCGCAAGGCAGGTCCTCACCCGGCTCGAGAATTTTTTCGACTACACTATAGAGAGGAGCGCGGTCTTTCATCCACTCATGTTGTCCGAACACCTGCTGCACTTCCAGCTCAATGCCGTTTTCCGCAAGCGGCGGACGTGGAGTAACGCCTGAGCATTGACTGGCGGCAAAGAGCATCTGCACTCTCACCAGGTACTGTCGCGGGTTCAACAGGCCGTCGCAATGATCGATGCGTATGCCCTGAATAAGGTCTTCCGCCAGCAACTGCCGCAACAATTGGTGTGTAGCGGCAAACACGCGCGGATTTTCCATGCGCAGCCCAATCAGATCATTGATGTCAAAGAAACGGCGGTAGTTGATTTCTTCCCCGGAGACGCGCCAGTGCGCCAGGCGATACACCTGATGTTCCAGCAACCGGTGCAGATAATCAAAGCTGCGCGGATCGCCCGGCTTCCCGTTGTAAAGCTGCAAAGCCTTCTCTGCAACTTCGCGCGCCTCGCTCGATTCCTGAATAAGCCGGAGCAGAGCTTCCGTGAGCGGAGGAATGGACCGTCTGCGCTGGCGAACCAGTTCGCCATCTTTCGTATTTTGGCAGGGCAGACCACGCAATCCGGCCAATACGTTCCGCAGTTCCTGATCAGTGATCTCGTCGCTCACGGGCTCAAAAATGAGCGGAATGGTCTGCGGATCAAGAGGCAGAAGCTTGTCAAAGTACTCGATGTGAAATCCCGCCTGGTCAAAAACAAGCTTGATGCGCCCGCGTTCCAGTTCTGCGCCATACTGGTCGCCCAGGATTGGGATAAGGAGCTTGTCTTTGAGCTCCTGTTTGATCGGCTCCCAATCTATATCAAAAAATTCCGCAAACTCTGAAGTGCGTCCATTGGCCAGCACATCCCGCCACCACGGGTTCTCACCCTGACCAATGCCCATGTGGTTGGGGACGATGTCCAGCACTTGCCCCATGCCGTAGTTTTTCAGCTCGCGGACCAGTGCCTCCAGGTCTTCATAATTTCCCACTTCAGGATTCAGCAGGTTGTGATCCGTAATGTCATACCCGTGCAGGCTGCCGGGCCGCGCCTTGAGTACGGGTGAAGAATAAACGTGAGATACTCCCAACGCGTGCAGATACCCGGCAAGCTGTTGCGCGTCGTTGAATTTAAATCCCGCATTGAATTGCAGACGGTAAGTGGAAAGAGGGCGCACGCTGCGCTTTTGCGCCGCCAAACGGTCAAGACACTCTGAGATGCCACTTGATTCCGCAATCAGTACTGTTGGATTTGATCTCATGCAGGGGCGAGGAGCCGGGCAGAACACTCCATTGAACTTAGATGCCAAAATTTACCGGCGCGCCGTGCTTTACTAAACCGCCGGTAACATCAGACAATAATGGATTCTCTAGAGGAGCAAGCATTACATGCCTGTAACTGGTGAACTGATCCGGATGATGAACTATGTTGATGACATTGCCGCCACCCTGCGCCGCATTCAGGCCGGTATTACAACCATGAATGAGGACGAAAAGAAGCGCCTCGCCGAATACATGCGCAAAGCCGATCCCAATTACACCAAAATGGTAGACGGCCTCGAGAAAAGCTGATGCATGGCTGAAATCCGCACCGTGGCGGTGATCGGGGCCGGCATCACAGGCCGCGGCATCGCTTACCTGGCCGCCCTCAGCGGCTATCGCACTATTCTCGAAGATATTCTTCCCGCCAGTCTACGCCGCGCCGAAAGCGAAATAAGAGCCAGTTTGGAAGGATCCATTGCAGCGGGTGAGATCTCCCGGCACGATGCTGACGCAGCCATGGCTGTGTGGAATACGCGTCCAGCGTGGAACAGGCAGCGCGTGAAGCCGACCTGGTGATTGAAGCAGTGCCCGACGAGTGGGAATCAAAAATTGAGGTCTTCACTCTGCTGGACAAGATCTGCAAGCCCCACACCATTCTGGCCACCAACACCTCCTCCCTCAGTGTGACGGAAATTGCCTCGGTGACCTATCGAGCACCCAGGATCCTCGGAGTCCGCTTTATCCATCCCGTGCATAAGCTGAAAAGACTGGAAATGGTCCGCGGCCAGGAAACGGACGATGAAACCCTTGCGGCCCTCGCGGAAGTCGGCCGGAGGATGGGAAAAGAGGTGGTTGTAATCAAGGAACCACCGGACGGCTTCGCAGCGGGCGGTCAATGATTCACAGGAGAGTCGGCAGGACCCTCGGACGGCCCCCGAAGGTGAATTCGGGGACCAATCTCAAGGTGGTGGTTGGGTCAGATGAACCCAGGGGAGGAAATTAAAACTGTTTCTGCTACTTCGCTTCGCTGCCCGGCGCTTCTTCTTTCAGAGCATCTTTGAACTGCCGAATTCCGTCGCCCAATCCCTTGCCCAAACCAGCCAGCTTGGACGGACCAAAAAATAACAGGGCGATAATCAAAATCACCAATAAATGCATGGGCTGCATAATGCCTTCAAACATCTTTCCTCCCCGACTGCCTCTCGACTGAATTTGGCCGATGCTTATAAGAACCGGCCATGGCAAGGGAGTATGGCGGCCCATCCTTACGCCAACATTAGAGGGATATTAGATTTACTAATCAGACAACATCATTGAACACAACGAGCACAAAGGAACATGAAATAAGCCATTATCTGGCCTCTGCATGGTTCTTTGTGCCCTGTATCCTTCAGGTTTTAGCGTTGCCCTGAACCAGAAGCTGACCGCATGGGAATTGGCAACCTCCCATCAGCTCCGCTGGTTAGCGCCATGAATTGCCGGTCATTGATCAGCGACGCGAACACCGCATCCACGCGTGCTTCCATCATCTCTTTGCTGCGCACAGCCTGATAACGTTCATATTGGAAGAAGTGACGCTTGAGCAGATCCAGCGCTTTCTGCTTCTGTCCGGACTGCGCGTAGATGGCTGCAAGGTTGTAGGACGCAGGCAGCAGGCTTTCATATTTTTGGGCAATCTTGAGCGCCTCATCAGTGTGGCCGGCAGCAGCAGTGAAAACGGCCGCGAAGACCTGGTTGTAGGGATCATCCGGATCGAGCTTGAATGCTTCCCTGGTGTACGCCTCTGCCTTGGCCTGATCACCTTCGCTGTTCCAGTAGACCGCCAGATTGCGATAAGCCAGTGCAAGCGGGAATTCGCGCACGGAAGCTTCCATCAGGGCGAGCCCCTTCTTGAATTCACCATTGTGGATGGTCATCTTGCCCAACCCATGCAAGGCGACGGCTCGCGACATGGGATCAGCCGGCATATCCAGAATGGAATGGAAAGTCTGGGCAGCCTTGTCCCAGTCGCCGATATGATGACGATAAAGTTCACCAAGAAAGCGCAGCGGCGTGGGATCTGCAAGGTCCATCTTGTGCGCAGCCGCGTAAAGCTTCTCTGCTTCCACGTAATTGGCTGCATTTTCCGCTTTCAGACCCTCGCGCATGGTCTTTTCAATTTGAGCTGCTACGCCGGGATCAAAGTTTGGCGCAGCCGGAACCTCGGCCACTTCAATACCAAGTTTTTTGAGTTCTTTGCGGGCGTCTTTCGCTTTATTGGGGAACATGCATTTCTGATCGTAAACGGCGCGATACTCGGCAATTGCTCCCTGAGCATCGCCAGATTTGGCTTTGCTCTTGGCGCTCTCCATCTTTTCCTTGATGGCGGATTCACGCTTCTTCATCACGCCATCCACCAGCTTTTCCAGATCACCCACTTTGAGCTTGCCGTTGGTGTTTTCAAGCCGGCTGATCACCGTTCCATCCGGTTCAGCAATTAACGCCACGGGCACTGCGGTAACAGAGAATTTCTTTCCCCATGAGGTGCCCGCGTCGGCCAGGCGCATATTTACGCATTGCTGAGAATAAAGCTGCAGTGTGCGCGACTCGAGCAGGCTGGAGCGTTTCAGTTCGTCATTGTTGGCGGGAAACCAATAAACTGCGAGGCCTTCCTTGAGCGCGGCGTCATCCGCAGCAACCATCTTCCACGGCACATAGAAAATCTGGCTGGAGCCGCCCCCTCCGGACATTCCCCCCATTCCTCCGCCACCGCCGCCCCCGCAGGTGGCCCACACTTGTGAACCGAAGAAAACAGCAATCATGAACAGCGAAAGCAGGCGTTGAGGGGTTGTTGGGTTCATAGCGGCGGATTATAGCAAGGAAAACAATTTACGGTGCGGAGAATCAGCGATGATCGGCGGCGCGCGGCCTGCCTTCAATGAACTCCCTCATCGCGCTGGTGACCGCCTCCGGTTCCTCCAGAGAACTGCTATGGCCGGCCCCTGATATGCGAACCAGCTTTGCGTTTGGAATGGAGGCAGCCAACTTCTCCGAATTGGCCGGGACCTGCGCTGCGTCATCCTCGCCGGTAATGATTAAAGTCGGACAGCGTATTGCGGCCAGTTCCTGCGCGCTAAAATCACGCCGGTTCATCACGCCTGTCAGGGCACGGGCGGTATTCTTTGGCCGCGAGCGTAGTTTGGCGGTCCACTCTTCCAACATCTTCTTTTTTGCCGGATCAATGCTGGTGCGAGTGGTCCTGCCAAATAACTCTTGGACGGCGATGCCGGCGAACGGCGAAGTGCCCAGAACTTTGACCAGTTGCGCCAGAAATCCATATCGCAAGCGGTTGTAGGTTGACTCCCTTTGCGACCCGGTATTCATCAGCGTAAGCGTGCGAATCAGTTCGGGGTGGCGAGCCGCCAGCCGCATGCCCACGAAGCCGCCCATCGAGAGACCGGCAAAATGGCACGGCGAGGCATTGAGTGACTTGATGAGAGCAGCCGCGTCTTCAGCCACGGTATCCATGTCATAACCGGAACCAGGAACACTGGATTGGCCCTGCCCGCGATGATCGTAGACAATGACTCGATAATCACCTTCGAAGGCAGAGCGCTGATGCTCGAACATGGTGTGGTCCATCAGCAGGCCGTGAGAGAAGACAATGGTTTCAGGTCCGCTGCCGGACTCCTTATAGAACAGCTCGACACCATTCACATTGACGGTGGGCATAAAAGGCTCCTGCAACTCGTCACTGCTTGCATCCAGTAACGGTAAACGTCGCCGTTTGCAGCGGAGAAAGTTTTGCCTTCGTTAGCGTCTGGTTGAATGCCTGAATCTCCTGCTCATTCACCTGCTTCCATGCCGCTAATTTTGTTTCCAGCGCCTGGCAGGTTTGTTCCACCGCCACACGCACCGGCTCTGCCGGACGCATGTCAGCGTTTTCCACGCTAAAGATCAGACGTCCCAGATCCCGGTTCACGGGACCAACCCCGGGGTCGGCCTTGGTCCCGCTTTCCAGAGCGTCAATTTGGTGGCCCAAGTCTGCGGCCGCCTTCTTGGCGCCAGCGTCCTGCAGGGATTTTTGCCGGCCTGTAAGCTCCTTCTGCGCGGTTGCCATCTGCTGATAAGCATCGAAGCTCGCCTTCATTCCACGGACGATTTCAAGAGCCAGGTCGCGCTGGGCCAGCAGGTCCGCCTGTGATGCTTGGACCCGCGGGTCCAGCTTTACCGTAAGTGGCTCGCGTACCGTTCTGCCTCCGTATTTCAGTTCCACAATGTAGTTGCCGGGCGCCACCAGCGGTCCGCGCGGCTGCTCACGGGGAGTGAGGCCCGGAACTGCGTGGTCTGCCAGCGTGTACTCGCTGTACTGGAGCAGCTCACCGTAGTAGCTGTAGGGCAGCGAAGCCGGAGCGGGATATCGCAGGTTCCAGACAAAGCGATTCATTCCTGCGTTGCTGGTCAGCGCTGTCTGCGGCGCAAACCAGTAGCTGGGGGCATTGGCGGGAAGATATTCAACAGGTTTGGGATGGCTGGAGAAGCTGGCCACCTCAGTTCCCTTCTCATCCAGAATGGTCAGCGTCAGATCACCACTTGGGGACTTGCCCAGGAAGTAATCAATCAGGGCTCCATCCGGCGGGTTCTGGCCCGCTGGAGTTTCGATTGGATAAGGCGTGTCCTGATAGTTGTCCCAGCGCACGCGCATTCCGGCCTGAGGCGAAAACAAATGGGCCTCTGAGTTCGTCACATCGGCACTGACCTGGCGCAATGGAGTGATGTTGTCCATGATCCACAAGCCGCGGCCAAAAGTGGAGATCGTGAGGTCATCGTCATGAACCTGGAGATCGGTAACGGGAGTTGGCGGAAGGTTTTGCGAAAACGCCTGCCAGTGGTCACCATCATCCAGTGAAATAAAGACGCCGGTATCTGTTCCAGCGTAAAGCAGACCCTTGCGTTTGGGATCTTCGCGCACCACGCGGACCATTTCATTCGCCGGAAACCCGGCAACTATCTTCTGCCACGTCTTTCCGTAATCACGGGTCCGAAGAACAAGAGGCGGCGTGGATTCGCGCGTGCCGCCAATGGTCAGGTATGCGGTTGCGGGATCTTGGTGGGATGCTTCAACATAAAGGATCTGCATTGGCTCCAGCAATCCCGCGGGAGAGACGTTGTCCCAGTGGGCTCCTCCATCGCGAGTGACATATACGAGCCGGTTGCTGGTTCCCGCCCAGATTTCCCTTCCATCTATTGTGGACGGCGCGAGAGCGCTAAGGGCCGGAGGCCTGGGACGTCCCGGTTCGGCTTTTCCTTCTTTCTCCTGCGGCTCGACATAACCCGTGAGGTCAGGGCTCATCTCCTGCCAACTGGCTCCTCCATCCGCTGTCTTCATCACAAACTGCGTGCCCAGATAAAGCAGCGCAGGATGTTGCGGAGAAAACACCAGTGGAGGCATTTGCGAACTGCGGTACTTCTTGCCGTCTTCAAACACGGTTGCCACCTGGCCGGTGCTCTTGTCAAAGCGAACGACTGAGCCGTACCAGCCTCCGCTGTAAATCATATCCGGATGAAGGGGGTCAGGAGTGATGTATGCGTATTCAAAACCGCCGACCGAGTGCCAGTCCTGCGGAAGAATCTCGCCGAAGTCGCTGCGGCTGAGAACACCTGCGGTGCCGCTGTCCTGCTGCGCCCCGTAAACGCGATAAGGGAATAGATTGTCGGTGGACACGTGGTAAAACTGCCCGGTCGGCTGGTTGTACCAGGAGCTCCAGCTCTTGCCGCCGTTCACGCTGATAATGGCGCCCTGATCAACTCCCAGAAGCATGCGGGAAGAATTTCGCGGATCAATCCAGAGGACGTGGAAGTCATCACCACTCGGAGCGCCAACATAGGCTTCAAACGTCTTTCCGCCGTCAGTCGAACGATAGAGCGAAGTCTGCGCTACATAGAGCACATCTGGATGATTGGGATCGGCAAAAACACGGCTGAAGTATTCGCTGCCGAGTACACGCGGATCTTTCGTGCTTTGTTGCCAGGTGGCCCCGCCATCATCAGAGCGGAAAAATCCCTGGTCAAGGATGGCATATAAGCGGCGGCCGCCATTGCCCGGCGCAACAGCAATGCCCATCCGCTTGCGCGCTTTTTCCGGCAGTCCTTTTGTGTGCAGGTGCTGCCAGGTAGAGCCTTCGTCAGTTGACCTGGCGATTTCTGATGTTGCCTCTACCCGCGCCGCTCCCGAACCGGTTGGAGGACGGTAAACCACGGCATAAAGCTTGCGCGCGTCGCCGGGATCGGAACACATGTCCACGATGCCGAGCGATTGTTCATCAGTAAATACTTTCTTCCAGGTTTTGCCGCCGTCAGTCGTCTTGAAGATTCCACGATTGGCGCTTTTGGCCCAGCGTGGCAGCGGCAGCCACAAAATTCCCATGCCTACGGAATTTCCGGCCACCACAACAACGTTGGGATCATGTGGGTCGACGATTACCGACTGAATGAAGAGCACATCTTCCAGCCCGGCGTGGGCCCACGTCGCGCCGCTGTCGTTAGAGCGATAAAGACCGTTGCCGCGGGTTTGCTCGCCCGTTCCCACGTAAATTACATGAGGATTAGATGGCGCAACCGCCACTGCGCCGATGGAAGCGATATGGACTTTATCAAACATGGGCTTCCATACCTGGCCCGCATCCACGGTCTTCCAGACACCTCCGCCTGGAGTTCCGAAATAATAAGTGTTGGGATCACCGGGCACTCCGGCCACGGCAGTGACTCTTCCGGCGCGAAACGGCCCAATCAGCCTCCATTGGAGCGCAGAGAACTGCGAAACGTCTGGTTGTTGCTCGGCAACGGTCGAGATGGGAAGCACTAGCGCGGCCAGAATTAAGAGAACGGTCAATCCCAAATAGAAATTACGAATAGAAGTCAGACGCATGATTTCTCCGCTTGACGTTATATAAGAAAATGGCCGTTCTCGACAGCCCTCAAACGAAATGCATGGCATTGCGATATCCTAGGAGTTACCGCCCTTAAACAAACGGAGAATTCTTCATGGCACTCATGAGAACGTCAAATCCCACCCTGAACGATCAGGTCTTTCGCGGTGAGCGCGCTGCCTTCGGCCAGACCATGACGGTGCAAGGCGCTGTGAATAAGACAGGCATTCTGCTGCTTTGCGCCATCGCCAGTGCGGCGTGGGCGTGGAACCTGGCGCTGCATTCTGATTCACCGCAGGCGGTAGTCCCGCTGGTGCTCGGCGGCAGCATTGGTGGACTGGTGGTTGCGCTGGTGACAGTTTTCAAAAAGCACTGGGCCATGGTCACGGCGCCGCTGTACGCGCTGCTGGAAGGGCTGGTGCTGGGCGCGCTTTCAGCAATTTTTGAAGCTAGATATCCGGGCATTGCCATTGAGGCCGTTGGGCTGACGTTCGGAACAATGTTGATCCTGTTGCTGGCTTACAGCACAGGCATGATCCGCGTCTCAGACAAATTCCGCATGGGCGTGGTGGCGGCGACTGGTGGCATTGCTCTGTTTTATCTGCTGACCTGGGTTCTCGGCTTCTTTCACATCCAGTTGTTTGCGTCAGTGTATGGCGCAGGAACCGTTGGCATTGCATTCAGCGTGTTCGTGGTGATCGTGGCGGCGCTGAACCTGGTGCTGGATTTTGATTTGGTGGAGCGTGGCGCTGCCTATGGTGCGCCAAAATATATGGAGTGGTACAGCGCGTTCGCCCTCATGGTGACGCTCATCTGGATGTACTTTGAAATTCTGCGGCTGCTCAGCAAATTGCGCGACCGCCGTTGAATTTCAGGTTCAACTCGCAACTGTAACCATCCTACACTCGCGATCGTGGAATAACTTCACAGTCAACTCGCGGCAGGCTCGCTAAGTGCTTGCAAGTGCTACATCTTTGGTTTTGGCAAACAATTTGCGACTAGCAATTGCATCATGGCGGAAAAACAAAGCAGCAAAGATGCCGTAAAGAAGTTGCTGGAAGGCCGCTTGGACCCCAGGCTGGCGCGTGAAATCACTGAAGCAGTGGAAGAACGCGTTCTCAAGAACACTGCTGCACCGGAAAAACCCTCGCTGTAATCAGATACAGGAGCAGGTCTCGACCAGATCTCTCGATCTGCATCACCAGTGAAGAAATTCCATGCTGTCTTCCACTCACGTGTGCAGCGCAAATGATGGCGCAGCGTGTGGAACTGCCTTCTTCCTGAACATAGGGACCCGGCGTACTCGTACCAGCCAGAAAATCATCAGGACAAGCGGCATAAAACTTACCAGCATGAGTATTCCAGTCCTGCGCAGAACCATGGGAAACAGGTGCGCGCGGGCCAGGAAGATGGAGCCCGACGCGACAAACAGCGCATAGCACATGCGCCAGAGATGCCGGGCAAGGCGCTGGGCGCCGGAAATGCCGCGGCCCAGCAGCAGACGAAGATCTCCGATAGCAGCAATGAGGGCAACGGCGCCGCCGATGAAATAAATCGGGGCGGGATATCCACCTTTCATTCCTGTCGTGCTGCGTACAGCCTCAATGCCAAAGGTCAGATTGCCGATGGTGACCGCCGATACACAAAGGAGTGCGATCCAGTCAGCCAAATCCGTTTTTCGCTCCGTGCGCCTGGCCGTCCACCAGGCAGTGGCAACCAGATAGAACGTGAACACGCCGCCAAGGAAGTTGCCCATCTGGGATTTCATCAATGCCATGTAGGCTCCGCTGGCAGCCATGGTGAGCATGGTGACGACAAATACATCTCCAGCCAGCGCATGGTGGCGGGAGCCCTTGCGAAGTGAAATTGCCACCGCACCTGAGAGGAAACCCAGGGTTCCGGCACAGATATGAAGAACCAGTATTGGTGAATAAGACATTTTCTTCCTCCTTTGCTACGCGGGAAAAGTCCGTCAAAAAAAGACAAGCCGGGTCCTATTGCGAGCCAATGCTATGGCTCGCCGCCGTAAAACACTTGTGAGTCAGCTCAGTTTGTGAAGTTGTGAATCAGATTGGGCCTCGATATCTGCGCAACCGTACTGTGGCAGCAAGAAACAAAGCAGCCAGGGCAAGCCCGGCCCACAGGCCTGGTTCAGTGAAGAAATGGACAGGAACAAGCTTGTCCGCCATCTGCATGCCCCCGCTTGCATGCTGCATGGGCTGAATGCTTCCGCTGATATGCTGCATGGACGGCGCCGGCAGCCCCAGAAAACGCGATTCGAGCAAAGCCAGGAAATACGTTGTATTGAAAGCAAGTTTCTCAACTCCGCAGATCACAAACGGCGGCAACAGGGCCCAGACCAGTGGCGCACGCGGCGACCACGCAGAAACCAGGAATAGCCAGCCATATATGGGTGCATACCACAGCCCGTGCACAGTAAAAATGTGGTAGAAGAAATCCAGCGACAAGCGGAAGAAAGATGATTGGGCCCAGATCTCGCTCACACTTATGCCGCTCCCCAGCAGCGCTACGCTGCCGAGCAGCAGCATGATGAACTGCGTGACGATGGTGACGGCCAGGGAAAGCAGAGGAATAATCGCCAGCGGCACGATGAACTTGGAGAGCACAGCAGTGAGATCTGAAACGGGCAGTGATTTCCAGAAGAGAATGCTGCGATCGCGGCGCTCACCGTACAGCGCTTCCAGCGAGTAATAAAGCCCGACGATCAGAGCCGTCCCCATAATGAGCCCCGCTGAAACTGCAAACGGAAATGCAAGAAGTTCGTGCCGCTTGGCCGGGTCCACAGGCCATACCCCGTGCATTTGGTACCGCACCCTGATGATGTTGACGAGAAAACCGAAGAGAAAAACAACCGCAGCAGTGAGCGGTGTGAGATAGATGATGCGGTGCTCCCACAGCTCGCGCCGAAGCGACCAGTAGAATGGTCGCGTGGCGGCCACTGCGGCAGGCGCCACGGTCTGAGGTGCGGCTTGAGAGCCGGTTACTGCATTTGAAGAGGTATTCATAACCCCGCTCCTTGTGCCTGTCTGGCATGGTTGCCGACCACGGCAACAAAAAGATCGGCAATGCTGGGTGTACGTACATCTCCGAGCGGAGCAAGCTGCTGGCGCTGAACATTGTCGAACAGCAGGATGTTGCCGCCCAGGGCCTCCCGCTCGTAGATGGGAGTGAGGGCCCGGGCTGCAGGCAGGCGCTCCGGACGCACCGTCAACTCCACGTAGCGCGCCTCAATTTCCTCCATCGTCGCGTTCAGGACGATGCGGCCGCGGTCGATGAAGACCAGATCAGTGAGCACGTTCTGGATCTCTTCCACCTGATGAGTCGTGACCACGATGGTGCGGTTGCGGTCAAAGTAGTCAGTCAACAGCGAATCATAAAACTGCTTGCGATAGAGGAGGTCAAGACCGAGTGTGGGTTCATCCAGAACCAGCAACCGGGCATCGATGGCCATGACCAGCGCAAGGTGCAGTTGGGTGACCATGCCCTTGGAAAGTTCCTTCACCTTGTTTGTGAGCCGGATTGAAGTTTTGGCCAGGAACGTTTTCGCTTTCGTGCGATCAAAACGAGGGTGCACGCCGGCGACATAGTCAAGCGCATCGGAAACACGGATCCAGCGCGGCAGCACCGCAACATCGGCGATGAAGCAAACGTCGCGCATGAGCTGGTCGCGCTCCGCCCAGGGATCGCGTCCCAGCACCCGCAGCTCTCCCTGGTAAGGGGTCAGGCCGAGAATCGCATTGAGAGCGGTGGTCTTGCCGGCGCCGTTGGGGCCGATGAGACCAACAATGCGGCCTTCTTCCACACGCAAGTTGATGCCGTCCAGTGCGACCGTAGCGCCATAAGTTTTGCGCAAGCCGCGTGCTTCTATGCATGCCATGGCTTCAGCGCTCCTCCCCTTTGGAACTCGAGTCTGCAGGTTTCTGCTGCGTAGTATCTGACTTTGAAGGTGCACGCGAGGCGCCGTTGCCGTTCAGGAGTTCTTCCGCTTTCAAGCCAAGCCGCTGAATCGTTTCGTGGATCCTGGGCCAATCTTCAGCAAGGAACTTCTCCCGTTCCCCTTGTAACAAAAGCGTGCGCGCACCGTTATTGATGAACATTCCGCGGCCTCGCCTGGTTTCGACGAGGCCTTCGTCCACCAGTTGTTGATAACCCTTCAGGACCGTGAGCGGATTGACCCGATATTCCGCTGCAACCGTGCGCACCGAGGGCAGCGGATCGCCTTCCTTGAGAACGCCGTCGAGGATCATGGCCACGACGCGGTCCCGCAGTTGGCGGTAAATCGGCTGATTGTCATTCCACTCACGGTCCATGGGATTTTCCAGATGTTGTCTACTAAAGATACAACTCTCGTGTCACTTCGTGCGCTGCAGGTCAAGATGTGCGTGCATGGGTTTGTCACCGGGCATGAGGTAAGTCCAGTCTTCCGTATGGTGGTTGTCATCGATGACGGTGAATACAGCATGTTGCATGTGTCCGTGCTGCGTGCTGCCGGAAACATCAAGAAAGTCGAATTCCACTTTCTTTCCGTCGGGCGAGGTCCGGGCGACCATGCGCGGCCGGTTGCCGGCATCACAGTAATGCGTCAGCAGCAGGCGATCGTTCTCCAGGTAAAAAGTGGTGAGCGGATGGTCAAAGCGGTTTGGATCGTCCGGGGCTTTCGCGTCCTTCATTTCGTGGGCGAGGGCGTTTCCGCGTGAGGTCACGCGCATGGTGACCTGCACAGGCCCGCCTTCGTAGCTCATCTTGGGTTCAGTGCTCGCCGCGCCTTGCCACGTGCCGGCCAGGCTTTTGAGCAGGGTGAAAGACTTCTGCGCCTCAGATTGCGGAGCAATCGCTTTAGACTGCGCAAAAGCCAGCGCGGAAAACGAGAGCAGCACAACCATCAAAAACAAGCGAGTTGATTTCATAAATTCATCTCCTTCAGCAGTTCCTTCTGCTTGTGGTTTTGGGCAGCTTCTTCGCCGGCGTCCAGCACGGGCTGGATTGTTGCTGCAGTAGTGTTATACATAACTAAAACACTATTCCAGCGTCAAGAAGATTTTGTGCTTAGTAGTGTAAGCGGCTGTAAACAAAGGAAATTTAGTTTTGCGGGGTATGGCTGCGCCCGTTCTAGCTCTTTTGGTGGGCACTGGATCTGGCCATGTGCAGCACAAAACCAGCGCCAAAGCCAAGCAGCACGGAACCCACGAGCACGGGCGAAGTTGGGAAGCTGGAGGTGGGCATGTTGAGTGAATGAGCCAGGACGCTGCGAGTTTCGTCGCCAAGCAGGAATAGAAAAATACAGATAACCACCAGGGCGAGGAAGGCGCCGAACATGCCGCGCCGCAACGAGGAAATCAGCGCTTCTTCGTCGGTCTCCATGGCTGCTACGCGGAAAGCAAGAATGGCGAGGCACACTGAGATTACGGCGACAACAACGGAAGAGACGTGAAAGCGGCGCACAGGAGCCACGCTGGCGTGGATGCTCAAAATCGCAACCATGGTAAAGCAGGCGCCGATGGCTGCGCCGATCACCGTAATGAGGACTCTTGCCGGGTTCACCCCTCACCTCACGTCAGCAGAGAAACACTTTCATTTTACAGAGCTGCGCGTCTGGCTCAACTGGCAATTCACTGAGAACCAAAAACATCAGAAATCTTCCTGGCCTCCATCACGCGGTGGTGGACTGCCGGCTTGCTCTTGAGCGAGTCCTTTTTGAATCACCTGTAGCGCTGGTTTTTCCAGGTTGAACTTTTCCAAATCATCCTCGTTCGCCCATGCGGCGTCTGCAGCGTCGCCGCCGGCGAGCAATTCACCACCGGTTATCCGGCACAAAAAATCGATGAGTACGTAATGGTATTGAGCGCGTCCTGCCTCGCCGGGGATGATGCGGTCCAGAACCTCAAGTACCTGGCCGGCTTTCACCATGAGGCCTGTTTCTTCCCGGGCTTCGCGTTCCGCGGCTGAGCGGAGGGTTTCTCCAAGTTCTACCACTCCTCCAGGTAATGACCATTGGCCCAGCAGCGGTGGAGAACCGCGCTTCACCAGCAAAACACGGCCTGAATCTAGGATCACTGCGCCCACGCCGACAATCGGACGGTCAGGATATTCGCGTTTCATTGCGACAGATCGGAAGTCCCTGAGGAAGTGGCGGACGTCGAAAAAAAGGAGCGGGGCTGGACATCAATAAATCTCCATTTCGCACCGGTCTGCTCTGCCACAAAGTTCAATGTTGCTTCCTTATGCAGCGGTTCACCTCCGTTACCGGTGTCGGCTTCCATCTGTACGTCCACGGTGGCCACGCCCTGGTTTCCGTTGATGCCGCTGCTGGTGAGATTGAAATACATGCGAATGGAATCTGTGTGAGCAATAAACGATGTAATCTGCTGTTGGAAAAGCTGGCCATTGTCCATCCTGCTCAGATCGAATGCAGCCAGAAACTTGCCGGCAGAACGGTCTACCAGCCCATCATTCATCTGATTCAACAGGGCGGCGGCATCGTGCGCTGAAAACGTTTTCTGCTCCTGCGCAGTTTCTGCCAGAGCAGCGAAAGAAATACTTCCAGCCAACAGCGCACAAACCGCGACGATCAGCAGTGGAAGATAGTTCTTCGTGCGCCGCTTATTTGCCACGCTCACCGCCTTCAGTCCCGTAGAAGATCACCCACACGGCAAAGTCTGAAGTGAAATCAGCAAACCTGTGCACTTCGCCCGCCGCGGCAAAGAGCAGATCTCCGGTTGAGATTTGCATGCGTTGATCTCCGTTGATAAACCATCCGCTGCCGGAGACCACCACGTAGAGTTCATCGCGGGTATGAGGCTGCTGCAGGTCATTGACGCGTGGCGCGTATATTTCCACTTCCACGGAGCCGTGCCGAAACAGGTTGGCAAACAACTGTCCTTTGGGAGTGGGAATAGCGCCGAGCGCGTCCGAGAGCTTTACCTGTCTGACCTCAGAAAATTCCATCGCCTCTCCTTCAATTCTGCTTCTGCTTCTTCCGGGAAAAATCAAAACTCGATTGCATTGTCCCATTCGTGCTCAAAGACCAGGCGTGATGCGGGGAAGCGTCCGGCAAACCCCTTATCGGGACCCTTCAGCCGCCCGATGCCCAGCAACGCAACCACACGCACCCGGTCAGGAATCTTCAACAGCGCTTTGACTTTGTCTTCTTCAAATCCTTCCATGGGCGCAGTGTCATAACCCAGCGTTTCCGCTGTCCACATCATGGTGGTGAACGCGATCATCACGTGGCGATTGGCCCAGAGATCAAACGTCGGCTCCATGCCGCCGCTGGTTCCGGGCTGGCTGCCAAAAATGCCGGTCACGGCCTGACGGACTTTTTCATTCTGCTCCTCAGTGAAACCGTGCTGCCTGGCTATGCGCAACATCTCTTCCAGGTCGCCGTTCTTGTTCCAGCCCTGGGCATCACCGCAAGCCACAATCACCACGCTGGCTTCTTCCACTTTAGGCTGGTTGTAAGCGGCAGCGCGAAGCTTCTTTTTCTGGTCGCGATCACGCACCACCACAAAGCGCCACGGCTGCAGGTTATAACCGCTGGGGGCAGCCAGTCCCGCTCGGATAATCTTTTCCAGGTCCGCCGAATGGATGGGCACCTCTTCAAAGCTGGGCGTGGCCCGCCGCGACTCAATCACGCTGCTCAGGGATTTTTCAGAGGCAACTTTCGCCATGGCTGCTGCTCCCTTGTAATCTGTTCCCGGCCAATTGTTTCACACCCAAAACAGTTGTGGCCACAAGGCGCTCGGCTCTACGCATCCAACGGAATATATGGCTCTGGAAAAGTACAACGCCAAACGCCGGTTTAACAGTACTCCCGAACCCGCAGGCAAGGTGGCGCACATGCGCGGGCGCCGCTTTGTGGTGCAAAAGCACCGCGCGTCGCACCTGCATTATGACTTCCGCCTGGAGATGGATGGAGTGCTGAAGTCGTGGGCTGTGCCTAAAGGTCCGTCACTCGATTCCGCAGACAAGCGGCTGGCGATGCAGGTGGAGGACCATCCTGTATCGTATTTCGACTTCGAGGGCGTGATTCCTGAAGGCAATTACGGAGCCGGAACCGTGATGGTATGGGACGTGGGGAACTGGGAGCCTCTGGGAGACGCGAATGCCATGCTCAGCAAAGGCGATCTCAAGTTCCGCCTGCAGGGCAAGAAACTCAATGGTGAGTTTGTGCTGGCCCACATGCGCTCGCGCCGTCCGGGGTCGAAAGGCACGGAATGGCTGCTGATTAAGAAAAAAGATGAGGCCATGCAGCCGGGCTTTGATATTGATGCTCTGGACTACTCCGTTCTGACCGGGCGAAGCCTGGCGGAAATTGGCGGCGACCAGAAATCCGCAGAATGGGAGAGCAATCGCAAAGCTCCGGTGCGCAAAGGCGCGGAATGGCTTTTTGAAGACAAATCAGCCTCGGCGAAAAAAGGTGTCGGCGCAAAAGCAAGCGAAAGCCGCAAAAGTGCGGCCAAAAGAGCGAAGGCAAAGCCGGTGGCGATCAAGAAGGCAGAGCGAAAAGCAAGTTCTACAAAGCGTCAAAAGACATCCAAGCGATTAGCGTCATGAGCGCTGCCAAAACCTCGCGGAAGAACTGGAATCGCGAAATTCAGTTCCGAGGACAAGCCGGCGCCATCAGTCAGAAACGAACGCGTGGCAAGCAAGCGAGGTAACATCGTCTTCTTCACCGTGGCAGTAGCATGGTTTCGGAATACATGCTGTCAGCCCAATCCTCAAGTTTGCGTTGCTCCGACGGCCGAAGGTTCATGAACATGATCCCGGAGCGTCCGGAAGCGTGAGACCAGACTATTGTTCCTGAGACGTGCACAGTTCCGTAAGACGGCGGCAATGGAAACACGACGTTAATTTTCGAGTGCTGCGGAAGCATTTCATTGGTTTCGATACACAGTCCAGTGAGGCTCAGGTTCACAATTGCCGCGCCGTAGAGTTGACGAGACTTTCCCAAATGGTGCAACACGGACGACACAGCCTTGATATTGGCTGTGTAGCGAAAGCTGGCCCTGCGATCGGCTGCGATTGGAGCAAAAGCAGCTTTCACGGCTTTTTCCAGAAGTTCATCATTCAGCGGCTTACGCATGGCGAAATGCAGACGCACTCCCGCAGAGCTGCCTCGCCCTTCGGCAAGAAGGCCTATTGCCACGCGATGCAGTGATTTGTGGCTGCTGCCGGCAAGTTCCAGTGCGCCGGGGACCTCTTCATCATAGACGGCCAGGTCGAACCGCCTTGGGCTGGAGAGTTGTGAAACGGCAGAAGCCTTGGGCAGGTGCAGTACATGGAATCCATGTGACAGCAGGATTCTCTTGACCATGGCAGAATGACTCACTTGCGTAAGCATGAGAGCGGAAAAAGCCGGAGGATCATCTTGCCGAAGCATGTTTAACTCCTTTGCGTTTATTTCTCGTAGCCCGATCGGCGGCTGTGAAGGGATTCTTCTCAGGAATGCTGCTTGTCCGCTCGAACTGGGTAGAAGCCTGCACAATCGAATTCGCGTCAGCGGGAGCATTCGCTACCATCACCACCGGTCTTCCCTGAGAATCAAAACTTACGGATGCAGAACTGGTCACTATGGCCGTTACGCTCAAATTGCCAGAGGCATTTGCGTGAGCGCTGCCTGGCGGACCAGACGGAAGCAGCACCAATAACAATGTAATGACGTGCGAAAACATGGGAAAAGAACTTTGGGGGGAGGGACGTTCTTTGCTTACCCTTTTTGAAATTATTTGATCAGTTCATGCAGACTGACGGCTGCGGTTTTCATCTTTTTGCAGTGTTCAAGGCTCGTGCTGCAATGGCAGTTAAAAGCCACTGATTCCGCCGCACCGAGAGCTACGGCGAGTTGATCATGGAGGGAACGAGAAAACATTTGTGACGACATCTTGCTGCTTACTACTCCCTGGAATAACGAAGCAACATTCTTACAGAGAAGGTTCGCACTGCGAAGCAAATCGAAAACTTTTTACACAAATGGAAGCTGAGAGCGCTTTAATGACGGTAGTAACGATCAGCGCCGGCGGCTTACGTATACCTATATCGTGAAGCGACTTGCTTTCCCAATTCGCGGAGACAATTTAAAACCATGGTAATCAAGAAATCCGTGCGAAAAGCAAGTTTTGCCAAGCGTCAGAAGATATCCAAGCGGTTGGCGTCATAACGCACGGCATCGCCCGGCATCGAAAGCAAAAAACCCACCACGGAGACGCGGAGGCACGGAGAAAAACAAAAACTGGGGCCACGGATGAACGCTGACAGACGTTGATGGGAAGAGAAATTGGCCGCGAACTAACGCTAACCCGCTCAGTTTGCCGATGCCGCTGGTTGAGGCGTGGCATGCGCAAGGATCGTACAAGAAGAATCGCTCAGTTCAGGCTGGACGCCCCGACGCAAACTCGCAAGATGAAACGGTGAGAAGATGAAAGGATGAAACGGGAAGACTTTGTCCGGCTGGTGGAAGAGGCGCTCGATTCGCTGCCCAGGGAGTTCCGCAAGCGGATGAGCAACATTGCCGTTCTGGTGGAGGACCTGCCGCCTGAGCCATTGCCTTCAGGAAAGCTGCTTCTGGGGCTGTTCCATGGCGTCCCCATGACCAGGAAGAGCGTCTTTGATTTGCCGGCGGGCCCGGATTACGTGATGCTTTACCAGAAGAACATAGAAGCAGTCTGTTCCACTGAGGAAGAAATCCGCGAGCAAATCCGGATGACCGTGATCCATGAAGTTGGCCACTATTTCGGGATGGATGAGGAGCAGTTGAAGGACGTTCACTAGGCTCTCGCTCTCGCAGGCCCGGGTCATGATCTTCGCCTGCCATGCTTCTTTCCGACTTCTCACTCGCGAAGGAGATGCTCGGTGCAAGCTCGCGCCCGTGAACCCGCCGGAACAAAATGGTCAACGAGTCTTCCCGCGCAGGCACTGCGATCTGGTGGACATGATTGCTCATCAGGCAATATCCCAGAATCCGTACACCAGCATCAGGAAGATTCTCTTGCACGACCTTAGGCTGGCGCACCCGGTTTTTGTAGTATCTATCTCCGACAGTCTCTCAGGCTGCTCCCCTTTTTCCGTCTGTCCTGGGTTTTCCGGTTTTCGATCTGGCTGGATCCCAATTTGCTTGAGTCGGCCCTTGGGCAAGATAAAACACGGGAGGGACTGGACAGCCGGGATTTTCTCGTTTTCAGCCCCTGGGGCGTGAACAAATCGCGGTATCTCTCCTGTTCCACTTTCATCTTCGTACTTGTGATTCAGGATAGGGGACGAACATCGGGCGCGTTCCTCAGAGGTGCGGGGCGCGCGCACTGTCACACTCCAAACAGCGCCTTTTCCAACAAACGCCAATCGGTCCAATGCGTCCGCCCGGGATGTGTTAGGCGCATCCCCAGCCCGACAATGGTCCATAAATCACCCGGACATAGTGCATTTCATCTTTATGCGGCCCTAACACCTTGAAGACGAAATCATCATTTGCAGTTGTTTCATGCAATGCCCAGTCATACATAACAATCCGGCCCTGCATGGTCTCAAATCCACCACTACTTAGATCAGGGAGCTGCATGGAATTGATCCAAGGAGCTGTTCCAATCAGCAGCGCAAAAAATAGCAGCATAACTATGGCTCACTTTCGCTGGACGTCGACAAACTTTCCGGCAGTCGGTATCGCTGCCGGTGGCAACGGTCCACACCGTCAATGTCGACCTATGGTGCCTTGCTGAGAACTCGCAGTCGATTCAGCTCCGAGATCGGCATAGCTACAGGAGTCGAGTCCGCGTGGCTTCATGTGTACGCGCAAGATCCGCTTTTTCTTTTGGCTTTTTACCACTTTTACGGGAACATTCGCGGGACACAGAGGATCTGCCTTTTACAATTAGTCGATACCTTCCTGGCGGAATACTTTGGATCGAGAATTTGCCGTCTGCGTCGCTCTCCGTTGTAGCAATTAATTTGCGATCCTTCTCTGCGAAAATACCCACACACACTTTCGGAACTGCGCTGTGCTGCGAGTCAGTAATCGTTCCTTTCACATCTTGAATGAATAGCGGGCCGTAGTCGATCTGGTTGTGGTTTTCGTACTCAACCGTGCAAGGCGGAGAACGCCTCTTTTTGATATGCAAAAGACGGCCCAGCCAAGAGCGCCGCTAAGAAAATCAGCAGAGTCATATTTTTTCCTCTTGCTGGACAAACTTTTCACCTCATACGCCACCCGCATTATTCCTCTGCCCAAATCAGCTTCGCATCGGCAGCCGCAATATGGATGAAAGAATTCCAATTGCTTACGTAGAAACTAAAAATCTCAGTTTCAGGTGAGAGCTCTGTTTTATGCTGAACAAAGTTCCTGCAATTCGTCTCATCCGTCAGCAGTCCATCAATTTGAAGACTGCCTCTTGAAGGATGGTAAGGCTTGGGATCGCTTTGGCGCGGATCTGGTGGCTCGATGGAGATGAAACGAATCTGTTGCAGTTCAACCCGACCTCTTCGCCGCTTGTTTACGTTTATTTCATCCCCGATCCAGAAACTTACATCAAAAAAAGCTGTATCAGAGAGGAAATTCCACGCGAATTCGCCCACTTCGGCATCATGGAATCCGTTCGGCAGCTGATCGTCTATTTCTGATAGTGTCATGTAAGGATCATACGCAAATGCTTCATCATGTTGAAAACTTCATTACTCTAACTAGCCGGCAAACACGAAATCTGGCAGCCTCAGCGGTATTGTTTGCGGCGATGGTGCCGTTGTTCCCGGCCCTGGTACAGGCGCAAAGAATGGTCTCGGCCCGATTGGAACGGGGTCGCACCCTGCGCAGGGGTCAACATAGCCGGGCGGCAAGGCCGGAGCAGGATCGGAAGGACCTTGCAGGCGATCCGGGATCGGCAAGCTGAAAGCGCTGTTCGGAATCGGCATCTCGTCTCCTGGTGAAAAATGCTCATCTCCTTGTTTTGTTTCGCCGGGTTCAACGATGTGCCAGTGGTCTTTGCCACCTTTAGCACGTCTTCCTTTTCGGGATTTACCTTTATGAAAATCAATCCCCCATCCGTCCGCTCTTCTGAAACGTTGCCCTCCGGGATATTTATGACTAGGATCTAGTACCCATTCTGAACCCAGCCCAGAGGGATCCTTTGGAAACTGACCGGCCTGACTCTCCATGATGCAACCGCCATGCTCATAACAAGGTCCTCCTCTGGGAATATACCAATCGCGTTGAGGATTCTCGCTGTCAGAACCGCTATTGCATCCTCCAGGGATGCCCAAATAACACATCTCGCCGCCTTCTCCATGGCTGACATGCCCATCCGCATCTGCTAATGAAACCGGATCGTTCCGAACATAGAGATAAAGGTTGAGGGACTGGGGATCGCCGAAGTTGGCATAAGGCACGGCGGTTGGCCTGGCGCTCCAATCAGGCGTCATCCACCTGCCCATGCCGCTCGAGAAGTAGCGGGCGCCGAAGTCGTCCAACTGAGACTCGTTGTCGTATTCCTTGCCGGAGAACCTGTAATGATTGGACGCGTTATCCGAAAACCGGGGACAGACGGGACGTTCCCTTTCATGTTGGGAGATCAAAATCAAACATTGTTGGTTTCGCTCAGAGATCTTGGCGGGGCGACCACCTTTCCGCGGAGCCAAGGGACGAGCTGTCTCAAGTTCCAACTTTTTGACGAACTCGTCTGAACCAAAGGGACGCCCGCTGTACGTACATTTGCGGAGAGCAGCAAGATCGGATTCGGATTCACAAGCACCCAGGAATGCGCGCCAGGTGGAAGGTGACCAGTGCTGCCGCCACATCTCCATCGCAAGGCAGATATCCGGCTCTGCCATACCCCAATGCGCTGCGGCGCTGGACCACCTCCACGTTTGCGGCTCTGCCACCAACCCCGCGCGGATCGGATTCAGTTCGGCATAACGCAGAGCTTCCCAGAGGTGCACCGGATCGAGCGGACAGGAATAGAAGCGGCCCTGCCACGCATGGCCGCTGGACGCGTGCGAAGCATTCCAGTATGAGGCATATTGGTTATGGGCCCGATTGAAGGCGAGCGCCAGCGCATCAGCTCGTGTGGAATCACGATCAGATGAACGTAGTTCGACATCAGGCAATAGCCGATGAGCGACAGTGGATAGAGTTGCACAGCCTGCCAAAGCAGGTCTAAATACACCATACGTTCGGCATTGGACGAGAGAATGTATTCCCGCCGATTGCCTCGTTGCGTAACATGATGAGGAACATCGACCGCAACCACTCGAGCTAAGCGCGCCATGGCCAGATGAAAATATCAGAAAACATCCCGTCTGTCCCCGGTTTCCCCCGTTCTTTGCCGGTAAATTTGTACCCGGATACGTCGTACACGGCGATGGGCGCGTCGTACACACAGGTCAGCGCGTCGTAGCGGTAGATTTCTCGCCGCCGCCCGCCCTCACTTCCTCGACTGAGAGTAGCTGCTGCGGGAGGAAGCGGAATCGAGCAACGTCCGGTCCGTACGGACCTCCACTACCATAAAAGATTCCCTCAGCTCGAACTCTCGCAGTACGTCCGCGCCGAAACAACTTCGACAGCTTCTTGCCGAGCTTCGTTGAGTTCCAGGATTGTGGAAACGATATTTGTGTGCCCACGTTGTTCTGTTCTGTAGGCTTGCATGCCGGATCATAAAAAATAACCGAATGCTCGCCGGGAGACATCAGCGCTTCAGTAGCAACGACTTTCTTGTCGTACTTCTGTGGAGCTGAAACCATCTCGCAAAATCTAACCTTGGTCGAATGACTCTCCGTGTCAGCAGCAAAGCCCGAAACTACCACCACGAGTACCAGAGCAGCCGTTGTTCGCATCGCATCGTTTTTCATCTCGTGCCTCACTGCGGGAAGTTAGGATCATTGGGGTTGAACACTGGCACATTCCCTTCTTCCTGTCCCCATTTTCCCGATTTTCCATTAAAATTCAATGAACGTGAAGTCCACGAGCCTCCGTTGGGATTCGGTAACACATTCGCTGTAGATCCAGACGCCCGGAAAAGTTTGCGCTATGCGATCCAGCGCTTCGGAGACCGTAACATTTCTTAACATAGTGTTGAGGTGAGCTCCTTTTGGCATCGGAGCAATGCCGCCTATCGCGTTGACGAACTTGATGCCATGACTCTGCATGTACGCTTTGACTTCAGGTAACGTTACGAGCGCCGCCACAGCATCTCTGGGATTGTCTTCTGAGTGGAAGCTGATCTGAGGGATCCGCAAATCCAGAAGATCGGTATGAACATTTCCTCCCAGTATTCTGATTCGGCCTGACGCTTCTTCTTTCTCGGCTAATCGGGGTTCGTTCGCAAACGCTTGCTGCAGAGCCCGAACTGCTGGAGCATTGCGCTGTGATGCACCAACTTTGAAGGTGTCGACGATAGCCTCAGAAGAAGTGCAAACCCCTTCATAAATGAGGGACCCAGAGCGACCACCCTCTGCCAACGTACTTACAACGCGGCTGACAAAATCCGACGCGGTCATCTCTTTAGGTTTCTCTTGAGGTGGTTTCGACTGTGTGCAACCCAAAATAACCAAGACTCCCAGAAACGATGCCGCTTTGATCACGTGTGCCTCCAATTCAGCACCTGGCCTTGCGAATAGATTTATGGAACTACGATAACGGCGCTAGGCTCTCATGCTGTAGCTTTTTATCTTTTCCCCTTCCTCGCAGCATGTCAGTTTGGCGTGCTTCCTTATCTGCTGGGTTTCAGTTCATCAACGGCAAGAACCTGTTCGACTTCTAGTTTGTAACTGCAGCAGTTTTGGTGATCAATGGTATGCCCAGCATAATTGAACTCTCCAAGCACTGTGACTTGTGCCTGCTGCTTGGTCTTGATTAACTTTCGGAGTTTTTTCGCGAGCGGAGATTCGGGGTTGTAGGCTTCACTAAATATGGCGAGCACCTGCTGCCCGGGTGCTTGTAGAGGCTGGCACGCGTCGTCACGAAATACCGTAAACCCCATCCCGCTCTCTAGAACCGCACGCACTTTGATCGGCCTCCCTGCATATTTGTGCGCCGCCGCTACTAACTCGCATAAAGTAGCACTAAAGTATCCAAGTTCAGCTGGAGAATCGGGAATCGGAAGCCGCCGTAAAGTATCGATTTCGATTTCAGTGGGCAGACGGAGAAGCACTCTCGGATTATTGTCGTGAGCATGCGGCTTCGCAACCAACTTGTAGCGGTAGGTCACAGTGAAGGTTGTTGGCTGGTGCGGCGCGAACTTCCACGTTTGAACGTTCTTCTCGGCAGCAGCCACTAGGATTTTAGGTCCGTCTTCAGCATGAGCGGCGGTTACTCGATTCCCGTCTGTCGTGATTTTGACGTGAACCACGCCTTCAACGTTCGCCAGACGCGCAATTGGCGGATACAGCGGAACCTCCGCTGAAGTTATTTTCGGAAGCACAGGCTTCATCTGCTGCGCGCCTACTAACGCGCACAGCATCGCTGCAGCCAAGCCGATCGCCCATATCTGCCGGTTGTTCTTTTTCATCGGCATCTCCTTATTTACCCGGCCACGGATCGTGCGGCTTCGTTTCTGGATAGTGATAGTGGTGGGTCACTTCTTTGGTAATGCCTTTGTCCATCAACGTTTGTCGGTCGGCTTCCTTCCAACTGTCGTTCCAGACCATGTTTCCATTAAATGAGAGATTCGGAATTCCGAGTGCTTGCGCCGCCCATGCGGAGGTTTGGTAAGCTCGATATTCGTCCGAAAAATCAGTCAGCCCACCGGAGGCGTAACGTGGATCGCTGAAGTTCGTAATGTGGGTGCCCTCGTGCGCTCCATCTATAGCGTAGTCATTTGAGCTGTCGATCTTGCTCGAATCAAACGTAACGGTAAAATTTCCTATTTTCGTACCGCTGGCGTCGAGTGCCAAATCAGTATGAGCAGCACCGTTTTGAACCGCGCCGAATTTGACATTGACATTGTTGCCGTCATTCTCAGTGCCCAAGGCTTTCAGAGATGCTGAGAGCCGATCCTTCGCGGCACCATGTTTCATGTTGTCAACCTTCTTTTGCAGGTCGGAAAGGCCCTTCTTTAAATCCTTCGCGTGCTGTTCGAATTGCTTGTTGCATTTTTTATCGCCAGAGTCGCACGAGTTCTCAAGGTTGTACAACCCTGTCGGGTCGAGGATTCGCAGCGGGTTGTTGAGCGCGTATGTGTACCGGTCCCAACTCTGTGGATTCCACGGATGCCCCGAGTTCAACAGGGGATCAGGCTGAATAAAGCGAGCCATGCTAGCTCCGTAGTAGCGCGCGCCGAAGTCGTCCAATTGGGACTCGCTGTCATATTCCTTGCCAGAGAACCTGTAATGATTGGATGCATTATCCGGTGAACACACAACCTGCTCGCCGAATGGGTTAAACGTGCAGTCCATGATTTTGGTCCCGGAAGCATCAGTCATCACGCGGGCGCTGCCGATCTGGTCCTCATGGTAGTACTGTGCTGCAGTTCCGTTACTGGACGTATCTTTGGCAACCCGCTTTCCGTAACCAAAGATGTAGTCGGTGTACACGCCAGTGGCGGGATTAAGTTCAGCAATGACGTTTCCCGCAAAGAAGAAGTACTCCGCGCTTGTGCTTCCCGCGTCCTTCCTGACGCGATTGCCAAGAGCGTTGTAGGTGTAGGCCGCAGCCGTTCCATCTACGGTCTCGATCCGTGCCTCGCCGTCATAGCTGAATGCGTGATTGTGGTTGTCCATCAGCATATCGCCAGCAGCGTCATAGCAGAAGGGGACAAGGTTCGGCGTGCATGAGGTGGACTGGTTAACGCGGTTGGTAAGGTCAAATCCCATGGGCGGAAAATTGGAGGTGCCGGACTCCGTCATATTGCTCCAAGGATCATAGCTGAAGGTGAGATTGAAGCTGTTATCGGCCTGAGCGCCGGTCTTAATCCGATTCAGAGAATCGTAAGTGAAGGTCTGGTTTCTGGACGCACTCAGGGTATCCGTGATGCTCAGGATATTGCCGTTGTTGTGCCCTGATCCGTCGTAGTAGGCGTAATTCTTTGCGAAGAAGGCCCCCTGGGCAGGGTCGCTCCGCTCCCCATTTCTATGACCTGCCAAGCACCAGTCTCACGGACCCAACGATGAGGCCTCGCATCACGCGGACGTTCACATTTGACCAGTCGGATGGGGGCTGGGTCGTCAATGACCGCTTCATGAGCTGCAATCAGATCCGTTTCACGGTGCAGAGAAACAGCGTCGAAAGATGGATTCTGCAGAATGATGGCGGTGAATGGCAGCACCCGATTCATATTCACCTGGAAGAATTCCAGATACTCCGCCGAGGCAGCAGAGGATCTGCCTCAGTGGAGCACTCGCGCAAGGATGTTCTCTCGCTCAATTTCGATGAACGAGCCGAGCTGTTCTTCCGCTTCCGTGATTTCCGTGGCGATTACCCGCTGCATTGTCATAACACCCTTCATGAAGACCACGCGATGATGCTGTTGTTTCAGGTCCAGGACGTAGGCGACAACAAAACCTCGCCGTAGGCCGAAAATGGCAGTCTGCACACAACCATAGCGAAAGGAGAAAAATCATGGCAGACGTAAAGAGAAGAACGTTCCTGGCTGGAGGAGCAGCGGCAGTTGTCATCGCAGGTCTGGGTCCCTGGGGGCGGGAGAGCAGAGCGCCGCGTCTCCGGCAATGGCAGAACATCCCTCCAAGGGAACTGATCCGCCAACGGCATTTCCCAAACCTGCAATTGATCACCCAGCACGGCAAGAAGGTTCAGTTCTACGACGATCTGATCAAGGACCGGAAGGTGATCATTAACTTCATGTTCACAAGTTGTGCCAACGCTTGCCCGCTGGTGACTGCCAATCTGGTGAGGGTGCAGCGGATTCTTCATGACCGGATCGGCCGTGGTATTCACATGTATTCGATCACGCTTGACCCTGAGGTGGACACTCCGGACCGGCTTCGGCAATATGCGGCAATGCACGGTGTCGGAGCCGGCTGGCTTTTCTTGACTGGCAAAGCTGCAGATATCGAGTTGCTGCGGAGATCGCTCGGCTTCGTGCAACGTAATCCCCAGAGAGATGCCAACAAGACCAACCATATCGGCGTAATCAGGTTCGGGACGGAGGCATGCATGCGATGGGCAGCCTGTCCCGGATTGGCCCCCGCAGACTGGGTTGCAACGTCCATCCTGTCTGAATTCGACAGCCCGACGAAAGGAGGCTAGTTCTCCGGTTTCATCTGTCCCGCCAGGGAGATCCGTTGCGTAAAGCTGGCGTTGCACCAGGTACTGACGAAAATGATTCGTTCACCTGAAGTGGATTCTTACTTCCGTGTGGCCAACGCCAATGGAGACGAACCGCTGCCGGTTCGCGGCGAAGACTCGCACCACATTCTTGCGTGGGTTTTGCCGTATCCAGGTCTCCCTCGACCACCTGCTTCTACTCTGGTTAGTTAGACGCCGCACATCATCGTCCAGCTTCTAAATTCAACAAGTTACCGCACAGTAACCAGAGAACGCGCCGGGAGCGTGTTTTTGCCCTTGATGTTTCGACTTTTCAGCAGGTTACCGCGCGGTAACGCGCGGTTACTCCGCAGCAACCCTCCAAGGGGTGACGTGTCCAACGATTGCCGATGCCGAAGGCAGCGAAAGAAAGGCCAACCCTAAAACGCACTCCGGGAACACGAAAAAGTCACCCTGGCGGGCCGATACTGCCCACACTGTCAGGTAGGATAAAAGTAGGATCGGGACGCGCGGATCGGCGGCATCATCGGGGACGGAAGGGCGGCTAGCAGGTCGGGGATTGGACAGGGACAAGCCAGCGGATCGGCACGGCGGTTCTCCCGGATCCGCAGGAACCAACCGCGCGGCTAAAGGAAAAAATTTGTCAGGACGGCCACAGGAACCAGAGTACTTGTCTTGGGCCTCATCCGCTCCTCGGTCTCCGTCCTGGCAGGCTGTAAAACACAATCAGCGGGTATTCAGTGCGGCGGTCTGACCTCGGCTCAGTGGCTCGGCTTCGAAGGCTCAACGCGGAAATTGCCGCGCTGCAATCGGTAGCACTTCAGGGGCTGTTCAGGGGAGAGCTTCATCTTCTGGAAAGGTTCGATGAAGACGATCTTCTCGCTGGGATCGTTTTGCGCTTGATCCTCCCGGAGCGTCGGGGCGTTCTGAACGAAAGCCCCGTACGTCTCATCGCAGGTCGCATCCCGGAGAATGTTGAGCTCTAGAATCGGCGTCTTGCTCAACACATCATCTCCAAGGTCTGAGTACCCGAAGTGCTCATACACGAGCTTCATTACCACCGCATGGGAGTTTGACTTGGAATTGCTCATCTTGAACAAGAAAGACTCCTTGTTCAAGACATGAGACACCACTTGCAAGATCCTATCAGCGGGCCTATAAGCGATGATTTGTCCCTTCACCTTCGTGTGCCCGTGCTGAACGCCCGCTATCCCTGTGACAATGGCAAGGGACACGATTAGCACAACAGCAATAGTTCGCGTCACTTCTTTCATTTCTTGTTCTCCACCGCTTGCACGTTGATCGGGTGAGGTTGAGAAAAACAACATAAAGGATGGGCCCCCACCCTTCTTCCTGTCCCCATTTTCCCGATTTTCCATTAAAATTCAATGAACGTGAAGTCCACGAGCCTCCGTTGGGATTCGGTAACACATTCGCTGTAGATCCAGACGCCCGGAAAAGTTTGCGCTATGCGATCCAGCGCTTCGGAGACCGTAACATTTCTTAACATAGTGTTGAGGTGAGCTCCTTTTGGCATCGGAGCAATGCCGCCTATCGCGTTGACGAACTTGATGCCATGACTCTGCATGTACGCTTTGACTTCAGGTAACGTTACGAGCGCCGCCACAGCATCTCTGGGATTGTCTTCTGAGTGGAAGCTGATCTGAGGGATCCGCAAATCCAGAAGATCGGTATGAACATTTCCTCCCAGTATTCTGATTCGGCCTGACGCTTCTTCTTTCTCGGATAATCGGGGTTCGTTCGCAAACGCTTGCTGCAGAGCCCGAACTGCTGGAGCATTGCGCTGTGATGCACCAACTTTGAAGGTGTCGACGATAGCCTCAGAAGAAGTGCAAACCCCTTCATAAATGAGGGACCCAGAGCGACCACCCTCTGCCAACGTACTTACAACGCGGCTGACAAAATCCGATGCGGTCATCTCTTTAGGTTTCTCTTGAGGTGGTTTCGACTGTGTGCAACCCAAAATAACCAAGACTCCCAGAAACGATGCCGCTTTGATCACGTGTGCCTCCAATTCAGCACCTGGCCTTGCGAATAGATTTATGGAACTACGATAACGGCGCTAGCTGCAACGTTCCAATTCTGAACGGCAACGTATTGATTAATCTTTGTTGATACGTCAAATGCATGGCTACCCTGGTAAACAGTGAATGTCTGCTCCGTTTTTAAATAGGAATACGGATATTCCGGACCGTTTTTCGGTCCAATTTCATCAGCAAATCGTCCATTTCGTGCTTTAACTGGATTCCTGGTAGGCTCGGAATGGGAGTTTATCGCAATCACGTCAGTAACATGTTCCTGAACGCTAACACCGCCCACCGGCTTACCGTGTGCATCCACCACCAGATATGTGACAACTATTCCGCCGAGTGAACGGAAGGTAGTTCTTAGGGCGATTATGTGATCCGGCGTTCTAATCGATTGTTGCTGTTGTTTATTTTGTCTGGATCGTTGAGTTCCACTGATCGACGCGGAATCAGCATCTCCATCCTCCTCATCAGGATCTGAACTTGTGCTCGGCCCCAGATTCACTGAGAACCAGCCGCTAGGCTCATTATCCTTCATGTGTTGTTGGTAATTTTCGTAACATTGAAAACTGCTCAAGCAACTGCCGTTCATATGGTCGGGATCCGCGTTATCGTCGATGTGCCCATCGCCGTCGGCTCGTGATACGGGGTCATTTCTGACGTAAAGATAGAGGTTCAGGGACTGGGGATCGCCGAAGTTGGCATAAGGCACGGCGGTTGGCCTGTCACTCCAATCAGGCGTCATCCATCGGCCCATGCTGCTGGAGAAGTAGCTTGCGCCGAAGTCATCCAACTGAGACTCGCTGTCGTGTTCTTTGCCGGAGAACCTGTAATGATTGGATGCATTATCCGGTGAACACACGACCTGCTCGCCGAATGGATTAAACGTGCAGTCCATGATTTTGGTCGCCGGAAGCGTCGGTCATCATGCGGGCGCTGCCGATCTGGTCCTCATGGTAGTACTGTGCTGCGGTACCGTTACTGGATGTATCTTTCGCAATGCGCTTTCCGTAACCAAAGATGTAGTCGGTGTACACGCCAGTGGCGGGATTAATTTCAGCAATGACGTTTCCCGCAAAGAAGAAGTACTCCGTGCTTGTGCTTCCCGCGTCCTTCCTGACGCGATTGCCAAGAGCGTTGTAGGTGTAGGCCGCAGCCGTTCCATCTACGGTCTCGATCCGTGCCTCGCCGTCATAGGTGAATGCGTGGTTGTGGTTGTCCATGAGCATATCGCCAGCAGCGTCATAGCAGAACGGGACAAGGTTCGGCGTGCATGAGGTGGACTGTTTAACGCGGTTGGTAAGGTCAAATCCCATGGGCGGAAAATTCGATGTTCCGGACTCCGTCATGTTGCCCCAAGGATCGTAGCCGAAGGTGAGATTGAAGCTGTTATCCGCCTGCGCGCCGGTCTTAATTCGATTCAGGGAATCGTAAGTGAAGGTCTGGTTTCTGGACGCACTCAGCGTATCCGTGATGCTCAGGATATTGCCGTTGTTGTGCCCTGATCCGTCGTAGTAGGCGTAATTCTTTGCGAAAAAGGCCCCCTGGGCAGGGTCGCACGTCGCGTTCACTTTCGACTCGCAAGTCGAACTAAACTCTAGCCGATTGTTATATCCGGTCGTCTCAATCACTCCATTTCCGAAAGTTCCGCGATTCATGGCACCCGTGGGCCAGTAGCCCCACGTGCTTGCAAGCTGTGTTTGTGGCACAGAGTAATAACTAAACGTCCCCAGCTTCACATTGATCATTCTGCCCGCGGCATTGTAACTGGTTGCGACTGTATGCCCATCAGGGTAGGTTAACGATGTGATGTTTCCTGCATCGTCATAATTTGCGGACATGGTGTAGCAGAAGCCACGCGTAATCCCGCTGGGAGGACAGTCCCATTGAGTCTTCAGGTGGCCCAGAGGATCGTAGCTGAAAATCAACTCCGTATTGTTGGTTGTGGAAGCTCCAGTCATGCGTCCGGCGGAGTTGGCCGGTTGCGTCTGAAGACGGCGGTGAAGTGCAGCCAGTGCCGCTCACATTGCCGTGCTGTTCCGGACCGTTTTTCGGTCTAATTTCATCAGCAAATCGTCCATTTCGTGCTTTAACTGGATTCCTGGTAGGCTCGGAATGGGAGTTTATCGCAATCACGTCAGTAACATGTTCCTGAACGCTAACACCGCCCACCGGCTTACCGTGTGCATCCACCACCAGATATGTGACAACTATTCCGCCGAGTGAACGGAAGGTAGTTCTTAGGGCGATTATGTGATCCGGCGTTCTAATCGATTGTTGCTGTTGTTTATTTTGTCTGGATCGTTGAGTTCCACTGATCGACGCGGAATCAGCATCTCCATCCTCATGACCGCCGAGGACAGACGGGACGTTCACTATGATGCAAAGTCACCGCCTCAGCAGTGCGAGCGCCTCTTCCAGCCATTCCAATACCAGTTGGAGAAACCTGCTGACGAGCCGTCCTTGAGCAGGATGGGCGAGAGGCCTGTGGCCTCGGCGCGGCCGTCGCGCCAAACGCATTCGCTGCTCATCCCTGACGACAAAACAGACGCGCAGCGCGACTCAATGTGGCAGATGGTGGGAACTCACGTGAAGAATCGTGCACCGATAGTCAAGAGCACGATCAGCACCGCAATGCCGCCGGTCAGCGCTACGGTCAATGGATGGTCTTTCACACCGGGGATCGGAACCGCACCCCGCGCGCTCGCACTGCCTCCCAGAGCTCCAGCGGAGAGTCCGCCTGACAGTGCCAACACAATTACGACCAGATATCGCGCATTTGCAGGGACTGTATGGCCGAAAACGCTAAGCAGCACAAGGAGCATAAAGAAAAGCACGGCCACGGCCCCAAACACGACACCGACCGTAAAAGTGGACCGCGAGCCCCAAGCCTCGGCTGTAGAGCGTTTCTGCCGACTTCGTTGCAGCGACTCGATTTCTTTCCTCGCCCGGCCGATTTGATCCAGGTTGGGAGCTTCAGCACGCTGAAGAGCCAGAACCATTTGCTTGGCCAGCAAGTCGCTGAGTAGCTGCTCCATTTCAGAGACATCAACGGCTCTGTTTTGCTCTGCTCTGTCAGCCGCTTCAAGCGCTCTGTAATAAGGATTTTTGTTCTGGGCAATCATCTCCGGGACTGTAGTCACGCCGGGCATGTGGAATTGAAGCTTGGCGCAGAGTACGTAATAGGAGACCGCGCGAGTAGTACGGCCATTTCCGTCCACAAACGGGTGAATCCAGTTAAGGCGCCACATTACGTAAGCCGCCAGGTGAAACGGGCTCCGATCCTCCCAATGTTCGTGAACGTAATCGCACAAATCATCAATGTGCTTTGGTATCTCGTCTGCTGGCGGAGGCTGATGCCTGCTTCCCTCGATTTCAATGGGCACGTCGCGCCATCGGCAGTTCGGCTTCAATGTTCTTTATTGATATTCGATTCAGTTCCTGAATCGTAGAAGGCCGTAAACGAAAACGCTGCGGTTGCCGCAGCGTCTCATTAATGATCTCGACCATTCGGTCATACTGCCGAAGAGTATTTAGCGCCTCCTGACGCGCCCTTTGCGGCTCGCTCAGTGGTCTGAATTTCGCCTGTTTGACCGTTTTGCTTTGGCGGTTTTGTTGTTCTGGTGCAGAGTCGTGCGTGTCTGTCAATGCCTTATTTCTTATGAAAGTTATTCTTCTGAGAGCAGGTCATCCACATCTGGTTCCCGTTGCATCCTCTCCGCGACCTCATTGATGACATGCTTTGTCACAGCTTCATTCTCGATATTCGCATTGCCGTATGCGAAGCTTCGCCGCTGCTCTTCGCGCTCCCCTGGCGACATTGTTATGCGCTTTGCCTTTTCGAGTAGAATTGTGAGTTCCGTGTTCGTCACGACAAGGCTCTCCTTCGATGGGCGAGTATAGCATGCAACGTTGCTTTTCATTAGATGCCACTTTCAAGTTTCCACGTTGTTTTCCAGAGCTTGCAGCAACGTTACACCTTTAGCTTGTTGCGGGCACGTACGCTTGTACCGCCAGTGAATTTCATACCTTGCGTTAATCATGCAGCAAGATGCAGCTTCTGTTCAACTCTCCACCATGAACAATGAGGGCCATCGCTGACAGACGGAACGTTCACCCATCGAGAAGAGCTTCAAGCACGCGATGCGTCTTTCTTGAGTAGCACATGCATCGCGAGCTCAGTAGATAAGTGTTCGGTGCAGCGGTAGCCGAGCTGAGCAAGGTCGAGGCCGGCGAAGAGGTTCTCGCCCGAGCCCAGGACGACGGGACGGATGGCGAGGTGCAGCTCGTCGATCAACCCCAACACGCGAACATCGCGCGCGTTGGGGACCCCTGAGTCCGGACCGGCACCGAGGAATTGCCGGATGGTGGCGACACCGCCGCCGATACGCACGTCCTTCTCTTTTGCTGCTTCGCGGGCGCGTTCGAGCGCGGCGTGGATTCCGTCGGTGACGAAGTGAAACGTTGTTCCGCCTTTCATCTCCAGCGGCTTGCGCGGATGATGGGTGAGCACAAAGACCGGCACGTGATAGGGCGGTTCGTCGCCCCACCAGCCTCTCCACGGGTCGTCTGGCAGGGACCATGGCCCGCGCACCGGGCCGAACATGTTGCGTCCCAGGATCCAGGCGCCCACGTTTTCCATGCCGCGTTGCGCCCATTCATTGTCCGTGCCGGTTGAGCCGCCTTCCTGGCCCTGCATCTGTTTGAAGGTGCGCGTGGGGAAAAACCACTGGAACAGTTCAGGCCCACGCTCGCCCAGAGGATTCTCCAGGCTCTGACGCGGGCCGGCAGCGTAGCCATCCAGCGATACGGAAAAAGAGCTGACGCGGACTTTGGACATGACATTCAGTATAAAGAACGCGGGCACCCACCAAAGGCAGCCCCTGCCATTGGCCCTTAGCCATTAGCCAGAATCAAAATCAAAACCAACAGCAAACCCAACACTAAAAAGACCAAAACCAGGAACACCGCCGAGGGCGGCTGTGCCACACGGTTCTTGCCGGGTGATCGGGGATCGGGTGATCGGAGAACCGGCAAAAGGAATCGCCGACATCGCCGTAATCGCAACCTGACCGCCGTGATCGGGAAACCCAACACCCACCACGGAGGAGATCGCCGAGATCGGGTGATCCGGTGATCGGAAACCGAGGGCTATAAAATAGCCAGGTGCGTCGCACGCTTAAAGCTCATCTGCTGCTGGTCCTGATCACCTTTATCTGGGGCAGCACTTTCGTCCTGATCAAGGCGGCACTTCGCGACTCGTCTCCACTGGCGCTCAATGCCGTGCGCCTTGGATTGGCAGCGGTGCTCCTGGCCATTTACTACCGGAGAGATATTGCCAGACTCACACGCCCAGCTTTTTTGATGGGCTGCACGGTGGGAGTCTTTCTCTTTCTGGGGTACGCTTTCCAGGCTACCGGGCTGGTGCTGACAACGCCGTCAAAGTCGGCCTTTCTCACCGGGGTTTCCACGGTACTGGTACCGATTGTGATGGTTGCACTGTGGCGGACGCGAATCCATACATGGCGCGCGGTGGGGATTCTGCTTGCGATTATCGGTCTGTTTCTTATGACTGTGCCCGCAGGCCGCCAGGGATTGGCTGACTTCGCCAATGTGAATACGGGTGACCTCCTGACGCTTGCCTGCGCTCTGGCCTTCGCTTTCCAGATTGTGTTTCTTGGCCGGGCAACGCAGAGATTTCCTTTTGAGCAGATGGCCGTCCTGCAGATTGCGGTGGCTGCCGTGCTCACTGCCGTATCATCGCCATTTCTGGAAAAGCCGCATCTGCACCTGAACGAAACCGTGCTGGCTGCCATCTTGATTACCGGAATCCTTGGGACGGCGGTTGCTTTCACGGTACAGGCCTGGGCACAGCAGTTCACTCCGGCAACGCACGCGGCCTTGATTTTTACCCTGGAACCCGTCTTCGGCTGGCTAACCTCTTATGTGGTTACCGGGGAGCGTCTGGGAATTCGTGCCGGAGCGGGCGCGCTGCTGATTGTGGCCGGGATTCTGCTATCTGAACTGCTTGGAAGCGTCTCTCAACCGGAGCCGGAACTGGCGGCCGGCTCTGAACAGACCAGTTCTGCCGGATAACGCACCCCCCTGTTTTGGCGTCTAAAAGTGTGCGTCCCATCAGAGTGGATACCCGTGCCTTTGCGGAAGCGTTCCATTCTATAATCTCTTAAGGTCGCAATAGTCCGGAGGTTGTTTCCCATATGAACTCGCGTTTTTCCGCGTTGCTCGCACGGATCAGGGCCCAGAGGCTGGCCTCCAGCCTGGTCATTCTGCTGACGTTGACCATCGGCATCCTGATTGGCACGGTGCTGAGCCGGAGCGGAGCAGTAAGAGGCAATTCATCACCCGACGCCAGCCTGCTTCCGATGCAGACGCCGCAACAGCTTAGCACCACCTTCGGCCAGGTGGCCAAGCGGGTAGAACCGGCGGTAGTGAATATCAATACCGAATCAAATCCCAAGCCTCGCCGGCGTTTCAATAATCGCGGCCAGGGCAATGGCCAAGGCAACGGGCAGGGTCAGGGTGACCAGGGTGACGACCTGCAGGATTTCTTCAATCGTTTCTTCGGCGGACAAGGCGGCCAGGGTGGCGGCGGAGATCAGGATGACCAGAACCCATTCGGCGAGGGCCCCGGCGGCGGGCGGTCGCGTTCACTTGGGTCAGGCGTGATTCTGAATTCCAATGGCTACATCATTACCAACTTCCACGTAGTGGACGGCGCAGACCGCATTCGGGTCCGCCTTAAGGACGATCCGCAGAGCGTCCAGCATGACGCGAAAGTTGTGGGTGTTGACCGCGAGACCGATCTGGCCGTGATCAAAATCGATCCTCCCAAGGACAAGCAACTGGTTGCTGCCACCCTGGGCGACTCTGAATCCATGGGCATTGGTGACTGGGTACTGGCCATGGGAAGCCCCTTCGGCCTTGAGAATACCGTCACAGCCGGCATCGTTTCCGCGCGTGGACGCAATATCAACCCTGCCCGCCAGTTCCAGTCGTTCATTCAGACGGACGCTGCCATCAATCCCGGCAACTCAGGTGGACCGCTGGTGAACATGCGCGGCGAGGTCATTGGCATCAATACGGCTATTTATACCCAATCCTATGGCTACCAGGGCGTTGGGTTTGCCATGCCATCCAACACTGTCCGCGTAGTCTATGACCAGCTCACCAGCGCTGAGCACCGTGTTGCGCGTGGATCTATTGGCGTCACCTTCAATTCGCAAACGCCGGCTTTGGCCCATGTTTACGGAGTGAAACAGGGTGTAACCATCTCAGGCGTCACCCCCGGACAGGGGGCGGAAAGGGCTGGCCTCCAGGCAGAAGACACCATCACCGCTGTTAATGGCAAGCAGATCAAGAACGGCGATGACCTTGTAAGTATCATTTCCAACATCAAGCCCGGAACCAAAGTTGCACTGGAGTACGTGCGCAATGGCCAGCAAAAGCAGGCCAACGTGACGGTGGGCGACAGGGCCAAAGTGGTGGCGGATGACCGCTCCGGCGATTCCGATGACGATAACGCCGACAGCAGCGTGGGGTCTCCCAATAAGCTGGGACTGAGCGTGCGGAATGTGACCACTGAAACTATGGACCGCCTGGGCCTCGACTCCAAAAATCGGGGCGTGCAGGTGACCGAAGTCAAGCCAGATTCCTTTGCTGAAGATTTGCAGATGCAGCCGGGGATGATCATCCTCAAAATCAACCGGCAGCCGGTCAACAGCGAGGAAGATTTCCGCAAAGCGGCATCGCAGCTCAAGAGCGGCGAGGATGTGGTTTTAGTTGTCCGGGCAGGCCGCGGAGCGTCTGGAAACACGCTCCTTTCCGGCACTTTGCCCTAGGAATCAACAGCAATCCGGCGCCGGAATTGGCACTCTGTTCCGGCGCAACTTTCTATATCTACGGGGTTTACCCGGTAGCTGGAGTCGCCTGCACAGGCACTCTTCAGTAACAGAGCTGGCCAACATAGTTGTGGAACCACGGCATCAAACCGTGACATCATGTTGGTCTGCCACTTTAGACCCTAGAGGTGTTTTTTGCGTCTGACCTTCAGGAAGCTGTTTTTGTCCAGTTTATTGCTGGCCCTGTGTGCCAGCCTGGGATACGCCCAGCCGGCAGCCAAGAAGACCACTCATAAGGCAAGCAAGCACCACAGCCGGTCTCACCACCGTGTCAAAAAGACGTCGTGGAAACGTCACGGGCAGCAGCAAATTGCCTCCGACCGCGCCCGGGAAATCCAGAGCGCTCTGATTCGCGAACATTACCTCACCGGTGATCCGAGCGGCGAATGGGATGCCCGCACCCAGGCTGCGATGGTGAAATACCAGAGTGACAATGGCTGGCAAAGCAAAGTCACGCCCGACTCCCGTGCCATCATTAAGCTTGGACTGGGACCGGACTACTCGCAACAAGAATTGCTGAATATGCCCACGACATCAGATGCTGTGGCCAGTGCCGGTGGATCCCAGACGGCTGCAACCGCGACATCCACAGACAAGCCATAAAAACCTGAATTGTGCAGTTCACAAAGGGTGGCAGGAAGCCACCCTTTCGTTTGGCCTGAGTTCTGTGCAAGCGCTACAGCAGTCGTCCACTACTCCGGGATAAGCAGGCGTTCTTTAATTCCTTCATCCTCTTTCATGAACTCGATCAAGGGACGCCGAACCGGCTCAAGAGTGCCGTCAGGCGTGTAGATGGCGCCGCCACCTGCAGGAATTCCGATGCCTCGCTGCTGATTACGCGAGAGATTTACCAGCGCCCGCAGGTTCCACCAGTCCTGATCTTCTTCATGGGCGCCTACATAAAAGGGCGCAAAGCCGAACATGTCAATCACTTTGGGCTGCGTTTCCTCACTGAGTGCTCCCAGAGCTAACTGGACTGCGCCGGCGGAAACTCCAACCAGCACGCTGCCGTCATATCGCTTGCGCAGGAGCATCTCTTTGATCCCGTTCTGCACAAAGACGCGCCAGCCTCGCTCTGAGTCGCCCCCGGATAGAAGAACCAGACTGGCTTCTTCAAGAAAGGCACGATCCGCATCTGCGAGCTGCTCGGGGATCATACGGCAGTCCTTAACCGCAATCAGTTCCATTGCGGCAAGAAATAAATCGTAAAACTCAGCCTGATCCTTATTGGACGCGCCGATGTAGGCCGCTTTAGGGTTTTCAGGAAGATCCTCTTTGAGGCGGCTGGTGAGAGCATTGCTCCCTTGTTCAAGAAACAACAACTGGCTATCCGCCAAAAGATACAGTGACTTGATCTCCACAATGCTCTCCTCCCGGCTAATAATGTACAGCCAGAATAGCCTGCACCATGCCGTCTGCGAAGTTGCGGGAGACAGGAGCGCAATTCGGCGAAGCGTCGACGTTCTTGGAAAGACGGGATCGGGCTTACGCAGGTCCGAGCCGGACTGGGCAGGTTACTTTAATAACCACCTAAGCATTTCTCCGGCTTGAGCTGCCGGGGCATGACAAGCATAGTAAAGGAAGCACAAACCCGGTAATTTTTGGCGCCCGGGCAGCAATTTGCCACAGGGCGATACAATAGAGCCCAATACATGGTTTCAACACAGCTCCAGTCTTCAGCAGCCCTCCGCGCCGGCGCTATCGAGCAGTCTTTGCGCACGATTATCCGCGGAAATGACGAAGTTGTCCGCATGGCCATGGTGGCTGTGCTTGCCCGTGGGCACCTGCTCATAGAAGGAGTGCCCGGCGTCGGCAAAACCACCCTGGCGCACACCATGGCCAGGACCCTGGATTGCAGCTTTCAGCGCATCCAGTTCACCAGTGACATGCTGCCTTCGGACCTCCTCGGTATTTCCGTCTACTCAGCCACGGAGCAGCAGTTTGAATTCAAGGCAGGGCCCGTCTTCACCAACATTCTTCTGGCCGATGAGATCAACCGCACCACGCCCAAGACACAGTCGGCGCTGCTGGAAGCCATGAATGAAGGCCAGGTCACCATGGACGGCCACTCGCATCCGCTGCCACAACCTTTTATTGTGCTGGCCACGCAGAATCCGGTTGAACATCACGGCACTTATCCTCTTCCCGAATCACAACTGGATCGTTTCCTGGTCCGGGTGCGGATGGGATATCCGCATACCGAAAATGAGCGGGAGATACTGCGCTCTGAAGCGGGAGCAGCACGGCTGGACGAAGTCCGTCCAGCAGCCAGCGGTGCAGACGTGATCGCCATGCAGGATGAGGTTACACAGGTAAAGGTGGACGATTCGCTGGTTGATTACGCTTTGGCCATCGTGAACCGTACTCGTGAATCGGAATCTCTGGCGCTGGGCGTTTCTCCGCGCGGCTCTATCATGCTTTATCGCGCAGCACAGGCCATGGCATACCTTGATGGCCGCAAGTTCTGCACGCCGGAAGATTTCAAAGCGCTGGCGGTGCCGATATTCTCGCATCGCGTGGTCATCAACGCGCGTTACTCCTCAACCCTCAAGAAGTCGGAACAGTCGGAGACCATCATCCGCGATATTATCCAGGGCATTCCTGTGCCTGTATGAGTTGGCTTCGAGCTCTGATGCTGTTATGCCTGATCGTCTGGATCGGCGGCATCATCTTTTTTGCTTTCGTCCTTGCGCCCACCGTTTTCACAGTTTTGCCAAGTAATGAACTCGCCGGGAACGTGGTGAATCCCAGCTTGACTCGGTTGCATTGGATGGGCATCACTGCGGCAGTGATATTTCTCCTCTGCTCGCTCCTGCACAATCGCTTGAAGCACGCGCAACTGCGAATATTCTCCGGCACCCATGTGCTATTGCTGATCATGCTGGCCCTGACCCTTATCTCGCAACTCTCCGTCATTCCCAGGATGCAATCTCTTCGCAGCTAGCATGGGGGTGATTGACAATGTCTCCCCGTCCGATGCCCGCCGGGTTGAATTCAACCATCTGCACGTCTGGTCCACCGAACTTGAAGGTGGAGTGCTCATTCTCGGTCTGGGCGTGGTGCTTTTGACCGCGCGCCGATTCTCAGCTTAGCCGATAGCCTTGAGCTCTTAGCCTTTAGCCAGAAAATACCCAACCGGCTTACGCTATTGCGTTCTCCAAACACGCTTCCGTCTGCTCACGACTACGCACCGAGAGATCACGGTTCTTAATTTACAATCGAAGGTTGCGCCAAAGCACCAAGTGCTAATGGCTAAGGGCTAATCGCTATCCATGAAAACCGGAATCATCGGCCTGCCTCAGGTAGGCAAGACATCCTTATTCAAAATCCTCACCAAAGTGGATGTTTCCGCGCACGCCAACCCTCGTGAAGCGCATCTGGGAGTGGCGAAGGTCCCGGACGACCGCCTCGACCGCCTTGCTACGCAGTACAACCCGAAAAAGCTGACGCATGCAGTGGTGGAATATGTGGACGTCGCAGCCATTGGCCAGGAAGCGCTCAAGGAAACTGCCTTTCTCACCAATCTGCGCACCGTGGATGCTCTGGCCCACGTGCTGCGCGCTTTTGATGATCCTGCCATTCCTCACGTCGGAGACACCAATCCCCTGCGCGACGCAAAGACAGTGGACTTCGATTTGATCGTGAGCGACCTGGGCCAGGTGGAGAAGCGCCTGGAACGCGTGGAAAAGGATCTCAAGAAAATGAAGACCCCGGAACTGGAGCGTGAATTTGACCTTCTCAAGCGCTGCAAGGTTCACCTGGAAAAAGAACTACCTTTGCGAGAAATGGAAATTTCCGCGGAAGATGAGAAGCGCATCCGCGGCTTCATGTTCCTCAGCCAGAAACCCATTCTTTACGTTCTGAACATCAATGAGTCGTCCACGCTTGGCTCAGACCTGGAGAACGCTGTCACTAAATACAATCTCATCGAAATCGCTTCGCGCACAAACGCGGGCGCAACTGCCGTTTGCGGCAAGGTGGAGGCCGAACTCGCGGATATGAGCGATGAAGAGTCTCAGGAGTTCCTGGCCAGCTATGGTCTTCAAGAGAGTGGACTCACTCGGCTGATCCGCAAAACTTATGAGCTGCTGGGCGTGATTTCCTTTTTCACCATTGGTGAAGATGAGTGCCGTGCCTGGACGGTGCCAAAGAATTCGCGTGCCCAGGCAGCCGCTGGAGCGATCCATTCCGATCTTGAAAAGCATTTCATCCGCGCTGAAACCATACACTGGGACAAATTGCTGGACGCAGGCTCTGAAGCTAATGCGCGGAGCAAAGGGCTGCTGCGCTTAGAAGGCAAAGAGTATATCGTCCAGGATGGAGATGTGCTGCACATTCGTCACAGCGGATAATTTATCTCCGCTATGGTCACGCGTGCTGCTGTGGTGATCTGATATTCTCGCCTATTCTTCATGACTTCATTCACAACAAGTGTTCTGCTGGGCTTGGCTGCGGCGGTTGCCAACGGTCTGGGCGGCGCGGTACTGGTCCAGAGGGAATGGGAAAAACGGTATCTTCGCTATTTCATAGCGCTTGGTTCGGGCTTCATGCTGGGGACTTCCCTTCTGGAGATGCTGCCGGAAAGCATTAAACTCGCCGGACCGAATGCTCCACTTCTTATTCTGGCCGGGTATTTCATTGTGCATTTCTTTGAGCACACGGTCACAGCCCACTTTCATTTTGGTGAAGAGACCCACGCAGAGGAATTTCTCAATTCGAATCGCATCTACTCGGTAATCTTCGGGCTGGTCATTCACACTTTCTTTGACGGGATTGCCATCGCATCCGGATTTTTGGTTTCGAACTGGCTGGGCTGGATCATCTTCCTTGCTGTGATCCTGCACAAGGTGCCGGAAGGTTTCACGGCGTCGTCCATCATGCTGGCGGCAGGGCGCAGCAAGCGCGTGGCATGGGCGGCTTCCGCTATGCTTGGCCTGGCTACCCTGATTGGCGTACTTACGGTGACCGTCTTCACGCGATCATTGACGGAGGGTATGCCGCTCTCCGCCGGGGTCACTCTTTACGTGGCAGCTTCAGACCTGATACCTGAGGTCAACCGCGAACGCGGCATCGGCGTGGCGCTGGCAGTGTTTTTGGGTGTGGGAATGTTCCTGGGAATACAGCGATTGTTTCACCAATGAAATGCGATCAGGACTCAGCAATTGCCAAAAATGCGAGAAATTGAAAAGCTGAGTGCCAAGTTCAACTACTGATCATCAGGTTTAATTTCAGAGTGGTGAATTCATTTGGAGCGTAAGTTTTTCAATTGTCATTTTTGGCAATCTTGGCAATCTTCTTCACTCCACTTCCCTCTTCGCCCTGTACCCCTCGCGCGAAACGATCTGGTATTTCACGTCTTTCCCTTTCTCGTTGCGCATCTTGAGTGGTTTGCCGTCCGGACCCACGAGTTCCACTTTGATCTTGCGATACGATCCGTCTTGAGCAGGATTGGTGGGATGGTAGGCCAGGCTGTACTGATTGCGTATGGTCTGCCCGATATCGGAAAAGATTTCCCGGAACTGCGCCTGAAACAGCGGGGCATAGTATTTGCCGCCCGTCATCTTGGCAAAGCTCTTCATCTGATTGTCAGCCTGCAAAAATTCTGTGCGGCAACTGAACGAAGTAATTGGGCAGAGGATATTGGAACCGCCGTGCGACTCAAGATATTCACGCAGCGCCTGGCCGGTGCTGACGCTGTAAATTGCAATATCTTTTGAGTTCTGCACCTTTTTGAGCGTTTGATCCAGCGTGTGTTTGCTGAAGGTGTCCCTTCCGCTGGCAATCAGGATGATGTACTTGCGTCCTTCCACGCCCTCCAGCCGGTCCACCGTGTCATAGAGCGCGTCAAACAGATTTGATTCCTGTGACATGGCGAACTGCAGGCTGCGGAGACCTTCGTAAATCTCGCGCTTGTCCTGGGTGAAATCGGCCAGAATGTGCTCCCGAATGTCGAAGGTCACCAGCGCAATCCAATCTTCCTTCTTGAGACTGCTGGCGAAAACGCTGGAAGCGTAGAGCGAGTCATACTCGAAGGGATAAAAATTATTGGCAAACTCCATCAGGATTACGGCTGTGATGGGAGCCTGAGTCTGGTTGAAACCGCTGATCTTCTGCGGTACGCCATCTTCCAGCACGCGAAAGTTCTGCTCTTTCAGCCCGGGGACAAAGACGCCGTCCTTGGTCAGCACGCCCACATCCAGGGTCACCAAAGGCACGTTTACCTTCAGACTGAAGTTGGGCATGGCCTCGTCTTTTTTGGGCGGCTTGGGAGCTTCTTCCTTCTTGGGCGTAGGCTCCTCTTTCTTCTTGGGCACGGCAATAGGCCCAATATCGCCTTCGGGACCGCCTGCGGCGGGTGTGGTGTTCTGCTGGTTTTGTTGTTGCTGCACGTCAGGGGTGGCCTGCGGCTGGGGCTGGCTCTGTCCCGCCATAAAGCCCGGAAGGAGCAACCAAATCAAGCCAAACAATGACACGAGTGAGAGAGAACTCACGAGCGGAAAACAGGAGCGTTTCACACTGGACAGTGGGGGCATTCTGCGGCTGCCTTCATGTTTAGGTTTCTTAAATAGTATAGATGCGCCAACTCACAGTTTTAGACGCCTTTTTGCTCCACCCGCACTCCGCATGCTAAGAACTGTTAAGGCGCTGACTTTGCAGGCTTGAAAGTGCACTTAATCCAAGGCGAACCCCCTAGAGGGAGTACACGGTCTTATGTGGCGAACTAAGCTCATTTGTCAGTGCCTTTTTGAGAGCTTCTGGATTACTATGACTTTACGAACTCAGCTTTTGAATGCAAGTTTATGCGCCCACGAGCGGTTCGCGCACGGCACTTTGCAATTTAGGTTCAGCCGTATGAAAAAAGTAGTCATCTTCGTCTCGATCTTCTCATTTTTGGGCTTAGCCTGCGCCCAAACTCAGCCAAACCAGAGCTCAAACCCAAAGAAAACCACGGCACAGACCCAGTTCATGTCTGTGGACGAGGTTCGGACGGGGATGAAGGGCGTCGCCTACACGGTTTTTGAGGGCACTCAGCCGGAATCCATGGGCGTTGAAGTTCTTGGCGTGCTCAAGAACATGAACGGCCCCAGGAGCGATGTGGTGCTGGTGCGCCTTACGGGCGAGAAAGCCGAATATACCGGCGTGGTCGCCGGGATGAGCGGCAGCCCTGTTTATATTGACGGCAAGTTGCTCGGCGCCATTGCTTACCGAATTGGCCAATTCTCAAAAGAGCCGATTGCTGGCGTAACTCCGATTCAGCAGATGCTCGAAATCAACCAATTTGACTCCAGCATCAACCCGCAAAACGCGGCTGTCGCAGCAAAAGCTGTCGCACCGGAAAAGACCAGCGGTCCCGGCACGGCGGATTTGAGTCAGGTTCAGGGCGTGACGCAGTATCTGCAGCCCATTGATTCTCCCTTCGTGTTTAACGGCTTTACCGAATCATCTCTGAAGGAATTTGCGCCCCAATTTGCTTCCGCTGGGATCACACCTGTAATGGGCGTAGGCTCGGCGAGTAATGCCAAACAGCCGGAGCCTCTGGTTCCAGGATCCGCCGTCAGCGCCATTCTGGTGCGCGGCGACATGGACGTGGCCGCTACCTGCACCGTAACTTACATGGACCCGGAACATCTGTTGGCCTGCGGGCATCCGCTCACGCAATACGGCATGGTGGATATGCCCATGACGAAAGCCAACGTGATTGCCACGCTGGCTTCACCGCTGAACGCCTTCAAAATTATCAACACCACGGAACCGGTGGGTGCATTCGTCCAGGACCGCAAGACGGGCATTATGGGCGTGTTCGATCGCCAGCCGCAGATGATCCCAGTCACACTGAGCATTCACGGTCCCAGCGGCCCCAGGGAATTTCATTACGAAGTCCTTAATAATGCCAAGCTGACGCCGCTCATGATGATGACAACGGTTTATAACGCGCTCATGGGCATGAATCAGTATGGCGAGGAGACCACGTACCGGATGAACGGCCAGATCCAGGTAAATGGATTCCCTGACGTACGCATGACCAACATGTTCTCTCCCACGGATAGCCAGCCCACAGCCTTTGCAGTGGCCATGGCCCTGGGAGAGCACTTTGGCCGCATCTACGACAATCCTTTTCAAGCGCCCACCGTCGGTGGTGTCAATCTGGAATTTGAGCTGGAAAAGGACCGCCACTCCGCTGTCCTTGAAAATGCCCGTACAGATGTGACCGAAGCGCGCCCGGGTGACGAGATCACCGTGGAAGCCGTGCTGCGTCCCTATCGTGGTGACCGCATTGTGCGCCGCATTCCTGTGCGTATACCCACGTCAGTTCCCAACGGCCCACTGCGCATCCTGGTCAGCGACGCCGAGACCCTGGATCGCGCTCGCAAAATGAGTCCTGTTCGCGGACTTGATCTGGGATCGACCATTGAGTTGCTGAACAAAGAACATTTGAACGACCATCTCTATGTTTCACTGCTGGAATCGAATCCACAGGCAACGGTAGAAGACAAAGTCATGCCCGGCGTGCCGCTCTCCGTGATGAATGTGATGGACGGAATGCGCTCCACCCAGCAGATGGTTGTGTTCAACGAATCTGCGGTGCATGAATCATCCACGCCTGTCGGCTACGTAGTAACCGGCTCGCAGGTGATCAGCCTGACCATTAAATAGTCAGACCAGCTTACATCGAGCGCAGCCGCTGTTGCTGCTTGCGCTCACACAGCAACTTCGTCAGGCGGTGTTTTCCGTCTGCCCGTCTCCTACTCCGCAATTCTGCTCTGAGGCGAACTGCTGTTAGTCTTGATAAATAAAATGAAAATATTTTTTCCTGCTCTTTTGGTTTGTGCTCTCTCGGCTGTTGTTGTTGCGGAGGGCACGCGTTTATGGAACGAGACCGGCTACGAGGATTTCGAACGTGGCGCCGCCCGCGGTGTAGCAGTTCGCAGCACCGGTCAATTGGAACTGGCGCCTGCATTCAAGGTTCTGTACACCACTCCTTCGACTTTTATCTGGCAGATCACGTCAGATCGTGACGGGACTGTTTACGCCGCCACCGGTGCGCCGGCCCGGGTTTACCGCATCACTCCAGACGGAAAATCAACGGTCATCTTCGAACCCAAAGAGTTGCAGGTCCAGGCCCTCGCCTTGGGTAAAGATGGCGCCATATACGCTGCTACCTCGCCCGACGGCAAGGTGTACAGGATCGCTCCCAACGCTCAGTCAAAAGCAGGTGCGCCTGAATACTCCGCCAGCTATGTTCTTTGATCCCAGGACCAAATACATCTGGGACCTCGCGTTTGATAATGATGGCCGCCTGTACGTTGCTACCGGCGACAATGGCGAGATTTATCGAGTGGATAGGAACGGGCAAGGAGCAGTCTTCTTCAAGTCAGATGAAGCCCACATACGGGTGCTGGCGTTTGATCCAAAAGGAAATCTGATCGCAGGCTCTGACGGGGGAGCGCTGGTATACAGGATTTCTCCAGCCGGAGAAGGATTTGTTCTTTATAGCGCCCCGCGGAAAGAAATCACCGCGCTGGCAATCGACGGCTCCGGCAACATCTATGCTGCTGCCACAGGAGAGAAACGCGCCATCTCAACCGTGGCTGCCTCCACGCCCATCACCGTGCAACCGGGAGCGCAGCCTATCACCGCGCCGCTGGTGGGGAATGTGAACCTGGGCGGCTCTGACGTGTACCTGATCGCTGCCGACGGTTCACCCCGCAAGATCTGGTCTTCCCATGATGACATTGTGTACGCGCTCAACTTTGACAGCTCAGGCCGTCTTATTGCCGGAACCGGCAACAAGGGCAGAATCTACGCAATCGAAAAAAATGGCACGTACACTGACCTGATCAAAGCCAGCGCCAATCAGGTGACCAGTTTCAGCAAAGCGCCCGGCGGAGGCATTTACTGCTCCAGCAGCAATCTGGGAAAAATCTTTCTTATGAGCAACACCCCGGAAGCCGAGGGCACTTTTGAAAGTGATGTGCTCGATTCCAAAATTTTTTCGCGCTGGGGGCGCGCTGAAGTCCGCGGCCGCGGCAACTTTGAGCTGTATGCCCGTAGCGGCAACGTGGATAATCCGGGCCGCAACTGGAGCACATGGACCCGTATTGACCTGAATAAAGACGCACGCGTGGATGTTCCTGCGGCCCGTTTTGTGCAGTGGCGCGCCGTGCTCAGGCCGGCCAATCCTCCAACGCAAATCGATAATGTAGGCATCAACTACCTTTCGCAGAATGTTGCTCCTGTGATGGATGAAGTCGTGGTCCAGCAAGGTGCGCGCTTCCAGCAGCAGCCGCACAACCCTGGCCCGGACAACGTGAATGTGTCCCTTGGAGGAGCGCCTCCCGCATTACAGCACATTGACGTGGTGCCGCCGGCCACTCATGATCGAGGTTACATTGCCGTGCGCTGGTCCGCCCATGACGACAATGATGACGATCTGGTTTTTGCCGTGTACTATCGCGGCGACAGCGAACGTGATTGGAAGCTGCTCAAGTCCGGACTGACTGACAGGTTCTATTCCTTCGATTCCGGACTTCTTCCGGACGGTGGGTACAACATCCGCGTTGTGGCCAGTGACGCTCCTTCGCATACTCCCGAAGAGTCTTTGACCGACGAAAAAGAGAGCACGCGCTTTGAAGTAGACAACACGCCTCCCAGGGTTGAAAATCTGGCCGCGCGGGCCGAAGGCCAGGAACTGCATGTAACTTTCCACGCTACCGATGATTTCTCTCCCATCAGCCACGCCGAATTTTCCATCGACGCAGGCGATTGGCAATACTTGGAGCCCGTTGGGCAGCTCTCCGACTCAAAGACAGAGAATTATGACTTCACCGTGCTGCTGAATTCTCCCGGTCAGCCCGCGCAACAGGATGTCCCGGCGCAGCAGAAGAAAAGCAAGAAGTCAGCGCCAGCACCACCGGGCATAACAGGTGAGCATGTGGTGGTGGTACGCGTCTATGATCGCGCAGACAACCCAGCGACGGCGAAGTACGTGGTGCGGTGACACTCCCTTCCCCAATAAAGATCGAGCCCCTCTGATTGTTTTGTATATACATTTGTATTTATAACGACAGAGCGTTAGAATGCAATTCGAATGGGACAGAAAGAAGAACGCCCTCAATATAAGAAAACACGGTATCGACTTTTCTGACGGCGAAGAACTCTTTTTGGGATCATGGCCATTCCTTGTCGCAGCTGATCTTGACAACGAGTTTGCAGAGGAGAGATGGCGTGGAATCGGCTGCATCCATGCCAGGGTTGTTGTCGCCGTATTTACCGAGCCGAAGCCGGGTGTAATCCGTTTCATCTCGCTGCGAAAAGCAAATCAGGAGGAGCGGCAATCGTATGAGGAAGCAATCAGGGACGAACTGGGCCGCATTTGACGCACTGAAGGACACTGATATTGATTATTCGGAAAATCCCCGGCTCGGCTCGGACTTCTTCGCCAGGGCGGTGCGCTGGCCCGGCAACAAACAATTAGTATCGTTACGGCTTGATCCTGATGTTCTCTTGTTCTTCAAGAAACAGGGGAAGGGCTACCAGACCATGATTAATGCGCTCCTGAGAAAGTATATGGAGGCCCAACAGTCGTTACCCGCAAAGAAGAACCTCAGCGGCACAGGCAAACGGGCAAAATCAAAGAGAAAGAGCGCATGAGAAGCTGTTGCTAGAATCGCGCCCGGAAATTCACCCAATCAAACGGCAGCGTCTTTACCTCCGAGATGTTCTTCACTTCGTGATCTGGCTCTTCTTCCTTATCGCGCGGCTCCTGCGCAGCGAACTCACCATGACGAATGCGGACGGTGTGCATACCCAATTCCTTGCCTGCCCTGATCTCGCGCATTGGGCGGTCGCCGACCACAAGAATTTCACTCGCTTTCAGACCTAGTTCATGCTGGATCTTCTTGAATGCGGCTTCTTTGGTAAGCAGCTTGTCCCGATCGGCATAAAAGATTGCCTCGATGGCTGGTTCGTTTTCCAGTCCCAGGGCCCTCGCCTTGGCTCTCTGAATCTCGGGTTCACCGAAACTGACGATAAAGACCTTCACTCCCCGCGAGTGCAGAAAGCGAAGCAAAGGTCTGGAACCGCGAAAAATTCGCAGCTCTGTTACAGGGCAAGTGAAATATGCGTCCCGGGCGGCGCGGGTAATGCCTTCCGGATCTTCAGCCTGGAATTCACGGCATACCACAGCATCAATGTGGTGAAGCATGGGGTCCTGTTCAAAGGCCCGCATGCGCGCGCGGAACACCGCATCAACATCCGCCTTCAGCCCTGCTTTCACCATGGCCTCAGCGGCATGGCGATGCGATTGGCGGACCCGCTGGCCAAGGCAGTCATACAGAGTATCGTCCAGATCAAAAATCACGCATCGAATCAGAGCTTTGCGGCCTGGCTTCTTGTGTTTGGCAGGAGACATGAAGATCAGCCATTCTAGATGGACAATCGCAGCTGCGCCAAAACGGCTGGCGGAAGCTATGATCAGCAATGCCAAAATTCAGGTGCTTCTCCAATTTTCCACTTTTGGCACTTTTGGCAAATTTTTGCGGAAATCTGGCAATGTCTTCTGGTGGGCCCGGTAGGATTCGAACTTGAGGTGCTTTCGCGGCGTCGGAGCCGTGAAGCCCAAATCCTGAGCCGCATGACGGCGAAGGACCTCGACATAAGAACGCCAACCAAACGTTGGCGGCGAGGTAAATTAAGCCGGCCGCTCTGTATGATCAGCAATGCCAGACATTTCAGGTGTTTCTCCAATTTTCCACTTTTGGCAATGTCTTCTGGTGGGCCCGGTAGGATTCGAACCTACAACCAACAGATTATGAGTCTGCTGCTCTAACCGTTGAGCTACAGGCCCGTCAATAACTTACGGGTTTTGCGATTCGGACTTTTCATTAATTTTACACTTATGCCGGGTAAAGCCTTTCGCGCTGCTTGTACTGGTTTCCGTACCGGCAATGCCGCGCTTTCTAAGCGCTGCATCGCATTCGTTTCATCGTCTGCACTGACGATATGGTATCGGTCAAAAACAGATCGCGTTTTGTGACCAGAAATCATCATCGCCACTTTTTCAGGGACGCCCGCGTTTACCAAATTACGCAAGGCGCTCCGTCGCAGGTAGTGCACGATTAGGCCATTATATCTGTGCCAAGCACTTTTCACCTTTTGAATTGAACCCAACCCTACCGCCATACACGCCCGCCCATTCCGTTCTCAGATTGGTAGCATCGAAAACCTTCCGGTCTTGGGCTCGATTTCTTCCAGCAGCACAAGCAGAATGTAGCAGGGGCAATACGCGCGGCTCTGAATTCTTGGTCTGCCCTTCGTCCAAAAGAATCAAATGGCGTCTTAGATCAGCCTGCCCCCATTCCATCTGCAAAGCCTCGCCAAACCGGGGGCCGCAATAATAAAGGAGGGTGATAAGCGGGTGAAGATAGCTTGGCAGATTCGCTACAAGCTCCTCGAATTTTTTCAGCGGTAAAAATCCCTTGTGGGCGGGCTGCTCTTTCAAGACGCAAACCGTAGGTATGCTTTAAAGTTTTCCATCCTCCTGCGCAATGTGTATCATTCGCCGCAAGCATGCAAGGCTGCGATTGATTGTCGCTGGCCCAACGCCGTCCGCTTGGCGCTTTTTTACAAACTGGCGCGCCGGGGCTGGTTTCACTGCTGTGCAAGGCCAAGGAGTGTTTCCGTACCGTCTATGGACTGGCATGAACACAGCAAGCGAGAAAATGGCATCCTGCCGCGACAGCGCGCTTGCCGCTGATTTTGGCGTATAGATTCCGCGCTCATCAGTCGGATTTAGTTCGATTGTGTGTGCCGGTTTTACTGCAGGGGCTCTCGCCGCGTTATCCGGCTTGCTGGTCTTCGATTGCTTTTTGCATTTCAGTGTTTGATTTCTCCCGGCTCGGCGATTCCAGGCTTAAAGTGCGAGAGTCTGGAGGAGACTAGAGGGGAAGAGCAACATCATTTCTCACGTCGAAAGCTCATCGAATGCGGTAGTATTCCGCCATGCAAACCAGACTATTTCTCGCAATCGCTGCTTTATTGTGTTTCTCGACAGTAGCTTTTGGCCAGATAAAGGTTTCAACGATTACGGATGAAAGCACGCCATCATCTAAAGCCGTAATGGCCGCATTGCGGGGCAAGATGAGTTCCCATCCCAAGCAATTCACTTTGGTAAGCAACAAGGATTCCGAGCAGCAGCTTCTTGTTACTGCCGATTGCATGCCACAAACAAAACCCGATGCTATTTTCGTTTGCTTCTACACAACGCACTATGCGGGCGGAACAAGCAAGACTTTTATGGGTGGTGGAATCTATCTGGGGGCCAGCGCCGATGAAATGGCTGACAATTTTCTGGCCTCTATCGCACAGGATGTAGCGGAACGCTGGAATGAGATGGTTCGTACCAATGCGATCGAAACCCTCGAAGCTTGCTTGTTTCTGACGCAATCAAGCTGCAAGGTGCCGGGCGCGCTGGTGCCGGAACTGAAAGTGAACGTAATCAATCTTTCACAGTACCTTCAAAAAGGCGGGCTGAAGAAATAGAGCTGGTTCATCGGAGGAGATAGGAAATCGAGCTACAATGGTTTTGAAAAGCCAAGCATGAAAAACAAGAAAGAGATTGAGGATTGGGTGTTCAACTCCGCCCGCGCGGCCTGCCCTTTGATACCAGCCGAGGAATATACTCAGAGCGAAGATCCCGATCTCTTAATCAACTGAAAAGGGAAGAATAGGGATTGATTTAACGGAGCTCTTACTCCCGGCCAAAGATGGCGAACGGCGTCCCGTTGCTGAAGAGAGCCGCCACAACAAAGTTTTACAAAGGGCCGAACAAATGTATCGCTCGATACCCAATGCAAAACCTATCAAGGTATCGGGCGGTTTCAATTCTGGAATTGAATACGACGAAAAAGAAATGGCGTTTGCTTTGGCGACCTTTGTTTTGGCGCATTCCCATTTGGCGAATCCCGGGGCCATCTTCTACGATGATTTGCCCGCGATTTTCTTTTTCATCGGGCTTGATGCACACGAGCCCGGTAGGAGTGGAGAATCTGGCCGATTCACTGTGACCGATATCTATGAGGAGCTTGCGCTGAGAATTGCAGAGAAGAATAACAAGCTGCCTGCCTACCGCACCAATCTTCCCGGCATTTCCCGACTTGCCAACCGGAAGCACACTGGAGGCACAAAGGTGTGCCTGGGCGCGACAGAAAAGAAGAATGTTATTTTTCGAAATTCTTGTTCTGCACGGTTAACTCCAGTGTCTTACTCAGTAGACGGAATACATAAAACATAAACTGCGCTCCCGGCCGCCAGGATGGCACCCTGACGGCCACATTTTTTGTGAAGACCAGCTTTTAGCTCTTCCGTTGCTCTTAGCTTGTTATCGCTGCTCTCAACCCATGGATTTGCTCCGATCTCTCATGAGGATCCGAAATTTTGCCAGACTTCCTCGATTTGTGGCAGCCAGCACACATTGTGTCTCGCCGCTCACGGATCTTGACCATACTGATTCCCAACTAACTCCTGTTTAAATTCAACAGCTTAGAGTTTTGGTCGCCGTGATGCTTTTCACCAAGCGTGTGAAAAGGAGATAGACGATGCGGCGGCTCGTACTCCCGGTAAAAACTTCTGCGGTAACGGTAATCCTCCTGGCCGGAGCCATGTATATGGCTGCGGAAGCCAGAGAGGCAGTGATTAAGCGTCAGGAACTTGAACTCGCCCGGCTTGAGGCAGGCGAAACCAGCAATAACGGAATTGGAGACCCGGCGAAGCCGGCGCTTCCCTCCGATCCAATTTCCTCTCCAGCCAGCGTGAGCCAGGCAAGCATTGCCCCGAGTGTCGCGATAAAGCCACAAATCAACTCAACCCAGGCGCATCAGCCGGCAAGCGAAGAACACAAGCGGCAGATCATCATCAGCATCGCAGATCGGCGTCTCGCCCTGCTGGAAGACGGCAAGTTCATCAAGGCCTACCCCATCGCGGTGGGGACCGAGTCCGCTCCCAGCCCGGAGGGCGAGTTCACCATCATCAATCACGCGGTCGATCCCGTGTATCACCACCGAGGCAAGGAGATTCAGCCAGGCAAAGGCAGTCCGCTGGGCAATCGCTGGATGGGACTCAGCCTGAAAGGCTACGGCATTCACGGAACCAACGTGCCTGGTTCCGTCGGCAAAGCGGCCTCGCACGGATGTTTCCGTATGGCCCGACGGGACGTGGAAGATCTCTACACCCGAGTGAAGGTGGGAGACACAGTCATCATCCGCCGCGAACGCGATGCGCTGATCACAAAAGTGTTCCCGCCGCCGGAAACTGCGCCTGCCGCCACCGCAGCAAGTGATATGCAAGTGGCATCGGCAGCAACAGCAACGGTTGAGTCCACTAGCACAGTGGCAGGCACACAGCAATAACTTAGAAATTGAGAGGCCCCTGTGAAGCGCAAATCAACAGCAACGGATATGAAACCGCAAGAGGAACAAAGCTCTATCGCAAACCGGATCAAGCAGGAACAAACAGAAGAAATGCCCGATACCGGCGCCTCCGCTGGCGAAAGTGAACAGCGTGGAAACTTTCGCAGATGGTGGAGTGAGTACCAGAAAAAGGTGAGCTCTATGTTTCAGGCAGCGCCCGTGAAATTGCAAATACAAGGTAAACAATGAAGATTTCGACCAAAGTTGTCTGGTATCACCGCTGGTTGCGTCATATAGCCCTTCCACAGGAGAGAGCGTCAACCCAACGCCTTCTCAATAGGAACGCAACTGGGCCGGACTACTGCATGACGGCGGGTTCTTGCGGCCTGGCTGCCGCTCATCTAGGGGGCGCGCGCGGTGATGTGCGCGACCAAAGATGAACGGCACCAGAGCGAGCCAGGCGGCAAGCCCTTCCGAGCAGATCTTCCCCACAGCGACTGCGGCGCATGCATGCGTCGTCCGTCGCGAGCCGGAGCAAGAACCGGGCACGCTGTCTCCGCCGAGACAGCGTGCCTTCTCCGGCTGCCTGAAGTGAAACCAGAGGTTCATGGTACGTTTCCCCGATTGCCAAAGCCGGCGTTTTTGAGTTCAATGAGAGCTACATCGCACTTCCAATCCATGCTTAAGATCGCATTCAAACAGGGTCTGCTCGTCGTACTTTGCCTGATGTTGTCCTGTCTGGCGACGGCGCAGGCAATCCAGATAATCCAGACGGACATTCCGCCTTCCATGCCCGACGTAGCACGCGAGTTCGTCCAGCAGATTGTCGCCCGCACGGGGCCACTCTCGGCTGCCAGCGTGAGTTTCCAGAACATCTCTGTCCTGCCCACGGACTCGCAGGAAGCTGTGCAGAACGCCATTTTTACCGCGCTGCGCAATGCCGGCATTCGCCTGGAGAGTGCCACCACGGCCGCGCACGTGGACATTACGTTTTCTGAAGAGTGGCAGGGCTATCTCTGGATTGCATCGGTGCAGCAGAACGGCAGCAAAAAAGTGGTCATGCAAAAGGTGGCAAGGCCGCCACAAACCGTCACAGCGCGTGCGCCCATGCTAACTGTCCGCAAAAACACGGTTTGGCAGCAGGACTCGCCCATTCTCGATTTTTATGGGGACAATCACACCCTGGCGCTGCTGGAGCCTGACCAAATCGCCATCTATGCCAATGACTCGGGACAATGGCGCTCGCGCTACATGCTGGGCATCACGCATGCGCAGCCCTGGCCTCGTGATCTTCGTGGCAGGCTGGTAATGAACGGCTCGCAGTTGACCGCATTTCTTCCCGGCGTGCGATGCAACGGCAGCACCTCATCTCCCACGCTCGATTGCCACGCCAGTGATGATCCCTGGCGAGTGGATGAAGGCTCGGTGGTGGCCTTTTACAGCCCGCGCCGAAACTTCTTCACCGGCTTGCTAGCCGGTCCGAGCGCCGGAGCTTCTGTCGTTCCTTTTTTCTCCGCGGCAGCCTGGCAAACCGGCGATTCGCACCAATGGCTGTTCACCGGAACTGACGGGCGGACGCGCCTGTATCAATACGATCTCTCTGCTCCAGCAGCCATCTTCAACGGCTGGGGAGGCAATATTGCTGCGGTCCATTCAAGCTGCGGTTCAGGATGGCAGGCTCTGGTGAGCGCTCCGACCGATTCCGTCCGGCCGGACAGCATTCAGGCCGTGGAGGTCCTGGGACGCGAAGCCTTGCCGGTAAGCGCTCCCATTGATTTGGCAGGCCCGGTGCAGGCGCTTTGGACCTCGGGTAAGGACAGTGAAACGGTTAACGGTATCCTGCAGGCGCAAACAACAGGAAACTATGAAGCTTTCACGCTCACGGTTAATTGCAGCCGCTAGCCTGCTGATCGCTGCTGGTGCGATCGCCGGTGCAAGCTCGCGTCCACGCTATGGCGGGAGCGTGCGCATTCTGCTGCATGAACGCTTCAATTCCCTCGACCCGCTGGGTGATGACGATCATCCTGCTGCGCGCGACCGCGTTTGTGCCTTGTTGTTTGAGACGCTCACTCAGATGGACGCGCAAGGTCGTGCTCACCCGCGGCTTGCTGCTTCGTGGCGGTCAGAGTCCGGGAATCGCGTCTGGTACTTCAACCTGCGTCTGGTAAATTTCCAGGATGGGAGCGTGGTGACCGCCCCAGACGTTGTCGCCAGCCTTACCCACAGGAATGAAGGATGGAGAGTAACGGCGGTCGACCAGCAAACCGTACGTATTGAAGTGCCCACAGCCATCGCGCATATGCCGGAGTTGCTGGCGCTCAGCCGCTTCTCAATAATCAAGCGCAGCAGCGAAAATTCGCTGGTTGGCAGCGGGCCATACAAACTGAATTCATGGCAGCGGGGCGAGCGAGTCGTGCTCTCTGCTAATGATGATTACTGGGGCGGACGTCCTTACCCCGACAGCATAGAATTTCAGCTCGGAGCGTCATTGCGTGACCAGCTGCTGGAGCGCCAACTGGGGCAGTACTCGGCTGCCGATCTGGCTGTGGATCAACTGCGCCCGCTGGAGCAGAGTAATCAGAACCTTCAACTCTCGCGTCCCGGCGATCTGCTCGTGCTGCTCTTCCTGCAACCCGATATTCCCGCTGCAGGTAACAGACAGGGTCGAAAGCCAGTTGATCCGCGTGTGCGCGAGGCGCTCTCAAACGCTATCAATCGCAATGCCATCAATAATGTGATTCTGCAAAAGCGCGGAACACCCGCTTCCGGCATTCTGCCGCAGTGGCTTACCGGATACGAATTTCTGTTCCCCGGCGACACCAATCTGGATCGCGCCAAAGAGCTTCGCTCCGAAGCCGCAGGTCTGGTGATCATCAGTCCCATCGCACTGGCCTATGATTTTTCTGATCCGGTGGCCAAGTTGGTGGCGGAACGTCTTGCCGTTGACGCGCGCGAGGCCGGGATCGTGGTGCAACCGTATGGCGAGCCCCACGTCGCCAATAAATCAGCTCGTGCGGGAATGAATGCGGATGCTTTGCTGCTCCGCCTCCCTCTTGAATCAGTCCAGCCTGCCGTGGCTTTGGCTGCCGCCCTCGACGACATGGGATTAGCAGACCCAACGGCTGCTCCCCTCAATGCCGGACGCCTTGAAGATGTGTTTGAATTGGAAAGTAAGAGCCTGGCCGATTTCCGCGTGATCCCCATCGCGCATGTTTCAGAGGCCGTGTGGCTCAACAATAACATCCATAACTGGGTGCAAGGTCCTGCCGGAGATTGGAACCTGGACCAGCTCTGGACGGAAGGGGGAAGATAAGGCGTGTCGCTTAAGGCAAAGCTGCTGTTGCTGATCACGCTGGGGATTGCCGGAAGCGTGGGCACAGTAGCGCTCCTGATTGAAGAGCGTGCGCATGAAGCCTTCCGCAACATTGAACTGGAGCGCACGTCTACACTGGTTGACCAGTTTCACCGCGAGTTCCAGCATGAAGGCAATGAGATCATCCGCGGGGTAGAAAGCATTGCCAACTCGGACGCTATGCTGCGCGCAGCCATGGAGCTCAGCAATGGCGCGGACGTAGGAGCGTATGTGAATGAAGCGCAAACTTACGCTCAGGCGCAGCGGCTGGATTTTCTTGATTTGATTGCTCCCGATGGGACGATTATCTCCTCGGCACACTGGCCGGCGCGGTTCGGATATAAGCAGCGCTGGTTTCTGGACCGTTCCGGCCCGCTTCCAGAGGAAGCATTTTTGCGTCACGTGGAGACTACGCAGGGAAATGTGCTGGCGGTGTTGTGCATTCGTCCGGTGAAGACGCATGGCGCAGACTACTATCTGATTGGCGGACGGAAACTTGACTCCGTGATCCAGACGCTGTCTCCTCCCGCTGGTCTGCGCGTCTCCATCTATAGCAATCCCGAGCAGGGGCAGGGTGAGATTCTTGGTGCGGACAAAGATTTTGTTCCCCTCGACAAGATAATGCCCTTGGTTCAGGATGCCATGCAGCAGCGCGAGGCTTCGAAGACGATTGATTGGGGCCCGGGCCTGCTGCAGGAAGAAATTGTGCACGCTATCGCGCTGCCCGGATTTTCGCCTGATCGAGTACCTGCGGTACTCCTGGTCGGCAACTCGCTGCAGGAAGAGCTCACGCTGGAAAACCGCATCCGCAACATCAGCCTGGTAATCGCGGGATTGGGTGTTTTTCTGGGCGTATTGATCAGCGGCATCATCACCGCGCGCATGAGCCGTCCCATCCGTAATCTGGCAGAAGCCGCCACGGAAGTTGGCCACGGCAACTGGGGTGTGCGGGTGGAGTCCTCATCGAAGGATGAAGTTGGCCGCCTGGCAGCAGCCTTCAACCACATGACGGAAGAGTTGATGGCGCAACGCGAACGACTGGTGCAGACCGAACGTGTGGCCGCATGGCGCGAACTGGCCAGGCGTCTGGCCCATGAGCTCAAAAATCCGCTGTTTCCGCTGCAAATCACGGTTGAGAACCTGCTGCGGGCGCGTGAGAACACGCCGGACCAATTTGACGAAGTGTTCCGCGAGAGCACATCCACATTGCTGGCGGAAATCGCCAACCTCAAGACCATTGTTGGGCGCTTCAGTGATTTTTCCAAAATGCCGGCGCCACAGCTTCAGTCGGTGGACCTGGATGAAATGGTGCGCGGCGTGGTTCAACTCTTTCAGGGCCAGCTCACACAGCGCGCCAGCAAGATCGAGCCTGACGTGCAGCTCGGGCAAGTGCCGCCTGTCAGTGCAGATCCAGTGCTGCTGCGCCGGGTGCTTGAAAATCTGGTGTTGAACGCCATTGATGCCATGCCGGATGGTGGCAAGCTCACCTTCCGTACGGCCAAGGATGATAAGTTCGGCATTTTTGAACTCGCAGACACCGGCAAAGGCCTCACGCCGGAGGAATGCGAGCGCATCTTCACCCCCTATTACACAACCAAGCAGCATGGAACAGGATTAGGACTGGCGATTGCGCAATCTGTTGTCATTGACCACCACGGCCGCATCAGCGTAAGCAGCCGAAAGAACCAGGGCACGACGTTTCATGTCGAGTTGCCGCTGTCAGCGGATGGAGCGGGTTTGCTGGAAAAAAAAACTAAAGTAGCGGGTGCAACTAGCTAGTTTTCCGAAGTCCCGAGCGCAGCGAGGGATCTCTATAGCCATGATGAATTCAAGGGTATGAATTCCAAAACGCAAAATCTGGTCAGGAAATTCCAACGCTGCTATTTTGTTTACATCATTGTAAGTCTGCGAGGCACCTTGTACGTGGGACTGACTGACGACTTGAGAAAACGGATCCTTAAACACCGGGCTGGAACCTTCGACGGATTTACTAAGAAATATAAAGTCAATCGTCCGATGTATTTTGAGACATATACCGATTCCAAATTCGCTGAGCATCGCGAGCTTCAGATGAAGAAATACCGGCGGGAGAAGAAGATCGCTTTGTTCAAAGACAGTAATCCAGATTGGAAAGATCTATCCCCGGAAATCTTTTCAGTCTATAGGGATCCCTCGCTGCACTCGGGATTTCAGAAATAGAGCCACAGTAGCAACAGACTGCTTGAATCACATGAAGGCCAATCTCCTCATTATCGACGACGACGCCAACACCCTGGCCTCGCTCTCGCGCGCTTTCCGACTGGCCGGGCATGAAGCCACCGTCTGTGACAACCCGACCAAAGCACTGGAGATGGCAAAGCAGGAAAAGTTCGACCTGATTTTTTCTGACGTGGTCATGCCGGTGATGGATGGGCTCAAACTGCTGGAAGAGATGCGTGCCGCAGGCGTCACAACCCCGGTAGTGATGATGTCAGGCCAGGCACATATTGAAATGGCGGTAAAGGCCACGCGGCTTGGCGCATTGGACTTTCTGGAAAAGCCCCTATCGACGGACAAGTTGCTGCTCACCGTCCAGAACGCTCTGCAGATGGAGCGGCTCAAGCAGGAAAACCAGCAGCTTCGGCGGCAGCTTGGCGCAGAAGGTATTGTCTACATCGGAGAGAAGATGCGCCGGTTGCTGGCACAGGTGGAGCGCGTTGCCGCCAGTGAGAGCCGCGTCTGCATTCTGGGCGAGACCGGAACCGGGAAAGAGCTGATCGCCCGCACGATTCATGATAAGAGCCCTCGTCGCGAAGGGCCGTACATTACTCTGAACTGCGCGGCGGTTCCGGCGGAGTTGATTGAATCAGAGTTGTTCGGCCATGAAAAAGGCTCGTTCACCGGCGCCGGCTCGCGTCACGTCGGCAAGTTTGAGCAGGCGCACGACGGCACGCTGTTTCTTGACGAAATCGGTGACATGCCTTTGACCATGCAGGCCAAATTACTGCGCGTGCTGGAACAGGGCGAGGTGGAACGGATTGGCGGCGACAAGCCGATCAAGGTGAACGTCCGCGTGATTGTAGCCACACATCGCAACCTGGAAGAGCAGGTAAAACAAGGCGCATTTCGCCAGGACTTGTTCCATCGCATTTTTGTATTCCCCATTTCCCTGCCGCCATTGCGTGAAAGGCCGGAAGACATCCCTTCTCTGGCTCAGCATTTTGCAGCGCAGATCACCAAGCAAAATGGCTGGAAGCCGGTGACTTTCGCACCAGAAGCGATCGAGGCGCTGCAGAGGCACACGTGGCCGGGCAATATTCGCGAACTGCGCAACGTGGTGGAACGGCTGCTGCTGTTCGCTGAAGGAGACACCATCACCGCCGAAACAGTCCGTTCGGCATTGCCAGCAACGTCAGCCGGCGGGAACTCAACCTTTGCTGCGGGCTCAGGAGCACTCGCTGATCGAGTAGAGCAATTCGAGCGGCAGGTGATCCTCGACGAGATCAAGAGAAACAATCACCACATCACCAATGCGGCCAAGGCGCTGGGCCTGGAGCGAAGCCACTTGTATAAGAAATGCCAGCAGTTGGGGATTGATTTGCAGGAGCTGAAAACAAGCAAATAGCGATTAGCCTTTAGCACTTAGCCTTTGTGCTTGAAACATGCGAACTGGCTTCGGCGGATCAGCAGCGTACCAGGCGTCGCGTAAGCGGTATGAGAGAATCTGTTTGCACATCGGGTCCATGACTAGCTTGCAGCTGATCCTGAGAATACGGTTGTTCGCCCCGGACTTTCAAAATGCCAGCGCTTCAGAACACAAGCTAAGTGCTAATGGCTAAGTGCTAACGGCCTCACTCCTTGCTGTGCTCGTAATATTTGCCGATGATGACGCCAACTTCTACGGCTGAATCGGGCGTAAGATCAACAAATTCAAAGCCAACCAGGTTGGCTTCAGCGAAACGCACACGCGCGTTCACATCCACGCGGATATCTTCCGCAGGCTCATGGATGGTGAATTCATGCGTCTTGCTGTCGCGCACATAGGATTTGTCCGGTTCCATGGCAAAGCCTCCGCGCGCCAGCTGGCGCAGGATACCGGCTTTGCGGCCTTTCTTGTCGAGGACAACAATTTGCGCTTCCGGGCGAATCTCAATCCGCTCAAAGCGGCGCTTCTCTTCCGTGCTGGGGATTGTGGGCATCTGCTTGATCATCGCTAGTCTTTCGAACCTATCTTCTTTATGGCACCTGCTCGCCAAAGGCGCTCACAGGATCAATATCCACCGGAACGTCTTTGGCGCCTGCCAGGGCCGATTTCAGGTATTCTGGCATGGAATCATACTTGGTAAACCATTGTTCTGCACGGTTCCGATCGCCGGTGGCCTCAATTTCCAGAAGTTCCTTGGCCAGTGAGGCTATAGCACCCTGCATTTTGGCGTTGTCGATGGCGTACCTGCCTGACTTGGAGTCGCGGGTAATGGCCCCCTGCTCGCTCAGATAATTGAACTCCATCATCTCCGCGCGGCCATGGGCTTCCGCCACGCCGAACCGCACCGTGCGGAAAATTCCAGCTACATAGGATGCATAAACCTCAGGTGCGCGTTCTTTCTGCAGCACACCTTTATCCATGAGCCAGTCCAGGGCGAACAGGCCCACCACATCCGCTTTGGCTTCTTCCAGTCCGGAGTAGGCCGGCCCAATGGAGGCTCGGATATCTTGCTGACCGGTGGCAGTCCGGGCGAAAGCGGGACCAAGACCGTGGCAGATTTCATGCATCAGCACCGCGGCCAGATAGCCGTCCATGGAGGCGATATTCGCCTGATCTTCCCGCAGCAGCAGTTTGCCAATAGGCAAAACCACAAAGTTCACGCGGGCATCCATAAAGTTCTTGAAAAAGATCTTCTTGGTGCCCTTTTCCTGATGGATGCGCGCGTCGTTGGGCAGATTGTCTGCCACTGCCTGATATCCGTGCCGCAAATCTCCGGCGCGGAACGGGGTATCCATCACTTCCATGGGCGTACTCTTGCCCTGCAGGTTGGGCTTGTCCTGGGGGTCGAGCGGCAGCGCATCCTGGATCTGGGGAACGTATTTCATGAACATATCCAGCTTGGCGCTGTCCGATTGATTTCTGATCATGACCGCCGCGCCGTAAGAAGTTTTCACCCCTAGCACGTCGTCAAGGTAGGTTTCGTAGGGAGCAAAGATGATGTCAAATTTCGGGTTCTGCAGATCCAGCCACGCGATATCACTTTTGTAGTAATCATCGGTTAGCAGCGCGTCCGCGCGGAGACGCAAGAAGTTGGCAAAAGCCGGATCAGGGCTGAGCGCGGCAGCATCTCTTAGCGCTTTGGCAGCGGACACAAGCCAGGTTCGGTATTCGACATGGTACGGTACCGTGATTAGCTGCGTCCCACGGCGTTTTACGACTGTATAGGGGTTGTAGATGGCTGCTTTCTGCTCCGGATGCTTAGCAACATACGTCTCGATTTCCTGGCGCGTAATTCCCGCCGGGTAGAGAGCCCGTCCGGGAGAGAATTTTTCCGCTCCTACAAATGGCTTATTGTTCTCCAGCAGGTCATAGCGGCTGCCGTTAATGGTGAGGAAACGGCGCAGTTTTTGGTTCTGCACCTGGTTGCAGCCGCTGATGCGCTTCAACAACGCGAGGCCCTGAGGGTCGCTTTGACGCCAGTAAATGGCCTCAAGATAGCGCGCCGCCTCCACCAGTTTGTAGACCATCTGCTGTTCCTTATCATTCAGGCCCACCACGCTGAACGGCATGGATACCAGCTTGAACTTGGCCACCTGGGCAGCAAGATCTTCATTGATGGGTTCGTGGATTTCACATTTATCGGCGGTCTTGGGTGGAGGAGCGGCCCGGCGTCCGGCCTGGGCAAACGAAGACGATGAAAAGGCCAAAAGAGCAAGAAATATGAACGGGAAACCTGCAGTTTTCATTGCAGCGATTGTAACAATTCTCAGGCCGCGCGAGCATTACGGAAGAAGCAACCGGGCTCTCAGCGAGCTTACCTTTATCATATCCACGATGCCCATCTCCGGCCCCCAGACGCTGCTGATCGATGCCGACGACACGCTCTGGGAAAACAACATCTATTTCGAACAGGCAATCGCGGAATTCATTGAGCGGCTCAACCACCAGCATATGTCACCGCAGGAGGTGCGGCTCTTCCTCAATGACGTGGAACGGGAAACCATCATGGAGCGAGGATATGGTTCGCATAGCTTCGCCCATTCGCTGGTGAAGTGCTTTGAGCGTCTTACGGAAGGTCCTGTAACACCAGCCCTGCACGAGTTCATCTGGGGCTTTGCTCACAAGGTTTCAAGTTACCCGATTGAATTGATCACCGGAGTGCCGGAAACTCTCGCATATCTAACGAGCCACCAGCATCATCTGCTGATGATGACCAAGGGCGACATCACGGAGCAAGCAGGCAAAGTGGAGCGCTCCGGAGTTAAGGATTATTTCGCCGCGGTGGAAATTGTGGCGGAGAAGAATGCGCCCACTTATCGCCAGATTGTGGCCAAATATGAGCTTGACCCTGAAACTACATGGATGGTGGGAAATAGCCCACGCTCAGATATTAATCCCGCGCTCGCGGCCGGCATCAATGCCGTTTTCGTGCCGCATGATATGACCTGGATACTGGAACACGAGACTGTTGATTCTCCGCCCGACGGCAGTCGTCTTCTACAAGTGGAATGCTTTGCCGATTTACGCAGCCATTTCTGAGACCACTACGGATCAGCACAGATCGTCCGCGTTTATCCGGACATGCAGCCAACTCGTTGACAAGATGGTTTTGGGAAATCCCTCACGCCTGTACCCGATGCCCCCACCAACTGAGTACAAATGACACACACAGATCCCATCTCCGCAATCCTAAGTTGCTGAATTCCTTAACTCTCTCTTTTTGGCATGAACTGTGCATTGTTACAAGTCGTGATGACGGGGTTCTCTGCCCGGTTACTTTAGGCATGGAACCATGAGTCATTGCCGAATCGTCTGCGAATGGCAAGAATGCGCAGCAAAGAACACCAGAGGAGAGAAATGAAAGCATCGCTGAAAACACTCGCCTTCGTTGCCATTCTGGCTACGTGCAATCCAGTTTTTTCGCAGGTGGATACCCAGAAGGGGTTTACCGAGTACGAGACTTTTCAGGGTTCCGTGAACTCTGACAACCGCATTTTCAAAGTTGATTCCACCGTGGGCTGGGATTTTAACAAGCATTTTGGAATCTACGGCGGCGTGCCGTTTTACTTCGCCAGCGTGCCTTCCAGCACCACAGCCACCGGCACCACCACGCCGAGCACCAGCAACAACGGCATTGGGGATGCATATCTGGGGATGGCGTTCAGGGCCAGCAATCCAAAGCTTGATTACGCTGGAGCGCTGAACGTTTCCGCTCCCACCGGCAGCACTTCAAAAGGCCTCAGCACCGGACGCGCTGGAGTGGATTTCACCAATCGCGTTTCGCATTCATTCGGACGCTTTACTCCATTTTTTGAGGGTGGTCTGAGCAACACGGTTCCAGACGCTGCTTTCTCCACGCGGCCCTTCACTTCACTGGGCGCGATCACACACCTGGAAGAAGGAGCGGACTACGAAATCGTGAAGCACACGTATCTCGGCTTCTCCGGCTATGAGATTGTGCCTTTCGGCAACCAGAAGATCTTCAGCAAGCTGGTGGACCAGGGCGGCCAGGGCGGCGGCAAGGGCAAAAATCCCTTTGACAATAACGCCCAGACGTCCGGAACCGGCATCACCCGCGAGAATGGCTTTAATGCGTGGGTCGGCTTTGAGCCTAATCCACTGTGGCGAGCGGAAATCGGTTTTAGCCGCAGCGCCACGTTTGACCTGAACAGCCTTGCCTTCAATCTGCGTTTCAACGTGGGCAAGATGCTGCGTTCGAAAAAGAGTTCGTAAGGGAGGGTACACACCATGAAACTGAAGTTCACACTCAGCTTGGCGGCACTGTTTGCATTCCTTGCCGTGCCGGTCTTTGCCCAGCACGGAGAGGGTGGCGGCCACGGCGGCGGCAGCATGCACGGTGGCGATAGCATGCATGGAAGTTCGCATGATTCTGACAGCCACGGCGATCATGGCAAAGACATGGACAACGATGGTGACCACGGGTCAAAGCACGGCGGGCATGGACATCTGAACGCTGCTCAGAAGCTGGCGAACAACCCGCAGCTCTCAGCCAAACTGCAGGCCTTGTTACCTCCGGGGACCGATCTGCAGGCTGCAGCAGCCGGGTTCAAGAACCTGGGACAATTCGTTGCCGCCGTCCACGTTTCCAAAGATCTGGGCATTCCGTTTGATCAGTTGAAAACCGCGATGACCGGCAACGCGCCGCTGAGTCTGGGCAAGGCCATTCAGCAACTCGATCCAAGCGCAAACGCCAAGGCGGCGGCTAAGACTGCTGAGAAAGAAGCGCACCAGGACTTTGAGAGCACGGAAAAGGACAACGACAAGCACGATGCTCATAACGCGAACGGCACGCACGATGCCGATGCGGACGATACTGGCGACAAATAGTTTTTCTTCCCGCTGGCTTTTTCAATGCGCGGCCTCTTGATTCAGAAGAGGCCGCTTTTTTGCTTTCAGCGGGCCATTCGCATTCCGGTGGCGGACTCCAGCACGCGCACAGGCGCAGCTTTCGGGCTGACCAGCGCCTCTGCGGGAATGATGAAGGTCTGCTCCAGAGCATAACGGCCTGACATCACGGCGTGAGGCACGCCATCTGTGTATACCATCCAGAAACACCCTGGCGAAAACTTCAATTCAAATTTGGGCGAGTTCTGCTGAAAATCATTGTTCTCCTTCAGCCAGTCGTGCAGATAGAGCATGTATTCGTCGTACGGAGAACGGTCGGCCACGGGAAGTCCCAGCCTGGAAGCGAAAGCCACTGCAGCCGCTCCTATGGCGCTTCGGCGGGGCGGATTTAACCGGCTTGAGCCAGCCAGTTTGGGGAAGAATTCATGGAATGGCTGGCCCACATTCCAGACCCGCGAGGAGGACGGATTGATGTTCAGGAAGGCACGCAGGATACGTGCGCCTTTGGTCGGCCGCGTGGGGAAAGCGTCAACATGCAGCAGATCATTGCGTTTATGCAATGGCAGGTCTCGCCCCTGCTCCTCCAGCGGGCGATAGCTGGCATAATCCAGCTTGTACTTTCCCGCGTAAGGCGAAAGAAACCTGGTAACAAACCCTGTAACCTGCTGCGAGAAGTTACGCATGATCGCGTGCAGGCGCTCGCGGTCTTGTCCCGAGGCGTCGTCACCCTTCATCAGGTCAGACGCAGGCCGGTAGGAAACGTTCTTATGGAAGCGTGACCCAGCCTGCTTTTGGGAAAGCAGGAAATCGACGTCTGCTTTAGGGAAATCGAACGGCGCAGAGCGCGAAAAAAGCACCTTGCCCTGCTCCAGTTGCTCGCAATACCAGCGGCCCTGGTCCGGCGTATAGGCCGTGACTTCCACCATTGCAGAAGAAGGATTTGTGACCATGGGGTAATCATACCCGCCTTTATTCCTTTGGAAAAACCCGGCGACTTGCTGTGGTTTCTAAGGGCATTTCCGGGCGAAAAACGGGCTTCAGGGCCGCCAAACGAAGCCTAAAATGGATGTAACCTTAAAGAGAGTGGTTTCTCTATTCCTATGTACGCGGAGGTAAGCAGTGACGACCAGCCCAATGATCGCTGCGGCAGCCCAGTCAGAGCTCAAAGATGAGGAAGTTGTAGCCCGGGTGCTATCGGGCGAGACAGCCCTGTTTGAGATCCTGATGCGTCGCTACAATCAGCGCCTGTACCGTGTTTCCCGAGTGATTTTGCGGGACGATGCGGAAGCAGAGGATGTGATGCAGGATGCTTATGTCCGCGCTTATGAACATCTGCATCAGTTTGCCGGAAAGGCGGCTTTCTCCACCTGGCTTACGCGGATAGCCATCCACGAAGCTCTGGCGCGCAAACGCCGTCGCGGGCGACAGGAAGAACTTGATGCTTTGCCGATGAACGGAGAATCCATGTCCATCATGAAATCTTCAGCGCCTAGTCCGGAAGATTCCACTGCCACCTCCCAGGCGCGGGAACTGCTGGAACAGGCGATTGAGCGCCTGCCGGAAACGTATCGCACGGTAGTGGTGCTGCGCGAGGTGGAAGAGATGAGTGTGGCGGATACAGCCACGAGCCTGGGAGTGACTGAAGCCGTCGTGAAAACGCGGCTGCATCGCGCACACGCCATGTTGCGCAAAGAGCTTTACGCGCGTGCCAAAGATCGTGCCACCGATCTTTACCAGTTCCACGCTGTGCGTTGCGACCGCGTGGTGAAAAACGTGTTCGAAAGAATTCAGGCCTGTAATACACCCGCAAAATCACTCCCGATTAATTAGTTCCTGTTGTTCTTTTTGTGGCCGGCGAGTTCACGCCGGCCATTTCTTTTTAAGAGATTTTTCATCGCGCAACTCACGCCATATTGGCGCGTTACGGAAGGCACTTATCCCATTGCGGCAGGCTGCAGAGTGAGGTATAAGAATCCGGCAGCTTTCCTTAAACGAAATGAAGTGGGGGTCCGGATGCGGTCTTTGCGCATGAGTCTGAGTTTGTCTGCTTTGCTGTTGCTGAGTGTAGCCACACCGTTGCGTGCCTATGATGAGTGGCTGCCGATCACGCCTGAAGACCAGAAGATTACCTCTGCATCGGCCAACGGCGCAGACGCGATCATTCTCTATCACGAGGAAGTTTCTGACGATAACTCAAGCCATCGTCGGGTTTACGAGCGTGTGAAGATCCTTGCTGAAAAAGGTAAGAGCCAGGCAGACGTCACAATCCCGTACGATGGCGCTTACGCCGGCATCAGCGATATCAAGGCTCGCACGGTTGCTCCGGACGGGACTGTAACGCCGTTTACCGGCAAGACTTTCAACACTACCATTGTGAAAGGGCACGGCATCAAGTATCTGGCCAAGACCTTTACCATGCCGAATGTGCAAGTCGGCAGCATCATTGAGTGGAAGTATTCAGAATACTGGGAAGACTACCTGATCGCTCCACACTGGACAATTCAGGAGGACTTGCCGCAGAAAGAAGCCAAGTTCACGTTCATCCCCTATTCCAAGGGACACGAAGTGGTCGATTCACGAGGCAATATCCAGGACAGGGTTTACTACTCGGCGCTTGGAATGCCGCAGCAGCCGAACATCAAGCCCACCGTCAACGGCCGCATGGAAATGGATTTGAAAGACATCCCTGCCTTTCAGGAAGAAGACTTTGCGCCTCCTATGGCGGTGCTCAAATGGCGCGTGAACTTCTATTACGGCACCGACAAAATGCTCAAGCCGCAGGAATTCTGGAAGCAGGAAGCCAAATACTGGAGCAAGGAAGTGGACAAGTTCATCGGCCACACCGACTCCGCCGTTTTGCGCGATGTCATAGCTCCGTCCGACACGCCTGAGCAAAAGCTGCGCAAGATTTACGCCTACGTCCAGAAAATCAAGAACCTCAACTATTTGCACGAGAAGGGTGGACTGGAAGAAATACTGCAAAGCGACAGCAAGGAAAAGCGCTCAGTGGCGACCGTGCTGCGCAAACAGGAAGGCTATCGCGACGAAATCACACGGACATTCGTGGGGCTGGCGCGAGCCGCCGGCCTTGAAGCGTACGAGATGAGGGTGGCGGATCGTGATGAGGTATTTTTTCAAGTTAACGTTCCCAATCCGGCGCAATTGACCTCTGAGCTAGCCATTGCCAAGGTGAACGGGAAAGAGGTGTTTCTTGATCCTGGAACTCCCTACTGTCCTTTCGGTCTGTTACCGTGGCGGCATACTTCAACCCAAGGCTTGCGCCAGATGCCCGGAGGCGGAGGTGAAATTGCCGCAACGCCCGAGGCTAACTACAGAGAGGCGATCAGCAAACGGGTGGCGAGGCTTAAGCTCAAGCCGGACGGCAGCGCGCAGGGCCAGATCGCCATTGCCTGGACGGGAATTGAAGCGTTGGAGCACCGCCTGAGCGGATTTAAAACCGATGAGGCGGGACGGAAGAAAGAACTTGAGGACGAAATGCGCTCCATGCTCTCACCCGGAGCAGGCGTAGAACAGTTGCAAGCCACAGGATGGGACACACCGGAGGCACAGCTGTCAGCCACATTCCAGGTTAATATTCCTTCTTTTGCGAGCAGCACCGGGAAACGTTTGCTTGTGCCCAGCAATCTCTTCCAGGGCGCCCAAACGCAGCCTTTTGCTCACGGTGAGCGTAAACAGCCCGTTTATTTCGATTATCCCTATTATGCGGTTGACGACGTGAAGATCAGCTTCCCTGCTGGTATGCGAGTGGAAAACCTGCCGCAGAATCAGCCGCTCAAGACAGAATTTTCATTTTACAAAGTCGAGCGCAGCTCAAGCGGCAACAGCTTCAGCGTAAACAGAGATTTTGCCATTGGGGGGATTGCCTTTATTCAGCAGGACTATCCGCAACTGAAAAAGTTCTTTGAGGGTGTGAGTACAGGCGACTCCGAATCCGTGGTGCTGACCGGGGCGCAGTAGCTACTGCTCTGCCAGCACCTTCTTGAGTTGCGCAATCATCTCCTTGACTGAAGGAGCCAGATTTCCCTTGGGATCAAGCCGGAGGCATTCCTCGAACTCATGGAGGGCGGCCTGTGGGTCTTCATTTTGCACGTAGAAGTTCCCCAGGAGAGCGTGCGGGCCGGCGTAGTCAGGATTGAGGGTGATTGCCCTCTGCGCATGCGGTGCGGCGAGGCCCCATTTTCCTGTGGCAGCCAGTGTCCGCGCCAGCTCATAGTGTGCCTCAGCCAGCTCCGGGTTCAGATCCAGGCTGTGCTCCAGCGCCTTTTGAGCCTCTGTGTAATCATGCTGTTCGTTCAGAGACGAGCCTACTCCCAAAAAAGCCTTTGCATTCCCGGGTTCAACCTTCGTAGCCTCTTCAAATGCCCACTGCGCGTCATTCCAGTGCTGCAATTGCATTTGGGCAAGCCCCAACAGCATGTATCCCTGCCCGTACCATGGATCGAGTTTGATGACCTTCTTGAACTCGTCCACACTCTTGGCAGGATCGTGGAACTTGAACAGGAGCCGCTCACCCGTTGCCATAGTCACGTCACGCTCCCGAGAGGGATTGGGCTTGTGGACGGCGGGAGTGGGGGAAGGCGTCGGCTGTGCCTTGGAGGAGGAGTCTCGGGTAGCGCTTTGTGCCCACGAGGCGACGCCTAACGCAAAGAACGAAACGACAAGACAAAATCTCTGCAGCATTGAAAAGAGGAACGAGGAGTCGCGATGAGTTTGCAATTTCTTTCCAAATTTTAACCCGAAATCGAACGAACTGCAGTTTGGTGCAATGCCGCCAGCAAAGAAATTGGCCGCTGTTGGTAGGGAACAGCGGCCGGGAAAGCAATTCATTCCTAAAGCTTAGAACGATAATTTCAGACCGAACTCAAACACGCGCGGAGCACCGAGGTCGAATACACCTGAACCGGGTGTCACACGGGTGGTGCGAGTTGCAGCTGTGGTGCTGTTCACCGATCCGACGCAGTTGAAAACCCCAACCGGATCGTTGGGGTTACACGGCGCTGATGCCGGTTGCAGAACCCCGGTCAAAGTATTACCAGGAAGGTCAAAGTTGGCGTTGTTGAACGCATTGAACACAGAAATACCTGGTTCAATGGTGAAGTTTTCCCCAATCTTCCTGGGATAGCTGAGCTTGAAATCGAAGGTTCTCAGCCAGCCAAGACCAACTTGTCCGCTGGGTGGCGCCGCCAAGGCCGGCAATATCCCGCCCAGCGCTTGCAGTTGGGGCAGGGTAAATAGTCCGTTCTGGATCAACACTTGCCCAGCAGGAGTTGCCTGCCCTGCCTGAGTCGCATTGTAGTTGGCAATGAAGCTAGCCAGATCGCCAGATTTGATGTCTCGACCAAACGAGCCAATTTTGGAACCGGGGACGGGGTCGCCCAGCCCGAGATAGACCCCGCTACCATCACCGGATCCATCACCCGTGACATCGGCGCTGAAGATGCCGCCCAAGCTGGGTGCTGGAAGCGACAGGGTATCCGCAAGCGGGCTGTAGATATGGCTTACCACACCGAAGCGTATATAGCCTGGTAAATCGAACGTGCCTCCGAACGAGATCTGGTGGGTTCTATCAAGACCGTTGGGGCCAAGGTCCGATGTTGGGATGGTTGTTGTCGATTGCCGTGTTGATGAAATCGGAATCCAGCGCCGAGGCCACATACCTCGACAGGGAATACGAGATTTGCCAATAAAGGTTCTTGACACCTCTAAACGGATTTGTCACGTTCGCCTTGAGCGAGGTGTCAAAGCCGTTGTAAACCGATCTGCCCGCCGGGAATAACATTTGATTCGCGCCGAGAATCGGGTTCTGACCGGGGAATGCAGCAGTGGGACAGGGCCCTCCGCCACAGAAGTTGTTTGCCGAATCAAGCCCTTGCGCAGACAAATCCCCGAATGCCTGCTCCGGCCGCGATGGCGTTGTCGATAGTCCGCCAGAACTTGTACTCTGATAGCCGGGTCACCCAAAAGACCGCTGTGGTATGTCATTGAATTGCATGCCAGTGCATTGGTCTTATTGAAGAAACGCACGTCGCCCACATGGTTAACATCAACCAATAAGAGGGTGTGGGTGGCTACGTTGCGAAGATAATCGGCACTTAGCACCACGCCTTTGCCCAACTCCCGCTGGAACCCGATGTTCATCTGCACCGAACGAGGCGTTTTGTAGTCGGGCGCAAACAGGGCAATGCCATTGTCGTTGTTAGCCTGCAACGTGTTCCCGATATAAGCACCGTTGGCTGCAGGTCCAGCCTGGAGCACAGCCGCCTGAAATTGCTGCTGTACCTGAGCCAGTTGATCACCCACAAGCCCAATCGGCTGGCCGCAAAGAGCGGATGTATCAATAAAGGCACCCGGTCGGCAACTGGATACCCAGGGATTGGCCTCCCGCGCACGGTTCAGCTTCATTCAGGAATAATCCCTGCTGCAGCCGACCAGGCCGGTTAAAGAGATTGTTATTGAAAACGGAATTCTCGTAATAGAGGCCGATGCCGCCGCGAATGACTGTCTTACTACTGTTGCCCGGAGCCCAGGCGAATCCAACCTGCGGACCAAAGTTCCCGCCCGGATCCTTTACTGGATTACCCAGTCCCGGTCCCCATAAATCCAGGATGTTCGTTTTGCATTGCGCGAGTGCGGCCGCTGGCGATTGCCGGATCCAGGAACGTTCCTGTCGTGTCGATTGTGTTACAGGCCGGGGACGGTAAATCTGCGTCCAATCGCCCGCTATCGTGGACGTAGCGGACCCCGTAGAGGAAGGTTAAGTTTGGCCTGAACTTCCATGAATCGCCGATGTACCAACTGAAGCGGTTGTCAGGGCCTAGTCCGCCTCCGGGTAACCCAAAGGCGGATTTTTCAGACGAGAAACCCTGGCCATTGCCCATCATGACCGTGTCTGCGCGGGGTAATTCAGCGGATTGGCCGCTACCGCCCGGGAAAATGGCGTACATTCGGTCGGGTTTTACGCATCGCAGGGACCACGATGCTGGGGTCCGCTTCACAGTCGGCGCAAACGAAAAGAACTTGGCAAAACCGCCGCCTTGGATGTGGTTATAGCCCAATCCAAAGCGAATGATGTGGTTGCCCCACACCTTACTGCCGTCGTACTTCATTTGAGTGCTCTCCTGGAATGTCTTCTGAGGAGCCAGGAGGTTGGGCCCGGAACAGAAGGAATCCGCCCGCAGCCAGACAGGCAAAACAGGGACCAATGGTCAGGCTGATGTTCGGTAACGGGTTAATTGCACTGCCGAGGTTGGCGGTCGCGTCTCCTGATTCCGTTGCGGAATTTCATCCAGCCGAACCGCACTTGGTGGGTGAAGCTACCCTGCGTATAATCCAATCCCGACCACATGGGCAGGAGTATTGTTCTGTTCAGGAATGGCTGAAAGCTGTTGGGAACAAATCCCTTGATGCTATGGTTCTGCTCGTAAGAGAAGCGGTAAAACATGCTCATGTTGTCGCTGATTTTCCAGTTCAGCTTGGCCATGCCCTCGGTATCACGGAAGGGTGAATTAAACGCACCGGTCAGATCCCGCCAAGTCGGGCCCTGCGTGGCAACCGGATTCTGGACGTCGCTGCTTCAGACGTTCTGCATCTGCGAAGAAGAACAGCTTGTCTTTGATCAGAATCCGCCAAATTGCCGCCAAAATTATTGCGCTGGAACGGCAATTGAGTGTTGGCGATGTCGGCCGCCGCCGACGAATCGCGGAACAGATAAAAGGCTTGACCATGCCATTTGTTGCCGCCGGTCTGGTGACCACGTTAACCGCGCCGGATGAAGTCAATTCCGTAGAGAGATCGAGTGAAGACTGGCTGACCTGAAATTCCTGGATCGCACTTGCAGGCAGGTTCTGCGTCGTGGTGCCTACAGTCTCATCGCTGATGTCAATACCATCAACTTCAATGCGTGCCGTGCGACCGAAACGGCCGCCAAATGAAATTGACGAGAATCCGTTCTTCGTGGGATCGAAATTACCTCCGTCCTGAATCTGAACTCCAGGCTCGAGCTGCGCCAAATCGAGGAAGTTGCGCCCATTAATCGGAAGGTTCTCGATCTGCTGTGTTGTAAGCACGCCCTGTACGGTCGGTTGTTCCGTGTTGATGGCAAGTCCCGGTGCTAGTCACCTCCACTACTTCATTTGCTTTTCCTACGGTTAATTTGGTGTTTCCGTTGGAAGTCACGCCAACCTGAACAGGAACTTGGGCAATTTGTGTCTGGAAGCCCTGGGACTCGACTCTCACTTCATAATTGCCGGGAACCAAAGGACCAGAATTGTAAGTCACCCGAACCGGACGATTTTATTTTGATCGCCTGTCCCGTAGCTTTGTTAGTGATCGTGACCGCACGCATTAGGAATCACCGCCCCGTTCGGGTCTGTCACGGTTCCTTGAATACTTCCGCTTGAAATGGTGGACTGGGCCCAGGCAGGCATCAGACCAAATGCGATTACAGCTAGCAAACAAATAAGGAAAAGCAATGACCTCTGGAGTTTCATTCAGCGCCCTCCGGCTTTCTTTGCATTTGCGTGCAGATGAAGATTTTTGCTCCGCCGTGGCAGACATACAGGCGGGAACAGCTCGGATCACTAAAGCCTGACATCCTATTCTCCTAAGACATAACTCGTCAATTCTGAGTGCCGCTTTCCGAGCCTCTGAAGTTCAGCAGCACTATACAAATTGCCTCTTCATTATGCACAAAAGCTGCCACTCGTCATTTCTGTAAAGACATTGTTATCATCGACATACATTTCTCAATATTTCGAAAGACTACGTTTTCTTCAAAAATTCATATCTGCTCTGCAAAAAGTGGAACGCGCACCATGACACCGTGATGACAAAGATCAGTGTGCGCCCCGGCCATAAGTACGTATTCCAGAGTTTCTGAAGAGACAATGTCGATACAGAGTGGATCGTACTACGATGCTGTCCGATTACCACAAATTCCCAATTGTTCTTTACTGCCCAGCAATTTGCACCCCCTACTTTGCTTGTGATACCTTCCGCACAAAGCTCCACAGATCAATAGTTTGACTCGGAGGAAACATGACGGGCCTGATTGTGATTCTGGTGCTGGTTGGCGGCGCCGTGCTCATCCTGGCAGGGATGTACAACAGCCTGGTGCAACTCAGGGTGCGCGCAGACTCGGCGTGGTCTGATATTGATGTCCAACTCAAGCGGCGCCATGACCTAATCCCCAATCTGGTGGAGACGGTAAAAGGCTACGCCGCCCATGAAAAGGGCACGTTTGAAAACATTGCAAAATTCCGCTCGCAGGCCATGCAGGCATCCACCCCAGCGGATAAGGCTCAGGCGGAAGGCCAGCTTACGGGAGCACTGAAAAGCCTCTTTGCCGTGGCGGAGAATTACCCTGAGCTGAAAGCGTCAGAGCAGTTTACCGGCCTGCAGGCATCTCTCAATTCCATTGAGGACAATATCCAGAACGCGCGCCGGTACTACAACGCCGTGGTGCGCGACTTCAACACCCGGGTGCAATCATTTCCAACCAATATCCTCGCGGGAATGTTCGGGTTCCACACGCGACAGTTCTTTGAGATGGACACTCCCGCAGACCGCGAGAATGTACAAGTCAAATTCTGAATGATCCCCAGTTCCAGAGCGTTGGCGTCCCGGCTGGTATGGCTGTCTCTTCTCTTTCCGGTGCTTGCAGTTTTGATGAGCGCGGCTCCGGCGTGGGGGCGGACGTATCACGTCTCTAAATTCAACAGCAACATCCATGTACAAGCAGATGGGTCAGCAGACGTCACTGAGCAGATCACCTTCGTGTTTCGCGGGCAATTTCAGGGCGTGTACCGCGACATTCCGGTGGAGTATCCCGGGCCGAGGGGGACCAACTATTCCCTGTTCATCAGGGTAAACCAGATCACGGATGAAAACGGCTCATCTCTCAAGTTCGAGAAGAGCCGGAGCCGCGGCTTTCTCAAGTTGAAGATCTATGTTCCCGGCGCAAGCGATTCCACGCGCACCGTAAACATTGACTACTCCGTCAGCGACGCCGCCAAGTTTTTTGAGCAATACGACGAGTTCTACTGGAACGTCACCGGTAGCGACTGGCTGGTGCCAATTGAATCTGCGTCCGCTACCCTCTATTTTCCCTCCGATGCCACCGGGCAACTGCGAGCGCAGGGATTTCAGGGCATTTACGGTTCACAGGATCCCGCCAGAGTTTCAGTAGATGGCTCTGTTGTCACAGCCGAAAGCACCGGCCCACTTCCCGCCCGTGGCGGGTTAACCGTGGACGTGTACATTCCGCAGGGCATTCTCCATGCGCCCAGCGGGCTTGCCAGGTTCGGGAGATTTGTCCGTAGCAACCCAATTTTCAGTCTTCCGCTCTGGGCGTTTGCAGTGATGTTCCTGTTGTGGTGGTTCAAGGGTCGCGACCCGAATGCGGGACTCTCTGTGGCCCCCATGTATGAGCCGCCGGAGGGACTGCGCCCAGCAGAAGCAGGTACCCTGGTGGATGACAGCGTAAATCCGCGGGACATCACCTCAGTCCTGGTGGATTTGGCAGTGCGCGGTTATATCAAGATTGTGGAGGCGCCACACAAAGGATTGCTCTTCACCAGCAAGGATTACGAGTTCCAGATGGTCAAAGACCGGGACTCCTGGGCCGAGTTGAACGACTACGAACGGGCGATGCTGAGCAAAATCTACGAGGGCGGGGGCATGACGACACGGCTTTCACAGTTGCGCAATCACTTTTACTCTGTCCTGCCAATCATGAAAAGCGAGATCATCACGGCGCTGAAAGCCAAAGGCATGTACACCACAGACCCGGATTCCGCGCATCAGTACGCCGTTCTGGCTGCGCTGGCCATTGCCATTCCCTATATTGCGGCACAGGTGCTGCACCTGGCAGATTTTACTGATTCCATGGGTCCGCTCATTGGGTGCGGGATTGTCGCTGTGGCCATCATCTTTCTTTTCGGACGCTTGCTTACGGCCACCAGCATGAAAGGTGCCAGAACTCGGGTTGGGGTCCTGGGGTTTGAGGAGTTCATGAACAGAGTGGATTCTGACCGGCTCAAGCGCATGCCTCCGGACACCTTCGAAAAGTATCTTCCCTACGCCATGGCCCTGGGCGTGGAACATCGCTGGGCCAAGGCATTTGAAGGTATTATCCAGAACCCTCCCACGTGGTACCAGGGCGACTGGACAACGTTCAACACCTTCTACTTCGTCAACAGTCTAGGCGCCCTTTCACAGCAGGCGACAACGGCATTCGTTTCCGCACCTCGATCCAATTCCAGTTCTTCTGGCTGGAGCAGCGGCGGATTCTCCAGCGGAGGCGGCTTTTCTGGCGGTGGCTTTGGCGGCGGTGGCGGTGGAGCATTCTGACCAGCTTGCGCCAGCAGGTCTGGATTCATCTCTGGTCTTCAAACGCGGGGACAAGATTCAACATCCTATGTATTGTCCCTACTCCTGGTTTAGGTGATCTTACGGAGGCGTTTGTCATGGCCAAGCCACTGCACCACAGCTCAGATTTAGCGAGCTTTGATACCTATCCGTCCGGGCCGGAGTTGGCGGACGATCCAAACCGGCTCTTGCCGGAGCAGGCCGAATCTTCTCCGCTGGAGGAATACGGTGCGCAATTAGGCTCCGCAGCAGGACAGGCGGTGCTTGCCTTGCGCCGGGCGCAAAAGAAAGTTCGAGACGTCGCCATGGAAAAGAAAGCGACGGTCACCGACATCGCCAGCGGCCGCATGCAGCAGCTCCGGGATGAAGCTGCAACCCGGGGCGAACAATGGAGCAACATCTTGAGAGAACGAGCAAGCGAATTGCGGCGGCAGGCAAGAAATGCAATTTACCGTGCACGCCTGCGCGCCCGGGAAGTTAAGAAACAGGATCCCGTGCACGTAGTCATAGGCGCCGGCATCCTCGGGGTGGTCATCGGGGCCGGTCTTAGAATCTGGAGGGCAAGCCGTGCATAACGAGAAGTCAATTGGCACAGTAATTTCGGAAACCAAACAGGAAGTCAAAGAGTTCGTCCAGACGCGCATTTCCATCCTTAAAGCAGAAATCACGGAGAAGTTGCGGACCTGGAAATACGCCGTCCCTATGCTGCTGGGAGCGGTTGTGCTCTTTTTAGCGGCATGGATAGTGCTGACATTCGCGATTGTAGCACTGCTTGCGGGCATCTTTTATCCCAGCCCCTATGCCTGGCTGTTTGGGGCATTGATCGTTGGGGTCGCTTACCTGCTGTTGGGCCTGGCGCTCGGCTGGTTCGCCTATAGCGAGTTGTCTACAACCGGAGTAGCGCCGCAGCGGACACTTGAAGTTCTGAAACAGGACCAGGTCTGGATCCAGAACGAAGCGAGGACGGCATGACTGAAGGCATTCCGGTTGACGTACTTGAGAAGAAGGCAGCCGACCAGAGACGTCAGCTGCACAATAGTGTGAGCGAACTTCGGCAGAGCGTCCGGGAACGCCTGGACGTGAAAAAAAATTTGCGGGAGCACCTGTGGAGTGTCTCAGCCACCGCTGGCTTGCTGGGTTTGGTGGCGGGATACGCTGTGATCGGCGTATTCACCCGAGACTAGCCTCACGTAAGCTGTTCGCGCAGCGTGGGTTAGTGACAGGGCTTTCGGTATGCAAACAAGAGAACTCAACAGTACCCCAGCGAAAAACCGGTCCTCAATGAGCTGAGGAGGGCTTTTCATGCACCTTCTCAGCTGTTTCACTGCCCCGTTACCTAAGTAGATGAATGATCTGTGCTCCTGCACTGTTTCATGATATAAACCTTCATTCGTCTTCTCCATCATCAACAAATGCGTTTCTTTGAAGGCCAAGGGAGTCTGTGAGGAGGAAAATGTCAGAAGAAGCCAGGACAGGTAAGAGATTCCCGCTCGAACTGCCGATAAAAATTCACGGGAAAAAGGGCGATGAAGGCGGAACCACCGCCAACATGAGTGCCGCCGGTGTGTACATCATGGCCGACCTCGACCTCTCGGTGGGATCACCGATTGAGTTTGATATCACGCTGCCGGCGCAGGTGCTGGGAACGCCCGGCGATGTTGAGGTCCGCTGCTCCGGCAGGGTGGTGCGGAAAGAAGCATCTCAGGCGGCCAGCGCGAATTCAACCCGCAAGAAAAAGAAAAACGGGATCGCCTGCGTGATCGACCAATACAAATTCATTCGCAAAGAAAAGGGACGCAAATAAATGCTGAAGATCATTTTGGCTGATAATCAGGCAATCTTCCGCACTGGAGCCGCAAAGGTGCTGGCCGTGGAAGACGATTTGCGTATTGTCGCCCAGGCCGAGAACAGCGAAAAAATGATGATGGCGCTGGAGAAATTCCACGCCACGGTCATGATCTTTGGCGCCGACATTCATTCCAGTTTGCAAACCGTGGTAGACACAGCGAGGAAGTTCAAAACGCGGCTGATCGCCATTGCCGAAACCGGGCAGGACTCAAGACATTACCTCACTAATGGCGTAAACGGTGTGATTTACCGCAACGTAAGCGGTGAGTCGCTGGTGCAATGCGTACGCAAGGTAAGCAAAGGCGAAACCTGGATCCAGGACACGCAGGAAAGCAAGGAGACTGCAGAGAACGATCTGGTGGGCGCTCGCGTGCGCGACCGGCTGACCGCGAAAGAACTGAAGATCGTGGCCCTGATTGTGCAGGGATACAAAAACAAGGAGATCGCTACGCAACTCGGCACCACGGAGCAGGTGATCAAGAACTACCTGCGCAACGTATACGACAAGATCGGGGTATCAGACCGGCTGGAACTTGCGCTGTTTACCATTCACCATCGCATTCTGGCTGAAGCGGCTGCTACTTCAGTGGCGGCAGCGAACCCCACGCGTTAGCGCGCTTGCTCTTTTAGACCAGAGCAGGAATTTGAGAAAAAAGAACGTTAAGTCTTTATCGATTTTGTGCACAGCTGCCCCGGCTGTGCTTGTTTTTTAGAAGAAGTCAAGAATATGGCTGAGATTCGTCTGACCCTGCTCTTAAGGCTATTATTTGTGCTCTCTCCGTTTTCTCATCAGCTCAGTCCTCCAACTCTTGCGGATCAATGATCTCGCCAATGCTGAACGGAGGTTGTGCTACTCCAGGGCATTGCAAAAATTGGATTTCGAAGGAGAGCTGACAGTGAAAGATTTCATTCCTCAATTCAGAGCTGGCGCTGCATATCGGAGCGAATCGTTGGCTGCTGCTGACGAATATCGCAAAGCGGCAGCAGCAATGAAGAGTTCCCAACGGCCGTGGAAGAAATACCGCGAGCAGCACTGCGATGCTGTCGCACACAGTTACACAACTGGGTCTGGCGCGAGTACAGCATATGAGGCATGCCGGTTCCGAGTGACCCAAGAGCGACTTACAGAACTACTCAACGCATTCAGGTGACAAAACAAACTGATCAGCTGGGCGGATTATCTTGGTGCCGGACGCTCGCTGCTCTTCAACAACTCATTGACAATGGTGACCAGCTCTTCCGGATTCACGGGCTTTTCAAGATAGAGGTCTGCCAGAGGCTCGGCGGCCTGGAAAGCTTCCGCCACGTATCCTGACACCACGACCACCGGCATGCTGCTATTGTTCTTGGCTGCCTGCACTACGGCTCGGCCATTCGCATCGCCGAGCCGCCAATCCGTCACCACGGCGTCATAGGTGTTGTTCTGCAGCTTGTCCATGGCATCGCGCGCCGACGTAGAAGCAGTAACTGTGTGACCAGCTGCTTCCAGAATGGCACATTTCAAGGTAACCACATGGGGTTCGTCGTCAACGCAGAGGATCCTGGCCATAGAGGCTTCCTTAATGCTGACGCGCCTTGAAAGCGCGCGCCCTCGAGAGGAGATTCATGGCAGGACCTGACTCCAGACCCGCCATTTAAGCTGCTTTATTCTCAAGCAGAGCTTGGCCTTAAGTCAAATTGCGCCACGGCATAGGAGCAGGAGGGTTAGGAACCAGCAGTTCAGGAGGCCAGGGAGGGCCGTGTGCAAGATCACGGCCCACTCACGTCAAGTTACGCTATTAGAAGCGCCAGACGAGACCGACGGACGGCTGAGCCAGATGCGTAAATGCATCAGAAGCCAGGCCAGGAATCTGAAAATCTGGAATCTTGTACACCAGCCCGCGGTATTCCGCGCGCAGGGAGACGAACTGTGTGAGATCGAAATCCACACCACCGCCGTAAACGAAAGCCGCTTTGGTCTGGCTGTTGTCCGTATTATTTCCGACGCCGATAAAAGAATTGCCCAGTGAGTTGGTAGGACGGAACAAGAGCGCTCCCACACCTGCCAGCCCATATGGACGAACTTTGCTGTGGGGAGGAGCGGTGATCACGGCTTCACCCGTAAGCTGATGGATGTTGCTTTGAATATCTGTCTCACCGAAGAACGGATCAAAATATTTTTGCGTGTTGCGCGTGTAACCGTAGTCGCCCTGGACAGCAAACCAAGGACTGAGGTGATACCGGTATCCGGCAAGGAAGCCGCCGCTCTTCGTGGCTTCATTTGGAATATCAAGATTGTCAGAATTTTTTGTGATGTTGGCCGTTCCCTGAATACTCACTTCTGATCTGAGGTCCTGCGCGTAGGATGCGGTCATGAATACAAGCATTAATGGTGTAAGTAAAAAGACAAATTTTCTGCTCATTGATTCTTCACTCCAGATAATGGATTCGAGGTACTTAGTAATCAAGAACACGCAGCCGAGGGCCACGGTTGTGACACTTGAGCATTCTTAACGAAAAATCAAATCTTCCAAACAAACACAAGAACCGGAACGGCTCATGACGCTGTTCCGGTTCGAGCTTCAAAAATTCGCTTGTAGATGATCTTCCGCTTAGAAGCGCCACACCAGACCCACGGCCGGCTGCGCCATGTGGGTAAAGCTGCTGGAGGTGAGATTCCCGATGATAGGAATATTCGCCAGGCCAGGAATATCAAGCCCCGGGGCTTTGAACACGAATCCGCGATATTCCGCGCGTAATGCCATGTAGCGCGTTAGGCCGATGTCGAGTCCTCCGCCGTACAAAAATGCAGGCCGCGTCTGATTCACGCTGACACCCAGGGTGTTTCCCACTCCGAGAAGCGTACTGATAGCGCTGTTTGTGGGATGGAAGAACAATGCGCCGCCTCCGGCCAGCAGATACGGGCGGAAACGATGATTACCGCTGGGACCCAGCACGGCAGCTCCTGTCAGTTCCTGGACATTGGTCTGCACGCCGGCGCCTGTGATGTTGAACGGATCAAGAAAGTTCTGCGTATTGCGCATGAAGCCGTAATCGCCTTCCACGGCGAATAGTGGGCTGAAGTGGTAGCGGTAGCCGGCCTGAAATCCGCCGCCAACCGTCGCGCTAAAAGGCAGGACAACATTGTTGGTGCTTTGGGTAATACCGGCAATGCCTTCCACATTCACTTCAGACTTAAGGTCCTGAGCGAACCCGGCGGCAGCCAGCAGTGTGATGGCGGCCAGTGTACAAAAGACAGACTTCCACTTCATAACGAGAAACTCTCCAGGTGGTTGATGGTTACTTGTTAGTAACTGTTAACACCGCCTTCACGGCAATGTCGCCGGGCTTAAGCATTCTTAACTTTCCAGTTAATTTTGAGGATTGTCGCCTCTCTATTTCGGTGAAGAGGATTCAACGGTTACACTGAGAGATAACATCACCATTGAGGCTTTTAAGGAGCTTTCTTTTGATGTCCGCCCTTGCGCAGGACCTGCGCTATGCAGTAAGGCAATTGCTGAACGCGCCAGGATTCGCCGCTTTGGCCATCTGCACATTAGCGATTGGAATTGGCGCGAACACCGCGATGTTCACCGTGGTGGAAAGCGTACTTCTGCGTCCGCTGCCCTATCCCCATCCTGAGCGCCTTGTGGCAATCGGCAAAGTGGGCGAAGGCTTCACCACGACTTCATGGCGGAACTATCTCGATATCCGGAACCAGGCGCAGACACTCGAATCTGCGGCCGGCTATTCAGAAGACATTGGAGTGGTGCAGGGTAAAGAAGGCTCCATGTCAGTACTTACGCCGGGGGTGACAACAGACCTTTTCCCCATGCTCGGGGCAAAGCCACTGTTGGGACGCGTCTTCAATCCAGACGAAGGCCAGACCGGCGGTCCGCAGGCGGTGATTCTTTCTGAAGCTCTGTGGCGGCAACTGTTCAGCGGAGATCCTAACGTCATTGGACAAACGGTGCGCGTCAACGCGCGGCCGCGCACCATTGTGGGCGTGATGCCCGCCAGCTTTCGCTTTCCTGAATCGCTGGGCGACGACGTAAAGAAAGCGCTCTGGCTGCCGCTCCAACCAACGCAGGAGATGCTCACGCAACGCGGTTACAACTTCTTTCTCTTTATCGGGCAGATGAAGCCGGGAGTGACGCTGGCGCAAGCGCAAGGCGAGATCACGGCCATTGCTCACCGGATCAGTGAGAGTGATCCGCAGAGCGCGCGTGACCTGCAACTGCACGCCTCTCTCTATCAAGAACTCATTACGGGGCCGGTGCGACCAGTCTTTATCGGACTGGTGCTGGCACTCGCTCTGGTGCTGCTCATTGCCTGCGCCAACGTGGCTAATCTCCTGGCCGCACGCTGTATTGGTCGAGGCCAGGAATTTGCTGTGCGGGCAGCGCTGGGAGCAGGACGCCTGCGACTGGTGCGGCAACTCGTTGTTGAAGGTGGGGTGCTCAGCCTGCTGGGATGCCTCTTCGGCTTCGGCCTGGCTGAACTAGCAATTGCCGCTGTGCACAAGCTTCCGCCGGACACAATACCCCGGAGCAATGACATTGCCATACGGTGGACCGTATTGCTGGTTCTGGTGGTGATCGCCACTGTGACCACGGTGCTGTCTTCTCTTTTGCCGGCGTTTTTTGCGGCGCGTACTGATCCGCAACCTGCGCTTCAGGCCGCATCACGCGGAGTCGGCAGCCGCTCGGCACGTGGACGCGTGAGTGGATGGCTCGTCGCCGGCGAAGTCGCTCTCTCGGCCCTGCTGTTGATCTGTACCGGTTTGCTCTTTCGCACGCTGTGGAACCTGCAGCATGCGCGCCTCGGCTTTGATGTGGCCAATCTCACCTATTTCACCGCGATGCCGGCGGATGCTTCCGGGTTCGGCAACATGTCGGTCGGCCAGAACGGCCAGACAGCAGAGCCCTCGCTGGCGAATACCGTTTATCAGCCACTGCTTGATCGCATGCGCCACAGCCCTGGCATTCAGGATGCCGCTCTTGTAACTGCACCCCCGTTCTCCGGCATCGACCTGGGATCGAGTTTTGATGTGATCGGCCGTCCCAAGGAGCACGGCCGCAGTCCGCAGACTAGAGTGGCCGCTGTGAGCGGAGGCTACGCCAACCTGATGGGCACACCAGTGCTGCAGGGGCGCATGGTCAGCGAAGATGATACTCAGGCCACGCCATTTGTGATAGCCGTCAATGAAGCGCTGGTCCGCAAGTATTTTCCCGGAGAGAATCCGCTGGGCAAGCAGATTGATCTCGGTGGCGCAGATACCGGCATGCTCAAGCCTTACACCATTGTAGGCGTGATGGCGGACCAGGTGGACCACGGGGCGGCCAAGCCGATCCAACCCCTGATCATGCTTCCCTACCAGCAGGTCCCCACAACTTCGCTCTTTTATCACGCGCTGCTGAAGACCGTGGTGTTCTTTGTGGTGAAGACGCGCGCAAACATTGCCGTCGCGCCGGAGATGCGCGCCGTTTTTACCCAGGTGGCGCCGGACTATGCGCTGGACAACTTCCAGACGCTCACTGCAGCGCGCGACCAGAACAATTTTCGCAACCGCCTTGGACTTTACCTGATCGGGGCGTTCGCTACGATGGCCGTGCTCATGGTAGTGGCCGGACTCTACGGTGTGCTGGCGCAGGTCGTGAGCTATCGGCGGCGCGAGATTGGTGTACGCCTCGCGTTGGGCGCAACGCGGCAGAACATCCTAGGGATGGTGCTGCGTCAGGGCACGGTATTGGTAGGCGACGGGATCGTGGTGGGACTGGTGATCTCGGCACTCAGCGGAAAGCTGGTAAACGGCTTCCTGTTCGGCGTGAAGGTTCTCGATGTATGGACTTATTGCGTAGTGATGGTGCTGCTGATCGTGGTCGGCACACTGGCCGCACTCATCCCGGCCCGCCGTGCCGCGGCCGTCGAGCCTATCCAGGCACTGCGAGATGAGTGAAAGTCTTTTCACGGAGACAAAAGCCCTTACCGTTGATGAACGCTGATCTCACTGATCGCTCAAAAAGTACGCTTCTAAACCCACCACATCAGCTCTTTTCTGATCAGTAAAATCGAATGTGATCAGCATAATCAGCGTAAGGCTTTTGCAATCGCTCAACACGGACATGAACAAACGGAATCTGACTGAGGTGAGCACTAGGGGTTAGCACGGGCAGAAATGCCTCGGAAAAAGTGCTATTCTCATCCTCAGGTCCCACCCATGAAGTTTCCATTCGCAGACCTTCCTGGCTTTCAGCTGGCGGGGAAAAGAGTTGTTGGCCGCGTGGTGGTCGGGCTGCTGGTGCTGACCGCCGCGCTCGCCGGCTCGCTGGTGGGGCTGCTGATTGTCTATTCCACGGATCTGCCCCAGATTGGCGAGTTAGAACATTACCGTCCCAGCACCATTACGGAACTCTATGACAGCCGCGGGCGCGTGATTGGCCAATTTGCGCTACAGCGCAGGGTGATTGACCAGTACAACGACTTTCCCAAAGTGCTGCGGGACGCCATCCTCTCCACCGAGGACAAGACCTTTGAAAGCCACTGGGGGATCAATTTCTGGCGTGTGATGGGAGCCACTTGGCGGGACATCCATACGAACCGTCGGGCGGAAGGCGCGTCCACACTGACCATGCAGCTGAGCCGCAACCTGTTTCTTTCTCCGGAGCGGCACTTCAGCCGCAAGATCCAGGAGGCGATGCTGGCCATCCAGATTGAGCGCCACTTTACCAAGGAACAGATTTTTACCCTCTACGCTAACCAGATTTTTCTGGGATCTGGAGTATACGGCTTTGAGGCCGGCTCAGAGTATTACTTCGACAAGCATGCTAGCGACCTGAAGCTGGAAGAGGCCGCATTGTTGGCGGGATTACCCAAGGCCCCGGTGTCACTCTCGCCTATCAATTCTCCCGAGCGCGCCCTGCGGCGTCGCAACCTGGTGATCAACAACATGCTGGAAGACGGAAAGATCACCACGGAAGAAGCCAATCGCGCCAAGGCCGCTCCGCTACGGTTGAATCTTGCGCCGGAAACTTCTCCGGCGCCGTACTTTGTGGAAGAGGTGCGGCGGCAACTGGAAAAGAAATTTGGCCCCGACCAGGTGCATGAAGGCGGTCTGAGGGTCTACACATCACTCAACCTCGATCTGCAGCGTGCTGCGCAGGAGGCGGTGCTGGACAGGCTGGCGGCATATGAGCGTCGTCATGGGTGGAAAGGTCATTTGAAAAACGTGGTCCGCGATGGCGACAAATTGCAGGCCTGGCAGGACCCGGATTGGCAGCAGCCGATAACGCCCAGCGAGTACGTGCACGGACTGGTAGTGGATATTGGATTGCAATTTGCCAAAATCAAGCTGGGACGCCTTACCGCGCAGATTGGTCCTGCGGAGCTCAAGTGGACGCAGGTAAAGCTACCGCGCAAAATCCTGAGTGTTGGCGATGTGGTGTACGTGAAAGTGCTCAGCGTGAACAATGACGACACCGCTCGCGTGAGCCTGGAACAGGATTCCGGCGTGCAGGGGGCGTTGCTGGCGATTGACAATGCCACAGGCGACATCAAGGCCATGGTGGGCGGGCGCGACTATGACGAGTCAAAGTTCAATCGCGCGACGCAGGCACAACGCCAGACCGGCTCATCATTCAAGCCATTTGTGTACACAGCGGCCATTGATCGCGGGGCTGATCCGGATGACAAAATCCTGGACGAGCCCACCACGTTCGATAGTGGAGGTACGCCGTATAAGCCGCACAACTTTGACAATCGCTTTGAAGGCGTAATCACGCTGCGGCATGCGCTGGCTGAGTCGCGCAACGTCCCGGCGGTAAAATTGGCACAACAGCTTGGAATGCCGACTGTCACCGAATACGCGCGGCGGTTTGGAATCACCTCGCCATTGCCGCCATTTCTGCCAGTTGCGCTGGGTGCGGCCGATCTTACGCTCTACGAGCAGACTTCAGCGTTCACCGTGTTTCCGAATGACGGCATTCGGCTGGAGCCTCGGCTAATCACCAAGGTGACGGATTACGACGGGCACCTTCTGGAAGAAGATTATCCTGAGGCCAAGGATGTAACCAGCGCTCGCACCGCGCGCGTGATGGTGCAACTGCTGCAGGGCGTGGTGCAGCATGGTACGGCGATGGCTGCAAAAAAACTCAACCATCCTGTAGCGGGAAAAACCGGAACCACCAACGACTACACGGACGCATGGTTCATTGGCTTTTCACCCAGCATAACCTGCGGCGTGTGGGTGGGCTACGACGAAAAGAGAACTCTGGGCAACAATGAAACCGGCGCGCAGGCAGCACTGCCTATCTGGATGGACTTCATGCGCGTGGCGCTGGCTGATCCCTCGCGCCGGCAGGAAGCATTTACGCCTCCGCCGGGCGCAGTGGGACGAGCGGTGGTGAAAAGAGCGGCCGTGGCTCTGCCTCGCAAACCTGAGCCCGTCGAGGCACATTGATTGCGCAAATTCCTCCAATACCTGCTGCTCGGCCTGGTGCTCTTGCTGGTGTTTATGGCTTCGGCGCTTCTCTCCATGCGCTTTGCCATTCATGGCCGTGAAGTGGAGGTGCCGAAGCTCGCAGGCCTCACTCCTGCGGATGCCGAACGTCGCGCCAACGCTGACGGCCTGGTCACCTCAATTGAGAATCGTTTTTATTCTTCTGACGTTCCGGCGGGAAGAATCGTCTCACAGATGCCGGCGGCGGGAGCAACGGTGCGCCGGGGATGGAAAATCCAGCTATCGCAAAGCCTGGGGCCGCAGCAGGCAGCCATTCCGAACCTTGCAGGACAAAGCGAACTTGCCGCGGGAATCAATCTGCGACGACGCGGACTGGAATTGGGAACCATCTCAAGTATTCATTTACCCGGTGCAGCCCCGCAAATCGTCGTGGCGCAGAGCCCGCCCCCGAATGCAAAAACCATCACGTCACCGCGCGTTGATCTGGTGCTTACCGCCCCGGACAACACGCCCCGATTGGTGATGCCGAATTTTGTAAACAAACCTCTGGCCCGAGCCGCTGAAGCCGTTCAGCAGGCGGGATTAAAGCTCGGCGGCAAATGGGGTGCAATCGCGAAAGCTTCTGCGCGCGACGATAACACGCGTGGAAAAAAGAATCTGGCGCCTGCTCCAGTCCTCACCGGAACGGTGGTGAAGCAGTATCCGCTGGCCGGACAGAAAGTTTCACCCGGAACAGAGGTGTATTTTGAGGTGAAGCAATGAGACCCAAAATCTTGAAACACAGAGGAACAAGAGGTAACGGAGGATTGTTTTTTCTGAAATCCCGAACGAAGTGAGGGAGCCCTACAGTCTTGAAATGCTGTCAGCGTCGTATTTGGCAACGCAAATAGTCAATGCCTAAAGGACCTCTCGCTGCGCTCGAGACTACAGAAAAAGCGAACCCTCTGCTGCCTCTGTTCTTCTGGGTTTCAAGGGTGTTTTTCAAGAATTGCAGCAAAGAACCCATCACACGGATGCGCGCCGGGAATGGTTCTCAGAAAATTTCCACTAATGAGTCCATCAATGTTGCGCCACACGAGTTCGCCGGAGCTCTTTAGATGCGCGAGTTCATCCTTCATCGGAAGAAGATGAAACCCAGAGTTCTGCGCAAGCACGGCTTCAACGACGCGCTCGTCCTCTTCGGCTTCGAGTGAGCACGTGGAATAAACCACGCGCCCGCCTTGAGCAACGTGTTGCATTGCGGCTGCCAGAATTGCCATCTGCCGCTGCTGCAGGTCCTTGAGGTCGTCCGGTTCCAATCGCCATTTGATTTCCGGATTGCGCGCCAGCGTTCCTGTGCCGGAACAGGGAACGTCAGCCAGCACGCGGTCAAACTCCGCGCCAAAAGGAAGATGCAATGCATTCGCTGTGATGACCTGCACATTGCCTTGCGGTGCAAGCTGCCGTAGCACACGGGCGCGATGCGGATGCAGTTCGGCTGCAAAGATTTCTGCTTCAGGAAACCTTGTTGCCATTGCCGAGGTCTTTCCGCCCGGCGCAGCACAACAGTCGAGAATGCGTTTGCCTTCGCCGACCAGCGCAGCCACAAGCTGCGAACCTTCATCCTGAATGGCGATTGTGCCCGAACGAAATAGCTCAGTTGCCGTTACATCGCCGGTGACGACGTGCCGCGCATTCTTGATCAGTGTGCCCGGCGCGAGTTCAATGCCCTCGCGGCGAAGGGCATCTTCATCCGCTGCGCTACGCAGCCGCAGCACAGTCGCTGGAATCTGCTGGTCGTATTCGCAGACCTTCAGCGCAACCTCCCAGCCAAAATTTTGCGTCCATCTCTGGATTAGCCAGTCCGGATGGGCAAACACTTCCTCAGGCGTTCCGTAGCTGCTGATTCTTTTTCCTGACTTCTGCTGTGCCAGTATCTTCCGCATGACGGCATTGGCCAGCCCTGCGGCTGAAGCTTTCTTCCCCTGCTTTACCAGTTCCACTGTCTCGTTGACCGCAGCATGCGAAGGGATCCTGGTGAGGAACATGATCTGGTACGCGCCCATGCGGAGCGCCGTCACAACTTCCAGGTCGAGCTTGCGAAACGGCGTAAAGCTGAAGTATGTGATGGCCTCATCCAGCGCCGGTCTCCAGCGCAGCACGCCCATGACGATTTCTGTTGTGAGGTTGCGGTCCGCCGGAGAGAGCTGATCGAGCAGCGGGGAATGCAGCAGTTCTACGGCGAAGGAATTTTCCCGCTCCACGCGCAGCAGAATCTGGAAAGCAGTTGCGCGGGCAGGTGAAACAGCCATCTCAGCCTAGCCGCTCGCCTGGCGCGGGACGATAGCCGCTGATGAAATCGCGCGCAGACATGGGTTTCTTTCCTTGGGGCTGGACCTGCACCACCTGCAGCGCTGTTCCCTTGCCGCAGCCCACAAGGAGCGTATCTCCGCTCACCTGCAATTCTCCGGGAGCGATCTGCTGCTGAGCTTGGGCCTTTTGCACTGCAACAATCTTCAAGTTTTTGCCCCGAAATTGCGTGTACGCTCCAGGCCACGGCTGAAATCCGCGCAAGCGGTTGTGAATCTCGGTAGCCGAACGAGTGAAATCCACCAGCCCATCTTCCTTCTTGAGGATTGGCGCAAGAGTCGCCTGCGAATCATCCTGCGGGATTGGGTTGAGAATTCCCTGCTGCAGTTGCTTCAGTGTTTCCACCAGCAATTCGGCTCCAAGGTCTGCCAGTCGCGGCGCAAGTGTGACGGCCGTATCCTCGCGAGCCATTGTCATTTGCCGCTTGAGCAGAATGTCGCCTGTGTCCAGCCCTTCATCGATCCTCATGGTCGTCACACCGGTCCCAGTTTCTCCGTTGGCAATGGCCCACTGAATGGGCGCAGCGCCGCGATATTTTGGCAGCAACGAAGCGTGCACATTGATATTTCCATAAGGAGGAAGTTGAAGCATCCAGCCGGGAATGATGCGTCCATAACCAACCACGATGATCGCCTCTGGATGAATTGCCTCGATGCGGGCACGAAAGTCATCGTTCTTCTTGATCTTTTCCGGCTGCGTGACCGGCAAACCCAGCCGCAACGCCGTTTGTTTGACCGGAGGCGCTGTCAATTCCATTCCACGGCCCTGGGGACGATCAGGCTGGGTGACCACCAGGTGCACATCGTGTCCGGCGACCAGAAGCCCTTCCAGGCTGGGAACTGCAAATTGCGGCGTGCCGCAGAAGACCAGCTTCATGCCCACTGGCCGGCGCGCATCAGCTTCTTGATCTTGCGTTTCATCAGGTCGCGCTTGAGGCCGCTGATGTGGCTGATGTAAAGCCTGCCCTGCAGATGTTCTGTTTCATGCATCAGGGCGCGCGCCAGCAACTCTTCTCCGGTATGCTCGAACCACTTCCCTTCCACATCCTGCGCGCGCACCGTAACTTTGTTCGGCCGCGTGACATCTTCGCGAAACTCCGGCAGGCTCAGGCAGCCTTCCGTTCCTCGTTGCCGGCCTTCTGTGTGGATGATTTCAGGATTCACCAGCACCAGCTTCGCATTGCGATCTTCCTTGAAGGTTACGTCAATCACGGTGATGCGCTTGCCGATCCCGATTTGCGGCGCTGCCAGTCCCACGCCGTGCGCCGCATACATGGACTCAAACATATCTTCCACCAGCTTCTTCAAATCTTCATCGAACTCGGTTACAGTCGCTGCCGGCGTCTCCAGCACCGGATGGCCATACAGGGTAATCGGATAAACCATCTTCTCTCGTCAGAACCTCTTCAGTTGTTGTTTGTAGCCTTCGTAGTTGCGAAGGGTCTCTTCCATGGAATCTCCGCCGAACTTCTCCAGCGCGCATCTCGCGAGCGTCAGCGCCACCATGGCTTCCGCCGCAACTCCAGCCGCCGGCACCACGCAAACATCCGAGCGCTCATAGGCCGCCTTCACCGGTTCGCGCGTGGCGAAATCAACCGAGCCCAGCGGCCTCCGCAGCGTGGAGATGGGCTTCAGATAACCACGCACCAGAAGGTCTTCTCCGTTGGATATGCCGCCTTCAATTCCTCCGGCATGATTGGATGCGCGTCTGAATCCTGTGAACGGTCCACTCGCCTGCCCTGCTGAATACCCGATCTCGTCATGCACAGCGGAACCAAAAGACAACGCTGAATTCACTCCCGTTCCTATCTCCACCGCCTTAACTGCCTGCAATGACATCACTGCCTGCGCCAGCATTCCGTCCAGGCGGTCATTCCATTGCGCGTAAGTTCCCAGCCCCGGCGGAACTCCGTGCGCCACCACTTCAAAGACTCCACCCACGGAATCTCCTGTACGCAGCGCCTGGTCTACTTCAGCCTTCATGCGCTCCTCTGCCTGGGGATCGGCGCAGTTCAGCAAGACCTCATACTTTGCATGCAGTTCCTGCAGCTTTTCCCATGGGACTTCGGCATTTCCCAGCGCTGCCTTGCCCACCGCGATGACGTGGCTCAATACCTCGATTCCCACTCCGCGTAGAAACAACTTGGCAATCGCACCGAGCGCTACACGCGATGTCGACTCTCTGGCGGAAGCCCGCTCCAGCACATAACGAGCTTCAGGGAAGTTGTACTTCAGCGCGCCCGCCAGGTCAGCATGGCCCGGGCGAGGCGAGGCCACACGCTTATGTTTCTCGCGATCACCCGCCTCCACCGGCAATACATCCTGCCAGTTCTTCCAGTCCTTGTTCTCAATCAGAAGCGCAATGGGCGAACCAATCGTGTTGCCATGGCGCACTCCGGAGACAATGTGGGCCGAGTCGCGCTCAATCTTCATGCGCCCGCCGCGGCCAAATCCCTGCTGCCGACGCCACAGCTCGCGGTCGATGAAAGCCTGGTCAATCCCAAGGCCTGCGGGCATGCCGGAAAGAAATGCTACCAGCGTCTCTCCATGCGATTCCCCGGCAGTGTAGTAACGCAGCATGCCCCTTTTTTCAATCCCCCAACCGGCGTGTTCAACTCACGCGTGACAAACCATTGATTGTAGCCGATCAAGATGCGCCACGGAAAAAGGCTTGAGGTCCCCTTTGAGCGTGTCATTTGAGCCCTGCGCATTGTGACTCGTCGTCTTTTCAGAAATGTTTGACGCGGGGCGAGGGATCTACTCCGCTGCTGTTTCGTGGAGGGCAACCATCGTGTGTTTCAGGATCATGTCGATTACGAGAACAGCACCAACATCGGTAGCCTCTGGATGGAAATCCGGGAGCCGGCCAAATTCCACTTGGCTGCCGCCCCACGCTGGCAGAGCAGATCCTTCAGCCGTGTGTTCGCATATACGGGAACCGACGCGTACGCCACTGCGCAGATTCAGGATGAGCCCGTCAGGAGCACGAATCGCGTCAAGCAGCGATGAGCGGTAAGCCCTGGTCTGGAGCGCCAAGAAGAAGCGGGCCATTGCAGCCCGCCTGTTTACAATTGCTGAATCCTCTGGTGAACGTTCATGCAGCGCGCGTGATTTTGCTCCGTACTTTGTTACGTGTTTCTTCATCAATGTTGGTCAACTGGTGCTGGTCGCGCCCATGTTGCTCGGCATTGCGCAACACTTCGTCAGGACTGGTGCCGCGCGTCTCCCACGTGCATCCGGTGAAGCCCACGTCTGCACAGCGAAAATGGTAATCGCCCGTGCCGGTTCCGCTCTGTGTGCTTTGAGGACCTTTTCGTATCTCGGCCATGGTTTTTCTCCTTATCTTTAATTGTCTGACGAATCCAGAGCGGCTTGGGACGAATTCGAAAGTTGCGCCTCAATTCGCATGGCAATCCTTCGGCAAGGGCGTTTGCATCCCATCGTGAAGAGGGACACTATGCCGCAGAAGACTACGCTGAAGCGTGCAGAAGAAGACAAACGAGAGGGGAAATCTCCCAGCACACAGGCAGGGGAGTTTGTCCGTGAAGAGATGGAGCACATTCGGCGCGGGAAGCATGGTGCTCGCTCGACCAAACAGGCCATCGCTATTGGCCTCTCCAAGGCCCGCCGCGCCGGCGTGGGTTTGAAACCACCCAAGAAAGGTCGCACATCGGAAAAAACCCGTAAGTCCGCCGAACGCGACTACCGCAAAGGACACTCTGCCAAAAAGAAATCTTCGTCTTCTTCAAAACGTTCCAGCGCTCGGCTGAAAGCGCTTAAACGCGAACCGCGCAGCGCAGCTTCGCACAGCGCACTTTCGCGGCAGGCTAAATCGGTAGCCAAGCGCAGGAAGCGCTCAGGCCCGACCACCAGCGGGGCTCGGAGAACCCATCGCAGAGCTGCTTAGCGTTCCCGGCGCGACCGCCAAACTGTTGGACGTCTCCTTCACAAGAAGACATTCTGTGTTTCCAAACCACCCATCCGCGTAGATCCGCGGTAAAGGCTACGCGTTTGTTTTCAGTAATTGCTCCGCGTGCTGCCGAGATGTTTCCGTCAGCTTGGCGCCGCTCAGCATGCGGGCAATCTCTTCTGTGCGCTCTGCCGTACCTAGCGAACGAACAACGGTCCTGGCTCGGCCAGCCGCCTCGCGTTTCTCAATCAAGTAGTGATGGTCGGCAAAAGAGGCGATCTGCGGCAGATGCGTGATGCACAGAACCTGGTTGGCTCGCGCCAGCGACTTCAGCTTCTTTCCCACCGCTTCCGCAGCGCGACCTCCAATGCCGGTATCGATTTCATCGAACACCAGCGTGCGCTGGCCGTGCGATTTGCTCTTCTTCCCAGCTTCAATCGTCGCTTTCAAGGCCAGCATCACGCGCGAAAGCTCACCGCCGGAGGCAATCTGCTCAACCGGCCGTAGCGTCTCGCCCGGGTTGGGCGAGATCAGATAAAGCACGCTGTCAAAACCAGTGGCTGTCCAGTTCTCCAGCTCGTCACCGCCTGAGACCTCAATCTTGAACTGCGCCTTCATGGCCAGTTCATTGATTTCCGCTTCCACCAGCTTCTGCAACTCTTTGGCAGCCGAATAGCGCTTGCGCGAGACGGTTTGTGCCGCATTCAGATAAGCTGCGGCCGCTGAATCCGCTTGCTGCTTCAAATCACGCAAGATGTCCTCGCGGTTTTCCAGTTCATTTACTTTTCGCGCGACATCTTCTCCGTACGCAATCACCTCATTTACGATGCTTCCATACTTGCGCTTCAACCGGTCCAGCAGCGCCAGACGGTCTTCCACCTCCGCAAGCCGCTCGGGCGATGCGTCAATCTCCTCCGCGTAGTCGCGGGCTGTGGCGCTCACGTCTTCAATGGCCGCCTTCGCACCCATTAATGCGGTCAGAGCATCCTGAAATTTCGGATCAAAGCGGGCCAGTTCTTCCAACTGCTTGCGCGCCGCCCCCATCTGTGAGAGCACCGACGCATCGGCCTCATCCAGCAGCTCGTGCACTGCTTTGGCTGCTCCGTATAACTTTTCAGCGTTTGCCAGAACCCGCTTTTCTGTTTCCAGCCGTTGGTCCTCGCCGGGTTGCAGATGGGCTCCCTCTATCTCCCTTTTTTGAAAGTTCCAAAGGTCGGCCATGCGCAGCCGGTCCTGCTCCTCATGTTCAAATTCGGCAATGCGATCCCGCAAGCCTGCCCAGGCTGCGTGTTTCTGCTCCAATTCGGTAAGATCCAGGCCGGCATAGGCATCCAGCAGCGCCAGCCGCGCCAAACCATCAAAGGCCAGAATGGTTTCATTTTGCGCGTGGATTGACGCCAGCCGAGGCGCAAGCTGGCGCAACAGTGCGACCGTGGCGGGCTGATTGTTCACGAATACCCGGCCTTTGCCGCCCGCGCCGATCTCTCGTTTGACAATTACCTGGCCGGCATCGTCGTCGTTCGGTTCTACGCCGTTTTCTCCAAGGATCTTTTTCAGCCCGCGCTCGTCCACCTCAAACACGCCGCTGATCACAGCTTTCTCTGCTCCGTGTCGCACCATTTCAGTGGAAGCCTTATCACCCAGCAGAAGTGAAAGCGCGTCAATCAGGATGGATTTTCCCGCTCCGGTTTCACCTGTGAGCAGGTTCAGCCCGGGCGCAAACTCTACGACCAGGCTGTCAATCACGGCATAGTTTTCTACCCGCAGTTCCAGAAGCACGAGACCCTCAGGTGAATGAGCGAAGGATAGCAGAGATTAGGGACTGCAGTAATGTGGAAAAAACGTGCTTAGATTCGGTAATTGAATAAATTGGTAATTTGCTAATTGGACTGCGAACCTTCGGGAAAGAAAGTGCGTTCCCATCCGCAGCATCCTCAATTACCCAATTACCAACTTACTCATTTACCAAGTGCTTTTGCTTTTTCCAGCACCACATCACGGGTTCTGCCCAGAGCTTTGTCCAGCGAATCTCTTGGAATGCGTGTGACCAGGGGTTTGAGCAACCATCCCAATCCCGTAGGAATGTCACGGGTGAGCGAGAGGGCCTCACACTGAATGTAGACGCCGTTGTCTTTCTCCTGAAAGCGCCAGTATGTATTCAGCCGCCAGAGATAGCCGCTGCCTCCGCCCGCCGGATACTCCGGCCCGTCAGGATGGTCAGAGTCCTTCACCTGGGCGATGCGCGTGCTGATGGAATTTGAGTAGTACTCCTGCGGTGTTACCTCGCCCCAGTGCACATCATAGTCGCTGTTGAACACAACAGTCGTGAATTTCTTCTGGTACAAGCGCAGAAAAATTCTGTAGTTGTCACCCTGATGTGAAACCAGCCGCGACGCAATCACTTCCGGCTTGTACAGGTCCGCGCGATGGTCGTAATCCTTCACCACGGGCAAGACCTGGGCCAGCGTCACTCCCGGAACAAACACCACGGCGACCCAGTGATGCACCATGCCATCTGGCAGGTTTTTATCTACTCCCGGAGCCTCGGTGGTCCGTTTATCGATCAGGATTTCTCCATTTTTAAGCCGTGAGTAGTCCGCATCGCGTTCCTGAGCCGAAAGGGCATCAATGTACAGGAACGCGCCACCCGGCTTGAGTTCGCTCGAGAACCTTTGCTCCGTCGCTGCGACGTATTTGTCAAAAGCCGCAGCCGTTTTGGGCTTCAGCTCGGCGCCCTGAGCGACTGCGCCCAGCACAAAAGACACGAACAAAACAATTGAGAATTGTTTCATGGAAGAAAAAGTGCAGTACCTTACGCGCAGTCTAGCATACTGCCCGCATAGTGACTTCCACTCAAAGGCCGTTACTGATTTAACATGGATGTTTTCCATGCTGCTGTTCTTCAAAAACCTGTCGCTGGCCTTCAGCGCTCTGCTGCCTCTGATCAATTCTCTGGGATCAGCCCTGGTCTTTGGGGGACTGGTTGGGATTGCGCCCGCGATGTCTTCCACCGGCTGGCGAGAAAAATCGCTATTGTCTTTCTTCTAACCGTTGATCTCGCGGGCGCAGCGGTTTTGAGTTTCTTCGGCATTTCCCTTTCCGTGGTGCAGGTGGCCGGAGGTCTGGTGGTTGCTGCCATGGGCTGGAGACTGCTAAACGAGCAGGAAGCCGGGAGCCGTGAAGGGGGTTCTGCCGCAGCCACGGGTCATCGATCACTCGACGAGAAAGTTTTCTATCCCTTCAGTTTTCCCATCACTGCCGGTCCGGGCACTCTGGTGGTCACGCTCACGCTGAGGGCGCACGCAACCCCAGAAAACCTTCTTCGCCAGGGCTCTGGCTCATCTGGGCGTCATGGCCGGGGTTGTTCTGCTGTGTATCGGCGTCTACTTCAGTTTGCTTACGCGCCGGCGCTCACGGCAAGAGTTTCCCGGCAGACGATTCATGGTGTGGTGCGCGTGATTGCCTTCATCCTGCTCTGCATTGGCGCCCAGATCGCATGGAACGGCTTGCAGCCGTTGCTGCGTACCGTGCTGCATTGAACGCTACTCATAGCGCACGGCGATGATTGTTCCACGGCTGCTGCACGTCCCGCCCGCATGTCCGACGGCCGCCTTGAGCATGATATTCTGAGAGTGCGGCTTGAACCTGCCTTAAAGCGAACGGCGCCTTGGCCCTGGTGTAGTTTCAGTATTGGCGGCCCGAGGCCCCTCATCGCTCAGAGAAGAGCCGAGATCACAAGGACGCAGAAATACCAAATGAGCAAGTCCGTCCTTTTTGCGCATCTCATTATTCAGGAGGGAATTATGGCTGGAAGCTCTCGCACCACCGCTGCTAAACGAGCGAAGGAACGTGCACGACAGGAAAAGCGCCAGGAGAAGCTCCAGAAAAAAGCCCAGCGTAAGCTGGAACAGGATCCTGCCACTGAACGACCCGCAGAGTTGACGGTCACCTACAACGAAGAGGGACAGCCGGAAGGTTTCAACTTCCACGATTTCTAATCGTCCGCTGATTCAACAAAAGCTTCCAGGCGCTCGGTCCGAGCGCCTTGTTCTTTTTCCGTGCTAGCTTCCCGCCTGGCCGCGTCTGAGAGATTCCCTTCTGGATTCACAGCATCTGCATTCGAAGGGCTTTCGGCGTTTACACTGCTCTTTTGCGGGCTTGGATGGTCTTGCGCTCCATCCAACACGACGAGAGATCGGTTAATGCTTTGCGACATAGAGACTCCGTCGCGATGCATTTTCCTTGCTGAAGCAGAGAGCATCCGGCAAAGCAGGAAGCGATTGGAAATATGATCAGAAACACGGAAGATCAGGCCAGAACGCATGAGACACCTCAAAGGTGAGTGCTGCTGCGCTCTACGAAGGCGCCAGCCGCAGCGTGTCTCCGGAGAATGTAGCTCTTTTGACTATACGCCCACTTAGTCCGGGAAAATGCGCATGCAACAATTTAATTGCCGGCTGACCATTCATGGAAAGACATAGCCTGAATCAGCGCAGGCCTTCGCCCTCACTGATCCAGACTCTGCAAAATAGAGCTATATGTGACGCTGCAGCACTTCGCCCGGCAGCCGCACCATCTTCGATCCCGGCCTGACCGGAACGGGCACCATGGACGACACGTCCACGGGCTTGACCCGCTCTTCGCGATCAAGATCTGACCCAACGCTCACGCGCCGGATCTTGAGCTGAAGGCCACGCTCAATTGCATTCAGGTCAGAACGCTCCAGCGGCGTAAAGAAAGTAATAGCGTTTCCTGAAAGTCCCGCACGCCCAGTCCGGCCTACGCGGTGAATGAAATCTTCCGCCATATCCGGCAGATCGTAGTTGATCACCTGGGCCACGTTGTCCACGTGAATGCCGCGGGAAGCCACATCCGTGGCGACCAGCACACGCGACTTTCCCTGCTGGAACGCCAAAAGGGCGCTATTCCTCTGTGATTGCGAGCGGTCACCGTGAATGACCGAGACACGCAGGCCGCCGCGTTCCAGCTTCTGCGCCAGGCGTTCTGTGGCACGCTTGGTGCGTACAAATACCAGGCTGCGGCCTTCTTCCTCGCTCAGCAGCCGGCGCAGCAGAGCCAGTTTCTGGTCGGCATCCACCTGGTAGGCTGTGAGGTCCACGCTCTCTGAAGCTTTGCGCGTTGAGCCGAAAGCAAGCCGTACTGGGGCTTCAAGATAATCATGCATCAGGTGAGCCACAGCGGGATCCAGCGTGGCGGAAAAGCACATGGTTTGCCGCACCCGCGGGAGCTGTGCCACGATGCGGCGAATCGCTGGAATAAAACCCATATCCAGCATGCGATCGGCTTCATCCAGCACCAGCGTTTTTACTGTTCTTACGTCGAACATCCTGCGGTCCAGCAGGTCCTCAAACCGGCCAGGAGTGGCCACAATGAGCCGCGCGCCTTTGCGCAGGCTATCTATCTGGGAGCGCTCCCTGGTGCCGCCGATCAGCAATGCGGCAGGAGGCAATTTTTTCCCGCGCAATTGCTCATATTGTTGGTTGATCTGCATTGCCAGTTCCCGCGTGGGAACCAACACAAGAGCTTCTATGGCCTTGCCGGGTTTTGCGAGCAGTTTTTCGAGGATCGGGATCAGAAAAGCGAGCGTTTTGCCCGTGCCCGTCTGGGCGGTGGCAAGAATGTCTTTGCCTTCAATGGCATGCGGGATGGCTGCAGCCTGGACTTCCGTGGGGTTAATGAACTCAGCCGCAGCAAGGCGGCTCTGTAGATATGGAGAAATGGGTAGTTCTGTGAAAAGAACCATTCAGTCTTTTTGTTGCTTTCTATGGTCGGCGCCGGTTCCGGCGAGACGTGAGGGTAACGTCAAGGCAGAGTGATCTCATGCCGAATTTTGGATTTTTGCTGTAGATGATGGAGGAAAACTTAAGATGGGAAGCAGTGATAAGATCTCGATCAACTGAATTCCCTGCAACCAGTAATCTAAAGCACTTTCAGTGTAGCACATCTGGTGCAACCGTGCTTGTACTTTCTGAGGTGGCATAAAAGAGCGTGCTTTTGAGAAAAGGCGGGTACGTTTACGAGAGAGATTGCTTGTGGCAGAACCGCGCTTGAAGATAAAAAGCCCCTACCGGAGCGGCGCTGCAGTGGCTGAACTGGACGAGTAACCTATTTTATTTCGTCAGCTTCCGGCAGCGCGATGGAGCCACGATGCCGGATTTCCTGGATGTGATCCCACACAAACTGGTCTTGCAGCCACGCGGCCTGAAGTTCGGCAAGCTGCGAATCCTGCGAAGATTGGTTGTGGCTGATCTCAAACCGTTCCCCGCAGTTGTGACACTCAACCACGTTCATAACGACATCAGAACGGGCCGGCGAGTTTTCACTCCGCCGGCGCATGCGACGCGCTTTCCCTTTTGCTCGGGCTGGATAATCTACCAACGGGGCTCCCTGGGCTGGCGCGCGTGGCCGCGATAATCGTCACGGCTGCCGCGTCCGCCGTTGCCACCGCGTCCACCGCGAAAACCGCCGTTGTCCACTTTAGGACGCGCTTCATTGATGTTCAGGGTACGTCCGCCAACTTCCTTGCCATTCAAAGCTTCAATCGCTTTTTCGGCCTGGCCCCGGTCAGGCATCTCAACAAAGCCAAAGCCACGGGACCGACCCGTAGTACGGTCTGTGACTACTGAAATGCTATCGATTGTTCCATACGGTTGAAAAAGGGCCCGAAGATCATCTTCTGTTGTGGAGAAGGTGAAGTTGCCTACAAAAAGTTTCATTGTTCTGCGTCCTTTGATCCGAGCGTGAAATATAAGAGGCTGTTCTCAGCAGAAATAGGCAGGCGACACGCAAGCGACGAGACTATCTAAGTCGAGGACAATCAATACAACAGCAGTTATGGTAGCACGTCCCATGGAAAGGGGCAGCGTGATTGATCATTTTTTGCACCACCGCTGGATTGCGGTGTGAACTGCCGCTCCGCGCACTGCATCTAATCTCCCGATGCGGTGATGGCGCAGGTTTTTACCGTTTCCCTGCTTGAGGCTGGCCGAAGCTGAACGGTGTCAGGTTCACGCCTACATCACCCGCTCACTTTTTCTTCGCCGCTGCCGGTGCTTTCTTCAGTTTGTTGTAATCCACCATGAACACGCGCAACCCAAAAGCAGGAGTTGTCCTGGTATATCCCGCTACCAGTTGGTCCTTGTAGTGATCCAGGTAAAAATCAAACGGATCGCGAGGATCGGGATCAATCAGCACCATGTCAGTGTTGTCCATGGTGAGTTTGCCGAATTTCAAGCGGTTTCCCGTATAAGCCATGTAATTGCGGGCCGGAACATTCACCCATTTGTATTTTTGCGGTTCGCCGAAAACCTGAACAATGTTGTTGCCTTCCAGCCGCACCTGGGCGACCCGTCCGGTAATGTGCGGTGGCGGCAATGCCTGAGCAGGATCCAGAATGAGGTCATCTTTTTCCGCCGTTACGCCTTGAACTTTGCCAGTCTTAATCAGGTCCGCGATTTCAATTCCGAACAGATCCATGAATCCTTTAGCGGGAAGATGCAAGGCTTTGATCTTTTCAGCGTGCAGGCGGATCTTGCCGTCCGGAGTCACGCTCACCGAGCTCTCCGTCTCAAAGCTGACATCGCCTTTGTTGTGCAGCTTGCCTTTGATCCTCAGCCGGTCCTTGTCGATCGCAATCGACACGTCTTTAATCGGAGCATCCTTGCGGGCGAAGACATACTGGTTCAGTACGTTGGCCATGGCTTGAGGGGTGATGGCCATTTCTGCCTGAGTGACATGCAGGGTGAAGGAATTCTTGTCATCGAAAATCGGCAGGTCGCCTTTGGTTGGCACCAGCTCGCCGGCCAGCCTGCGAATGTGCACGGCGATATTGTCCGCGTAGTGATACATCACATTGCGCATTTGTACCTGGACCGCCTTGCCCTGATCTTTTTGAGGACTTTCCTGGCGCGCCGCAAACGCCAGCAAAGCGGCAACAAAAACCCACGCGCTTGTAATAACGCCGTTCCGATTGAGCAACCTGAGCATGGTCTCTTGGAACCGGAAACTCTCAATTAGGTGGTCTGCGGTTATGACAATGGAAGCCGAGCGGTAATCACAAATTTTTCATCTTCAAGTTAGCCCGAAAAATCTTCTAGAGTTCTTTTGAGGAGGAGCTTTGGCATCAGGTGAACGCGCTGCCGGAAAGGTCCACTATGCATGGGTAATCGCTGTGGTCACCTTCCTGGTTCTGCTGGCCACGGCAGGTGTGCGCGCCACGCCGTCCATCCTCATCGTCCCAGTGGAGCACGAATTTGGCTGGAGCCGGGCCGCAATTTCCTTTGCCATTGCCATCAACCTTGCCCTGTTCGGGATTGTGGGGCCCCTTTGCTGCTTCGTTGATGAGCCGCTACGGCCTGCGCCGAATCATTCTCTTTGCCCTGGCACTCCTGTCGTTGGCCGTTGGCAGCTCCGCGATGATGCACTCGCTATGGCAGCTCAACCTTCTCTGGGGTGTGCTGGTGGGATCTGCGAGCGGGGTTACCGCGCTGGTGCTTGCGGCCATTGTGGTCAACCGCTGGTTTGAAGAGCACCGCGGGCTGGTGCTGGGGATTCTGACCGCAGCGAACGCCACCGGACAATTTCTGTTCCTGCCCATGCTCGCTCACATCATTGCTCTGCACGGCCGGCGCAGAGCCACGCTGGTTGTGGCAGCGGCATCTGCGATTGTGTTCGTCATCGTTCTGATCTGGATGAAAGACAATCCATCCGACCTGGGCTTGCGTCCTTACGGAGCCGGCATCTCCACGGCAGAACAAGCTGGGCCAAACCTGGCACACCAGCCGGTGCGAACGCTCATGTGGGCTGCGCGATCGCGCGAGTTCTGGATCCTGGCCGGCAGCTTTTTCATTTGTGGCGCAAGCACCAACGGCCTGATTGGAACGCACCTGATTCCTGCCTGCATGGACCACGGCATTCCTGAGGTGACCGCCGCCGGTCTGCTTGCAGCCATGGGAATCTTTGATCTTTTCGGCACCACGGCCTCCGGGAGGCTTACGGACCGCTTCAACAGCCGCATCCTTCTTTTCTGGTATTACTCTCTTCGGGGTTTGTCTTTGCTGTTTTTGCCCATCGCTTTATCTACTACCCGTGTTTGGCTCGCCGGCTTCGCCGTTTTTTACGGGCTCGATTGGATCGCCACTGTGCCTCCGACGGTACGACTTACAGCCAATACTTTCGGCAAAGAGAATGTCGGGGTGGTCTATGGTTGGATTGGCGCGGCGCACCAACTGGGTGCCTCTGCCGCAGCGCTGACTGCTGGAACCATGCGCACATATCTGGGCGATTACGCGATGCATTCTGGCTCTCCGGCGGACTCTGTATGATCGCGGCTGCTCTGCTGATCTCCACCCGAACGGGGGCCTCGTCTTTTAGCCGGAAGAAGCAAATCGCGGAAGCGTCTGCCTGATAAAGGTCCACTCTGATTCCAGCAACGGTACTATCCCGCAGGTAATTACAAATCTCAAGCGGCGCTTCGTAGAATGAAGATCATCTTTTTACTTACGCGCCACTCCAGTTCAGGTACTTTCTGTTTACCTAAAGAGTTCATTCACAAACTCTTGAGCTCTGCTCAAGAGCATTCAGGTTGAAAATGAGCAAGAGCGGACGCGACCGGTCGTTCTTATCACAGAGTCTCTGCCGGCTCGCGCGCTGAGTGGCTTGCGGGGAGCCGAACGACAGAAGGTTGGAAACGGTCTGAAAAGGCCCCAAAGCGGTTTAGAGCGTAGCGACAAAAACTAAAGCGGATTACGACCTTCACCCGTTTGACGTGAGATGCGCGTGGTGTTACGGTCAAACATAAGTCTAAGAGGCACTTGAATTTGCGATGATTGAAACTATCCTGATTGCCTTCGCCGGCGGTGGCGAAATTGTGGACCTGGTGGCACAAACCGGGCTCGTGGCTAAGGTCGTCCTGATTATCCTCCTTATATTCAGCATCATTTCCTGGGCGATCATTCTGTCGAAATGGGGCTCAATGAAGCGCGCCCGGGTGCAGAGCGGGCGATTCCTGCGTGCCTTCCGCAAGGCCCAGCGGCTGCAGGACGTTGCCGCAGTCTCTGATCAGTTCCGGCCCAGCCCGCTGGTGCCCGTCTTTGAAAATGCTTATGACGAGTTTCGCCGCCAGGGCGAGGGCAACACAGCCGCGGTACAGCGGGCAGCGCAGATTGCCTCATCCGAGGAACTGACCCGGCTGGAACGCCGTCTCCCTCTGCTGGCGACCACTGGGGCGGTAACTCCATTCATCGGGCTGTTCGGAACAGTGTGGGGCATCATTGATGCATTTCAGGGCCTGGGTGACGCCGGAGCAGCCACGTTGCGCGCCGTGGCGCCGGGTATCTCCGAGGCGCTTATCACGACCGCATTCGGACTGTTTGCCGCCATTCCCGCCGTGATCGCGTACAACCACTACGTTCACAGCCTCAAAGAGTTTGGCTCGCGCATGGACGACTTCACACTGGAGCTGCTGAACCTGATCGAACGCACTACGGGGATTCCAACAGGAGTGCGTTAAATGGCATTTACCAACAAGGCCGGGCGAACGGAGTCGTCACTTTCCGACATCAACATCACTCCCTTTGTTGATGTGGTGCTGGTGCTGCTTATTATTTTCATGGTCACCGCGCCGGTGCTGCAATCCGGCATAGAGGTAAACGTTCCCAAGACCAGGACGGTCAAACAAATTTCTGACGAGCGGCTGGTTATCAGCATCACCAAGGGCCAGGAAGTGTACCTGAACAACGATCACGTGAAGCTGGATGAATTGGGCAATCTGTTGCACCAGAAGATCCGCGATCCTCGCGGCCAGGCGCTCTATGTACGGGCCGATAAAGACGTGGCGTTCGGAGCTTTCGCCACGGTGATGAGCACCGTCCAGGCCGCGGGGATCACCAATATCAGCGTGGTAACCGAGCCGCTTGAGGTAAAAAAATAACTAACTAAGATGGCATACGTGCGGGCCAACCTGTTCTACGAGCGGGAGTCATGGAAGAAACCGCTCTGGTACTCCGTGGGCTTTCATGGCCTGCTGGTGGCGATTATCATTGTGACGGCTTTCGTTTACGGCCATAGGCCGGTGAATACCTGGGGAATAAACAGCGGTCAAGCCGTGCAGGCTACGCTGGTGAGCGCCTCATCCTTGCCCATTCCGCACGCAGAAATATCGAACAATATCGTCGCCAACGAGTCCAAGGGCGTGACGGAAACCAAGCCACAACCTAAACCGGTGGAAACCAATGACGGCATCACCATCCCGGGACACGTCACCAAGCCCAAGGAAGTTAAGAAGGTTACGCCGCCAACGCCCGCCCGGCCTCCGCGCCCCGAGCCCACGCCGGAAACAGCGGTGCCCTACGGAGAAGGTGGCCCGGTGAGCGGTCCCTATGGCGCATTCACCGCCCCGAACACGCAGGGCGGCTTCAGCTTCCAGAATGCGGATTTCGGCTCGCGTTTTGCCAATTACGTCCGCCTGGTGAACCAAACGGTTTCGCGCAACTGGTACAAACCGGATGTCGCCGCGCCCCGGCGGGCTTACATTCAGTTCGATATCATGCGCGACGGCACACCGACGAACGTCCGTATTGAGCAGTCCAGCGGTGTTCCGTCGCTCGACCAGTTGGCCATGCGGGCGGTGCAGCGCAGTGAATTTCCGGCACTCCCCGGCGATTATTCCGGGAGCAAGGTCTCAGTAGAATTTTGGTTCGATTATCAAAGATAGAAATTGGAGCCATGTTGAACAAAATAAGACTACATTTCATCCTCCTGTTCATCCCGCTCGTCTTTTCCTTTACATCCGCCCGCGCCCAGGACCAGATCAAAACTGGCACCAACATGGGGGCTCCGCTGGTGCTGGCGGTTCCGGACTTTAAACAGGCCAACGCTGATCCCGGCAACGCTCCGCTGATCTCCGTCTTCAACGACACGCTCTGGTATGACCTGGACAACGCCGGGATTTTCACGCTGGTGGCTAAAAGCTTTTATCCCAGCAAGACGCCGGGATCCCCCAACGAAGTCACCCTGAACACGTGGGGCAATGCTCCCATCAATGCGGCCATGCTGGCCTTCGGCAACCTGGGTGTTTCCGGCGGCAAGGTGAATGTGCAGGGCTGGCTCTATGACACCAAGAATCCGCAATATCCGCAGGTCCTCGGCAAGCAGTACCAAGAAGCGGCGAGCGTAGAGAACGCCAGGCACATTGCGCACGAGTTTGCCAATGAAATCATCCTTAAGCTGGGCGGCATCCCCGGCCCTACTGAGACCAAGATTTATTTCATCAGCAACCGCACCGGCCACAAGGAAGTCTGGTCCATGGACTGGGACGGCGCCAACCAGCAGCAGGTTACGCACCTCGGCGGCATCGCTCTCTCACCGCGTGTCTCTCCAGATAATTCACGCGTCGCATTCAGCGAACTGGGACGCGACTCCTGGCAGATCCGCATGTATTCACTGGATCTTGGCAAGATGGTGAGCTTCCCGCATTTTGGCGGTGGAAACTATTCTCCCGCATGGAGCTCAGACGGTACTAAAATCGCTTTTTCCTCCTCCATGCATGATGGATCCAGCGAGATTTACATCGCGGATGCGACCGGCGCCGGTCCGCGGCGATTGACTACGGGCAAGGCTGACATTTCGCCCGTCTTCAATCCCCGTACCAATGCTCAGATTGCTTTTGTGAGTGGACGTACCGGCCTGCCGCAGATATACACAATGGACGTTGACGGCAGCAACGTGCAGAGAATGACGGACCAGGGCTATGCGGTCTCGCCGGCGTGGTCGCCCAACGGACTGCTGCTGGCGTTCTCATGGGTACGGCGTTACGGCCCCGGCATACCCGGCGGCGCCGACCTTTATCTGATGGATATCGCATCACGACAGATCGTACAATTGACTCACGATGGCGGACGCAACGACTTTCCTTCATGGTCGCTGGACGGCCGCCACATCGTCTTTGAATCCACGCGCAGCGGGACAGAACAGATATGGAGCGTGCTGGCTGACGGAACGCATCTGCAGCAGCTCACGCGCACGGGCCGCAACACACAGCCCAACTGGAGTTCCCGCTAGAAATTTTATGTAAACCTGGCGATCAGAATCGCATTGTTTCGGAGGACATGAGGTGAAGAACAAACACTGGGCAATGATTCTGGCAACACTGATCATGATGATGGTGATCAGCGGCTGCAAGAAGAAAACACCACCCCCACCACCGCCACCGCCGCCAAAAGCGCCGACCGCGACGCTTTCGGCCGAACCAAACTCCATTCAACCCGGCCAGTCTGCAACCCTTACCTGGAGCACTGAGAATGCAGATGATGTGACCCTGGACGGCAACAAGGTGAACACCAGTGGCTCGCAGTCGGTTTCTCCGACCCAGACCACAACCTACCATCTCACGGCGAAAGGTCCGGGAGGAAGCCAGGATGCCACGGCACAAGTGAGTGTGGCCCAGCCGACTCCTACGCCCACTCCGGCGCCCACGCCGCCGCCTATCACTGACCAGCAGCTTTTTGAGCAGACGGCCCAGGACATCTACTTCGATTATGACAAGGCCGATCTTCGTCCTGACTCAAGCCAGATCCTGGCCAAAATCGCTGAAGTGATGAAGGCACACCCGAACTGGAAGATCCAGATTGAGGGCAACTGCGACGACCGCGGTTCCACCGAGTACAACCTGGCCTTGGGCGAGCGCCGCGCCGGCGCCGCCAGGCAGCAACTGATCCAGGATGGCATAAGCCAGGATGCGCTCAAGACCATCAGCTACGGCAAGGAAAAGCCGGTCTGCACGCAACAGAATGACGATTGCTGGCAGAAAAACCGGCATGATCATTTCACCCTGTTGCAGTAACACTTGCAGCCGGACAGGTCGAGAGGCTTGTCCGGCATCCATTCCGTCAACTCGCGCATTGCTTCATCTGAAAGTAAAATCTTTCGTAGGGGAAGCAGCTATTCTGCATCTAACGAGTTAAATAGTTTATGAACAAAATCAGAATTTCCGCCCTGCTCGCCGTATTTGCATTTACCGCGTTCACGGTCCCTTCGGCCATGGCGCAAAGCACCAAGTCACAGCTCATTCAAATTCAAACCCAGCTGCAGATGCTGCAGGACAACATGGCGCGCATGCAGCAATCGTTTGATGAGCGCATGGGCGTGATGAAGGACATGATTACGCAGCAGACGGACAACGTGAACAAGATGGGCGTTGCCGTCCAGAACCTGCAGAAGACCCTGGGCGCCCAGACTACGGACGCTTCCAGCAAGGTGGACCAGATTTCGGGGCAGGTGCAGTCTTTGCATGACGCTGTCGACGAACTGAAGGCGCGCCTGGCCAAGGTGGGCACCCAACTGGATGATCTGGAGTCGAAAGCGCAGAATCTTCCTCAGCCCGGAGCGGGCCAGCCAGGAGGGCCGGGAGGTCCGGGAGGAGCAGCCAACAACACGCCGCAGGCCCCACCGCCGGAGATGCTTTACAACAACGCTCTGAGCGACTTCAACGCGGGCAAGAACGATCTGGCAGCGCAGGAGTTTGCGCAATACGTTCAGGTTTACGGCAACACTGACCTGGCGGGCAATGCGCAGTTCTATGTGGGCGAGATCGACTATCGCCGGGCCAATTACCAGGCAGCGGTGCAGGATTATAACAAAGTCCTGGATCAGTATCCCGGAGGCAACAAGGGCGCGGCGGCCCAGTTGAAGAAAGGATTCGCCCTGCTGGAACTCGGTCAGCGCGATGCCGGTGTGCAGGAGCTGCGCAGCCTGATTTCGCGATATCCGAAAAGCCCGGAAGCGGTGCAGGCTAAAGAACGTTTAACCAAGGTAGGGGCGGTCAGCAAGCCGCGCCGTCCCTCACCTTCCCACAAATCCAGCCAGTAACAGCACCCGCCTGCAACAGTCCTTTCCGTTTTCTCGGCCCTTTTTCTCGCTCCTTACTCCCTTTCAACTTTTGACTTTGAGTTCCTTCGCGTTGAGCTGGAGTTCCCTCAGGCAGTATCGGATTTCCTGTGCCATCTCGGTCACCCGCATGCCGTCCTGCACCATGACCTTGCAGGAAAGAGCGGTGCGCGACTGCGTTCCCTCGCCCATATCAAAATTCACGCGACAGTACTGGCATTCTTCATTCCAGCAGAAGCGGCCATAAGAGATGTTTTCCGGAGCAAGATACTGCATGGCACGCAGTAGCATATTGCCTTCAGGGACCTCAAATTGTTTGTCCCCCAAAGTGATCTTGACCAGTTTTTCGTAAGGCCGGAACAGAGGCCCCGGATTGGGCATGGAATGATTCTATAGCGAGTCACTGGATTTTCTTTGTCGTCGTGAAGCGGAATTCCGAATCTCAGTAACCACCCGGAAAAGAGAAAGCGGCTGCACCACACTTCCATGCAGCCGCTTTGCTTGTCGCTTTCCCTAAAGAGTCATGAAGACGCCCTTCCCCTTGTGGGTCTTGCCTCACGACCGCGCTTCAGGTCCAGGACCAGAAGCGCTACTGGTGAATTAGACCCTCAGAGACGAAAAAAGTTGCGGGAAAGTATGCCTTACGTGAGTAGTTGACTTGGGAAAGCTGCGAGCCAGTGTAGAGTCAGCACGCCCAGCGCAGCAGCGTGGCACCCACGGTAAAGCCCGCGCCTACGGCGGCGATCAGCACCAGGTCACCTTTCTTAAGCCGGCCCTGCTGGCGGGCTGATTCCATGGCCAGCGGAATGGTCCCTGCCGTGGTGTTTCCGAAATCGCCAATGTTGATGATGATCTGGTCTTCCTTCAGGCCAAGCCGGTCAGCAGCGGACATGATGATGCGCCGGTTGGCCTGGTGGGGCACGAACAATGCCACGTCAGAGCCCTTGAAGCCGTTGCGGGCCAGGACCTTTTCTGACGCTTCTGCCATCTTGCGAACAGCATACTTGAAGACCTGCTGGCCATCCTGGTGCACGTAATGCATCTTCTTGTCGACGGTCTCATGTGTGGAGGGATGGACACTGCCGCCACCCGGCATATTGAGGAAGCAGCCGCCGGAGCCATCCACCTCGTGGTGAAAATCGATAATAAAATTCTCATCCGTGGCCGGCTCAATGATGACAGCGCCGGCGCCGTCGCCGAATATCACACAGGTAGCGCGGTCGCTATAGTCGATGATGGAGGACATTACGTCCGCGCCGATGACCATGACGCGCTTGTGCGCTCCCGATTCCACGAACTTGACTCCAGTCTGCAAAGCATAGACAAAGCCGGAACACGCGGCTGAAATGTCAAACCCCCAGGCGGATTTGGCGCCGATCCGGTCCTGGACCAGGCAAGCTGTGGCGGGAAATGACATGTCGGGCGTAACCGTGCCGAGAAAAATCGCGTCGAGATCCGTGGGATGGATGCCGCGTTCCGTGAGTGCGCGACAGGCAGCCTGCACCGCCAGTTCTGACGTTCCAACGCCTTTTTCCACGATGTGGCGCTGCCGGATGCCGGTACGCTCCATGATCCATTCATTGCTGGTCTCGACCATCTTTTCCAAATCGGCATTCGTAAGCAGGCGCGGTGGAACATACGTGCCAAGAGCTGATATTTTTGCCCGGACGAGATTCGCCAAATGTATCCTCCCCGATCGATATGGATAAACCAAATATTGTAAGCGGTTTGGGGGGAAACTCCTATACGACGGAAGTACCGCACATTGACGCGGATGAGCGCGAATTAGCACCAAATCAAGCGATCCAATTTTCCAACATTCAAGAAGCTTTTCTCATCCACCCCGAAGGATGCGTTATAGTTCCGCAACAGCCAATTGAAACTGTGACAAGGCCGGGAATGAGAATTTCAATTCGAGTCATCTGCGTTTCCCTTGAAGTTCTAATTTTGCTGAATTCGATCCCGCGCAGAGTTGCGGCTTTTCCACATTACATGCACTATTCTTCGGGCATTTGCGAGGCTTAAGGTAAAAATTTGCCTCGACCTTGATGCAAATTGTTTGAGAATCGTCTAAGATTGCACTCCTTCGTCGCAAGAGCAGGCATGCCCTTATCACTTCGGGGCAGGGTAAAAACTGGCGCCACTTCCCGAGGAGTGCCTCATGCTGCAGATCAGCAAAGCGGATTACGATCTGATCCGCTGGGAAGCCGAAAGAAGCTATCCAAACGAGTGCTGCGGGATACTGCTCGGCAACATTGATGGCCGACGACGCACGGTTTCGCTCACCGTTACATGCGAAAACGCGCGTCAGGACTCTCCTGAGAACCGCTACACCATTGACCAGGAAAAAGTGATCGCCGCCCTGAAGCTGGCGCGCAGCCGCGCGGAAACCATTGTGGGGTTTTACCACTCCCATCCTGACCATCCCCCCGTATATTCCGGAACGGACCTGGCTGAGGCGCATTGGTTCGACTGTTCTTACGTGATCACCAGCGTAGAGTCAGGACGGGCCGCCGCCACCAACTCCTTTGTGCTGCAAGGCACTGAGGAAAACAAGCAGTTCGTGACTGAAGATATTGATATTGTGGCTTATCGCGGCCTGCCGATTGCACTCTAACGCTTTGCCAAAGCAGGATTCGCGTTCATCAAATTCGAGTTTATAATTGCCTTATGACTCTCCGGCAGCGAATGCGCGCTGTTTCCTGTTGTTGTTGACGCTGCTTGCCCGTCCCTCAGGACTGTCCCGTTCTTCTTAACGAGCCGCAAATCACAGGAGATACCTTTATGGCCACAATTCTGGCGCCCCATCAGCTACCTGAATTAAGCAACGATGAAGTACTGCGCTACTCACGCCACCTGATCATGCCGGAGGTCGGCATGGAAGGCCAGCAGAGGCTGAAGGCCGCGCGTGTGCTGTCTATTGGGACTGGCGGTCTGGGATCTCCTCTAGCACTTTATCTGGCTGCAGCCGGAGTAGGGACGCTGGGACTGGTGGACTTTGACCTGGTTGATTTCACCAACCTGCAGCGGCAGGTCATCCATTTCACCAGCGACGTAGGCCGGCCAAAGCTGGAATCGGCGCGGCAGAAGATTGCGGCAATCAATCCGTTCGTCAACGTAAAGCCGTTTGAGACCAAGTTGACCAGCCAGAACGCGCTGGAGATCTTCCGCGACTTTGACATCATTGTTGACGGCACTGATAACTTTCCTACGCGGTTCCTGGTGAATGACGCGTGCGTGTTTACCGGCAAACCCAACGTCTACGGATCGATTTTCCGCTTTGAAGGCCAAGCCAGTGTGTTCGCCACCAAAGAGGGTCCGTGCTACCGTTGCCTTTATCCGGAGCCACCGCCGCCAGGACTGGTTCCATCCTGCGCCGAAGGCGGGGTTCTGGGCATTCTTCCCGGTCTGGTTGGCCTGATCCAGGCAACCGAGGCCATCAAACTGATTCTCGGGTCCGGTGATCCACTCATCGGACGTCTGCTGCTGGTGGACGCGTTGGGGATGAAATTCCGCGAACTCAAACTGCGCAAGAATCCCGAATGCGTGGTTTGCGGAACTCACCCTTCCGTTACTAAACTGATTGACTATGAAGAGTTCTGCGGATTGCGCGGACAGGAGAAACCTGTGAATGAACCGGGAGTTCCCGAAATCAGTGTGGAAGAACTGAAGAAAAAACTGGACGCCAAGGAAGACGTTTTTGTGCTCGATGTCCGCGAGCCGCACGAATATAAGATCTGCAACATCAACGGACATCTGATTCCGCTCAATGACCTGCCCAAGAGGGTGCAGGAACTCGATTCCAGCAAGGAAACGATTGTGCACTGCCGCTCCGGAGCGCGCAGCGCCAGAGCCGTGGGCTTTTTGCGGCAGGCAGGATTCACAAACGTAACCAATCTGGCGGGCGGTATTCTGGCATGGGCGGACCGCATTGATCCCAAAATGCCCAAATATTGAAGGGCAATCAGGCTGCTGGAGTGGACTCGTTCGCGCCCGGCTGCTGGGCTGGAACGGTCCCTCTGCTGTCGCGTCCCGCGGCCTTTGTTCTGAACCCTCGCACTCTGTTGCCGAGGGCTGATGATGCCTTGTAAATCGATCCGAGTTTGACCAGGCCTGCAAGCTTGTAGTGTCCAACCGCAGCCATGCCCATGGAGGCAACACACCCACATTGCGAGCAGTCAGGATTGCCGCCGAACTGGCACGGAGCCACATGAGATTTGAGGTCGGCGGAGATCACATGAGTAGTCTGGGCAAAAATGCAGTGGCGGGGAGAAGCAGGAGGCGCGATGAACTCGCGAATCATCCCCTCGGTCATGTCCAGCTTGGGATATAGCTTTTGCAGCTGCAGCATCTCATCCACGGCCTGCCGCCGCTCAATTAAGGAAAGTATTTCCGGGCCGGTGGCGCCTACCTGTGGAGTGAACATGCTGAACCATATCTTCTTGATTTCCGGGCGAGGCGTCCAGAAGTCGAGGAAGTCCTGCAGATAACCCGGGCGCTGCATCATCTGCGCCGTCACCGTGCAATGAATGGTCACCCTGTGACCGGATATGTTTTTAAGAATTCGCTCGTAGGTCGCGGGTCTGCGGCGCACGTCATGTTCAGGCTGAAGCCCATCAATGGACACTACCAGATACAGCCTCGGCAGCCGCGCCCAACTCGACGGAATTTCACGAAAAGCGCTGGTCACAATCTGCGTGTGAATGCGGCGAACCGCGAGCTGCGGAAGAATTGCCTCCAGTTCGCGATATCGAACCAGCGGATCACCACCCACAATGGAGAGATGCAGTGGACGGTGCTTATCAACCAGCGCCAGAACGCGCAGCACCAGATCGCCACCCTTGTAATCAGAAAGCTGGCGCAGATTCAGTCCTTCACCAGGATGGCCGGGTTCATATGCGTAGCAACCGGGACATCGCAACGGGCACTCGCGCGTAATTTCAATGGAGAGCGAGGGACGCCTGCCTTGCAAAATTCTGCCCCAGGCGCGTATGACTTCTTGTGCGTTCATGAATACTTCCTGTAAATAAACTTCCGGACTTTGAGAACAACTCTGATCACCTTAGTCCGGTGATAAAACATTTCTATGAAAGGGGCACTTCGTTGGATGCAGAACTGCGGGTTAAAAAATGGGAATCTGCAAGTTTTCTGGCAGGTTTCGACTCTGAAAGATTTTGGATTTCTAATGTAATTCAGCCATCGACAGCACCTTAACTTGCTTTCACACTGGGTATAAAATCTTCCCCTGTTGCCTGTTCCGAAGTTGCAGCTTCTTCCTGCGGCGGAGGCGCTTCACTTACCGGCTCAAGCCTGGATACGAGTTCGCGCGAAGCAGAATCTAACGACGGCTGATCACTCCCTTCCGCTTTCTCCTTCACAACGGCGCTTTCCTCTGGGGCAGTCAGCGGGCCAAGGTCCTCTTCAAGGTTGTAGACGAATTCGAATTCTTCTTCCGTGAGCATTCCTCCACGAACCGGATGCATCACATTGTTTCGTATTCGGTTCAGCTGCACCAACCGTTCCATCAGATCTTTTTTGTTCTGCGCGGTCTCCGGAGGAAGGTGTTTGCTCACAATGCTCCACTTGCGGTCCAGAATTTCCCGCAAGGCAATCAAGTGAGTGTAGTTGTAGGGTTCGGGCGCGGGTTCGGGGTCTTTCTCGCGCAATGCAGCACATTCCGCTCTTATGTTGTCCGGCACGCCGCCGCGCCACCAGTCGTCCACACCGAATTCGGCAATAAAAAGTCGTTTGATGAATCGGTGCAGGCGCACCTCGATATTACGCACCAGCTCATACATATCACCCAGCACCACAGGTGCGCGCCGGTACTCGAGGTACGTGCGAACATCAAAGCGGTTGCAGTGGATGCCGCGTTTTTCCAATTCCTTGCAAATGCGCCCAGGCGTTTGCGATTTTGTTTCGGCCACCACCGCCTCAATGGCTTTTCTCACATTCCGTTTCAATGAGAACGCTATATCAGAACGCCTCAGCTCACCCTCGCCGATCTTTGCCCAAAGAAAATTCATTACGTCAGAGGTGCGCAAATGAAGTTTCCCGGCGATCTGTGTAGGGCTGTTCCCTTGCCGCAGGAGTTCGCATGCCTCGTCTCGTTTCGACATGATTGGTTGGATGCAAATTCAGTTATCCTGAATCAGGCTTCGCCGTCCTGACAAGTAGGTGCTTGTCCAATCAACATCCTTTGGCTACCGGACTAACAGTTAAGACCCTTAAGAAAACCGAGAAACTTATCGTTCCCGAAACTTCAGTCCTGCTGGGGCATCACATACATGCCCGTTACTTGTAATACGCTGACCGGGAGAATATCTTTTTTTCCATGGCGTCCGAAACAAAACAGCGTCACGATCTGCGGCCCCTCCGCTGCTATCAGCCGGACAGGAAAGCGCTGCTTGTCTTCTTTGAAACGGACTGCCCCACTTGCCAATTGACATTGCCGTACCTGAACACTCTTGCGAAAGACAAAGTCCAGGTAATCGCGCTCTCTCAGGATGATGAAGCCAGTACAAAACAGTTCGTTCAGCAGATGGGCATCAGCTACCCGGTAGAGTTGGATCGCGATCTCACTTTGAGCCGTGCCTTCAACCCGCAGTCGGTCCCCACGCTTTATCTACTCAATGAAAACGGTGCAATCACTCAAACACTGATTGGATTCGATAAAACCGGTTTAAATGAACTGGCGCAATCGCTCGGGTCGCCACCGATCGCGCCTGCCAACGATGGTGCTCCCGACTGGAAGCCCGGTTGTGGATCACGGCATCTTGAGCCGGCAAAGGACGGCCATCCTGAGGCTGCATCCGGTCCACTGCTGCGCCGAGTTGGTGAGCGTGCCAGCAGGATCACAGTGCAGGATGGCGAAGACATGGTTGAAGAGTGCTTCCGATTGTTCGGTGACGTGTTGCCCGTGGTTCCACCCAGTGAGGCCCGCGTCGCCGCGATGTTGAAGGGGACCGATCTACCGCCACTAATGGTGATTGCCCGCGTGCCGCCCGTTTACGGTGAAGCCACAGTGGAGAAGATCGCCGCCAACGCAGTCATGGCCGGGTGCAAGCCGGAGATGATGCGCGTTCTGCTTCCGCTGGTCCGCGCTGTCTGTGACGAAAAATTCAACGCTCACGGTGTGCAAGCCACCACCCATTTTGCTGCCCCTCTGGTGCTCATCAACGGGCCGGTACGGAACGGACTGGGCTTCTGGTCAAAGCAGAACGTCTTCAGCAACGTTGCCCGCGCAAACAGCTCGCTGGGCCGTGCGCTGCAGCTCATTCTGTTGAACATCGGAGGCGGGCGTCCGGATGGCATTGACATGTCTGCTCAGGGCAACTCCGGGAAATTTTCCCAGTGCATCGCCGAAAATGAAGAAGAGAATCCATGGGAGCCATTTCATGTGGATCGTGGATTCAAACGCGATGAAAGCTCGCTCACGCTTTTCGCTGCCGAACCACCGCGCGGAGTCAGCGAGCACAAAGCCCAGCGTGGCGACGTTTTGCTGCGGGCCATCTGTTCCACTCTTGCCACAGTCTGGAGCTATCGTTTGTGCATGAACAATGAAGCGATGGTCGTGCTCTGCCCTGAACATGCCAGGACTTTGCAACGCGATGGATTTACCAAACACAGTGTGCGCCAGTTCCTGTTTGAGAATACCGGCATTCCGCTGCGCTATTATGCAGAACCGGACGGCGGCGAAGGCACGCAGTTCACGGCGAGCTACCGTGAAATCAGAATCCAGGGCGAGCCCTGTTACCAGAAGTTCCGCAGTCCGGAATCGATCTTTCTGGTTGTTGCCGGAGGAACTGCAGGAAAGTTTTCTTCTGTGCTGGGAAGCTGGGCTGTCGGCCCGGGCGGAAGTCAGTTGGTCACGTATCCGATCCCCTGAAGGAAGTCACTCATGCCTATAAATCTTGTTCATCCTGGAAATGAAAGCAAGCCACAGGCTGCGCCGCCTCCGGCAAGACTTGAGAGCTTGCGAGACAAGAAAATTGGTCTGCTTGATATCAGCAAACCTGGTGGAAACATTTTTCTTGATCGCCTGCAAGAGCTGCTTAAATCGCAGTATGGCGTAGCCGAAGTGGTGCGAGCGAAAAAACCCACTTACACCAAGAATGCGCCGGCACAAGTGATTGACCAACTTCGCGGGCTGGACGCGGTCATCGAAGGGTTGGCCGATTGAGGGTCATGCACAACGTGCAGTTTGCACGATACAGTCGGCCTCGAAAACCTTGGTGTGCCTGCGGTACCGGTGGCCACAACGGAGTTTATGACGCCTGCGCGTATTCAGGCAGGAGCGTTGGGCCGTCCTGGGTTTGACGCAGTTTACGTGGACCATCCCATTCAGGACCAGACTCCGCAGCAAATTGCGGCCCGGGCAGACGCGGCAATAGCGGAGATCGTTAAAAGGCTTACCTCCACTCAAAAGTAGCCGGGGCGCCTGAGGCATTTCGTAGTTGTTCCCGCGGGAAATGTGAGCTATAGTGCCGTTATGTTCACTCTTTCAGCCAATCAGGCCCATGCAGCTTACCCGCTGCCGCGTGCAGTTTTTGACGGGCAAGAGGGTGAGATGATCGCTTAGAACAAAAAGGCAATCATGAACAACCCGCTGCCCAGTGGCAGCGGGTTTTATTTTCGCCACCAACGCGAAAGGGAACTGACGATGAGCGCTTCCGAAACTGAAGTCCAAAGCAAAAAAGCCGCGCAAACCAAAGCCGAAAAGAAAATTGCCATATTAGGCTGCGGCAAAATGGGGACCATTCTGCTGCAGGGATTTATGAAACATGGCCTGATTAACAAAGGCGAGGCTGTGGCCACCGTACAACATGAGGAACATCGCCGCGAACTTGCTCGCGAGCTTCCCGGCGTAGCGGTGAGCACTGACAACCGTGCGGCGGTTTCCGGCGCTCCGGTTGTGTTGCTGGCAGTAAAGCCGCAAGCGCTTCCGCAGGTTCTGGATGAAATTGCTCCGGTGCTCGCTCCGGAGACTCTGCTTATCTCCATCGCTGCATCCACTACGACTCGATTTATCCAGCAGCATGTGAGCAATCACGTTCATGTGGTGCGGGCCATGCCCAACACCCCGGCCATGGTGGGGGCGGCGATGACGGCGCTGTGTGCTGGAGCCACGGCTCGCAAGCAGCATCTGGATATGGCAAAAAGCTTGTTTGAAAGCGTCGGTCGAGCGGTAATTGTGGATGAAAAACACATGGACGCCATTACTGCGCTTTCCGGGAGCGGCCCGGCGTTCACGTTTGTAATTCTCGAATCCATGGCGGAAGCGGGCGTGAAAGTTGGGCTGCCGCGAGAACTGGCGACCATGCTAGCGGCCCAAACGCTTTTCGGCGCGGCCAAGCTGGCGTTGGAAACCGGACATCATCCTGCGCTGCTCAAGGATGCAGTTACTACGCCTGCCGGCTGCACCATAGAAGGGCTGATTGAACTTGAAAAAGGAGGCTTGCGCGTCACCCTGATGAATGCCGTGATCAAAACCACAAGCAGGGCGGCAGAGCTGATGACAAGCTGAGGAGATCTGCTAATTGGATAGTTTGGTGAGTGGGTAATTGGCTTTTAGCTCTTAGCCTTTGGCTCTTGGCTTTTGACTATTCCCTTTCGGCTCCAGTCAGCCCACTCTCGCGCTGCAGGGCCAAGAGTTGGTTGCATGTCGAATAACGCCAAGAGCCAACAGCCCTTCACGCTTGAAATTCGCCCAGACTTCCACTACGATATCCACCTGATGTTACTGACTGTCTCCACCATGAGCATGTGCAAGCAAACGATGGGTATGCGTGTGTTCACGCTGAGGCAGACAGGGGCATAAGAAGAGATTCATAACGCAATTCTTCAAACCCGCTGCCTTAAGGCAGCGGGTTTTAGTTTTGGCTCGCATTGGCCGGGGCAGCAGAAAGAGATATATCAACCATGAGCGCGAATCTACCGTATCAGCTGCGATGCCGCGAATGCGGCACGTCCTGGGGCAACCAGCCGGTTTCCTATTGTGAAAACTGCTTCGCTCCCCTCGAAGTGGTTTACGATCTGGAACAGATACGAAAGCTGGTGAGCCGTGACGAGATTGCCCGCCGCGCCACCAACCTCTGGCGTTACAAGGAACTTCTCCCTCTGCCGGAGCAGTACGATGCGTCATTGCCGGTCGGATTTACTCCTCTGGTCAAAGCAGCCAACCTGGGCGAAACGTTCCACACTCGTTCTCTTTATCTGAAAAATGATTCGGTCTGTTTCCCCACTCTCAGCTTCAAGGATCGTGTGGTCGCGGTGGCACTCACACAGGCGCGCACGTTTGGCTTTGAAGTTGTAAGTTGTTCATCCACGGGAAATCTGGCCAACGCTACAGCAGCACAGGCGGCGCGCAACGGCTTTAAGGCCTGCATTTTCATTCCAGCAGATCTCGAGCCGGCAAAGATCCTGGGGACAGAGATCTACGGCGCAAAAATTGTTCGCATCGCGGGTAATTACGACCAGGTAAACCGGCTCTGCTCGCAGATCGCTGACAAGCACCGCTGGGGTTTCGTGAACGTCAACCTGCGGCCCTATTATGCTGAGGGCTCAAAGACGGTGGGCTATGAAATCGCCGAGCAGCTTGGCTGGCGTCTGCCGGACAACGTTGTCGTGCCCATGGCCGGCGGTTCTTTGATCACCAAGATTTACAAGGCGTTTCAGGAGCTGATTGCACTTGGCTTAGTGGAAAAGAAACACGTGAAGTTTTTTGGCGCGCAGGCCACCGGTTGCAGCCCCATCAGCACAGCCGTCAAAGCGGGACGCAACGAGATTGAGCCGCAGAAGCCCTCCACGATTGCTCGTTCTCTCGCCATTGGGAATCCCGCTGATGGGTTCTACGCAGCGCGCACCATTGCCGGAAGCGGAGGTTGGGCCGAAGATTCGAGCGATCCGGAAATTGTGGAGGGTATTGCCTTGCTGGCGGAAGCTGAAGGCGTCTTCACCGAAACTGCTGGCGGCGTAACCGTCTCCGCGGCACGCAAGCTTTACGCGCAAGAGCGCATTGCTCCCGAAGAAACAACCGTTCTGTGCATCACCGGCAATGGCCTGAAGACGACGGATGCTCTGGCTGGGAGATTTGAAGCGTCAAAACCTATCGCGCCAAAGCTGGTTGCGTTTGAAGAGTACCTGGAACGCGAACTCACTGTTGTTGCGGGAGGCGCCCAATGAGCGTGAATGTCTCAATTCCATCGGCGTTTCGGCGCCACACTGAAGGGTTGGATCGCTTTGAATGCGCGGCTGCAAACGTTGCCGAGTTGCTGGATGCGCTGGGCAATCGCTTTCCCGAGCTGAAGTCCCATCTGCGCGACGACCAGGGAAACGTGCGCCGGTTCCTTAATATCTACGTTAATGACGAAGACGTCCGGTTTTTAGATAAGAACCTGCGGTTCGCAGACGGAGATCAGGTAACGCTCGTGCCTTCGATCGCCGGAGGAACCTTCTAACATCCCGAGCGAACGCGAGGGAGCCCTATAGCAAGATCGGCTATAGGTCAGAGTAAGCAGAGAGTGATCGCTCAGTAGGATAATCATGGTCCTGTTGAATACTAGCGAGTATAGGGATCCCTCGCTACGCTCGGGACTTTGGAAGCAGCCTGCCTGCGAGTGGATCCCCTGGACCTCGAACGACACTATTTCCCCACTGCCGTCGCCAGCTCTTTCTCTGCGAAGTACCAATCCTTCACCTTGAGATCTCCATTACTCTTGGCGCGCACGTCGGCATCCTGTTTGGTCTGCGGCGGAGGCACAATCACCGGCTTGCCAGGAACCCAGTTCGCAGGAGTCGATACAGCATTTGCATCAGCGGTCTGCAAGGCATCAAATACGCGAACGATCTCCGCGATGCTTCGCCCCAGCGATTGCGGATAATAGAGCAGAGCACGGACGTTCTGTTTGGGGTCGATGAAGAACACCGCACGGACGGCGGCCGTATCGCTCACCGCTTCATGCACCAGGCCGTAAAGTCCGGCTACTTTCTGGTCCAGGTCCGCCACCACGGGAAAATCGACCTTCACGTTGAAGTTCTGCTCGATGTTGCGCAACCAGGCGATATGCGCCGGCACGGAATCCACTGACACACCAATCAACTGCACGTTACGCTTTTCAAATTCGGGGAAAGTCCGGGCAAACTCCACAAACTCCGTGGTGCATACCGGGGTGAAATCAGCGGGATGGGAAAACAGGAGCACCCATTTGCCGCGGCTGGTGTAGTCGCTCAAACGGATCACGCCCTGCGTGGATTTAGCCTGGAAATCAGGCGCCTGTTCATTAATGCGTGGGATGCGGGTCTCGGTTGCCAACTGGCTCATACTTCTCCTCCAAAGAATTTGTGATCATTGCGAACTCAGATTTATACGTTCGTTTGCGCGCCACTTCACCCACAATCAGCACCGCCGGTGCAGCAATGCCAAGGGCAAAAGGCAGGTCAGAAATGGTCATATAGCAAACTTGCTCTGTGCTGCGGGCGGCGTTGGACACCAGAACACACGGCGTGTTCGCATCCAGCCCCGAGGCGATCAATTGTTGAGTTGTCCGGCTGTAGTCCGGCCCAGGCATGTACACAGCCAGGGTTTGGTGTGCGGGATCTGCTCTCTGAACCCGCAGGCTGTCCACATTGGCACCAGCATTGTGAGCTGTAGCCACTACGAGAGCGGAGGCGCTGTGCCGGTCGGTGAGGGAGACTCCTGCCGCTGCGGCTGCCGCCGACGCCGCTGTGATTCCGGGAACCACCTCAAACGGAATGCACGCGCGCCGCAGTGCATCCAATTCTTCTCCCAGGCGCCCAAAAATTCCCGGCTCACCTGACTTGAGACGCACCACCTGTCTTCCATTTTGTGCGTGCCAGATCATCAACGCATTGATCTTTTCCTGGCTGTTGTCACGCCGGCCGCAACGCTTTCCCACGTTGACGATCTCCGCATTTTCGGAAGCGAGCGCCAGGATTTCATCTGAGACCAGATCATCGTGCAAAAGCACGTCCGCGCTTCGGATCAGCGCATGGGCCCTGAGGGTTAGCAGATCAACTGCTCCTGGCCCCGCTCCCACGATGTGGACTTTGCGTGACATCCTGCTTGCCTATGCACTCTTTCTTGCCTGCAGCGGCGTTCCCTGCTCCCACTCTTCAACGGCGCGCAGGAGCCGCGTAATTAACTGATCACTTCCGCCGACCAGGTGCAGGCCTTCATGCTGATGCTCCTTGAGAGCGCTTCTCAGTCTTGCTTCCAGTTCATTGCGTCGTGTGTTGTCCACCTTTTCCTCCGTATGCATTTTGAACCAAAGTTTTTCCCGGTTGTGCAAGAGCCAGCATATGCAGCAACTCCTTGCGGCGCTCTCCCGGTGGCAGTATGCTGCGCACCGCAGAGCGCATGCGCCCCAGCCACCCATTCCAAGCCGCGTACTCAGGCCCAAATTCTGCTTCCAACTCTCTGCGGACCTTTTGCGCCAGAGCAGGGCTGTTGCCCCCGGTAGAGATGGCAATCTGAAAGTCGCCACGGTTGACCAGCGCCGCTGCATAAAAGTCGCAATAAGGCATGTCATCTACGGCGTTGCAGAGCGCTCCATCCGCGCTGGCCTCTGCATAAATCGCATGATTCACCACAGCTGAGTCCGTAGCCGCGACTACCAAGAAATAGCCTTGCGCCATGCCCGGCTGAAATCGCGAAGCCACGTGCTTTAATCGGCCCTGCTGCACCCATTCGCGGATGCGCGGAGTGACTTCCGGTGCGATCACTGTCACGTCCGTGGCCGAACGCAGCACACCTTCAAGCTTCTGTTCTGCCACTGCGCCGCCACCCACAATCAGTACCTTGCGGCTCTCAAGTTTCAGAAACACCGGATAGAGCGCCATTCAGCCCTCCACTCCGTGCGGTACTCGGCCAGAGGGAATGTCGCGCTCCACGGCAGTAATTTCTTGGCCGGCCAGAAAAGTGCGCAGTTCCTCTTCGCTATGCCGAGCAAAGAACTGCCGCAAATTTTCTCCGCCGTCTCGCTGATATAAATACCGACGCAAAAGGCGTTCAATGGCTTCCGGCACCTCCTCAGCCGCGCAGCGGTATCCAACGGGCCGGCCGAAGCCGGCAAAATCGCCTACTCCTCCTCCGAGGCAAAAGTAATACGCATCCTGAAGGCGTCCATTGACCTTGATTTTTTTGCCTTCCAGGCCGATGTCGGCAATACGATGCTGGCCGCAACTATTTGGGCATCCGGTAACGTTCAGTTTAAGTTGCTGATCGAAAGCGGGAAGACGATCTTCCAGTTCTTCAACCAGCCAGCGGCTAAATGTTTTGGTCTCAGTGATGGCGAGTTTGCAGAACTCAGTACCGGTACAGGCGACGGCGCCGCGCCAGAAAGCTGAAGCGCGGACCTCAAGTTGGGCGGTTTCCAATTCTGCCAGAACCTGGTGAATGTGCTGGCGGCTTACGTTGACGATGACAAGGTTCTGAGCGCTGGTGGTGCGCAGTTCGCCGGAGCCGAAGCGGTCCGCCAGATCGGCGGCAACACGCATTTGCGCAGGAGTAATCCGGCCCCGGAGCACGGCCGCTCCAATATAGAAAAGTCCCGGCTGTTTCTGCGCATGCACCCCCACGTGGTCGCGAAAAATGTCAGCCGGGACTTCCTCAAAAGCTGCAGGTGCGAGATTGTACCCCAGGCGACGTTCCAATTCGAGCAGAAAAGTCTCAGCCGTCCAGCCATGGTGCAAAAACAGGAATTTCAGCCGCGCACGTTCCCGGTGCTCACGCAGGACAGCTGCATCACGAAAGATCTCGCTTACCGCCCGCGTGACCGACAGCACCTGCTCCCAGCGGACAAAGGCATTGAGTCGCACAGCAAAATGAGGATCGGCGGAAAGACCTCCGCCAACGCGAATGGAAAATCCCACTTCCTTCCTGCCTTCAAATTCGCGAACGGCCGGCGTAAATGCCAGGTCGTTGATCTCGGGATAGCAGCACCAGTCGCGGCAGCCGCTGATGCTGATCTTGTATTTGCGGGGCAGGTTGTAAAACTCAGGATTGCCCACCAGCATCTTCGTGGCCTCAAAGAGCAATGGTGAAGCATCAACTGCCTCATTCGCATCAAGCCCTGCCAGTGGGCAGCCGGTGAGATTCCGGGGGACGTCACCGCAGGTAGACATCGATGTCAGCCCCGCATCAAACAGCGCCTGCAACACCTCAAACAGGTCTTCTACGCGCACCCAATGGAGCTGAATGTTCTGGCGCACAGTAATATCGGCAGAGCCGCGAGCATACTTTTCTGACAGCTCAGCTACCGTACGCAACTGGCGAGAGCTGATGAATCCATTACCCAACCGGATGCGCAGCATGAGGTAAGGAACAGCTTTGCCTTCTCCGTTCGCGCCACCAAGAACACCGGCTCCGTCACCCTGGGTGTAGACGCCCCACCAGCGGAAATAGGTCTTAATCCAGGTTTCCGGAACGGCGGCAAATCCCCCGGAGGCAAACGCGCGGATCTCATCCAAGCATTCCCAGGGGTTCTTTTCCCGTTTAAGACGTTCGGCGCGTTGCGCTTTGGTTTCTTTTAGTCCTTGCGCTCCTGTACTCATGGCGTCCTTCCATATTTTCCGGCAAAAGCAAAAAGCCCATCGCCGTCTCTGGCGATGGGCCTTTCCTAAAATAAGTGCGGGTTAGGTAGCGGCTTCATTGGCCAGAGACACGGCAGTTGCCATACAGCAACACATACACATGTTCTGGCTCAGAATTCGCATAGGCAGATACCTTAAAATCTAAAACTCCAACTGTCAAGTTAAAGATGAGAGCGTTCCAAAATGGATTCAGCTATTTGAGAGCTGCAGTCCTGGGCCAGCGTGCCACCACCGTGGTACCAATTCCGCCGCGGGGGCGAAATATACCCTTGATGATCGCGGATTTTGGTTCGGCCGCGCGCACTACATCTTCAAGCATGCGGTTCACGATGTTCTCCTGAAAGATACCCAGGTTACGGTATTCCTGCAGGTACTCTTTTAATGATTTCAACTCCAGGCAGAGCTTGTCTGGGACGTAACGGACTTCCAGCACGCCAAAGTCCGGCAGACCAGTCTTAGGGCAGACGGATGTAAACTCAGGAATATCGATAACAATTTCGTAGTCCGCAAACTGATTGGGCCAGGTATCAATGCCAGGAAAGCGGTGGTCTAAGCCCGCTTTTGCATGATCTTCCGTGTAGCCGGTGCGTTGTGACATTTCAAAAACTATTGTAACAATTGGGCCGGTGCAATTTCGTAACGTGTGATTGTGCTTGCGCATCAAAAAGAGAGATTTCCAGGTCAGTTGCGTTCCTTGGTTCGCTGTTCCGGCAGATCCACGTATTGGCGTGCCGGGACGTGCGTGTTCGCTATACTTAGTTTTTGCCCTTTGCATGCCCAGGCACAGACAAAACGGATCAGAGCGGAAACGCCTGTTTACGGTGTTGGCAATCACCGTAGCCGCTGTGCTCCTGTTCACCGGCTGGATGCGCCTGCGTAACACCGTGGTGCCGGTGCGGACCGAACAGATCACGCGCCAAGATATCGCAAGCGTGATCTCCACGAATGGCAAAGTTGAGCCGGTAAAGAATTTTGCCGCCTATGCGCCTGCACCGGCCACCGTGAAGCGAGTTCTGGTACACGAGGGCGACCATGTGAAGCAAGGCCAGCTTCTGCTGGAACTGGACGACGTAGATGCTCGCGCACAGGGCGCCAAGGCCCTCGCCCAACTCCGCGCGGCTGAGGCGGACTTGCAAGCAGCACAAACCGGCGGCACTCATGAACAGGTCCTTACCACGCAGAGCGATCTCGAAAAAGCGCAGGCAGAGCGCAATGATGCGCAACGCAATTTTGACGCCGTTCAGCGGCTGCAACAGAACGGTGCGGCTGCTCCGGCCGAAGTGGAAGCGGCGCGCAATCGGCTGACGAAGGCTAACGCCGACGTGCAACTACTGCAATCCCGACTTAAGGACCCCTTCTCATCGCCAGAGATGGAGAAGGTGCAGGCCAATGTCACGCAGGCACGCGCTGCTTATAGTGCAGCACAGCAGTTGCTGAAGAACTTGAACGTAAGAGCGCCCTTTGCGGGGACCGTTTATGCACTTCCAGTAAGGACCAGTGCATACGTAAACGGCGGTGAGGTGCTGGTACAGGTGGCAAATTTGCAGGACGTGCAGGTCCGTGCTTTTGTGGACGAGCCGGAGATTGGCCGCCTTAGCGTGGGACAGAAAGTGGAGATCAGGTGGGATGCGATCCCCGGAAGGACGTGGGAAGGCAAGCTGACCCGCGTACCCGCTTCCGTTAGCACGGTAGGCACTCGGACGGTGGGCGAGATCACGACTGAGATCGATAACTTTGACCGCAAGCTTCTGCCCAATGTGAACGTAAATGTGAGCATCGTTACTGCGCGCCACAGCGACGTGCTTACGGTTTCGCGCGAAGCCGTTCACGATGTGAATGGCAAACGTTATGTCTACCAGATCGCCGGTCAAAAACTGCAGGCGCAAGAGGTCCAAACAGGCCTTTCCAGCCTGACCCAGGTGGAAATCACGCAGGGACTTTCCGAAGGCGCCACGATTGCGCTGGGAGCGATCAATGGCTCGCCGTTGCGTAGCGGAATGGAAGTGAAGGCGGTTGAACGTTGAGGGCTTTCCGCGCGGTCATTGTCTTATTCCTTATCCTGGCCAATTTGGGCTTTGGAGTTGACGTCGGGCCGCAGGAATTGCTGCGAAAAGGCAAGGCGGATGAGGCGCGTCGACTGCTGGAAGGCACGCTCCAGCGCAACCCGAACGATGCTGAAAGTTATATCCTGTTGTGCCGCCTTAACTTTCAACTTGAGCTCTGGGACAACGCGCTGCTAATGGCGGAGAAGGCCGTCGCGCTGGATCCGAATAATAGCAGCTACCACATGTGGCTGGGACGCTCTGCCGGACGCAAAGCGGAAAACTCAAATCCCTTCACAGCGTGGTCGCTGGCGCGCAGGGTGCGCGCCGAATTTGAACGCGCCGTAGCTCTCGACGGTAACAATCTGGCGGTTCGCGCCGACCTTTCCGAGTACTACATTGAAGCACCGGGCTTTCTGGGCGGCGATAAAAAAAAGGCGCGCGAGCAGGCTGCAGCTGTGGCGCCACGTGATGAGGCACTAGCGAACTACATCAATGCCCGCGTCGAGGAGCAGCAAGGCAAGGCCGACGCAGAGCAGCTCTACAAGAAAGCCCTGGCAGAAAGTGGAAACAGTGCACGGTATTGGATTGAAATATCGTATTTCTACCGGCGGGCCGGCCGCATGCAAGACATGCAATCTGCAATTTACCAGGCCCTGATGGCTCCTCGTCATGATGCGATTCCCGAGTACGATGGCGCTTATCTCTTCCTTCGCACCGGGCGGGACTTTCCCAACGCCATTGCGATGCTGAAGAAATACATCAACGGCAATACGCTGGAAGAGGATGGCCCGGCTTTTCGCGCTCACTACATGCTGGGTGAGTTGCTGGAAAAGCAGGGTGATCGCAAAGCAGCAGCCGCAGAGTATCGCGCCGCGCTTGCGCTGGCTTCAGAATACCGTCCTGCACGGGAGGCGCTGGCCAAGGTTTCCCGATAAAATCCGTGGTTCCGCTCCTTCATTGATTTTATTTTTACAGGTGGAAAATGAGAAAACATGCCCTTGTTTTCGTTCTTCTCGCCCTTTGCTGTTCATGCCTGGCAATTGCCCAACAAAACTCGGATCAGCCTCTTTCTTTCCGTGCTGCCATTGAACTGGCGGTGAAGAACAGCGCCACATCCGGCGTGGCCCATGCAGACCTGCAGCGCGCCCGCGCCAGCGTGGCCCAGGCGAAAGATTTCTATGTTCCGCAGCTGGTTTTCGGTTCCGGCCTGGGTTTTTCATATGGGTTTCCCTTGAGCCTGGAAGGTTCAGCGCCTTCCATCTTCAATGTGAATCTTCAGGGAGGGCTCTGGAACCAGGCACAAAAGGAATACATCAAGGCTGCGCGCAGCGACGTTGATGGGACAACGGCCCAGAATGCCGATCGCCGCAATGACGTGATCATGGAAACGGCACTGGATTACATGCAGCTTGATCTGCTGGATTCATCCTTTTCAATCCAGCAGGAGCAGCAAGCAGCAGCAGCCAAGTATCAGGACATCGCGGCACAACGTCTGCAGGCGGGGCTGGATAGCCAGGTGGAAGTAACGCGGGCCAAACTCGCCGTGGCACGGACCCGGCTGGATATTGCGCAAACACGCGCTGCCGCCGACCAACTCCGCCTTCGCCTGTCACAGCTTACAGGATTGCCACTTGCGTCCATTCACATTTCGACGGAAAGCATTCCGCAACTTCCGCAGGTCTCTCAGGACGAAGACCTTTCTACTGAAGCGGCCAGGAGCAACGTTCAGGTAAGGATTGCGGAGGATGCCGCCGAGGCCAAGGAGCACAAGGCACTCGCTGAAAGAAAGCAGCTCTATCCCACCGTGGACCTGGTGGGACAATACGCAGTTCTGGCGCGTTACAACAACTACGACCAGTTCTTCAATAAGTTTCAGCGCAACAACGTGACGGCCGGAGTTTCAATTCGCGTACCTTTTTTCAGCACGGCCCAGCGGCAGGCGGCGAATGTGGCTAAATTTGACGCAGTCAAGGCACGCGAAGAGGCCGTGAATGTGAAACAGCAGGTCAGCGCGGAAACGCTCAAGATGCAGCGCGCAGTGGAGCAGCTTGCAGCAGCGCGCGAGGTGGCGCAACTGGAGCACGAGCTATCACAGGCTGATATCGAGGCTGCACAGGCCAAGATTCAAGCCGGCCAGGCAACATTGAAAGACGAACAGAACGCTCGTATTGCTGAACACCAGCGCTACACAGCGTTCCTCAGCGCAAATTTTGATCTGGACAAAGCCCAGGTCCAATTGCTGCGCCAGATAGGAGAACTGGAGCAGTGGGCACTGGGACAAGCGCACTGAGCAGCTTTTCAGGCCTTCGGTTCGGGATTGGAAGACTCAGATTTTTCTTTCAGCGCACCCTTGAGATGCCGATTCTTCCCGCCAATCCAACGTGGCGATGACAAAGAGGATTGTACTTCCGCGCAAGTAAGGTACTTAACCCTTAGCTCTGGGTGAAGGGCCTTATTTTTCCGGTGAACACGGCCCGTCAAAATCTGGGGAGCCTTTCAACACAATTTATTGCACGGTCACCAGCTTCCCCCGGAGAGACCCGTGTTAGGCAGCGAGCGGCATGTTTCCGCCAGGGGAGCGTCCATTGAAATCAGTCTTTGCGTTCATAGTATGCTGCGCGGCATTCAGTCTCTCTGCCGTTGCGGCAGATAAGAGCAGGCTTCCGGCAGCAACGCTCCCTCATGCAGGCCCGGAAGCGGCTCAGGTGGCGATGATTTTTCCTGTAACAAGCACAGTGGATACGCTTCCGGCGCTGTTGGATTCAGCCGTTCCATCCGCCCCAGTTGCAGCAACTGCGGCGGCACTCCTTCCCGTGACGCCTGTGCGTGCCGAACTGCAGCACAAATTTTTTGACATAAGAAATTGTGCCGGGCTCGCGGCGTTGGCTTCGGGACTCAGCGCGGACGCTATTTCCACGCAGAAAGGCCTGGGGCTTCCCGGATTTCATGAAATGAACCCAATTGCGCGACCCTTTGTGCAGAGTCGGGCAGGAGCAGCCATATACAACGCGGCCAGCTTTGCTTTTATGGGCGGCAGCATGTACCTGGCGCACAAGACCAATCACCACAAGTTGGAACGGGTGCTGCCATTCGCCATCGCCGGATGGGAAGGTTTTCTGGCTGTGCGGAATTATCACCTGATCTCTAATTCGACAACGCACTAGATCAGCCTAAAGCCACGCTTCTACAATGGTCTGTTACGGGAAGACTGATGCCGCCCTCTTTTACGGTGCAGCAGAAATCTTTGCACCGTGTTTGTACGCATGCACCGGCTTCAGATATCATGCGTGAGACCATGTCTAGCACCACTTCCCGTCTGCCCAACCTGCGCGAAAAAGGCAGGATCATGTCCGCCTCTGAGATTGAGCGGACGCTGATCCGCCTTGCCCATGAAATTGTGGAAAAGAACAACGGAGTGGAAAATCTTACCCTGGTGGGCATTAAGCGCCGGGGCGTGCCAATTGCCGCTCGACTTGGCAAGCTGATCGAGCAGATTGAAAAGACACCCGTGGCAGTGGGCACTCTGGATATCACTCTCTATCGTGACGATCTTTCCACCGTTGGACATGCGCCGGTGATTCAGAAAGCGACACCGCTGGGAGTGGAAATCATGGGCAAGAACGTGATCGTGGTGGACGATGTGCTGTATACCGGACGCACCGTTCGCGCCGCCATGGATGCGCTGTTCGATCACGGCCGGCCTCGCCGGGTGCAACTCTGTGTGCTGATTGACCGCGGGCATCGCGAGCTGCCGATTGAAGCAGCATTTGTGGGACGGACGGTGCAAACCGCGGACATGGAGATCATAGAGGTCCGCCTGAGCGAGGTGGACAGCGAGGAACAAGTGATTCTGGTGGAGCGAACGGCTTAACGAATGGCCCGCACCCAATCCCTTCTCGGACTGGAAGAGACAACCCCCGATCAAATCCTTTCTATTCTCAAACTGGCGCGCAGGATGCAGGCGCGTCCGCCCCGTCCGCTGCTTCGCGGGAAACGCATCGCGCTGCTTTTCTATGAGCCCTCCACGCGCACACGGGTCTCGTTTGAGTTTGCGGCAAAACTTCTGGGCACACACACTTCTCTGATCAGCTCATCGGCATCAAGCATTGAAAAGGGCGAGTCGCTGGTGGACACCGGCAAGACGCTGCAGGCCCTCGGCGCTGACTGTATTGTTGTGCGCCACCCTTCATCGGGCGCTCCACATGTGCTGGCTCGGAATCTTCGAATCCCCATCATCAATGCCGGTGATGGCATGCACGAGCATCCTTCACAGGGGCTGCTGGACGCCTCCACCATCCTTCGCCATCGCAAATCCCTGAAAAGCTTGAAGGTGACAATGGTCGGCGACATCCAGCACAGCCGCGTCGTCCGGTCGAACATTCATCTGCTCACTAAATTCGGGGCACAGACGGTGCTCTGTGGTCCCCCCGAACTGCTGCCAGACATGGCTGAGACGCTTTCAGCGAATGTGAAGATCGTTCGGCATATGGAAGAGGCGCTGCGCAAGGCTGATGTGGTGATGATGCTGCGCGTGCAGAAAGAACGCCTGCACGGCCTGAAACTGGACGTGGATAAGTATGTGGCGCAATACCAGCTCACCGCCGAGCGATTGAAACTCGCCAAACCTGATGCATTGTTGATGCATCCCGGGCCGATGGTTCGGGGGATGGAGATCCAGAGCGAACTGGCAGACGGACCTCAATCTGTGATTGAGGAACAGGTACAGAACGGGGTGTATGTGAGGATGGCGATATTGGCTGCTTGTATGGGGGTGCGCTAAATGCACTTGCCGCAGATGAACGCAGATGAACGCAGATACAAATATTTAGAGTTAACCGAGAAGATCATCGGCATCTTTTACGATGTTTACAATGAACTCGGTTTCGGGTTCCTTGAAAGTGTTTTTGAATCTGCCATGGCGGTGGCATTTACCGAACGAGGCCTTTCATCCCAGCGCCAAGTATCAATCCCGGTGTACTTCCACCACCAACAAATCGGAGCGTACGATGCGGACCTTGCTGGTTAGCGGGCTTGTGTTGCTGGAGCTAAAGGCCTGCAGAGCAATTGAGCCGGCACATGAAGCGCAATTGCTTCACTACCTTCGTTCCACGACAATTGAGGTTGGTCTTCTGCTCAATTTTGGGCCAAGGCCTCAGGTGAAGCGGATGGCTTTTGAAAATGAAAGAAAGCAGATCCGCGTTCATCTGCGCAAATCTGCGGCAGAGGGTTCTTTGTGATGGCCCAGCACAGCCTCTCAATTCGCAACGGCACCCTCATCGACCCGGCCCAGAAGCTTGAGGGCAAGTACGATCTGCTGCTCAAAGACGGCCGCGTGGCGGAAATTTCGCCGACTGGCAAGCTGCAGGGCAAGAGCGATGAGACCTTCAATGCGCGCGGCCTGGCGGTTTGTCCGGGGTTGATTGATATCCACGTCCATTTGCGTGAGCCGGGACAGAGCCACAAAGAGACCATCGCCAGCGGAACCATGGCAGCGGCAGCGGGCGGATTTACCTCAGTGTGCTGCATGCCAAATACGTCGCCTGTGAACGACAATGCCGAGGTTACCCGCTGGATGCAGGATGTGCAACGCGGCGCGCACGTAAATGTTTTTCCTATCGGCGCAGCAACGATGGGCAGCAAGGGTGAGCAGCTTACAGATTTTGCGTCGCTGAAGAAGGCCGGCGCCGTGGCGGTTACAGATGATGGTAAGCCAATACTGGTTGAGCGCATCATGCAGCAGGCCCTGATGGGAGCAGCGCGCCTGGGCCTTCCGGTGATCCAGCACGCTGAAGACACTCGCATGACGGCTGATGCAGCCATGAACGCGGGCCCCACCGCTTTTCGTCTGGGACTGCGCGGCTGGGCGCCGGAAGCGGAAAGCAGCCTGGTGGAGCGGGATATTCATCTGGCAGCGGAGACACGCGGACATTACCATGTGGCCCATCTCTCCACGGCTGCCGCACTCAAGGCGGTGCGCAGGGCCAAGCGCGAGCATCTGCGCGTGACCTGTGAGGTAACGCCGCATCATTTCACCCTTCTCGACGAAGACGTAAGCAACTACAACACCAATTTCAAGATGAATCCCCCGCTGCGCTCGCGTGCCGACCGTGAGGCGCTCATTGGCGGCTTACTTGACGGGGCAATCGACTGCATTGCCACAGATCATGCCCCTCACGCCGCGAATGAAAAAAATCAGGAGTTTGATCATGCGCCTTTCGGCATCACGGGCCTCGAAACCGCGCTGGGGTTGTGCGTTTCCATCTTGCACGGCAAACACAAGATGCCGCTGAAACAGATCGTCGAGTTGCTCTCAACGAATCCCGCGCGGGTGATGGGCCTGCATGGACGTGGAACTCTGGTGGTGGGCTCTCATGCTGATGTGACTGTATTCGATCCGGCGAAGAAGTGGACGTATCAGGCCGCGCAGTCACATTCAAAATCAAAGAATTCGCCGTTTGATGGTTGGCGGCTTCAGGGGAAAGTTGCGGCGACCGTAATGGGCGGTGAAATTAAATTTGCCACAGATAAAAACAGATAAACACAGATAATTCAGTCTTCTGTGTGACTGCGAACCCTGACCGGAACGAGCCGACAAACACCCTGAGTTGTTTTCCTGTTCATTCGCGTAATTCGCGACTATTCAGTCTTTCCTCCCGGTTTTGCGTAGAAAGCTTCGGGCGCGGGGCGATAGACGCGCGGCAGCCAGAGCGGACGACGCAGATTGTCCGGTCCCGGACCGGGACGAGCCATCGCCAGCCAGCGATGGTATTCCTCGTGCGCCTTGTTCGTGTCGACAAAGATATCGCCATAGCTATCTTCCGTGGAGGCACGCGTCACCGTGACTTTCTGATGCCAGCAATGCTGTCCGCTCACCGGATCAGGCTGTACGGGAAAAATCAGGTTCTGGTGTACGCCGGCGTCTTCCCAATGGATGCGTGATGAATCGGGGTCGCCGCTGGAGAATGGTCGCACCCCGTGAATCTGGCGCATCTTCCATTGTCCTGGCTGGACTTGCTGCAGGTCCACCAGCGCGGTGGACCAGCGCTCTCCGCCGGAATCTTCCTGCAGACGCCAGCGTCCAAGATGGTGCGAGCAAGCCACCACGCCGGGACGGATGGACTCAGTGATCCAGACGCGATCAACGAAGTAGCCAATGCTAGTAGCTACACGAACGAGGTCTCCCGTAGACACACCCATGCGGTCCGCGTCCGATGGATGCAGCCAGACAGGGTTTTTGTGCGAGATTTCATACAACCACTTGGAATTACCGGAGCGGCTATGAACCAACGTGGGCAACCGGAAGGTGGGAAGCAACAGCATCTCACCCTTCGTGGCATCAATATTGTCTTGATGCACGTGGCTTCTGGCGTAGGTGGGAATTGCGAACTCGGGCCACTTCCAGTCCTTCAAGGTTTTTGAGTAAAACTCCAATTTGCGCGATTGCGTTGGAAAACCTGTGTAAGAGTACCCATCAATCTCCACACCGACAGGCGTCCCCTGCTTGTGGATGACGCGGGAAGCGGCATCTACCTGTGTGCCGTCGAGAGCCTTCCCCTGCAACGATTGTTCGTGCGCACCATAAGTGTTTTCTTCCACCAGAAATGCGCCGTACTTGCGCATGTAATCGTAGGGCGTGAGGCCTTCTTTCGCTGCGGCAGCGGGCAAGCCGGGAACGCTGTTTTCAAAAATCCAGCGGTAGTATTCGCCAATGCGCAGCTTTTCCCCGGCACGGTAAGGCGACTCGAAGTATTTGCGCACACCCAGAGAACCATCAGGATCGATGCGCCAGGAGAGCTCGATCCAGAATTCATCTTCTTCCCAGACCTCTCCCAGTCCGGCTTCGCGATGGGCCTCATAGGTAAAGTTGAACTCTCTGCCCTGGTTTTCCAAAGCCACACGCAGCACCGGCTGACGGAAGCCAATCCAGCGGGCGGCGTGCGTCTCCTGACTCATGAGGTCGTGGCGCTCGGAAGCGTGTCCCATGGGCAGAACGTAGTCAGCAAACAGAGCGGTCTCACTCCATGTGGGAGAAAGGCAGGCGTGGCGCTCAATCTTGCTTTCGTCAATTAGAACTTCCATCCAGCTCATGCCGTCAGGATTGGTCCAGAGCGGGTTATAAACACGGGTGAAATACGTGGCCAGCTTGCCCCGGCCTTCCTTGAGAAAGTGGGGCAGGAGGAAGCTCATTTCAAAAAAGGCCAGCGGATACTCGGGCGCCCACATCATCTCATTCCACGCATTGGGCGCAGGAGGCATCATGGGTGGCGAGGGAATGAACTTGTTCCATCCGCTGGGCGAGGTTCCTCCCGGCGTGCCCACGGCGCCCACCAGCACAGTAAGAAACTCCAGCGCGCGAGAGACCTGCCATCCGCCCAAATTGCCGGCAGCGGCGTTGCGCCAAACGTGAGTAGCCACAGCCGACCCCGCACGGCCGATCTCACGCGCCACTTCCACGATGGTCGCGGAATCAACTCCGGACTCTTTTGCGGCGAACTCCGGAGTAAATTGCGCGTAAGTCTTTTTCAACACTTCAATGAACTGATCGAACGTTTGCGGCTCGCCGGGAAATTCGCAGCGCAGATACTCGTCCCAGTTCACCCAGCGGCGCACGAACTCACGATCAAAAAGATTTTCTTCCAGCAGAATGCGGCACATGGCCAGCAGGATGGCGGCTTCCGTGCCGGGCCAGGGTGAAAGCCAGTAATCGGCCTTGGCGGCAGAGTTGGAAAGGCGCGTATCCACCACGCAGACTCTTGCGCCTTTGGCTTTGCCGTCAATGATGCGTTGCGCGTGCGGGTTGAAATAATGGCCAGCTTCCAGATGCGAACTCAGCAAGAAAATAAAGCGGGCGTTGGCGTAGTCCGGTGAAGGCCGATCGAGCCCATGCCAGAACGCGTAGCCTGTGCGCGCGCCTGCCGAGCAAACGTTGGTGTGGCTGTTGTGGCCGTCAATACCCCAGGCGTGCAGCACACGCTGGTTATAGATGAGTTCATGGCCGGGCCGTCCGACGTGGTACATGATTTCGTTTTTTCGGCCTTCCGTGAGCGCTTTGCGGATTCGTCCTCCCAGATCGTCGAGTGCTTCGTCCCACGTCACGCGCTCCCACTTTCCTTCACCGCGTTTGCCCGCGCGCCGCAAGGGATAAAGAATGCGTTCAGGATCGCTCACTTGGTTGATTGTCGCCGGGCCTTTGGCGCAGTTGCGCCCACGGCTGCCGGGATGCGCAGGGTTCCCCTCAAACTTCTGGATGCGCATCTTCTCTTGGTCAACGTAGGCCAGAAGGCCGCATCCGGCTTCACAGTTGAAGCAGATGGTAGGTATGAGGGAATAATGGCGCTTCACTCGGCGGGGCCAGTGGCCGGCATCGTATTCGGTCCAATCATGCCAGCGGTCGGCGGGCGGAAAACTGGCCAGACCGCCTTGCGGAGGTTCAAGCTCAAGCGCAGCCGGATTCAGAGGAAGTTTTTGATCCATGTTGTTCAACTCTTTGTTCAGCTCAGGGGGACGGATTGGCCCGCTTTCACCCACACATCTTCAAACCACCAGACGCCAGCCAGAGCCAAAGATGCTGCAACCGCCATAAGCGCCAAGTCGGTGCGCACGGTTGATGGGATCACGATTACGCATGTCAACAGAATCAGGGGCAGCGCTATACCGACCCCAATGGCGAGAAGCCAGAACCTGAAGCGCAGTGGCCCGCGAACCATGTTTTCAATCGCGACTCTCAAGTCTTCTGTCATGTGCGGCAGGAATACCTCCACGATGACCATGATCAGACTTACAAACAGGAAGAACAGGAGAGCGAGAAACGCCCGGCCCGCCAAGTAGAGTTTCATGGTGGATGCAAGACGTGAAAAATGCGGCGAGAGGGCCAGACTGAAGATGGTGGTCAGCAAAAGCACCGCAGATCCTGCGACGAACGCCTGCACCAGGAGATGCCAGAAAAACATGGGCGACTGCCACAGATCGCGGCCTTTGGCCTGCGCGAACAAAAACGCGGAATAGCAGGCGGACGCGGCGGCCAGAAGCGCAGTGGGCATGACCAATGCGCCCGGCACACTGTTGTAGAGGACACCGCACACCAGCCATGCCGTGCAAAGAACTCCGAACGCAAGGAGGACGTAAGAGCCAATCACCAGCCAGGAGCGGAAGTTCGGTTTGGTTAGGAGATAGAAAAAACGATCAGGGCGCTTAAGATCAAAAATCAGGAGCAGCCCCGTGGCCGCGAGTGCAACAAGAGCAATCACGGGGATAGCGACATTAACAATGGGCTCGCCAAAGAACCTCAATCCAAGCATGGCTGCAGCCATCAGCATTACGCCCGCGGCAATCGACTTTGTCCACAGATACGCTGCAATCTTCCATCCCCACGGAGCCGGGTGGGCCACGTCATAGACTTCGCGTGTAACCGTCGGATCAAAACTCTTTTCTCTGGGACGATGGTCGCGCTGCTCTGCAAAAACATACCCGTCCTGCCGGGCCAGACGGTTGGGGTGAAGGATGTCACCTTCAATACCGATATAGAACAGCTTGGGCTCCGTTCCCTTCTCCGGCTTGCGCACGGAGACTTTCTGGGTGGCTACCGCTCTGCTGACGTTGCTCGAAGGCTCATCGAGATCGCCAGCAAGAATTGCCTGCGTGGGACAAACAATGACGCAGGCTGGTTCCAGGCCGGTTTCCACGCGGTGCGCGCAGAAATTGCACTTGGCTGCTGTGTTGTTATTGGGATCGATATAGAGGGCGTCATAAGGGCAGGCTTGCATGCAGCTCTTGCAGCCAATACATCGCTGATTGTCAAAGTCGATGATTCCGTCAGAACGCCGGTAGAGGGCTTGGGTGGGGCAGATGGTAACGCAGGGGGCCGAATCGCAGTGGTTACATCGCATCACCCCAAAATGGCGGCTGGTATGTGGGTACTGGCCCTTCTCCACGTACTTGACCCAGGTGCGAAAGACGCCCACGGGCACCTGGTGTTCTTCCTTGCACGCGACCGTGCAGGCATGGCAGCCAATGCACCGGTTCTGATCAATGACGAAGCCGTAGCGCATGAAGCTTGTAATTGTAAATGAGGCGGGTGCGAGAGAGACGGTCAAAGGCTGGAGCTTTATCTGAATCGAGTCACGTTATGCGTTGAGAATAGCGCAATAAGATCTTGCGCGACTTGAAGCAGGTCGTCTTTGACGCGTTCTTCATACTCATCGGCTCTCTTTTCCTTTTCCCGCAGCGGTTCGGGCGCCCAATACTGACGCTCAGTACCAATAGGCATCCCATCAGTTTCGCTCGCGATGCCCACAACCGTTTTCCATGCCTCTAAAACTGATTTCTGCTTTGAGTGGACTGACATACCCGGCTAACATACGAAGGCCAAGCAAAGGACGCACTTTCCCATCGAGAATGCTTGTGCAATCTCGACGACGCGAATTCTTGCTGACGCCAGATCGTAAGTCATCGAGAGTATATTCAGCCGATAGGGATCCCTCGCTTCGCTCGGGATTAAAGAAAAAGCTACGAAATAATCCCCATCCTTTTCCCCACCTTCTTCAGCACTTCCAAAGCGCGGCTGAGCTGGTCCTGGGTATGGGTGGCGGACATGATCGTACGCAGGCGGGCTTTGCCTTCCGGAACGGTCGGGAAAGCGATGCCGGTAACAAAGACGCCTTCCTTAAACAGCTCGCGGCTGAAGTCCATAGCCAGCTTGCCTTCGCCAATGATGATGGGCGTGATCGGTGTTTCACTGGCCGGCGTATTACCGCCTCCGATGTTGAAGCCGAGCAGCCCTAGCTCTTTCTTGAAGAAGCGGGTGTTGCCCCACAGCTTGTCTATCAGTTCGGGCTCTTGTTCCAGAACTTCAAAGGCAGCGATGCAGGTGGCAGCCACAGAAGGCGGATGCGAGGTGGAGAAGAGGAACGGACGGGCCCGGTGATAGAGAAAGTCAATCAGGTCTTTGGAACCGCACACGTATCCGCCAAGCGCGCCGATGGCCTTTGACAGCGTGCCTACCTGAACGTCAACGCGGCCATGCACATTGAAATGGTCAATGGTGCCGCGGCCGTTGCGTCCCAGGACGCCTGAGGCATGGGCGTCATCCACCATCATGATAGCGCCGTATTTTTCCGCTAGGTCGCACAGCGCGGGCAGAGGGCCGATGTCTCCATCCATGGAGAAGACGCCATCAGTAATCACGAGCTTGTGCCCGGGCTCGTTCTGAACTTCCTTCAACAGCTCTTCAGCATGAGCCATGTCTTTGTGGCGGAAGACCTTGATCTTAGCGCGGGAAAGGCGCGCGCCATCAATGATGCTGGCATGGTTCAGCTCGTCAGAGATGATGAAATCTTCTTTTCCCAGAATTGCCGAGACCGTTCCGGCATTGGCGGTAAAGCCGGATTGAAACACCACGCAGGCTTCCACATTCTTAAACTGGGCAATTTTCCTTTCCAGCTCCATGTGGATCTTCATGGTGCCGGCCACGGTGCGCACCGCGCCTGAACCGACGCCGTATTTCTTGAGCGCCGCCAGCGCCGCCTCACGCAAGCGAGGATGGGTGGTCAGGCCGAGGTAATTATTCGAGGCAATGTTGATGACGTGCTTGCCATCAATGGTGCACTCAGGCGCCTGCTCGTCCTCAAGCACACGCAGGTTGAAGTGTGTGCCCTTGGCTTTGAGCTCGTTCATCTGGTCGGTGAGATACGACAACTGCGTGCGAGAACTAGTGACTGGGGTCATTTCGAATCCTTCCGGCGCTGAGATTCCAGCAATTAGCAATTGGCAATTAGCAGATAGCAAAAAATGACGTGCGCATCACTGCCCCAGGCGTTCTGAAATTCAGGTCGAATCACCGGAATTTGGCTGATTGCTAATTGCTAACTGCTATTTGCTACTTCCTATTTGCTGACTGCTCCATTCGGATACAACAAAATCTTGCTCGATTCGCCGCTCTTCAGCCGGTCCATGCCTTTGCTGAAGTCGGCCATGGACATGCGATCCGTGATCACCGGGTCCAAATCAAGTTTGCCCGCTTTAAGCATGGCATTCATCTGGAACCATGTTTTGTACATCAGCCGTCCGTTGATGCCCTGTACGTGCGCGCCTTTGAAGATGATGTCGTTAGCCAGATTAAGTTCCATGGGCTTGGATGGAATTCCCAACAGAGACGCGCGGCCGCCAAGACGAAGAATTTTGAAGCCGAGGCGGATGGCATCAGGGTGGCCGGACATCTCCAGGATCACATCCACGCCAGTGCCTTGCGTCGTGTCCATCACGTACTCATAAACGTTCTCTTTAGCCGGGTTGAGCACGTGGTCCGCTTTCATCTTTTCCGCCAGCTTGCGGCGATGATCATTGATCTCCAGGGCAAACACCTCACTGGCTCCGCACGCGCGCGCTACAGCGATGCAGAAGAGTCCAATGGGCCCACAGCCGATCACGGCTACGGTCTTGGCGGCGATTTCGCCAGCCAATGTTGTGTGGAAGGCGTTGCCCAGCGGATCGAGCACACTGGCGTAGTCCGGATTAATCCCAGGGTCGATCTTCCAGATGTTTGACTCAGGAATTTTCACATACTCGGCGAAAGCGCCATTGGCATCCACGCCGATAATCTTGACGTGCTGGCAGATGTGGGCTTCGCCGGTGCGGCACTGATAGCACTTGCCACAGGCCACGTGCATTTCCGCGGAAACGAAATCGCCTTCCTTGACTGCCGTTACGTTCCTGCCGATGGCGGCAACGTACCCGCAGAATTCGTGGCCGGGAATGAGCGGCGGCTTAATGCGGTTCTGGGCCCACTGGTCCCAGTTGTAAATGTGCAGGTCCGTGCCGCAGACCGAGGCGACTTTCACTTTGACCAGGACATCATCCGGGCCAATTTCCGGGCGGGGCATCTGGCGCACGTCCGCTCCCGGCGCAGCCTCCGGTTTTACTACGGCAAGCATGGTTTCAGACATTCAGGTTCCTAAGTATGATGAGGCGATGAAGGGCAAACTACTCATTCTAGCAAAACAGGATAGCTGCTCAGCGCGAGCACGTCAGAGCCTCTTTGTTCCCGCCATCTCCCGAGGCGAACCGGGTTTGATGTTCGGCGTTCCCTTCCAACTCATTGAACAAGAAGATCTTGCAGAGCCGAAATTAATCTCTTGCGCACGAAAGCAGTGAGACTGATAATCTAACTAACTGGTTAATTAAATGACTGCACTGACAAAAGCGGGACGTGCGGGATCACGCGGGGAACCCGAAAAGACGCGCGCGGCCATCCTGAAATCGGCGCTGGAAGAGTTCTCTCATGAAGGCGTTACAGGGGCGCGAACGGACGAAATTGCGCGCCGGGCTGGCGTGAATAAGGCTCTGCTCTATTACTACTTTAAGGACAAAGACGGCTTGTACGCGGCGGCGCTGGAGCAGGTGTTTTCGGGGCTGCATGACCGCGTCATGACGGTGTTGGAAGATTCGTCACTGGCGCCGCGGCAGAAGCTGCTGAAGTATGTAGAAGCGCATTTTGATTACATTGCCAGCTCGCCGGGGTATCCGAGGCTGGTGCAGCGAGAATTCATGCGCACCACGGGCAAGACGCTTTCGCCTGTGGCCAGCCGCATTTTGGAGCGCTACGGAAAGCCAATCTACACCAGGCTGGCTGGATTGATACGGCAGGGCGTGGAGCGCGGCGAGTTCCGCAATCTGGATCCACAACACGCAGTCACTTCGATTCTGGGTACGATTGTGTTTTATTTCATCAGCCTTCCGGCACAGCAGGTGATGTCGCCGGGCGATCCGGCTTCTGCAGAACGAATTGCCGCTCGTCGCGCAGCAGTGCAGGACTTTGTGGCTGCCGCGGTGTTCGCGCCGGGAAAAATAAAGGGAGCTTGAACTTTGAGTCAGCGGAACAGATTTTTCGCTTTCCTGGGTTTGCTGCTGGTGATTGCGGCGGTTTATTACTTTCTTTCCACGGACCGCAGCTCTGACCTGGTGCTCGTCGGCACCGTGGATGCCAACCAGGTGGTTGTGAGCCCCAAAATTATGGGACGCATCGAGCGGCTGGCGGTGGATGAAGGCACAGAAGTGAAGGCCGGGCAAACTGTGGCGGTGCTCGATTCCCAGGAACTCACGGCAGACCGGCAGGCTGCGGAGGCGCTGCTGGCCAGCCTTCGCCACCAGGTATCTCAGACTCGCGCCACCGAAGAGCAGACCGCGGGTGAGACTTCCAGCGGCGTCATCAACGCTCAGGCACGATTGCGAGCCGCTGAAGCTACGCTGGCCCAGGCACAGGCAGACTTGCAGCGGATTGAGTCTGACACAAAGCGTTCGGTGGCTCTGGCCCAGCAGGGCGTAGCGTCACAGCAGCAGGCAGACCAGGCAGAGGCGCAGTTGAAGGCGCAGCAAGCCTTTGTCCGCGCGGCGGAAGACCAGGTAAACGCCACGAAGGCCGATCTGGAAACGGCGCAGGCGCGCACGCATCAGGCGCACGCGGCACAAAGCACGGTGGCAGCAACGCGATCTCAGGAGCTGAATGCAGAGGCGCAGCTGGAAGCGGCGGAGGCGCGGCTTGGCTACACGAAGATTGCTGCTCCAGTGAATGGAATCGTCACGGTGCGAGCAGCGCGCGAAGGCGAAGTGGTGAACATTGGCACGCCCATCGTCATCATCACGGACCTGAGCGACACATGGGTACGTGCTGCCATTCCGGAGACCCAGGCTGACCACATCGCCCTCAATGATCAGCTCAACGTGCGGCTGCCTTCCGGTGAAATTGTCTCCGGAAAAGTAATCTTCAAAGCGCCGGAAGCCGACTTCGCCACACAACGCGATGTGAACCGGCGCAAACGCGATATCAAGACGATTGCGCTGAAACTCGAGGTGAATAACAGCAAGAAAACCCTGGTCCCCGGCATGACGGCAGAAGTTTTGGTGCCGAAGGCGAAGCTGGGAGGTTCCTGATGCTGGACACCAGCGCCAGCGCCATTCAGGTTGTTGACATTGTGAAGCGCTACGGAAACTTCACGGCAGTGGATGGTGTCTCTTTTGCAGTAGCGGAGGGAGAAATTTTTGGGCTCCTGGGGCCGAACGGCGCCGGCAAATCCACGCTGATCCGCATGATGACTACGCTACTCGAAATCACCAGCGGCGCGGCTTACATTGAAGGCTTTGACGTGAGCAAAGACGCGGACAAGGCACGCCGGGCCATGGGCGTGATTCCGCAGGCCATGACCAGCGACGGCGACCTCACAGTCTGGGAAAACCTGAGCATTTACTCCAAGCTATACGGCATCAGCGCGGCAGAACGGGAGCGTTCGATTGATGAACTGCTTGAATTGGTGGACCTGATGCAGTGGCGCGACGCTCCAGCGCGCAATCTTTCGGGCGGGATGCGGCGAAGGCTGGAAATTGCGCGCGGGCTGGTGCATCGTCCGCGAATCTTCTTCCTGGATGAGCCGACTACTGGGCTCGATCCGGTATCGCGCGTGGCGGTTTGGGAGATGATCGGCAATATCAAGCAGCAGCGCAATCTCACAGTCCTGATTACCACCCATTACATGGATGAAGCTGACCGTTTGTGCGACCGCATCGCCATTGTTGATCACGGCAAGCTGGTGGCGCTTGATACTCCGCGCGCGTTGAAGGCCAGCATTCCGGGATCTTCAGTGATTGAAGCGCAGTTCGCCAATCCTCCGCAAGGCTGGGAGAAGAAGCTGGCAACGCTGGGCGGTGTGAATTCTGTGCAGCCGGAAGGCGCAGAGATGTACCGCATCCTGACCGACGATGGATCGCGCACCACAACCGAACTGGTGGAAGCGGCTGTGCATGCAGGCGTAAGCATCAAGTCCCTCACAGTTCAGAGTACAACGCTGGATGATGTATTTGTCCATTACACCGGACGGCAACTGCGCGACCAACTGGCAGACGCTCCGCTGTACACGTCTCCAGTAGCGTGGGGAAAATAATGGCATTCTTCCAGAGCGAGCGCATGATGGCCATTGTGGAGCGCGACCTGCGCAAGTTCTTCCGCTCACCCGCGCTGATGATGGCCGCAATGGTTTTCCCTCTGGTGCAGCTTATCGTTCTGGGCAATGCCTTTGGCGGCAAGATTCGCGATGCCAAGCTGGGCATTGTGAACCAGGACAATGGACCGCAGGCGATCCGGGTAATCGAAGCCCTGCGTGCGGTGCAGAGCAATGCCCGCACGTTCAAGCCCATCGTCTATACCGATCAGCAGAAGATGGTAGACGACGTTCGCCAGGGCAACCTCAATGCAGGATTGGTGATTCCACCGCAGTTTTCCCGCGACGTTTACGCGCAGGCGCGTCCGCGCATTGGCCTTGTGCTGGACAATACCGACAATTTCATGACCTCCACCTTCGAGCAAACGCTGGGAGACCTGGTTGATTCTCTGAACACTCCTGAGGTCCAGCCGCGCGTGGTGCAACAAGCAGCACTTGAGGTTGTGGAGCTTTATCCCTACATCGAATACATGAAATATCTTTTACCCGGATCCATTACGCTGGCCATGTTTGTGAGCGTGATGATCGGCGGCGGAATCGTGTACATCGATGACAAGGCCCGGGGCGTGCACGAAGGCTACCTGGTGACGCCCATCACCAAAATGGAGCTGGTAGCAGGGCTGAACGTGGCCGGCGCACTCAAAGCCATGGGCGCGGGAATTGTACTCACCCTGATTGGATCACTGATCGCGGGCGTGGGCGGAGCATTTCAGCCTTCTAATCTGTTCTGGCTGTTTCTGCTGATCCTAACCACGTCTTTTGCGTTTATCGCCATGATGTTCCTGATGATGGTCCGCGTGAACGACCCTTTGATTCCTCGGGCGATCTTCGGCATCCTGAACACGCTGCTCTATTTCCCCAGCGGCGCCATTTATCCAACGCAGGCTTTTCCCAAGTGGCTGCAGTCTATTGCCTTCATTGATCCGTTTACCTACTCCGTGCACGGATTCAAGGCCGTGCTGCTCAAGGGCGTTGGGCTGGCTGCAATCTGGCCTGACCTGCTGTATCTTGGTGGGTTCGCTGTTGGCACGTTCATGCTTTCTACACTGCTGTTCAAACGCACTCTTTAAGAGGAAACACTTCATGGGATTGATGGACGCAAAGGAATATGATCCTCGGCCGGCGCAACGGCGGTGGCGATTGCTGGTGACCGCGCTGGTGATTGTGATTGCTGCTTTTCTTGTGTGGTGGTTCTTCCGCTTTTATCCGGAAGATCACGTCATCAACAAATTCTTTCAGGCCATTGAGCACAAGGACTATGGCACCGCGTATGGCCTGTATTTCGCCGATCCGGACTGGAAGCAGCATCCGCAGAAATACAATCAATATCCTCTACCGCAATTCATGCTGGACTGGGGCCCCTCGAGCGAATACGGGACCATCACCAGCCACAAAATTGAATGCACCACAGAACCTCCGAGCAAGGCTTACCGGTCGCCGACCGGCGTGATTGTGGTGGTGAGCGTCAATCATCGTCCGGAGACGACTTCCATGTGGGTGGAAAAGAAGAGCAAGAGCATCAGTCTTTCGCCGCAGGAAGTGATCTGCCATCCGCCAAAATAAGTCACGCGGCAGCAGCGGGTTTCTAAGCATCCGCAGGTGAAAAACGCAGACAAAAAACACGGGCTGATTCGGTAAAGAACCAGCCCGTACTCTTGGTGAAAGTCTACTTCGCGGTGTCGTCTTTCTTGGTGTCGTCAGTAGCGCCCTTTTTCTTGCTCTTGGCTTTCTTGGCTTTGGATTTCTTGCCTTTGGTGGCGGTGTCGGTTTTGGCGGTATCTGTCTTGGCGGTGTCATCTGCCTTCTTGTCGCCGCCGGCCTGAGCAAAGCTCACGGTGCCGAACGCCAGGCAAAGCGCCATCACGCTGAGGATAAGTCTCTTCATTTCTCCCGATTCTCCTTTTATTGTTTCTCTCAATTGGGTGCCGCATCCGGCCCCTGATGGAAATGCGCGACGAATTATAAAGATTCAGAGCTGAATTCTGGGAAAAATATCGTGAGCGGCAGATAACGGCATTGGAGTCGTCATTTTTCGCGCTGAGCGGCAGGATTGAGGCAAAAATAAGGTTTATACCTGAGGGAACAAGTTAAAAGAACAACTTCCCGGTGCGCGGACGAACGGCCCTGGAAACCTCAAAGTATGCCTTTCTGGCCGCGCCGGGCAGATGCGTTTTGCGGAAGAACAGTGAGCGCAGGTAGCTCTTGTTGAGAACTCCAGCAACATACGCTTCATGCATCTCTGCGCCCAGCCTGGCGCCCAGATGATCAACCACGAACCGCCGCTTCTTTCCCGTGGAGGAAAATACCGAGGAAACTGTGCGCGACAGCACATCACCCCGGCGGCCCTTCTCCGCTTCTTTGTGCAGCATCAGCAGACCGACCACGTCCAGAAACTCGGCGCAGCGGAACGGGGTTTGCCCTTCGATTACGTCTTGCGGTTGCGAACACAGCGCCTGGAGCTCAGCTTCCCGCGCCACAGGATGATTGGGCAACAGAACGCGCACCCCGAACGTGATCAGCGCGCGCTCCATCACTTCAAAATAAAACTGGTGTTCGGCAGAGCTGCCGATCCAAGGCCCGTGGAACGACGCGTTCCCACGGCACTCGCTCTGAAGAAAGCGAACTGCTTCTTCCGCAGCCGCAGCCATGTGGAAGCGCTCCATCACCAGCATGTTGTGACGAGGAACATAAGCACAGCCGTTCGCGTGCAGCTTGTCGAGAACCTGTCGCCGTTCCGCCGCGTCAAGACCGCGACGCAAAAGCAGGCGCTCAGAGTCGCAGGCATCGGCGCAGGTCTGAACGTCAGGATATTCTTCCACCAGCCTGCTCGGGTGATTGCCGGCCGCAGGCGAATATTGCTCCAGACCAAGCGAGCGCAGCAGCGAATCCACTACGTTATAGAACGTGGGCGCCAGATCAGGTTGGCTGGGCTCGGTGCGCCAGCGCTCAATATAGATGCGATAGCTCTCGTATTTTTCGAGAGGCGTCGCATTGAAGACGCACACAACGTCCCCACTCACCTGAACTGCGTGCAGCATCTCACTCAATTCACCCGCCGATTTCCAGTAGAGCTCATCCACATTCTGCAGGACCGTCAAAATACGATCCGCGGGACGACTCTGCCGCAGCCAGCGCGGCAGATGGCCGGGAGCAAGATGCGCCTCGCCGAATAACGCCACGATCATTGCATTCGGAAACCTCTCGCGCAGCTCTGCAATCTTGTGCGCGGCATTTCGGTCACGCGCGCCAATCCGCCGCATATTGCCGCGAGGACCGGAATCAATGCCGTAAACTCCGGCGGTGCAGGAACGGGCCTCACGCAGCAACCGGGCAAACGGCTCCCAGTCATAACCCCATTCGTCGTCATAGCGGATCCCGGCCCGCAGCTCATCTTCACTGATTTCGCAGCGGAACCAGCGATCCAGCATGCGCTGGTCGCGCGTGAAAACCATTTCCAGCGCCAGGATTACCGGCTTACCCGATGCGGCCAGCTTTTTGAGCAGTTCGGCGGCAAAGCGCTGCGAGGCCGCCAGAGCGTGGTAGTCGCCAACCAGCAGGACATCTGCAGTGCGACATTGCTGTTCCAGCTCCGGCGCAGTCAATACCCGGGTGTAGTTGAGGTAGGCTTCAGTGAAGTCGCGCAGATACTTGAGGCGGCCATGCGGATCGGCGGCGTTGATTTCCCGCTTTACCTGCTGGAGCGCAAGCTGCTGGGCGGCGGTGCGGCGTCGGGCCCGAATTAGAGAGACACTTCCCATGTCCAATCCGGCAGCAGAGTGCCGGGTCAGTCTCTTGCTCAACGTTTCACCAGGGGTTAGGCTTGAGCTTACCTCTTTTGATGCAGAATTCATCCCAATCAGCAGCCCATGTACTTACGGTGGCGGCAACTGGCGCTTCCGGCGCCGAGTTTACACGAGCGCTGCTGCTGCTCCTGGAGCGCGACGCACGCGTGCAGGCTCTCAACTTCATCGCCTCCAACAACGCGTTGCGAGTCTTTGCTGAAGAACTTGAGATCAAAAGCCGCAACGATCTGGTGCACCAGCTTCTCGGGAAAAAATCGAAGAAGATCCGGCAGCAGAACATTGACGACATTGGCGCTAACATTGCCAGCGGTTCCTACCGCACGCACGGAATGATCATCCTGCCCTGCAGCATGGGTACTCTAGCCAGAATTGCTCACGGCTTCGCGGGCAACCTCATCGACCGTGCTGCCGATGTGTGCCTTAAAGAAAAGCGTCCGCTGGTGCTCTGCATCCGCGAAACACCCCTCAGTCGCGTGCACCTGCGCAACATGACGTGGGCTGCCGAAGCCGGCGCAACCATCTATCCTCTGATTCCCACCTTCTACAACCGACCGTCAACCCTGCCCGAGATGGCCCACCAGTTCGCGTGCCGCGTGCTGGCATTCGTAGGCCTGGAGCAACCAGATGCGTATGTTTGGGGCGGGTGAGAAACACCTACGACGGAGACACTGAGGCACGGAGACACAAAAAACGTTTGCCGCAGATGAACGCTGATAAACGCAGCTAAAGATTGCGGTTTTCACGCGTGAATGCGCGGCCAATTGTTTTCACTGGCGACGGTCAACGTTCATCCCTGCCGCAAAATCCTTTTCCTTTGTGTCCCTTGTGGTTAGCGCGTGATTGTTGTATGCCTTGACAAGTATATTCCTTTTAACGTATATAAATGGCATGGAATCGGTGTTTGAAATCATTGCGGAGCCCAACCGCCGCGCCATCCTGGGACTTCTGGTCTCGTCCGAGCAGTCGGTGGGAGAGATCGAACGCCGTCTTCGTATGCCGCAACCGACTGTGTCAAAGCACCTCCGCGTGTTGCGCGAGGCCGGTTTCGTGGAATCCACAGTGGACGCACAACGCCGTCTCTACCGCCTTAAGCCTCAGCCATTTCAGGAGCTGGATACCTGGCTCGCCCCCTTCCGCCGGTTCTGGTCCGCGCACCTGGATGCTCTTGAGCGCCACCTTGACCGCGTGGATCCCGATGGCGCGAGTAAAGCCAAGTCAACACCAACAAAAAAGAGAACAAGGAGTAGAAGATGACCGCTCGCGAGCAGTACACACCGGGTCCGGCCAGCGGAGCGCGGGTACAGAAAGATGGAGATAAGTGGACGCTCGTTCTGGTAAGAGAGCTGCGCCACTCGATGGAAAAAGTCTGGCAAGCGCTGACTGAGCCCGCGCATCTGCGCGAGTGGGCCCCGTTTGATGCCGATGGAAATCTGGGCGCGACTGGAGCCACTGTGAAGCTCACCACAGTGGGAGCGCCCTCGCCGCAAGTTTCCGAGACCAGGGTGACGCGAGCCGACGCTCCCAGAGTGCTTGAGTATAACTGGGGAGGACAGGAGATCCGCTGGGAACTCGAGCCGCTGACCAACGGCACGCGCCTCACGCTATGGCACAACATCGATCGCCACTTTATTTCCATGGGGGCTGCCGGGTGGCATATCTGTCTGGATGTTCTTGACCGCCTGCTCACTGGAACTCCCATTGGCCGTATCGTTGCCGGCGACGCGATGAAGTTCGGTGGCTGGCAACGATTGAATGGCGAGTATGCCAAGCAGTTCGAACAGGAGTGAAGCACCATATCGGTGAATCGAAGGGTGAAAACATGCCTGCCGCAACTTTCAACGCAAAGGACCAAACATGAGTATTCCCTCCCAACGCACAATCTTTCGCTGGATTCACATCATCCTGGCTATTCCGATCGCCGGCTACATCTACAGTCCGTTTGACAAGATTCCGCAGTACGCGCCCGCTACACGGTTTGTCTTTGTTCCTGTCATGGTCCTTACGGGATTGTGGATGTGGAAAGGCCATGTCGTTCGAAGATGGGTTTCAAAACGATCATCCCAGCAAGAGGCGTGAAGACAGGCCATAATCGCCAAGGTTTGATGACAAGCCTCACCACGGGAGCGCGGAGGCGCGGACGAAACAAAAAGCAAACCACAAATTACGCAAAGGAACACAAAGAATTGGTTTTCCGATCACCCCGAGGGTCTTTGTATTTTTTGTGTTTAGGCCTTTCAGGCAGAAGAATTGCGAAAACTGCGGCTGCGGAGGACGCGCCAGCGCTTGATGGGTCGCCAGTTGCCGGTCTTCCAGCCGGAGTATTCGGTTTCCATGAGAAAGCCGGGATCAATGGAAAGTACAGCGCGGTCTGTCTGTTAGTAGAAGCGGGTCAAACCGCGGCTCCTCTGGTACCTCCCAGGAGGCCTCGCGACGAGCGGATTTGATCTTTACAACTGAACATGGACCAGTGCTGATTCGCGAGCTGCGAGCTTACGATTCGCCGATTATGACTCCTGCCATGAACACGAGGATGCCGCCGATGATGACCTGCACGGTGGCTGAGACCCAGGGCGCTTCCATGTAACGATGGCGGATCCAGGCGATAGTGATCAGCTCCAGCAGCATGACGCTTACGGCAATGATAAAGGCCACAGTGAAATTGCCAATGAGGAACGGCAGAGTATGGCCGATGCCGCCGACAGCCGTCATGAGGCCGCAGACAAGACCACGAATCCAGGGGTGCCCGCGACCTGTGAGAGTGCCGTCATCAGAGAGGGCTTCGGCGAATCCCATGCTGATGCCTGCTCCGATGGAGGCGGCCAGGCCCACGGCGAACGCGATGTGCGTACTCCGAGCGGCAAAGGCTGCGGCGAATACCGGCGACAGAGTGGAGACAGATCCATCCATGAGCCCCACCAGGCCGGGTTGCACGATTTGCAACAGGAAGAGCTTGCGGTTGGCTTCTTCCTCCCTTCCCTTTGTCGCCGGGTCGAGGTCGCTGAGTTCTCCGGCGCGGTATTCATGGGAGCGTTCTTCCTGGGCAAGGTCGTTCAGAAGCTGGCGGATGCTGGCGTCTTCCGTGCGGGCGGCCGCCTTCTCGTAGAAGCGGCGCGTTTCCACTTCCATGGTGGAAGCCTCGCGGCGCACAGCGTCAAGCCGCAGAGGCCGGGTGAGCCAGATGGGCCGGCGGTGCACGAAGCCTTTTACGTCATTGCGGCGGATGAGGGGAATGTGCTCGCCGAACTTGGCCTGGTACAACTCGATGAGGCGTCGGCGATGGTCGGATTCCTCTTCACGCATGGCGCCGAACATGGCGGCGGTGGCGGGAAAATCCTGCTTCAGTTCCTCGCCGTAATCGGCGTAAATGCGCTCGTCTTCCTCCTCCAGCGAAATTGCCAGAGCGAGGATCTCGCGCGCAGTGAGGCTCTCAAAGCTACGCATAAGTAAACGGAGATTGTAAATGATGTGGGAGACGGGTTGATGCGGTTAGGGTGGGATAGGAGAAAGGTGAACGTGCGGGAGATGGGCTTTTATTGTCGCTACGCCTTCGGCTCCGCTCCGGCCTACGGCAGTGCGGAATTTGCGTGATGCTTTGCTTACCCAGCGCTTATCCCTCGTCGCGCGTTGCGCAACTCGGGAACGCACTGGGCTACTATCCGCCGCGCCTGTCGGCGCTGCACTCTGGCCGGGATGGTTCTCCGCAGCTCCCGGTTGCATTTTCGAGAGGTGCGAGGACGCGGAGAGCTGTGCGGAACGTCTGAGATTGACGATCGGAGGTTGTGAATGGCTTACACTGTGCCCATGTCTGAGTCACACAATCGGTCCAAATCTTTTACGGCGGCGCTTCAGAGCTCTGGCGATCGGCTGAACTGGACGATCATCCGCGTTCCGCTGGACGTGGCTCAGATCTGGGGAAAGCGCGGACAGCTCAGGGTAAAGGGTACGATCAACGGCTTCGCGTTTAGCACTTCGCTGTTCCCGGACGGCAAGGGCGGCCACCTGATGATCGTGAACAAGAAGATGCAGTCCGGCGGCAAGGCGGGGTTGGGCGAACGAGCAAAGTTCCTGATGGAGCCTGACACAACGCCTAGAAGCGTGACCGTGCCCGGCGAGTTGTTGCGAGTGCTTGGGGAATCAAAGCGTCTCAGGAAATTTTACGATTCGTTCAACCATTCCTACCGAAACTACATGGCGAGCTGGGTTGGGGAGCCCAAGAGCGGTGAAGCAAGGATGCGTCGTGCGGAACAGATTGCGGAGCGCTTGATGCTCACGATGGAAGCGGAAAAAGAGCTGCCACCGGTGCTGGCGGTTGCGCTGGCGCGCAATCCCCTGGCGCGGGAAGGTTGGGAGCAGATGCCGGCGGGGCATCGCCGCTCACACTTGATGGGAATATTCGGCTATCGCAATCCTGAGTCACAGGGACGGCGAATCGCCAAAGCGGTGCAGGAGATGGTGGCCTACGCGGAGAAGCGCCGCTAAACAGACCAGAGAAGACAACGAAAGAAGAGATCGAGTGAAGAGATCCAGCGGAGTCAGCCCTGGCGCACGCGATTGCGACTGCGGCGATCTGAGCTGGCAAACTCAATGATCTCTTTGATCATGTCAGCGTAAGAGCGGCCTGATTTCTTGGCCGACATGAAAAACTCAGAGTCGCTGGAGAGCCACGGGTTGGGATTGGCTTCAATCACGTAGATGTCCCCCTTGGGAGTGAGCCGCATGTCGATTCTGCCGTAATCACGGAGCTTGAGAATCTGGTAGGCAGAAAGGGCGGTTTTGGTGAGCAGTTCGGTTGTTTTTTCGTCGATGTCTTCCGCAGGAGAGGATTTGGTCACTTTATATGCTTCGCTATCCTTCTCCCATTTCACTTCTGTGCCGGCTACTTTGGGCATTCCGGCGGGCAGACGCGAGAGGTCCAGTTCGATCAGGGGCAACGGTTCAGGGCGCAGATTGCCCAGCACGCCGGCGTAAATCTCGCGGCCCTCAATGTATTCCTCGATCAGCACAGGGGAATCAAACTCCTCCTGGACGTAATGAATGCGCTGCATCAGTTCTTTTACGCTGTCTACGACGGCGCCCTGATCGATGCCCAGCGAGCCATCTTCTGAGACAGGCTTCACGATCAGCGGGAACTTGATGTCATGCGAATGTTCGAGAGTGCCCTGATAGCAGGTGGCAAAGAAAGGAGTGCGGATTCCGTGAAAGGCGAAAAGCTTTTTGGCCAGCGCCTTGTCCTGGGCCAGATAGAGCCCCTGCGGCCCCGCGCCTGTGTACATCTTGCCGAGAAGATCGAGGTACCCGGCGACCTGCATTTCTTTTGTATCGTCGCCGGCGTAAGACTCGACCAGGTTGAAGAAGACATCCACCTCAGTGCGGGCAAGCGCAGTAAGGCTCTTGTCTTCGCCATCCAGCGTTACGTAGCTTGGCTCGTGGCCCAGTTTTTCCAGCGCTTCAAAGATTTCTTCGTAATCGTGTTTCTCTCTCTTTTTGCGCTGCTTGCTGGGCCGGCGTTTCTTCTTTTCCGGCTCCGGAGGCGCTTCCTCATGCCCCCAGGTTTCGTAAAGGACTCCAACCTTCATTTTCTCCATCCCATTTTGCAACCAGGATCAGTTCTGCACAAATTTTCCGCGTGTGATGTAGTTCATGGCCAGCGCGGTGGCATACACGGTGATTTCCGTCAGATACTCTTTTTCACATCGAGCATCGGCGCGCAGATTGAGTTCGCTTACGCGGCTTTCAATGGACTCAACCAGCTTTTTCACCAGCGGCCGCTGCACGCCTGTCCAATACGTCAGCTTATCCACCAGCGATTTGCGATTTTCGCGCAGCAGGTCAGCCGCGGGGCGCACACCCTTCTTGCGGCGAGCGCTGACTTTGAAAATGTCTTCCAGGTCTGTGTCCAGCGGCAGATCACCAGGCGAAGGCTGCTGGCTCAGCGCCATCTCGTAAAAATCGGCGACCGTGGTGTCCATCTCTTCCACGGTGATGTCAGTTCGTCCCCGCGGACGCAAGGGATCCGTTTTGCCGAACTGGCGTGCCATGCGGTTCACGTAGAGCAGCTTGTCCATGGCGGGCCAGCCCTTGTAGCGTTCGCGCCACCGGGAGCCGGGAGTGAGCCACACGGCAAACGTCTCAGCAAAGTCTTCATCCGGATGTTTCTGCGCGTACCAGCCTTCCATGTGGCGAACATAGCGCCGCGAAAACGGAATGGGACGGTAGGCGTCGCGATACGGTTTGCGGTACGGGCCGAAAAGCTGTTTCCACTCCGGACTCTTATAAAGCTGGTAAGCGTAATTGATTGCGTGTCCGGCCTCATGGCGCAGATACATCATGATCTGGCGCGAATCTTCAAGGTCGTTCATTTCTTTCTCAAGACGCGCCAGCTTGGGATCAGCGAGATAAAACGGGATTCCGATCACGGGTTCGCCGGAAGGACAGCCCCACTCGTCGCTGAGATAGCAGCCCGGGCGAAACTTTTTCAGGCCCTTGCGGTCGAGCTCACGGTAAAGCTGCTGAACAAACCGCTCCAGTGGCGAGCCTTCCAGACGAAGCCCGAGATCACGGATGGGCTTGGTCAGGATCTCCTGAACCTCTGGAGGTGCTTTTTCAAAAGCTCGCAATCGGCCTCTCTTCTGGGCCCCGAGTTCCGGGTGGCTGGAAGCAGAGCAACATTTTTCAGCGCCAGTTCGCTGCGCTTCCGTACAGATGCAAGAAGGTTAGCATAGCCGGTATTGGCAGAGGAGTTACTGAGGGCATACTGCGGCGGGCCGTAAGTAACTTTATTTCAATGGCTTCGGTATGTGGGGCTGCGGGAGTTCAGGGCGGAAAGGACTACGATGGTTGCCCTGATCCCGCCTTGGGTAGAAACCCGGCGTGCTCCCATGTGCTTGCCTGATGGCGCGTGACCGCGATCACGCTTCAAATGTGAGTACCGTCATAGCGCTCAGTTCGAACTGCACAGGAGAATAAGGTCTTGCGGGAAGCTACAGCAAAGAAAGTGATACCGATCGGCTTCTCAGCGCCATGTGGTACCAGGCAGGCAGTAATGGCAAGCAGGAACGTGTTCTCAGGCATATTTCTGGCAAAAGATCCCTTCGCACTGGATGGAGTCAGAAAACTTTTTCAAGAGTATGGAATTGAACTTTATCGGGCGCAGACGGCCGCTGAAGTAGATGAATGGGTACGCGGACGAAGGCTGGACCTGGTTCTGTGCGACTACGATGCTCCAGGAGTTCCGGATCTTGCATGCCTGCAGGCGAATACCAGATGGCGCGGCATTTCCATGGTGCTGGTTGGCGGGCAGCACGTCCGCTACACGCGCGGCAAACGCATTCACCTCACTGTGGTCAAGCCTTTTAACCTTGATGTTCTGGCCAAAGGACTGAAAGCTTCATACACAACTATGGCCAGCTCCCGTTTTGCGGCATACCGGCATACGCTGGCATTGAAGCCCCTGGCTGGAACTCTGCAATATCGCGGTTTGCAGCGCGCTCTCTCGCACACGTCCATCGCTAATCTCAGCGAGACGGGTTTATGCCTGGCAGGCCCGGAGCCGCTGCCACAAGGTGGCACCGTGAGCGTCAACTTCTCCCTGCCCGAGACTGACGAGCAGCTGCATCTAATTGGGACCATTATCTGGTCAGACGCATCAGGCAAGAGCGGGGTCCGCTTCAACCGTGTTTCCGGCGATCAGCAAAAACGGCTGCAGCAATCATTGAAACGTCGCTTGCCCTGGAACGTGGATTATCTCTTCCCTCCCGAGTAGAACTAAGTCATTTGTCTGCCGCGATGGCAGGAATGCTGAAGTGCTAACCTTACGAGTGGAACGCCGCCAACCTCGGGAGGAAACCATGGAACCTGGCACAACAGCCCGGCAGTTGCTCCGCCACACACTGGCCACGTTGGCTTATCGCGCAGGCAAGGCGCTTCGGGACGTGCCCGCAAGTTTTGCTCAATTCTCCAGTGGTGAGAAAGGCCGCACGCCGATAGAGATTCTCGCTCATATGGGAGACCTGTTTGAGTGGGCACTTTCGATCTCAAAAGGCCCTCAGACTTGGAATGACTCAAAGCCGCTGCCCTGGGACCATGAGGTGGAGAGATTCTTCCGCACGGTTCAAGCTTTTGATGAGTATCTTGCTTCTGATGCCCCGCTCGCATCGCCGGCAGAAAAGCTGTTCCAAGGGCCGATAGCCGATGCACTCACCCACACGGGACAGATCAACATGCTGCGTCGAATGGCAGGCTGCCCGATTAAAGGAGAAAACTACTTCCGGGCAGAAATCGTGATCGGTCGCGTAGGACTTGAGCAGGCGGCTCCGTTGCGCGAGTTCTAGCTCAAACCGAACTACTGCATATGCGTCCGAGCGCCCGGCTGCAGCCCTGACGTCATGCTTACAAGTTCTGACTGCTGCTCTTCTATGAAATCAGATAACGCCAGACGCAAATTGTTTTGATTGCTGGAATAGGCTAACGCCGTTTCAATGCTGATCAGGCCTTCGCGCGCAAAACGCTCAAGTTCCGTATCAAAGCTTTGCATTCCGTCCAGTACGCCGTCGTTGATAGCGTCAAGCAGTGAGCGGCCTTCGCCCTCACCTTTTTCCATGTAATCGCGGGTTCGCATGTTACTTCTCAGGATTTCCACGGCCGCAATTCTGCCTTTCCCATCTTTCCGTGTCATGAGTCGTTGCGACACAATCCAGCGAAAACTGCCGGCAAGCCGGGTTCGAATAAGTTGCTGTTCGGAAAGAGGAAATGCACCCACGATTCTTTCCACCGTTTTTGAAGCGTCAATGGTGTGCAGTGTGGAGAAAACCAAGTGGCCCGTTTCAGCCGCTTCGAGCGCAATTTCAATGGTTTCGCGGTCACGCATTTCGCCCACCAGAATCACCTTGGGCGCCTGGCGCAAAGCAGCCCGCAGTGCCAGCGCGAAAGTCGGCGTGTCACTGTGAAGTTCCCTCTGGTGTACAGTTCCTTTCTTGTGACGGTGAATAAATTCGATCGGGTCTTCAATGGTGACAATGTGATAGGAGCAAGTCTCATTGATCATGTCAATGATTGCGGCCAGAGTCGAGGATTTCCCCGATCCTGTTGGACCGGTCACCAGGACGATGCCGTTCTTCAGTTGAGCGATTTCCCTGAGCTGCGCAGGCAGGCGCAGTCGATCGAACGTGGGAATTTCAGGCGGGATCACCCTCATCACAATGGCGCACGTGCCACGCTGCATGAACACGTTGACGCGAAAACGGGACTTGCCGGGAAGACTATAGGAGAGATCAGCCGCGCCTTGTACCCGCAACTGCTCTATGGCTGTTGTGTTTCCCGTCATCAGGTCCGTGGCAATCCTTCTGGTATCGTCTGCTGTAAGCATGGCCAGGTCACCAATCTTCACTCCCGCCAGATTGCCGCTTATTTCCACTTGCGGCGGCCTTCCCGGAGAGAAAATCAGATCGCTCACATTGGGCGAAACCTGAAGCATGGAAGCAAGAATTATGTTGGTGGGAATTGCTGTTTGAGCTGAAACTGGCGAGCCGGGGGCCGAAGTACCGTTTAACATCTGACATCCTCAATTGAACTGACGGATCGCATGCTATCCGGCTTTTACTTTTTACGGAAGATAGCTAACGTAACCTAAAATTTTTCTGCCATGATCCATTGGAAAACTTTAATTTCGTAACTTTCAACCCGTTCGTGCGTATCCATCACGATCAGGTAAGCCATGACGAACTTTGAGAGTCTCTACAAGAGCTATGCGCCCCAGGTCTGCCGGTTTGTGTTGTTTCTGTGCGGCGATGCGGCTCTTGCCGACGACATCACGTCAGAGACCTTCGTCCGCGCCTGGATTGGACAAGGCAAGATTCGCGAAGCCACTGTCAAAGCTTATCTGTTCACCATTGCACGCAATCTCTATCGCGACCATCTTCGGCGCAACCGCCGCAATACGGAGTTGGAAGAATCCATTCCGGATGCGTCACCGGGCCTTGGGGACCGCACCGAACACAAAGCTGAACTGGCTTCAGTCATGAAAGCCCTGCAGGAGCTGCCGGAGATCGACCGTGCGGTGCTGCTGATGCGCGCACAGGAAGAAATGCCCTACGAAGAGATTGCCCAGGCGCTGGAGCTGCCCGTTACCACTGTAAAGGTCAAGGTGCACCGGGCCCGGCTGAAGCTGATGCAGGTGAGAGCAACTTTCCAGGAGGTGTCTTCATGAAGCTGCAACGCGACGTAATTATCGATCTACTACCGGTGTATTTCTCTGGTGAAGCCAGCCCCGCGACGCGCGCTCTGGTGGAAGACTATTTTCTTGAGGACCCTGACTTTGAGAAGATCGCCCGTGGCGCCAGCCGTCCCCTGGAAGCCCTCCAAACGCCAGCGCCTGCTCCGGAGCGGGAGCAGGAAAAAGCAGCCCTGGAGCGCGCACGCGAAGTGGTGCAGACAAGAGCAAGCTACCTGTGGCTTGCGATTTGCTTTACCGTTTTGCCGCTGTTGTTCAAGATACGTGATCACAAGCTGGTGTTCATCATGTTCCAGGAGCGCCCGACACTCGGAGTCATTTTTGCGGCCCTTGGAGTCTTCTTCTGGTTTTGTTATTTCCGCGTCAGGAGATTGCGGACTCCTCTGCCTCAACGCACTGTGTTCCTCTGGCTGGCGGTCTTTTACAGCTTGATGCCGTTTCTCTTCCGCATTCAGGACCACAAGATTATCTGGATCGCCTTCACCGGCGACGCCATGGTGGGCAGCGTATTCATCGCCATCGCAGTGGTTCTCTGGATAGCATATTTCGTGATGCGCTTCGGCGATTTCAGGTTTCCAGTTCCATTTAGCGGTGGGCGCTTATCAGCAGGCGCATGGCGAATCAAACGCAAGTGAGTTCTTTTTCACATGCCCCGCATTAAACCAGGGCTCATGGATTCGTAGTGACCTCTCCAATATTCGCGACGGTGTCACCTTTTTTCATGGACGGAACAGCACAGATATATAAAACCAGTCCAGCCGCCGGGGCCTTCGCCTCAAACACCGTACGTCCGAAATAATCTGTGACGTAGCCAATCTTCATTCCCTGCGCCACATAGGTCCCCCGCTGCACCAGAGGATAAAAGATGCCGGGCTGATCACTCTCCACCGTGTCCACTTTGCCTATCCACACAGGATGCTCCAGGGGCACGAATGTTCCAGGCAGCATCTTGAGATAGCGCATCACATTCAGGCTGCCGTTGACGAGAAGTTGCACATCTTCCGGTTCCACAGTTCCAGAATGGCCGGCCTCGACGGCGATGGCTGGCTTGCCGCGAGTGTTTGCCGTGTTATCCAGATATCGCGAAGCATTCGGATCTTTGGGACGGTCACTCCAGATGATGATGTGATCCAGGCCAAACGCCAGCACCATGTCGCGTGTGATCGCATCTTGTTTTTCATTTCCTGACTTGGGCCAGTAGGCATAAGGGCGAAGATTCTCATCAAGGTCGCCGCCATGGTAGTCAATCAGGTAATCACAACGCTCCACCACGTGTTTGGTGATCGCCCATGAAACGCGGTCCGTCTGCGAACCATTGGGATCGCCTGGATAGTACCGGTTCATGCTCTTCTTATCCACCGGATTCACGTGCGGAACCTTCTGCTCGAAAGAAGGAATATTGACCAGCGGAAGAATAACCACGGTCCCTGAAATCTGCGCTGGATCCAGCGTTTGAATGAGCTTCTCAAGAGCGATGATGGAAGCGTATTCAGTGCCATGCAGGCCGGAAACCAGTGCCAGCACCGGGCCGGGCTTTGCGCCATGAAAGACGGCCACCGGAATGGATGTTGCGGCATCGGCGCGAGCCGGGACTTCGATGAGTCCAAATGCTTTTTGTCCCAAAGCAGCGGTGGCCGTACCGACAGTGAAGTTCGTCTGTGACATAGAGTATGAACTGCTGAAAACGCAGACCATGAGGAACACAAGCACGCGAAATTTCATAGCGGCACAGAGTATAAGAGCTATCCACACAAACGTCGAATGCTCATACGAGCGCTGTTGCTGAAACTTGCCGGCAAAGGCTATTCGCTCGGAGTTGAACCGGATGCCTGGCCTTTGTTTTCGTCGCTTTTATCTGCCTGGCTGCCGGTTTTCTTTTTGGCCGCTTTGGCTTTCTTGGCTGCTTGCTCCGCCCAGTACTTTTCAAGATCGCGTTGGTTTTTGTTCTTCATGTCAGACAGCATGACACATCAGGCGACTCGAATGCGAGCAGCTTTGGGTTCGATCGGACGATCAAATGACCATCAAATTCGACGCAATCGAATTGGCACACCGGGATTAGGGCGCAGCGTAACGGATGGTTGAGCTTTGATCTGGCAGGAATCCACCGCAAGTTCCAGGCGAAAGCGTTGCAGTAGCAAAGTAAGCACCACCAGAATTTCAGTCATGGCAAAGTTCAGACCCACACAAGTGCGCGGCCCGGCGCCAAAAGGAAGATACGAGCCACGAGGCCGTCCAGCGGAGTTCTGAGGCAGGAATCGTTCCGGCCAGAATTTATCCGGATCAACCCACCAGCGCGGATGACGATGTGTGACGTACGGGAAGATCAAAATCTCTGATCCTGCGGGAATTTCAAATTCGCCAATCACGTCAGTGTTCACTGCAGTGCGGGAAATGACCCACACCGGAGGATACAGGCGCATGGTTTCTTCCGCCACCGTCCGCGTGTAGCGCAAGCGGGAAAGCTCTTCATAGCTGGGTGCGCGCCCATTCAGAAAGCTGATCTCAGATGTAATCTGTTCCACCACGTCGGGCCGGGTGGAGATCAAATAGAGCGCCCAGGCCAGAACCAGCGTGGTGGTTTCATGGCCGGCGGTGAGCAGAGTGGCCACTTCATCACGCAGTTGTTGGGCCGGCATTGGCGCTCCGTTCTCATCGCGCGCCTGCATCAGGATCGTGAGCAGATCATTGTTATGCTCGGAAGCCATTCGCCGCGCGGTGATCATGCGGTCAATCACGGAATGGAAACCGGCCAGCGAGGAGCGATGGCGGCGGTTACTCGGCGTCGGTAACCACTGCGGAATGCGCACTACAGACCAGGCGCGTTCCACAGAGTAATCACGTCCCACGTTGAGCGCATCCTGAATACTGTCGAGATCAGACTCCAGGCTGGTGGTGAACAGCGCATGGCTCACAATGTTCAGGGTGAGCCGCATCAACTCCGGCACCACATCGAACACTTCTCCCGTTCGGGCCCGTTCTTCCCACTGGCTCAGCATTTCCACTGAATGCTTTTCCATCAGCCGCATGAAGCCGGCAATCTGCTGGCTTTGAAAAGCTGGCTGGGTCATCTTCCGCTGCCGCTGCCATAATGATCCTTCGCTGGTGAGCAAACCTTCACCCAAAGAAAGCTTCAGGATGCGGTAATCGCGGCCTTTGCGATAGTTGGCGGAGTTGGTTTGCAGGACCTGCAGGATGTGTTCCGGATGAGTGACCTGGTGCGTGATCCACAAACCGCGATAACGGACAACGTCACCGAACTTGAGCGTGTAGCGCAGAAAGCTTGCGAGCGGGTCTTGGCGAAAGGTACGAACGTCAGTAAAGAACGATGCGAGTCCGGGGCCGGGAGCGGTTCCTGAGAAGAGCTGATGAGAAGAGGCCACCCCTGATTCTACTTCAGCGCACCCAGGCAGAGATGCCGTTGCAATCTGTTGGTTGGGCCTTTCATATCGAAATGATTGCCGGAAAGGTGTGCCAATTTGTTCATAACCGCACACTGATCAGCCAAAAACGGACACAATCAGACAGCAGTACTCACGCCATCGGAATACGTTGTCTTTCTAAATCAAGCAGTTATCAAACCATGTGAGGTTTGGCAGGGAGTTTGCAACGTTTTTGGGCTGGATTCTCTTGTCTTTTTTGTCTGCAGATGAGCATTGTCTTAATTTCCGCGACAAAACGGTTGTTAAGCTTTGAAAGAAAAGAGTTCCTGCAGTTTGCCAATTGGCAACTCGCACGTCTTTTACATTGACGTCTTTATCAGGATCCGGCCGGATTTCGCAATCATGGAGATAGGGCGTGAATGCTGGCCTTTGTTCCTTGCCTTTGATGTACGCAGCATCTGAGAGAAGGGCAACAGGCGGGTTCATGACCATGGTAACTACGGGCATTCGGTCAGGATAAAGCGCGTGGGCGCAGGCGCAGGTAAAACCCGGAAGGCAGCGCAGTCCTGACCGGGGCATCTCTATCTAGTGTCGGCGCCCATCGTGCTTCTTAGCTTCCCTTTTCTTCGGGTAAGCTGATGAGTGGCCTTCCGCTACATTCTTTTCAATAAGCCCTACGGAGTGCTCAGCCAGTTTTCCGGCGAGAGACCCAGCCTGGCCGAGTTTATTCTGTTAAACAACATTTATCCCTGTGGCCGGCTCGATCATGACAGCGAAGGGTTGATGCTGTTGAGCGACGATGGCGCTCTGCAACACCGGCTGACCAATCCTGGGTTCAGGCATCCGCGCACATACTGGGTGCAGGTGGAGCGCATCCCCGGCGAAGCAACGCTGCGGCAGCTCAGCCAGGGCGTAGTGATCCAGAGGCAACGAACCAAGCCTGCGAAAGTGAAGCTCCTGCCGGGGGAGCCCAACCTGCCACCGCGCGATCCGCCCATCCGCTTCCGCAAATCAGTCCCAACGGCCTGGATAGAAATCACATTGATCGAAGGCCGCAATCGCCAGGTGAGGCGGATGACCGCGGCTGTTGGGCATCCAACTTTGCGCCTGGTCCGAGTTGCTATTGGTGATTTGCGCCTGAATAACCTTGCTCCAGGCAAGTGGCGCAATCTCACCGGCGAGGAGTTGCAGAGCTTGATCCAACCCAAACCAGCGAGGAATGGGCCAGACAAATTGTGCTAGAGTTCCGCGGCCATTCTGAGCATAGCCTGCGTTCTCATGAGCCAAGATCTCGTCGTAGAACCAATCTCCTAATTAAGCTCTCATCTTACTTTTGTTGGCCGGGGCGGAGTGCTGTTCAGACTCTGGAGGTGGTTTGTGAGAAAAGAGTGAATCTGGCGCTGTTTCCTCTGCCGGAAGAATCTCCCGCAAGGCCCACTGGATCCGCTGCACGGATTCGGCGATCAGACGGATTTGTTTTTCCTGTTCAGCGTAAGGGGCGTAAGAGATGGCTTGGAGAGCGTTGCGAACATGATGATTCATAGCCGCAATTACACGAACCTTGTTCAGTATGGCTCTGTGGCGCCGTTGCTCATAGGCGAAGACCACGATCGCCGCAATGATGCCGATGACGATATCGTCTAGAGAGTCGAACCCAATGATGGAGTGATGATCGAGGATTGCCTCAAGAACAGATCCAATGGTAGCAATGATCACACCAAGCAAAATGCTGATGCCTACTCGGCGCGACAGGGAGCGAAGTTCAGGGCTGCGGTACATCGTGAGTCTCAGTATTATTGCACCTCAAATCAGTCTTGCCTTTATCGGACGTGTGGGACAGCTTGGAACCCCCTGTGATTGTTGATTTTGCAGGGGGTTATTTTTCGCGGCCTGGTGCAACTTGGTGCTATTTGGTGGAACATTAGCACCCTTTATTCACACTACATGCACACTGAGCCCAACCCGATTCCGGGAATTCCCCCTTGGCACGTTGCCCGGGTATATCTCTGAATGAGAGAAATCCCGTTAACCCAAGGCAAAGTCGCGCTCGTTGATGAAGCTGACTTTGAAGACCTGAATCAACACAAGTGGCACGCGCACCACGACAAGCGATCTGGAATTTGGTATGCAGAGCGGATGGGTTTTCACGATGGCAAAAGAATCACGATAAAGATTCATCGGCAAATTCTTGGTTCAGAATGCAGCGGCAAAATGGTGGATCATCGAAACCACGATGGACTCGACAACCGACGCGAGAATCTTCGACCATGCACACGGAAAGAAAACCAGCGGAACCAAAAAATTCAGCACGGCAAGGCAAGCAAGTTCAAAGGCGTGTTCCGTGATTGTCCTGACAAATGGACTTCCTTAATCACCGTTAACGGAAGGAAAATTCGTCTTGGAAACTTTGCCCTCGAAGAGGATGCAGCCAAGGCATACGACAAGGCAGCACAACAGCATTTTGGTGAGTTTGCCTGCCTCAACTTCCCTCCTACCATCCCTTAAATTTTGTTCTCCGGGAAATTCAACCTCACGCGTTAGCATCTCCAGACGAATTCAAGGGGGACAGATGGCCGAACTAAACAAGGTTGAGATTTACCAACTGCTCTTCAGGCTAAACCGCGGATTTGCCTTCATCCTGAGGTGGCTCAAGGAACTCGAACCCATGCAGATGATTCAAGCGAAAGACATGAAGCTGTTTCAAGCCAATGCGCAGGAATTGCAGGCTGCAATCAATGAAGGGGTGTTGGACACCCTTCACCCTGCCGAACTGGAAGACATGTGGCGATTCGAGAAGGTGCGGATTCGACGGGAAAAGGAACTCCGTGATCCCGATGATGTGTTTTTGTTAGCTGAGGAACGAAGGAAGGAAATAGAGAAACAGAAGAGCAAGAAGAAGAAGCAGAGGAGCAAAAGGCCGAAACATTAGCTTGGTGGCCGTTGGTGGGCTGTGGTGGCCGTTTAGCAACCGGGATACCCATCAGCTACTCTGCCGCTCCCCATTTGGAGGTGATAGCAAATGAAAAAACTCGTAAGTCTGATTAACGTTCGTGATCTGGTGACTTCGGTTGTGTCGAGCACCATCATTCTCAGCCTGATTGCCTGTGGTGGTGGGCACATGGGCCTACCCAACATTCCTGGGCTGCCTTCGGTTGCCAGATTCGTTCGCGTTCACTCGTCATTGGCAGGCGCACACGTCTACCCTTCGGATTCAACAGGCAAGCCGTTTGAAGCTGCCCTGTTTCAAGCCAGCAGCCCGACGCCTTCGCAACTCCAGCAGTCGTTCGATGCAGGGTGTGACTTCTCAACCAACCCGAATTTGGCAGCCTTCTTGGATTCAACACCCCAAGGCCAAATGATGCCTGTTAGCTTTGCTGGTGAGACTAAACCCAACACGCTGGCAAATGGCACTTTGTGTAATTCGATCACCGACTCAAGTGGCATCTCCGGGCTCACAGCGGCCTTTCCGGGCAAGGAAACATTCTTCGATGGCACGCTGACTTCGCTGGTGGTGACAGGCAAGACGTTTGGTGGGGCTTCGTTTGAATGCCGTGATATTACCAACACCCTCGCTGTAACTGATAAATCTCACACCCGGGCTTGGTTTGATCCCAATGCTCACACCATCGTGGTAATCAACGATAACGGCACCACACTCACACAGGCTCCGTTCGTCTGTGGTGGCATCGGCACCCACGGCGACCAGCCGATCACGTTTGAAATTCAATTTGCAAAAATTTAGGCACAAGCTGGGGCGAAGGGAACCTTGGTTCCCTCCTTTAGTGCTTTAACGGAGGAACTACTGATGAAAAGTCTCATCACATTTTTGGCGTTCGTGATTATTGGGCTGTTGTTTTGGACGGCCTACTTCAAAGGCATTCTGTTTACCGTCCCTACGTTCGTCATCGGTGCGGTTCTGGTGTGGTTCGGCAAGGTCATATTGGAAACGATCCACGGCTAGACTTCGCGATTACTCCAGCTTGCCCTTGATATAGCCGTTCAGTTCGGCCTGTCCCTCGACCAGCTTTTCGAGCAGTTCGGCTGAACGGCCTGTGTTTTCCTGAATGGTATGCAGGTGATTGTTCTGGATCGTATCCAGCTTGGCATTCATTCCCGCGAAAAAATCCCTACTCTTACGGTACAGGAACCGCGTGCACGTGGCGACAAGGCTCAACAGCAGTGTGATGCTGATTCCCAAGGCCCATTTAAGTTGGTTGGGGCTAAGTTGATCGATGATGTCTTTGGCTTGCATTGTTTCACCTGTTATTGACTGTTACGGGCATCTGCCGCGTGTTGGTTGGCCATATAGTTGACAAGGGCAACGGCAGCGCGAGAACGAGCAGTTCCGCCAGCTCCGCTCAACACATGAGCGAGAGTTTCGGGCCCGGTCGGGCTGGTCATGAATCGAGCCAGCATCTTTGCGCTGACCCACATGCCACCAAGGGACGGAGCGTGGATCAACACACCCTTGAGAGCCGAAGGATGGGTTGCCAGTTCAGCAGCACCCGCGCCACCAGCAGCACTCATGGCAGCAACATTGCCGATGGAATTCTTGCCACCCGCCAATCCTGTCTTGCCTACCAGAGAAACGAAACGCTGAATCTTTTGCAGCTGGGCAGGGTTCCAGATGGCCTGGGCTGATTCCGGGCCCAACTTCTGAAATTCTTTCTGTAAGACTTTTCCGGCCACCACGCCATCAGGATTAGACAAAGCACGGTTGAACATCTCTTCCCAGATGCCGCGCTGTACTTGTGGCATCTGCGATCCTGCCACGCCCTTGAGGGTCTGAATGCTGTTGGGAGTCGCATTATCGAGCAGAAACTTGCCGACTTCGATGGGATCACGGTTCATCAACCGCTTAATGACGCTCGTGTCCATAGCGTCATTGACGGCACGATAGTTGTTCGAAGCCTGACGGAACTGCTGCGCCAAACCGGTATTGCCCGAATCTGCCAGCGTCTTCTGCATCGAGTCATCAATTGCCGCTGTCATCTGCTTCAAGGCACCTTTGCCGACATTCGAGTCCCCGGAGCTGGCCATGTCACGCAATGCGGATTTCAAACGTCGTGCCTGTTCCCATGTCATGGAGCGGGGGGTTCCATCGTCGGCTGCGCCCTGGGACAGGTTCTTCAATACATCTACGGCACCTTGTCTGCCCTGCACGTCCTTTACACCTGTCGAGAACTCATCGGGCAATTCGATGTCATCGAGCAATCGCTTCGCCGTGTCCGCGATCGTGCCTTGGAGTGGAACGGGCAACTGGGCTGCACCAGAATCCGCGATCTGCTTCTGAGCAGCATCGTAGGCCTTACCGGCTGCCGTCTTAGCCTCTGTGATGGCATTCTGGATGTTCTCCCCTGATTCGGTTGCCGAACCCGCCGTTTTGCCTGCAATTGAATCAGCAATGTCATTGGCTGCCTTCTGCACGGCGTCGTTCTGAGCACTCGCGACATTCTTGAAATCAGTGATGAACGGAACTTTCTGCAAAGCGGCTTCGGTTGCTTGCGCCACCTTTCCACCCGTCTGTTGCCCCACAGTCAAAGGCACACCGAACTCGTCGGCTGCTGCCTTGGTGGAGCTGTTGGCAATGCTGTCGGAAATCGAAGAACCAACCTTGCTGAGTCCAGCCCCTACAGTCTCACCCACTGGGCCAGCCAAGGCACCTGTTATGGCACCAGAACTGAAATCCTGACCATGTGCAGCGGTTTGGGCACCAGCCACAGCAGCATTTCGGGCAGATGATCCAATCAACTTGGCCATGAAGGGATGGTCTTCGATGAACTTAGCGACCGTTCCCATCTTTTTCAATTTGTCGCCAACCGACAAACCTTTCAGGGCTTCGTCCCCTGCCATGAACTCCATGACGTTTTCGATGGCCTTGCCTGTGAACTCTGCACCACCATTGGCTTCGGTTTCAACTGCTGAGGCCGGGGCTTCACCAAGCACGCCTTTGCCTGATGACTGCTGCCCCGTAAGCTTCTCGATGCCTTTCTGTGCCAGCTGTGAAGTTCCAGACAGAGTTTCGGTCAGACCTTTTTCGGCACCTGTTTCGAGTCCGGGAGCTAACGCATCGTTGCGGCCTTGAGGACTGAAAACTTTCTCGCCCACCATATCCTTTCCAGTTCCGGCGTTCGCTTGTTCCTCAGGCGTGCCAAGAACGAGATCGTGCAAAAAGCCTCCGATTCTGCCGAGTGTGCTTGATTGCTGGTCGGATGGCTGTGAAGCCGGAACCATACCAGCAGACAAATCGATTGACTGTGTTGGCTGCGAATTATTGGCAGGAACGAGTCCTGCTGATAAATCAATTGTGCTCTGCATTACTGCACCACTTGAAAGCCCTGCTGTGTGGCTGCTGCTTTTGCGGCATTCACATCACCCTTAGGGTTGGCTTTTTGCCATGTGCTCACGCTAAATACGTGGGTCTTTGGGGTTACGTTTTGCTGTTGCTGCGGTTGTGTTTGTTGTTGCTGCCCTGCAAGCTGCTGTTTGTACTGCCCAACCGTTAGGCGTCCACCCTGCCTTGCGTACTGCGTCATAACATCGCGGATGGAATCTTCAGCTCCCTTGAATTGGGAGTCGTTCATGTTGATCTGGATCATGTCGCCCATTTTTTGCAGGATCGGGACACTAAAGCGGCCTCCAACGTGTGCGCCGGTGGCAGCAGATTGAGCGAATGAGATGAAGTTCATCGCTTTCTGAGCATCGGCATCGGACATGCCAGCTTTGGTTAACGCCTTGGTTGTCAAACCTGAGAGTGGGCCATTGGGCAACTTTCCAACTGTTCTCAAGTTATCAAGCTGATCCAACGAGTGAAGAACACTATTGGCAAAATCGCCACGATTGATTTCCTGCGATGTTGGTTTTAGCGTTGACAACATTTTGAACGGGATTGGCTGTTTGGTGGCATCGTCAATCAGCATTTCATCTGGTGCGTTATCTAGGGTTAGCTTCTGCTTCGTAACCGGGTTTATTCCTGTATCCAGCATCTTTGCGTCGGCTGCACTGCCCACCAGAATTCTGTTCTTGGCTGCTTCGGCATACTGGTTGGCAGTTTGTGCGCGGGTAAGGGCGATACGTGCATTACCTTCCTTAATCGCCTGTTGATCCTTCTGGTCGGCATACTTCGCATTCGTTTCTGCGGTCTGAGCGTTGGCCGTGGCTGCGTCGGCTTCGGCCTTGCTTTTCTGCATGGCTATGCTCTGCACGGATTGTGAGCGCCAGTTGTTGAGAACTGTGGTCGACACTTGCGAATCGGCCGGGACGTTCACCGGAATCTGAATGCCTGAGTCCTTCAACTGCTGAATCTTCTCAGGCGTCAGCTTCACCATGCCGGACCCGGGATCGTACAAGCTGAACGTCGGCACCACATTGCCATTCGCATCAGTAGTGCTGCCATCCACGCCATAGGTCACACGAGCGTTGGGGTTCTGCTGGTGAATCTCCATATACTTCTGCTTCACTACGTCTTCGGACATTTGCGTGCCGTAAACTTGGAAGCCGTCCGAGTCCTGCGAAGTGTTAACCGCGGCCTTGGTGGAGTTGGCCAGCTTGTCGTAGTAATCAAGCGTTCCGTTCTTCACCGATTGCTGCGCTTGCATCATTTGAATGTTGTGCAATTGCAGGTTGGCCAGCACAAGCTGGTGGCGGTCACCAGCCTCCTGCTTTTCCTGTGCAGCCTTGTTCTGGTTGTCGATGTTCTGCTGGTTCTGGTCGGCCACTTGTGAACCGGCATTGGCCCCGGCAGCGGCACCCGCGCCAGCGGTTCTCTGGGCCAATCCAGCAGCTATGCCAAGCAAGGCACCACGCAGTCCGAGTTGTAGAGGTGACATTCCCTGCGGTGCAAGCTTGGGCGATCCCTGTGCATCTGGGAACATGGCACCAGCGTTTGGCGCATCACCATTCTGTGTGTACTGAGGGGCGGGCACCGGAACTGTGGTGGGCTGCTGAATTACACTGCCTGATTCGCCGTCGGGTGATGCTGGGAAATTGTTTACCGAAACTGTGTTGTCCATGTGCTTTATGCCTCTAAGAAAAATGAAAGCGTGGTGGCTTCGCTGAACTCTTGGTCTTCAAGAGCACGTCTCAAAAAATTGACCACCTTTTTTACTAATGCGGGTTCAAAGCCGTTGGTAAGGATCAGCTCTTTTAGGGTTGATGTGGTTTCAAGATGCGTGTGGCTTTTGCCTGCGCATTTTGTCTTAAGATCGAAAATCAAAGCGTCATATCCTGCCCGGAAAGACGAGAACACACGGTAATTGTCCAAATCGCTGAGAACGGTCTGGCTGTATGCGCGTAGAGCACCGGGGTTCCGTGCCTTGTACACAGCAGATTCAGGGGTGTGGTAGCCAGAGATATCGGTGATAGCGTCAGCAAGGGCTTCGAGTCGTGTAATCATCTGCCCTCTTAGCTCTTCTTACCGAACAATGCCGGATTACCAAGCAGGGCTGATCCTGCGCCAAACACGCCACCAAGGATGCCGCCTAACACACCTGATTGCTGCGAGCTGGTCACGGCATTCGAGAGGCCCGCAACCGCTCCAGAACCCGATGTGGCTGCACCGGCATAACCCAAAGGATTGAGCTGTGCCGATACACCGTTCAGACCGTTAATGGCGTTCCAGAAATTGGACTGCTTCTGGTTCTCATTGGCCAAGGTAATGTTCTGCTGTGCCCCTGCTTCCTGTGCGGCTGCGCCACCAGAAATGGCACCCTGCACCTGTTCGTCTACACCGGAAGGCAAATCACGGCCACCCCGGGCAAATGATTGCGTCTGAAATGCTTTTTCGGCATTGGCGTAGGAATCGGCTGCCGACTCTTTGGCTTGTGATCGAAGTGCTGCCAGTGCTTCGGGTGAGTACCCTTGCGGGTTCTGCAGCATCGGCATCAGGGTCTTGGTGAGCTGATCCGTGATGGCGTTCTGCTTACCAAATTGTTGCTGAAACAGCGACATCAACTGCTGATTGAATTGAAGTTGAGATTGCTCGTTCGCTTTCGCGGTGTCATCGCCCTTACAAAGGATGATCGCTCCGTCGTAATCAAATCCCTCGCACTCTAAGACGGTGCCAGTTTCAATATCGATTGTGATCTTGGTGTATACAAACATGCTCCTTCCCAACCGCAGTGAGGCGGTTGAACTCGCTTATTTTTGAGATTTGTCCGACAAAGCCCCTACTTTAATTTTCCTGCGAAGTACCCTAAAGTCAATGAGTTCCTCGTATCCGTGGTTTTTGCATAATTCGGCTACGTTGTCGTCTTTTACGAGGAAATAGACCTCTCGTACCCCGACACCTTCCGCAATCTGATCTACAGCCTCTCCAAACCGAGCCAAAGCTAAAGCCATCTTTCGTGGTGAGACACCCGCCATGACCGCCAGCGATTCAAGCATCAAGACCGACTGCATGGGCAAGAACGCAAATGGCCCTTTCTCATCATCGGCTGCCAACATGGTCGCCTTCGGATAGGTGAGGATGTCAGAATCAAAACAATTCTGAGGTGTGTTCAGAACCCAATGCAGGAATAGTTCGATGTCTGCGGGACTCAATGTGTCCCTGACGGAAAGTTTCTTCATGATTAAAACTCGTGATAAAACGCATGGTTGGATTGGGCAAGTTTCGCAATAACCTGCCCCATGAACATGTAAGTGGTATTGGGTTCGAGCCAATCCTTGTAAACTTCGAGCACCTTTGCGGGTGGGGTGTCGTAATCCTTCCAACACACAATCACACGAGGGTCTTGCTTGGCTGCTTCAATTTGAATGGGTGTTGTATCGATCTGTACAAGCTGCCAATCATCAGGTGTGATAAGGGGCACTGCATAGCGATAGTGGTATCCGTATGTCTCGCAGACAGGAAACAACTGTTTGTGTAATGCAGATCGTTCAGGGCATTCGTATCCTTGCGATAACATCCAAATTCTCATCATCATGTTCTTAGCTCCGAGGCAGTACGTTGGTGTTGTGGATCAACAGCGGCTGTTCCCCTACCAACCAGAAGTTGTGTTCGTTGTCTTGATCGTCGGCTGCACCCACGCTGATGTCGATCTTGATGGCGGTCGAGAAATCGATAGTGGCTGTCGGCACCCTGAAAGCTGGCCGCCACTGGCCTTCAAAATACACAGGCTCACATGGACTTACCTTATGGCCGTTGATGATGCGCCATGAAGGGCAACTGCTGCGGCGAACGGCCAAGACGCGACGGAAAATGTCTGTCCGCAAAGTAAACGAATAGCCCTTGATGTAATCGTTTGCCTGCACGGTTCCGGCAGGAATCAAACCCTTACCAGCAACTTCCACCAACTCATGCTCATCAGGGCAGCTTCCACCATCACCACCAGTAACAGGTGGATTCGATCCACTGGCTGGGGTATTTACCGAAAAAGGCGTGAGCGGAATGCGACCATCTACTCCGGCCTGCGCTGCAAAGGTGTAAGAAGCGGTAGTCCCCGGTGGATTGGAATTGGCGAACCCAACCGCGCCAGTCCGCGAGTCAATAAAGAGATAAAGCCAATACGTGGTGTTGGGTGAGGCGCTGAGAGTGAAATTACCTGTCGGCACGGTAAGAGTTGAACCATCTGCACGCAGCAATGATCCCGCCGACCATGAGACCAAGATGCTGGTGGCGCTTGGCGTAACGGTGACTTGGAACGCCTGTGTGGGAACAATCGAACCTTGCGTAAGCAGGAAGGTTGAAATCCCCTGCCGAAACACGTGATAACCGGCAGCACTCGAAATGTTCTCAACTGATAAATCGAGGGCTTCAACCGACGCAACATTCCACGTAACAGGGGCGGAACTGGTGTTGTCGAGATTGAAGAAGCCGATGGTGCTGAACGTGCCTGTCGTGCCCACCGTCTGTTCCATCAGGTACGTGTACCAATCGCCATAACCTGCCTGGGATGTGACCCACTTCGTTGTTCCTTCTGCGCCGAACAGGTTATTGGCGTTCTGTAACGTGTAGCCCTGGGGAATCTTGGCCCTGATACGCCACAAGATGGTGTCGCCCTTGTGATATTGGCCAAGCTGGATTGCTCCGCTATCAACTCCCAAGCCGTAGAAGAAACCGCCCCAACCCGGGCTGGGCGTCGGGGTTCCTGATGCGGTTGTGATCTGCAAAACCTTTCCGCTGGTGTTGGGTGCCGTGGCATCGGTGGTCATGGTGTGGGTGACCTTGCCCGATGCAGCGTTGTCGTACACCCCAACATTGGCCGTGCCCGTAGGTGTAATGAATGTCGTTACGCCATTGTTGAAATCAGAGTTTGAAATCAGGTTTACGCCTGCCGGTGTCGACATGAGCGCCTTGATCGATACCGCTTCCACAATCGAAAGACGAACGTCGGTGATTTCGACCTGAACCGGTGTGGTCGTGCCCGTCCAGTTGATAAGGAACACGGGCCTGATGAATGCGGTTCCTGCCGTGAACTGTGTCGGTGATGCACTGCCCGAAGCAGGATTGCCACCAATCAAACGTGAGAAATATTGCCAACCGCTGCCCGATGTGACGTTGAGTCCTGCGTACAAGCAATAACCGAATGTGCCGTTGACGTGGTCAACCCAATTTTTGCTGCTGTCGTATTGCGAGAAGCCCGCGTAATTCAGCGACGTGAAGGATGGGATTTTCACCCATGCGCTCAACAGGTAGGTTTTGCTTGGATCGACGGGAATGAAATCTTCCGCTTCAAGGCCAATGCTCAAAGAAGCTGCTGATTTGAATTCCGAATTGCCCGATGGCAGTCCGCTAACACCATTGAGGAAGTTGCTTGTGCTGATGCCAGCTGTGCTGCGGCTGTTCAACCAGTTGGTTCCACCACCCGAGAACGTGCCATTGCGCACCATGTTGTCGGAGGTTGGCGCCAAACCGCTGATGATCGTGCCGGAACCGGGAACCGACGTGAGGCTGGATTCAAGACTGCTGGTGTTGATGGCCGAGACCCAATACCAGTAAATGGTGCCGTTGGGAACGCCATCGTCCTGCACCACCTGGGTTCCTGTGTTGAGCGGGTTGTGCTTAAAGAATGCGAACTGTGTGGCCGTGCTGGTGTTGTTCACCGTGTTGCGGTAAACCTTGTAACCGTCCACCAGATCAGCAGACAAACCAGTCAGGTAATTGAAGCTGAACTGATAACCCGTTGGTGTGCTGGTCAAACTTTGCGATACAGAAGGGGCAGGTGGTGCCGATACTACGCCATCGAGAGACACGGTGCTGCTTGGTGCCGATAAGACATCAGAGCTGGGAAGCCCTGTCGTGCCCACCGTCACCACATAGACCGTTACGGTTTCATGTGTGGTATCGGTCAGGAACGAGACAGGCGAAGCCGTGCCGTCAGCCATCAACTGCGGATTGGGATTGCCGTTGTAACCTACGAACCAAACTTGCGCCTTATAGAAGAAGGTGTCCGATGGGTTGACCACGAAACTTACGCTCACATCCGAAACCATCTGCCCGGTTGGCGTCTTGTAAGGCGATTCGGTTGCCGAAACTCCGCTCACGCTGTTGGGCGTTCCAGCAGGTTCATCCACCGTCACCTTCAAGTTGGCAACGGTGGTGTTCAGCTTCTGGAAACGCTGCAAAAGCAGGAAGCGGTCTGAAATTCCGCTCAATCTGCGCGTGGGAACATTGGGAACGTCTTGGTTTGTCTGTAGGAGCGAATCAATTGTGTTGTCTGTGAAATCAAAATTGTTCATTACTGTTGCGGCTGTATCGTCACAGCCAGGACTTCGTTCTGAAAGGCTTCGGCAGCAAAGCTGACCTGAATTTGCATGTGTTTAACGAGACGTGGAAGAGCTGCGGAACTGACATCCCAAAGTCTGGAAATCACGCCAGTGCTGGCCGCGAGTTGCGGCGGGTCTGGAACACTCTTGGGAATGGGCGTGAATGTTCCGCTGATGTCATTGAACAGAACCTTGACGGTGGCTTCGGTTCCCACCGGCATTCTGTCGATCACGATGGACGCAATCGGGAAAAGCTGCGGGATTGCCGAACCGGGCAATGCAAACGTGAGCGATCCGATGGTGAAGCTGCAGATGTAAGTCGAAGCAGCACCATCAACAAAGCTGGTGAGATTGCGTCCAAGGATGCTGCCCGAGCCTGTGACCCTGCCACCAACAAGCGTGTAGGTGCCAGATGAGGTCTCAAGACTCGCGATCGCGCCAATACCGCCTGTGACGGTTGCGAGTGGCGACCAAGCACGGTTACTGATCGAATAGCGGAATACGCTTGTGCTGCCATCGGATACGAACAAACCCTGATCTGTGCCGGAACGGTGAGCAGCCAGGTAAACCTTGGCTGGATCGAAACTGCTCAACAGAATGTCGCCAACATCAAAGCCAACTTCGCTTTGGCTCTGCTGGTTGATTTCCATGAGCTGGCGATTGGTCGTGTAGATGTAGAGGGTTTCCGAGTCCGTGCTAATGGCGTTCTGAGTTAACACGCCAATGTTGTTCATCCATGTCTGCGGGAAATAAGAGAGCGTGTCAGGCCCACCCAAGACGAGGTTGATTGAATCCGAACAGAACACCATCAAGCCTGCGCCAGTCGGCATCAGTGCCGTGATCGTCCCGGGCATCTTGAACACGTTGGCTGGTGGCCAAGCTTCTTCGGGAACGCCATTAATAAGGTCAGCACCAGCCCCGAAGTAAAGCAGGTTGCCCACCGTGCCCCACATGCGCCCCTGATAAAACGTCAGGTTGCTCATGCCAGCGGGTGGCGGGTCTGCGATGTGGTCGAGGTTCGCTGTGATTTCCGTGTTTAGCTGTGCATCCGGTGTGGAGTCGGTGAACGACCAAGTTCCTGCGCCTGGATTCGCAATTTCCGCCAGCAAGAACATGGCGGAGTTGCCAGCCGATGTGAAATCGCTCCCACCGTCATCCGTCCTGTAAATCTGAACGGTATCGACTTGTGCATCCGTGGAACGATCACCGGCGAGCGTGAAATTCTTGCTGGTTTGCAGCCCTGTGTTCGCGCTCAATGGCGACATGGTCGAGACGTGGCCGGTGGTCGAACTCTTGAAGGCGTAACCGTAGAAATAGCCAACCGTTGGGCTGAGTGATCCTGAAACAATCGAGATCGTTGGGGCGGTTACGGGTGCCGCGATCCCCATCTTGGTTGTGGTGCTGCCATCGGTGGTCTTCTTTAGGTCGGTGCCGTTTACGAAGTAGAGCGTGTTGCCAACGTTCTGGAAATTCGTCTGCTGCGTTGCAGATTTCGTGAACAGTGCAGTAAGTGTGGAACCCGTGAACTTGTACACCTTCGATTGCGTGTCTACAAAGGTCGTGACCGTGCCATCGTTCTTGCGCCAGGAAAAGAAGTTGAGCGGCCATTCCGACACCCCAAAAGTGGCCGAACAAAAGGTCGGCCAACCGGGACGGCGCTGGATGGTCTGGTTGTTGGTGAGTTCAACGTTGGAACCTGCGATCAAGGCATCCTTGCGCTGGATCACATTCATTCCAGCAACCGTGATGGGAGTGATAAGCGGGCTGCGCTGCGTCTTGAGGCCAACAACAAACCTGTCTATGTATGTGGGTTGAAACTGTGGTGCTGCCATTGGGGATTACCTGAAAAGGTGGAAGTCCGGCGTGATTGCGCCGGGATTTTATTCCGAGTCCTTGTTGCCGAGAGCGCGGACAATGTCCTGTTCGAAACGCTGAAATTCTTGGAGGTAGGTGGCCTTATCAACGAAGCGGTAAGCGTCGGCCAAGAAGCCTTGGAAGTAGACGCTCGACATGTCGTCGGGAATCGGTGCCCATGTGTTGGTGAGTGCGGTCAGTTTGGGTGCTTTGGCCTGATAGACCAAGTTGATGCCCACCTCATAGGTGCCCGGGCAGGGTGAGCAACGGATTTTCAATACTCCTGTGCCCAAGTCCTGAATGACGGCAAAACGGTTGGGAGTGCCGATCCTGCTTTCAGGTTCGAGTGTTCGAACCGTCATTACATCGTCATCAATGGACTGTGGTGTGGAGGTGTTCTGTACGTCGAGCAAGCTGCCCGATTCGAGCCAGCCGTAATTGGTGATGCCCGGGGCTCCGCTCGTGCCTAGTCCGCTGCTTGTGTGGGTGAACTGAAATGATTTCGTGGTGGGAACAGCCGTAATCGTCCAGCCACCCGAGAACACACCATTGCTCAGGGTATAGCTGGAGTCATACGCAGAGCCGGTCCCGGTGATGTAAACCGTCTGCCCGACAAGGAAAGGATGCACTTCAAGCGTATTGACCGTAACCGTTGTGCCCGATTCGGTGATGGCGTTGTTCGAAGCCAGGTCAATGCCGACGCCACCCCAATTGGCTCCGGTAGCGTTCGCACCGTTCTGCAACACGAATGCGGTTGCACCAGCAAACAGGTAGTCCTGTTTGAACTGCTGCGTTACCAGCATGGTCATTTCATTGCGGTTGAATTTCCAGTTGTACTTGGGAGAGAGGATTTGTTGCAGGACGTTGTTCGCAATCGTGAGGGCTGGCTGGTCTTGAATTCCACCGACACCGAACAGGATGGTGAGTTTTACGTGCTGGCTTGCGACCAATGCGACATCGTTAATGATGATTGTTGAATTGCTCATGCTCCTTTCCGCTGCATTTGCAGCAATGTTGAATTAGTTGCGGCTTAAGCCCCGATGAATGCCGCTCTCATACTGAAATTGACGGTTGTAGAGAACTGCCCTGTGCCGGTGAAGCTATTGCTCCACGTGATCGATGAACCGGCTGTTGTTTTGACGACTATGATGTTTGAAAATTCTATTCCACCGTTCATGCCTGCGCCAGGGAACGTTATGTTGATGGTGCCACTGGGGACACTTACGGCTCCACAAGTTACACCACCCACCGCGAGCGTCCACGTGGTAGCGTTTTGAACACCTGCTGAAAACTGCGAAATGAAGATTACGTAAACACCTGCCAACGTGGATGCCACCAGAGTACCCGAAGCAGAACCCGTGCCGCTGTAATCGGCGCTTCCGACCATGCCCGGGATCAAATAAGTCCCACCACCGTTGTTGTTGGCCTTCCACATGTGGGTTGATGAATCTGGCCAAAGAGCGGCATGCCCCGTTGCCGATGTCCTGCCATTATTCTCAAAAGCATCGATGCCAGTTATCTGAATACCAGCAGCAGCGTTCGTTGATGTAAGAAAAGCAAATTCGAATCCAGAATTAGCACTTGAATATACGATTCTCTGAGCACTAGAAACTGCCCCTACAGTGAAGGCGGTTGATGAGGTTCCTTGGAAGATGGCGGCCTGAATTGTTCCTGCCGTGCTTCCTCCGCTGCTTCCAATACCCACAACACCAGCGGATACACGACTAATATTGGTGTCGTTCGAAGCTGAGTTGGGTGCGCTGGGTGCCCAACAAAGCACGACGCCACGGGCATATCCAATACGGGTTGCCGTGTGCTGTTGGAGATAGGAACCTGCGATGCCGAATCCGATAATTCCAGCTTGTTGACGGAACCAACCTGAGTTGGTCTCTGATGCAAACGAGTGTGAGGGCGCAGAAAGAGAACCGTCGGCAAGAAATTGATTGGCTTGTACTGCCGTTGCGCCAGTGAAATCTACGCTTGTTACAGAGGCTCCACTGCGAGTAACTTGCATCCAGTTGGTGAATACCGTCTGTGCATCATTGATGGAGCGAAACAGAAGATGGCCTAATCCATCCGTTGCAAAGTCCCACAAGCGATTGTCGGCTGCCATAGCAGTATTGTTAAGGCCGAACGCTGGATTGGTCGCTGAAACAAAGACACCGGACACGGTGCCACCGCCACCCGCGTTTGAAATGATCTGGCCTGTACTGCTGATCTTTGCAACTTCGCTGCCTGACAAGAACCCTGCCGATATGGAACGAACCGAAAGAGCGCCAATACGAAAGGCACCGGTTGAACCGTCTGCTGGATAAACGGCTGCACGCTCTGTCTGTGAGCCCAAGCCACCCACGAAGATACTCATTCCACCAGTCGTGGAACTTGTACCACCCACAGTGAGTGCTGCGCCTGATCCAGTAGCAGAAGGATTGACAATCAGATTGCCTGTGTTCGTGGTACCTGAAAGGGTTGGAGATGCTGCAAGAACCACGGCACCTGAACCCGTGACACCGTTGGACAAATCTGATGCTCCGAGCACTGCACTCACAAACGATGTTCCATTTCCACGCAACACATGTCCTGCTGTTGCCGTGTATGACAAATCTGCTGCTGATGGTTGAGCTGCAACCGGAAGTCCATCTGTACCAATGGAAGTCAGGAATTGATGCGATACAGCGGCAAGCCAGTTCACGCCACCAAGGGTCGTTGCGCTTGGGTTGGGCAATTGCCCTGAGCCAATCACGCCACTGATGTCGGTGAACGCTGGTTGTGCCGAGCTGAACACACCGAGCGAGTTCATGCCCGTCAAGAACTGATGCGACACAGGGCTGAATATCTGCGGTATTGCAGAGTTGGGCTGCTGTGCTGCGACCACCTGTTGGCCCATGGGAACCACATTGCTCAGATCGAACGAGCCGGGACCGGTGAACTGATACGGCACACTCGCAACCGGCCCACCCGCATCATTAAGAAAGGTAGCGGTGTAGTAGGTTCCCGAAGGCGTAACTTGCTCCTCTCCCCATAGTTGAACACTGATGTTCCCGCTCCCATCGGCTGTTGCAGTCTTGCTGGTCTGCAATATCAAGACAGAGTGCCCGAAATGCGCGAAACAGTACATTGGAAGTTCACCAGTTCGAACGTCACCGAAGCTGCGTCTGCTACGCCAGTTACGGATTGGAGATTGGCCGTGATTGTTACTGAGGGAGTTGCCATGGTTTACTCGTTGCGTCCGAAGACTTCAAATTCCGTGCCTGTAAGCATGCTCACAGTGGTGGTGCCTGTCACGGCATTGAAGGCCGTGAATTGCGCTGTGTTGATTGCGTTGCTTGTGTCGGCCCAAAGGCCAGCCACGGTGGTTACAGTGGGCGCGGTTCCTGCCGAAGTGCTGTTCGATGCACCCTGGATGACTGTGTACTTAACTTGGCTGTTCGAGATGTTGGTGATGTCGATTTCAACAAAACGCTGCGATGTGATGGCCGTGGAACCGACGCGAATACCCGTGACGTTTACAGACGTTGTGGTGGAAGTGGCATTTTCCATGATGCCAGCTGAATAATGAGCAGCCGTGTCGATGGTGGCACCACCCAACTGAAGCGATGCGATGCCGCTTGATGAGTATCCGAGAACACGCAAACGGATGTGCAGGTGCTTGTACGATCCTGTCCACGATACAGGCCCAACCGTTGCTGCGTTGGCACCTAAGGCTGCTCTGCCAAGGAACGTCCACTTGGTGCCAAAAGACAAAGAGCTGCCATCTTCGGTGCCCAAGCTTGTTCCGGCTGAACCAATGGCCGTTGGAATATCGACGCTACCAATCTGTATGTGATTGCCCGTTCCCGATGTACTCAGCGTCTTACCAGTAAACGTGTCGGTGCTGGTGCGACTCGTAAGCTGGAACGATCCAGACACGGCAGGAAGAATTGCCGTTCCGTTGGCCGTGGCCGAAGCCACCAAGAGGGTTGAACCCGAAGTGGAACCATAGGAAGACCAACCCGCCTGAAGGGATGGTCTTATTCGCTAGCGTGTCGGTGGTGGATTGCCCTACCAGAGTGTCGTTGGCATCGGGCAGATTAAGCGTCTTCGCCGTGGTGAACTGAGTGGCCAATGTGCCGTTGATGCCGGTGGTGTTTCCGCCTACAGAGATCGTGAGCGTCTTGGTCGCATCCAAGTTGTCTTTTACCAGAGCAAGGTTATCCACGAACGGCTGTGACGATCCCGCTGAAACAGTGGCAAAGGTTAGGTTGGTTCCGGTTCCGTCCATCGCCAAGACCTGGTTGGCCGAACCTTTGGTTACGGGAATCGTACCACCACCAATTTTGAGCGCGTTGCCGCTTCCTGCCGTATCGAATGTCTTATTCGTGAGCGTGTCGGTCGTTGCCCTGCCCAATAATGTGTCGGTCGAAGTAGGCAGCGTTAGAGTCCCGGTATTGATGATGCTCGAAAAGTGCGGAGTGGTTAGGGCCGGTGATGTAGCCAATACCACTGCACCAGTGCCCGTGGTGGTTCCAAGCTGCGCGGTCGAAATGGTTCCGCTGATATCTGTGAACGTCGGTTGGGCTGCACTGAACACGCCACTTCCGTTCATGCCCGTGAGGAATTGATGCGACACGGGAGTGAATGGAGTCGGTGCCGATAACGCCACCCAGGTTCCATCACCACGCCAAAACGTAGACGAAGAGGCATTCGTGCCTGAGTTCATCTGACTGACGCTGATGCTGCCTGAAATCTGGCTGAACGGGATTTGTGCGACCTGCGCTGCCGGGAATGTCACGAGTGGTGACATGGTGCTCAAATCACCACCGGCGCCGGTGAACTGATAGGCCAAGGTCACAACCGGGGCACCTGCGTTGCTCAAGAACTTAACGTTGTAATAGGTGCTTGATGGCGTGATTTGGTCGTTACCCCAAAGCGTGATGCCGAACACCCCACTGCCATTGGCAGTCGCGGTGTTATTGATCTGCACCAGCAGTCCGGTCCCGGACGCACGTGGAACGTTACTGCCGAAGTTCGTTAACTCGAACTGGACAGAACCCACGTTGGCCGTGCCGGTGAGGTCTTGAAGCGCTCCCGTGATTGTGCACGCTGGTGAGGGCATCGATTAGTTACCGTAGGTGAGGTTGAATCCACGAGTGCTACCGTTGGTCAGAAATTCATGATACTTGGGATGTTCTGGGCCAATCTCAAGGCCACACGATCCACACACGCCACGTGGTTTCCCATCGGCATAAGGTGACCAACCGATGTTCCAAGTACCATCAAATTTGCGGTGGTGGTCACAAACGTTGTTCTGCAGATAATCGCGCTGCTTGCGTCCTTCCGTTTCAGACACCAACAGTGCTTCCTTCTGTTCCTGCTTCTGCTGTTTGGCAATTTCAGCCTCTTCGTTGCGTTTCGATTCACGGATGGCCGTCGCAATCATCTCTTTCAGATCGTCTGCGGTTAGCTGTATTGTTTCTCCTTTCTTGTCTGCCATGTTTCTGTCTCCCCGCTTAAATGCGGAATTTTCGTGTTGCTTGACGCCATCTGTTGGACTGAATGCCTGTGGCGTCTCCAAATTCTTCGATTACCTGCTTCCAACCCACCACACCGAATTGCAACAAGCGAATCAGGATGGTGCGCCAGCTGTTTTCAATGCCGCCGTCCTGGGCAGACTTGATAAGGTTCTGATCGTCTACGTGAACGATGGTGAATTCCGGCAGCCATCCCTCGCGGAAGGACGCCTGAAGGTACTGACAACCTCGTTTCTCATCGTTCTGGAACTCGGGGTTGGAATTCGGAACCCACAGAGTGAGGAAACCTTCGAATGCGCCCTTGCGAACCTGAATGTGTGGGGCAAGGCGGTCAACACGGGCAATCAATTCACTTGAGTGCATCCGTTTACCTTCCCGCATCGCTTCATTCTTGAGTTCTTCCTGATCGTGCTCCCTGTATTTCTCTAATTGGCGGTCGTTTTCTTCATGCAAATGCTGATACTGCTCTTCAGCCTTCAAAACTTTATCGCCAAGCCGTCTTTTGTCGGTCACTACATACATAAATTGCTCTTTAGTTGAACTGTTCGAAGATCAACTTGTTATTGCGCTCGAAAACTCCAATCACGCTGCCTGTGTCGGGCTTGATCCCTGCAATCTGTTCCACGATCTCTGCCGGAACCACCAAAACTGTCGCTGGATCGTCACGGAGTCGAACCACTTGAATATCTGTTCCCACTTACTGTCGTCGGTTTGGATTTCAAAATCTCGGTTCATGCAGTGTGCCGTCCACATCGAGCCCTTCGCCAAACCTGTAATCACTCTGCCGTAGGCGGTGAATCGAACGATTCGGGCTGCTTCGGTGGCCTCTTCTTCGCCACGAGCGGGCGTCACGAGGTAGAGGAGCGGCTTTTCTATGATTTCCGCAAAGCCAGGTCGTGTTTCGCTAATGCTGTTATGTCGCATGGATAAAAATAGGTGCCCATGTGTCTGGTTTTGGCCCACGGACACAGCCAAGTCTTGCCCCCAAGATCGTGCCAGTCGTTGCAGAATGCGTAATCTTCGGAAAGGTAAACGCCAGTCTGTTCGTCAATGCCGTTACGGAAGAAAGCAATCGTCTCTGTCGTGCGTGTGCTGTTCTTGATTTCGTCCCTTCATCAACTGATAACGCCACTCGGGGTGAGCTGCTGCGAGCTGAACAAACAGGTTCCTGCTTATCAGCATCAGGCCGGTTGCGATGTGGTGAACCTCGACGGGGTTATTGGGAGTAAAATTCAGCGTTGGCAAAATCAAAATTGGCTGCCACGGTTGCCGATGAAGTCTTTGAGTTCATCGGCTGGAACGCCTTTCTGCGCTGCTTCGTGAACTGTATCCCAATTGATCGCCTTCTTCGAATAGGGCAGGCCAATCAGTTCCATTCCGTGCTTCACCGAATAACCCAACATCCGAATGATGTCTGCGGGATCGAACTCCAGGTCGACATCAAGGAACAGCAGATGAGTGCAGTCCGTATCAAGGAACATGTTCGCGATGGTGTTGCGAGCCCGGGTTTCCAGAATATTCATTGCCGAGAAACACTGGCTGTGTGCTGATCCCGTAGTCACGCAGCAGGTGGCTCAACAGCAGCAGGGATTTTGCGAAGTTGGAACCAACCATGCTTCCGTAGCACGGCATACCTAACATCAATTTGATCTGGAGTTGTTCGCTCATTTCTGTGCAAAACGAAAGGCTGACCAGACGGCCAGCCTTCGCGGGTTATAGGTTGCGATTAGATTTTGTCGATTGCCAATTCGCGGATCGAAACTGCGTTGGCTGCGTTGCTTGCGCCGAAAACAGCGGAAGGAACGAACTGCAGACCTGAAGTGGAAGCGATGCTCGAAACCAAGGTGGTTCCAGTTGGGCCAGCAGCAGTGCCGTTGATATGCGTTGTGGCAAGACCGTGAACCGTCTGACTGGTTGCGTCCCACTGCAGAACGGCATCAATCAAGAACTGCGTGGTCTGCGTGTTCGCGTTCACAGCAGCGGTGTTCACCAGCACGTGATCGTTAGACAGGTTGGAATCGCTGCCTAGATACAACTTCACAGCCACGTTGGTTGTGGCGTTGGTTGTGATGGTGCCGCTTACACGAACCTTGAATGCCTCACCATTGCCCGGTGTTTCGGGATCAGGGAAGGATACAAATGCAACTCCACCTCCTGTGCCCGTTACGGGGTTGGGAATTACGCTGAAGGTGGTTTCGGTTGTGCCGATGTTTGAAAGGGTCTTGATCTGGCCAGCGTTGGAACCACCCTGAAGATTGTCGATTGTGTTGTGATTGCTCATATCTGATACCTCAAAAATCGTTCCCCTGCCCAAAAGGCAGGGGAGTTCAGGGGTTCTATTAGGCGTTCAAGCCCTCGGACTGGATACGGTATAGCGCCATGGTTGTGCCAGGACGCTGTCCAACTCCCAACTTGAAGTTGTAGGAACAGTAGGAACCGATCAAACCGGCAGGATCGCTCTTGTTGTCCTGCAAATTCATCTTGATTACGGCCTTGAAGTTGCGGCCATCTTCCGGCACCTTGTAGTTGCCAAGGCTGGCAGCGAGAAATGGCTTCATTGCCCGTAACATAAGCGTTGTAGTTCTGGTTGGCGGAAATCACCGGCTTGCCCACTGTCGTGGTCTGAATCCAGATCACTCCGTCCATGACTGCCAACTGCTGCTTTGCAGGATCGATACCGTTCTTCAACTGGTCAATGCCAGCGTCGTAACGCTTCATGATATCGGCAGCACCGTTGGTGGAACCTTCATTCAGGAAGTCGTGGCCTTGGAACGGGTGGCAAATGCCCATGTAGAAGCCATTTGGCTTTGGCTTCACATCACTTCCTTCAAGCTGCGCCTCTGCCTTTGCAGTAATGCTGCGGCCTGAATGCAGTAAGGTGAGCGACGAACAAGCTGTTCGTCGGTGGTGGAACTATCTGTGCCAGCAATTGCAATTTGAAATGCATTCTTACGCAGCGTCTTGACGGTCAAGGCTGCACGTCTGCCTAATTCAGCAGCGTTACGCTGAACCACGTCCATAAAGTCAGTGTGAGACTTCAAAATCAGAGAAGCTGATGTAATCGGCATACTGATTCAGGGTTAGGCTGGTCTGTTGCGCTTCTTTAACATCAACACCAGCAATCACGGTTCCTTCCGTTGCAGGAGTGATGTTGGCCGACATCAGGTTATTCACATAAACCTGAAAGGGTCTTACCGCTATTGAGAGGCACGGGATTCTTCTCACAGAAAGCGGGATAAAACGGCATATCGGGAACCGATGTTTTGATCGTGACACGGTCATACGCAATCTGCGGATAGTGTTGAGACGTGGTTGTCTGTGTAGAGGCAGGAAACATACTGTTTCACCTCAAGAAAATCGATAGGACTGAGAACGGTTGGGTTCTTCTGGAGAGGACACGCCATTGCGGCGTCGTCATCTATAGCAGCGGATTACTGCGGGTGATCTAGCGTAAATGCTAGTTATGAGTGCCTATACTTCACGCTATAGCGCAATTTCGCGAAAGTAAACAATTATCTTCGGTTGATCTTGCTGGCGAGATACGTTAACAACTGATCGGTGGGCATCTTGTTCATCTTCTCGATTTCTTCAGGCGATGGAACCCCGGGCTGAGTCTGAACAGTTGGAGCAGCCGAACCCCCACGGGTCTTGATGCCGGGAATGCTCTTCTTGGTGGTGGCCTTGGCTGCGGGTGCAGCGGTTTCCATCAAATTACTCGACGCCAAATCCTTATAGGCTGATTCGTAGGATTTCGGATCAGCAGCATCAAGACCCAACTTTGCGATGTAATTGCCGATACGCTCAGCATTGGTGGTGTTGTTCACATACTCGGGACTGGGCAGCAATAAAGCGTATTGCCTGCCTGAATTGCCCGCATGGGATGCTCCGGGCTTCACCAGCGGCCTGATGATGTTCACGAAAATCTTCCAATGTCATCCCCATTTCGGACTCGAACCATTCCCGGCATGGCCTTTGGTCGGTGTCATGCTCAAGTCCTGCACAAGACGGAACTCGTCTTCGGCGGTAAGTTGGCGCGGTACACGCTTCGGTGCCTGCCGTCTCTGTCGCTGCAACTGCTGATTGAGTGTCTGCACCAGTTCCGTCAAGCTTTCCACCTGTTGCGCCAGGTTGGGTTGGCCATCGGGCTCTTCTGTCTGTTCTGCTCCCTGCACTTCGGGTTCTGCTTCGCTCTGATCCGATGACGCGAAACGTCCTTTTTCATCGCGCGCGTGCGCAGCTTCTTCGGCTGGTGCAGTCATCGAGTTAATGTCCATTAAATCGTTCATTGTGAAATCGCTCATAATACCTCGTTAGCTCTGTGAGCTATGCATGATCTGAAAAGCTATATCGATTGCGTCATTGACGCGGGCCAGAAGATTGGCGTGAACTTCGCGGATGGCGTTGGCTTTGGCGTGAAGGGCCAGCACTCTTGGAGTGTCAAGTGGGCTGCACGAACGCCATTCCGCGACCACTTCCCTATCCATTTGGTCGAGCATTTCTTCTAGCAATGACCAACCCGATTGGTTCCTGAGGTCGTAGAGAAGCTGGCCACGCTTCAATGCGTCTTGTTCGGCTGCGTTCATTAGTTGCCCTCTTCGGCCTTCAATCCTTCACGCAGCAAATCGCGGGTAACTTTCGCTTCGTTACCGTCGGATTGAAGCTGTGATTTGATTTGGCCTTGCAATTGAATTTTCTGCAATTGAAGTTGTGCGGCCTGGGCCTGCGTTTGCTGCTGTGCCTCGTATGCCTTCTTCTCTTCGTCGGTCATTGGGCGAATCAGGCTGGATTGGTTGGGCAGTTCCATCTGGTTTGAAGCCATCTTGATCCACTCCAAGAAATCAAACGTGATGCCTTGCACGGCCATGTGCTGCAAGACGTTGGGATCGGCAAAGAACTGCATGATGAAAGGCAGGTTAACCATTGCTTTCTGAGCACGTAAACGAGCACCAGCCGCGATGCTGAAGCGATAGGAACCCTGAATGATGTCGAACGTATCGCCTTCAAAAGCGATGTCGAGTTCTTCGGACAGGATTTGCTTGTACTGCGATGGCGAGAGGTTCTCGGCGTTCATGTATGTGAACATTTCGAGCGTAGGAATAAATACCAGATTGGTCAGACGCTCAACGGTGGCTTGCAAACGAATGTCGGTTCCACCACCCATCAGGTCGATTCCGGCTTTGGTGCGGAATAGGTTGGACCCGGTAACCGGCATCTGCCCCTGTACGCTGATCTGGTTGGCTCCGGTGAACCGCTGTGCTCTCTGGTCAGAAGCAGCCATGATGGCTTCTGCGCTCGGCAGCATGGAGACGAACTCAAACAGCTTGAATTGATTGACATCTTCGACGTTGAAGAAGCGGCCCGGAGCAATACGCAAATCCTGATTCATAGCGTTGGAAAAGTTCTTCTTCACACCCGCACCAGACAAACGCAGGTGTTCGATATTCAAGGCCGAATTGATGGTGCCCTGCTGCAACTGTTGTTCGGTGCCGATGAGACGGGCAATGCCTCTGCCGTAGAAGGAATCTGGATTGGTGATGTGCACCGACGAGACGAACGGGATTCTGCCGTAGGGGTTACGATCATTGCGGATCACCAGCTTGTTCTGCAGAACCACGATGTAGCGATCGCGGGTGTAATACTCGACCACCATGAACGGCTTTTTGAGCGGGTCTGCATTGGTGTCATCCCACCGTGGCATCGCCTTCGCCAGCTCAAACCAGCGACCATTGCCGTAACCACCGTAATTGTCCGTTTCAAGCGGATTAATCATGGTGGACTCGGTCTTCTGCGGAGTTACCAGCAGTTCGAGAATTTCGCGGGGCGGAATGTTCTTGAAACCGCCAACAGGGTTGCCGTCCTCATCGGTTATGACCTGATCGCGCAGGGCGTCGAGGTCGTTCACGTCGAAGTAATCGATACAGCCGACGTAATTGGCTTTCTGAATGTCGGGAATGCGAAGCTGCGGATCAACGAGGATGTACTTGAGGTTCTGATTGATGAAATAAGGGCGGTTGATTTCCGTTACGACATCTTCAGCAATGATGGTGTCGTAATCTTCCGGATGAATCTCTTCGGTGCCGACGCCGGCCTGGACAACCAGCGGATCACCTTTGCGGCGATACTTGCGAACTGTGCGCTTGTAGGTGTCCCAGCCGACGCGGGCAATCGCCGTGCCGTAGAGCAACATGCTCTGGCCGAACAGTTCGAACTCTTCTTGGAAATCAGTTTGGTCAAGTTCCCACTGCAGGATGGCTTCGTTGGCCCGGGCCACATCGGCCTGTGTGCCCGGTCGCGGATCAACAGCAAACGGCCGCGGATCAGCGAAAAAGGCTGAAGTGAGCTGATTCAGCAGCGTGGTGGTGTGGGACTGGACAAGCGGAATTCCCAGATGGGATTTTTCAATGTTGCTGCCCGGCCAGGGCTCCGCTTTAACGCGGGCTTCCCACAGCTCGTCAGCAAAATTCCATTGGGCATGAAGACCACGCTCCTGGATGAAATTGCGAGCGCGTTCACAGTTCTGAACGACTTCGCGCAAAGCATCAATGTCGGCAACGGATTCGTCCTGCCAGCCGACGTTGTGAATGGGTAGTTGGCCTTCCCCTTCTGTGAAGGCGTTTGAAAGACTGTCAATATTCATGAAGTACCGCGGATTGGCGCTGGGATTGGCTGTTTAGGCGATGCTGCCGCTGCCGCAAAATGGATTGGGTATTAATTCCTGTGTTGCTTCGGCCTGCCGTCTCAACTCCTGTTCCATCAGCGAGGGAGTGGGATCAACGAAGGGCACAATTTCTAACAACATGCTGACTGCGTCCGGATAATCGTCGTGGCCAGCATTCGGATAATCGAGGAAGGCCTGTTTCAAGTTCTCGTATTCGGCCATTCCTGCGAACAAATGAAGTCGCTTTGCCGTCATTATTGGCGCGAGCGACTTGATGCGGATTTCTTTGATGCCCTGCTTGTTTGAGGGCTGAAGAAAGCTAACGTTGGGAATCTCGATTCCGATCAACTTGCAATAATTCCCGACGCTGTTGGCAAGCCACGGAGCACCCTGCGCTTCTTCGAGAAAAGTCGTATGACAGCGGTACTTGGAATGAAGCAGGATGATGTTCTTCACCAGTTGATCTGGATTGAACCGTCCGGCCAAGCAATCAATCACGTACCACTTCTGGCTGGTGTCCATGCGGGCCACAATGCCCACGGAGGAATCAGCATTCTTGTGTTTACCCCAAGCCAAGTCCCAAATCGCAATGGTGGTGCCACGTTTTGGTATCTGCTCGAACAGGACGGCTATTGAGTCCAGCAGTTCTTCGGTGAATACCTGTGAGCCACCAGCTAGGGGCAAGTTCTCGTAATGGCAGGCAAAGTCGGTTGGGTTGTCACGCTGGATTTGAAGCAGATTGTTGAGCGTGAAGCCCTTCAGTTCGCCGTCTTTGGCAGGCCCACGCTGGCCGAAAAGCAGATCGATGTCGCCGTTCTCATAGCGCTTCCAGCAAGAGCGAACACTCACGTACCAGTTGCCATCGGCACTGACGTGATTCGATTCCTGCCAACGTGGCGTGATCTGATAGGTCTTAACCGGCTTGAGCGACTTGAATCCCTTTTCGGTGATGGTCGCCAAAATGGTGCCGTACAGATCGTTGTGAACGTAACGGGTGCCAAGGATGTAGAGGAAACCGCCATCCTTCAAAATGGGCCCGGAGAAACTGAAATAGACTTTGTGCGTTTTCTCAATCAGCTCCGGAGTCTGATAGTTGGTGTCATGCACCAAGTCATCAGCGAAAATCACGTCCGCGTGAATACCCGATTTGGTGGATTTGGCCGAAGAGATGTTGACCGTGCCACCACGCTGCTTGTGCGATACCCTGCGATTGGGCACGGAAAAGCAGCTCTTGTTGCCCAACCTCTTTCCGCAATACTCCGGGAACAGTTCGGCCATACGCTCGTTGTTCTCAAAAGCGTCTTTGGCCATGGCCACAATTTCACGGGCCAAGTCCTGCTTACCTGAAACAATCAGGATGGTGATGTTGGGAAAGCAGAGGATGAGCTGGACGATCTCAACAACTTCGGCGGATGTCTTGTAATGGCCACGCGACCACAGGATGAGGCGCCGTTTGATGCTGTCCTGTTCGAACAGTGAACGCGATGGGTCTTTCTGCAGCATCGCGTCGAACAATGCCGTGTGGACATCCTCAAAGAAATCAAAGGCAAGAAGTTGATTGCCGAGAAAGAAATGCTCTGTTCGGGCGCGATGACGCAGTTCTGCAACTTTCGTTAGGTCTGCGTCCGTCCACTTGTAGGTTGGCTCCTCATCCCAGCCCTTCGGCCAATGCTGCTCGAAGATGGGACGGACTTGTTGGGCGGTTTCAAACATTATCCTTTCTGTGGCTTGCCCACTCGCTTCAATCGCGGATTGGCTTTCTTCGCGGCTGCACTTGCTTTCATTGCTGCGCTGGCAAGGATGGCTCCTGCCTGCTTCTTGTTTACTCCTTCCTTGGCTTCAATCTGGTTTGCAGCACCTTGGAAGCCGGGATGCTTTGCGGTTTTCTTCATGGGGTTAAACCTCGTATCGGGACAGGAATGAAGCGGGTTCCGCCACTTCTTCCTGTTTGGGGGATTGTGGTTCTGTGACTTCTGCGGGTGTTTCCACTTTCGCCTCCGGCTCGGGCTTATCGAATCCGCTCACTTGGGCAAACAGCTTGAACAGCTGGGCCTTGCTGCCGACATCAAGGCTGCGACGGTGCAGTTCACGCCACAACATGGCCAAGTATTGCTCGCGGCTGATTTGCGTACCGTTGAAACGGCTCAACAGAACCGAAATGGTTTCGTGCCGCATGAGCTGTCCAGCCATTGAGCGCGCAGCGTGCCGGTCCTGGCACGGATAGGCGACCCCGACAGCCGCGTAGGTATCGCCATTGCTGGTGATGTACGCTTCAACGAAGGTTTTCTGTTTGTCGGTGAGCTGAAGAAACAATGGATCGTTTCGCAGCTCCTCAAGCTTGGGTTGGTTCATAAAAGAATGTGGGCACCACAAGGGTGCCCATCGATGCTGTGGCGGCAGGAATCGAACCTGCATCGTCTCCGGTAACAGCGGAGTGACTTACCAGTTAGCCCACACCACAATTAATTCAGGATTGCTATAACTTCGCTCTCGCGGGTCAGGCTGAGGGGCTGGCCTTCGAATTCAATATTCAGTTCTGCAGTGCTGTAACGGGGAAGCAGGATGGTGTCGCCTGCTTTGACGGACAGGCAATCAGGGCCAACGGAGATAATAGTGGCCTCCATCATTTCTTCACGCAGATCGTGACGGATGATCTTTAAGCCTGATTCGGTAACGCTGCCATCAATCAAGTGGCAGACAATTCGGTCTTCGGTGGGTTGGAAATTCATACGTTTCGGTATTGCCAGATCGTGGTGCCCTCGACGGGTTTGGCATCGGGCAGTAATTCGGTGACGGCCTTCACCACACCGGGGAACACACCGGAGAAGTCATGGCCTGAGATCAAGCCACCATCAGTAAGGAAAGGCAGCCAATTGGCTATGTCCTGTTTGACGTTGGGGTATTCGTGGTGCCCATCAATGAAAATGAAATCGGCTTGGAAGTCCTCACCAAAAGCAGCCTTGATCTTCTTCGCGTACACTCCGGAGTGATCCTGCATCCACACCCATAAACGCTTTTCTCGCTGCGCAGGGCTGTCCCAGATGTTCTGCTCGAACTGCCGTAACAGCTTCATTCGCTCCGAACGGGGAATGACGGTATCACGAGGGCCATACCAATCATCCACGCAGATCAGCTTGCCTGCAGTATGGTCGGCTAATGCTCTGGTGGAGCGTCCCACATGGGAACCAATCTCCACAATGCATTTTGCGGTTTGGGCCTGCTGGGCCAGCCAGGTCAATTCTGAAATTTCCATCCAACCTGGTATTTGTTGGGCTCTCTTGATATCAATCATGCTTTGTGCAAATGGTTGCAGCAGCTTATGGCTGGGAAGTTATCCTTTGACAAACCGAATTAAGCGACCTACTATTGCTGCTACATTCCCGAAAGCAGGCATCTTGTGGCGTTGGTTTTGTGCTCTGGCACTGATAAATCGGTGCTGGAGACCCGTAGACTTATTCTCGAAAAAGCGGGACACACGGTTTTTACAGTGATGGATGAGATCACCCTGCTTAACGCCTGCAAAGCGCACTCTTTTGATGTGGCAGTCGTTGGCCAAACAATTTCAGCCAAGATGAAGCGTAGGGTTGCTGCGCTTATCAAGCAATATTGTCCCGATGTGAAAATTTTAGAGTTATACCCCCCATACACAGGCCAAATGCTGGATGATGCAGATTCATCTTTAGTCGTTCCCGCCGAAGTACCCGACGAATTAACAGATCGGGTAAATGAACTCGCCAGCAAAGGTAAGCAGAAGCGCGCTAGAAGTTAGTGATTCACCAACTGCAACACCGTATATCCGGCAGAGTCCCTCCGGAGCCAATCCAGATTCGGACGCGGATTCCATCGCCCCGACGTGTAACGGAACTGCCGACCACGGCCTTTCGAAGTCAGGGTCATCTCGCCTTCATCAGAGTGATAAATCGCCTCCGAGAGCGGCATGTCACAATCGAACGTGTTGTCGTGCCGGAAAATTGGAATGAGTTGTGTCTGTTTCATCTGCGCGCACGACTACAGTGCCGTGCTGTGCCTCGACTTGGCCCGTCAAGGCTGCCTTCTGAGGGCAGGGCGGTTTCGCACAATCGCGAAACGTCTTAGTCGGGATACTGGCCAGGGCGGTTGTAGTGAGTCGGGCAGCTGGCAAGACGGCAAATGCAATTGGCTCTCATATCACGGCAATCAGCACAACGGAGTCCCACAGCGATTTCGTAATCTGCATCGCTAATCTGCTGCGTGGTTGTAGGCAATGTAAAACGTTTCTGCTGATAGAGCATTACTGCTTCGCCTCAACCTGTTTGCTGGCTTCGACCTTCCTTATGGTCTCGCCCTGATTCAAGTAGACAACCGCGACCGGCTGCTTGTTCTGGAGAATCGTGACAATCCCACCATCCTGAAAGAGTGAATCGCCTTCATAAATCTCGTCGGGCACATTACGGCCTAACGTGGACTTCAAATCAAAACGTCCATACTTCATATCAAATACCTCATATATGCGGGATACTGCGTCCCTATATCTAATTTCCCGCGCAAGTACGCAGTAAGCAAGCGCAAAATAAATTCCGCAAGTAGCGACACGAATAGGGCCGCGATTTGCTATGCACGTTTACCTTGAGCAGTAGCTTCGAGGGCCATCCCCCCACCCCTGTCTGTGGCGTTATAGGTAGCTTCATTGTCCGCAGCATCGACCCTGTTCGATTCCTCATCATGCACACTACGGACACACGGCCTTGCAACCCATTGATTGCACGGCAATTGCGAGCACAACTTGTCTGCACAGGACTAGTGGGATTGGCACAACGGATTGGTAATCCGACGGGGCACCGCAACCGTGGGCCGGTAAATGGCTTAGCTGGTGCCTTTTGACTGGATTTTGACCGGCTCGTCACGGCTGCTCTGGACGACGTGGGCAAGACGGTGTTGCACCGACTATTGCAAGGATCAGCACGGCAAATGGCCACCGGTGTTGATGGCAGGGCAGCCGGTGAGGTGATTCGAACAGCCGATGTGGCGTGAATTGGGCGGATGTGGCGTTTGCGCCACAAGCAGGGATGGGATCGGCCTGGCGTGAGGGAGTGAGTAAATGCGCGTGCGGGATAGGGCGAAAACATTTAGGGGTTCAAATCACGACAAATAACTCGGTGAATGGCAAGCTCGATACATGCATGGATTGTTAATCCGTCCGTTAAGATTAACTCTTTTCAGGACGTAATGGGTTCTTATGTTAGCGTGCAAGTGAATTGGGGATCATTGATCTGTTCTGTGGAGTGGTGGTCTTGGGTGGGGTGCCCAATCAGTTAGTACATTATCAATGCGGCTGTTTTGGCCTAGTATCGGCTGGGAAAGAAAGATTTTGCTCCGCGCGGCGATTGTCATTATATGAATTCAGAAAATTTGTCGTAATACTACTATGAGGGAAGAGGATTGAACACGCAGAAGGACAGCACATGGAACATGTGAAGCAATTCTTCGATCTGTTGGACTATATGACGTTTCGAGCAGTGCTGTATGCGTTGATGCTAGCGGGTGGGATCACGCTTATTAGGGCTTGCCATCCGAGACGCGGGTCAAAGAAGAATGCTCGATCCCGCGTGCGGCACAGGCGGGTTGCTGTTCATGCGCAAAAGAAAGCCCACCTCATCGTTGGTGGGTCTCCGTGCCAAGGGATTTATTGCAGCATGGATTCTACTTTGGCGTTGATGAATTCCGCATCGATCCTGCGTGGTAGTTCGACGGGCGTGGATTCAACACAGGAGATAGAACGGGCAAACTGATACACAAGCTGTTCGTACCATTCACCTTGGATTGCATCATGCACGATGGTGTTGTCGATTGGGTGGAGACGGAACGGCACCTGATAATTGCCACCTTGTAGATGAGAGTGACGGCCTTCGGTTACAACACGAAGTAGGGGCAGTTCGGTCATGAATGCGACTTCGCGGGCTGCCTGTCGGTAGAGTTCGGCTGAGATGGTGCGGGATGCTGTGACGTAGTCGGCACCGAAGCGAACCAGTTCACCATTCAGTTCTGCGGGTTCCTTCTGGTATTTGAGGTCTTGTGATCCATCAAAGCCCGCGCCTTCGAATTGGTTGAGGATGGCTTGTACGGCCTTCTGTGTCGGGCCGTCGGTGTACGTGACGGTGATGCTGCTGCCCATGCTGTATGACTTTGAGCGGACGGAAAATTTAATTGTGGGGAATGCTTGTTTGAGTGCTTTTCTGACTTCGGTGGCCGTTTCGGTTGTGCTCAGTCTCTTCACTGTGATGTCCTTTCTGATTACGGGGACATCATTACGCGCAGAGAGAAGGCCGCGAAGCCGGAGGATGGCGAAGGGTCACACTTTATTCGTCGCAGAATCAATGCGATACGGTCTTTGCGAAATTTAGCGTTTCAGACGCGACGTGGGCCGTAATCGACTGGAGTTGTTCGTGGGCCTTCCACGATCAGCTTTTCGCAATTCCTGCACAGCCTTCCATAACCACGACTGTAATTGGCCGCGGATGGCAGGTGGACTCTCAGCTCTCCTGAGGACGTATCAAAGCAATTGGGACAAAGGGGTGTTTGGTCGCCCTCCTGATAATAGTAAGGATCGCGGAATTCTGTCTTGGCTCTTGCATCCAACTTGCTTTTTAGCGATGTGTTCTCGGTAAAAAGCTGCAATCGTTCCGTCGCCAACTCCACCACTTGCGTTTGCAATCCCACGATTTTGTCATAGAGCGGCACATCGTTATACTTTTTGACCAGTTCAGCGATTTCCTTCGCTCCGTTCACCACCGCCATTGGATCGATCATGTTTTTCCTTTTAGGTCTTTGACCAGCGACATCCAAGCTAACGCGATGGTCACGGGTGACCTAGCAATTTCAGCAGGATATTATCGACGTCCTCGTCGTTAATCACGTTGCGCTTCCTGAGAACCTCCATCAGGTGGGAAAATCCGCGGGCCACGCGATCCTGAAATTCCTTGGGAGCGGGCGAACCCTTGGTGCTGGTGATGGTGGAGTAGACCCTCTGACCCACTTCCGTCATATCGCCTTTGAACGTTTGCTGTTTGAGAATGTCTTCCAGATTAGGCATGCGTTACATTTTAACGTGGGTTGACCTTTCGCTGCAAGTTCGCTATCGTGTTTGGGTGCCGAGAGACGGGCAAATGTCGGGTGCGCTGCTGGTTGCCGCGTGCATAGTTGCAGTGATTCGGCTGAAGGGACAGGAAATCAAACCCAGCCCCAAACTGACCATTACGATCAGGGAATCTGTGCAATTGGCACGGCAGGTATTGGCAGAGTTGGAACGCTAAGCATCCAATGTGATATGGAAGCCGTAACATCAGGCGTGATTGATCGCGAAATGTTCTTTCTGCACTTGGGAACCTGGCTGGCTGGGAAACGTGCAGCCCACGTCACGATGGGTGATGGTAAGGTGCTGGACGGAATAGTCGAGGCCGTTGATCCTGCCAAGTCTCAACTCACGCTGCTCTGTGACAACATTCCTGAAACGCTGGATTTCTCAACAGCCGACAACTTCGTATATCTCGATTACAACGATCCTGACGAACAGATGGCCGAATATTTCGAGGCTGGATTTCCTGCGTGGATGCGGGCTTATGCGGGTTCAGAGTTCATGGCCTCACTTCTTCTCAAGAACGATTGAGCGCAAAAGGTACGGCCACCGGTGGCTTGGAGGAATCAGCCGGTGGCCGTTGAGTGCTTCACTATGTCTCTTTTATTGTGCCGCGCCATACTGCGAAAGCAAGTCGTAATTTGGCTGCGGGGCTAATGGTTGTCATTCTAATTCGATCCACCGGTTCCACAGAGTTGGTTCTCGGTAAATCCTAGGGTGTCGCCGGTGCCGCAGTTACTATTCGAAGGTTCCCACGATGCGCTCCCGCTGGCATAGGTCGTTCCCTGGTACTGGACTGCACCGGCAGCCGAAGAAGATGAAGTACCGTCGATGCTCTCTAATGAGGTGGGCACATTTGTCGTGACCTCAATGTCAGCGTATCCCGTGAACTGCTGTAGCCAGTTGTACACTGCCGATGGGTCTTGAGCATATACGCTGGTTCCATTGATTACGTACCCGAAGGGCTGTTGTCCCACGATCTGGCCGGTTGTGACGTCTTTCACGCTGACAGTAGCCGTGCCGGTAGTCGAGGCAACTTTGGCATTAGTCAAAGAGAGCTGAAGGAGCGCCTTGCTAGCATCGAAATTCACAAGGTAACTGCCCGGCGGGTCAAAAATGGCTTTTAACACAAGTTTTACAAAGAAGCCGGTTTGTTGGGTCACGCCAGCTTCAAGTGAAGTTGATGCAGTGCAACCGGTAAGCGCGAATATGCCGCAAAGAATGCCACAGGTCGCTGCGAGGCTAAGACTTTTACGAAACAGTTTTGACATACAACTCTCCTACGATTTTGTAACCCATCTCCTCAACCACTTTTAAGAAACAGCCTGACAATGTTTTTCAAAACATTGTCGAAGGCCGCGAAGGATGTATCGCATTACGATTGAGTGTATCAGGCCAGACGATGGCTTTGGCTTGAATCCGACAGACAAAATGCACCTAATCCCTGCACCTAGTTCCGAATGCGCCACAAATCGCTTCTACTGCGCGACAAACTCCAATGAATCTTCCCGCAAACTATAGCCGGGGTGCTGCTGGATCAATGCCTGATAAGCCTTGTTCAGTTCGTTGACGGCCTTTTCTAGCTGCGCATCAATGGTGGCTTTCTGTGCTTGGGCCATAATTGCTGTACGTTGCAGCATCAGTAATTTCACTTTGTCGGCATCGCTGAGCTGTGGGGTGGGTTTGGTTTCGGGTTCCTGCTGCTGTTCTGTTGCGTCTCCTTTCTCTTCTGACATCGGTTCCTCATTTGAATCAGGCGCGGCTCTTGTTACCGTGCAGCCCTTTTGCGCCTGAAAGTTGTTATGATTCGTGCGCCACGTAGACGCAGAATTCCTTTTCGTCAACCATCATCGTCTGGATCGTAACGCCACGAATTTTCATGCTTTTGTGCAGGTTGCCTCGTTCGCTTAGGCCGCCGGCTAGCTGGATTGCTTTGCCCTTTGGAAGCGTCTTCAGTACCTCTGCCAGTTCGTCAAAGTGCGCTGCGGTCTTCCGTGATTGTCGGCTTGTAGGAATGTCGATGATCTTCATACTTTTTGGTTTACTAATTGGTTTATTTTTATTTTCACGCGATCACATTAGTGCGCCAAGCGCATTCGTAACGTGGTCGCTCTATTCCTCGTCCCAATAAATTTGGCTTCGATATAGGTCTTGTCCACCGTCGAGTATCCGGTTGATCCCCAAATCGTTGTTCTTGGTGTGACCAAAAAGCCAGTGAAGATTGGGTGCTTTCAGATTCAGGCAGCCTTTATGAAGGAACCTGTCGCCTGTGGCAATTTTGCGCAGGATGGTGGCCCAATCCTCGGCCCATGTTTGGGGATTGCGCTCAATCCAGTTGCAGACAGCATGGGCCAGGGAATTCTTGATGAGAGGTTTCGTATCCGATTTCAGCTCCGGGGCCATTCTCGTTGGTTCTCTATCGGTGTATTGCTCCAATGCCTGTTGCCACGTTTCATAGATGATCCGTGCATTACGCCGAATCTCCGGTGGCACTTTCACTGTCCTTACTCTGAATTTCATTTTGTATTTCCTCTTTGGCTGTTTCACCGCCTTTCTGTAAATTCCTGAAATCATTTGTGTCTATTACGCCTCGAACCGCACCAGTTGTTTAGGCAAACGGATTGTTTTACTCGGTAAACCGGGTAATGGAGAAGCAACAGAAAATCTCCTGTCGTTCTCGTGCTCTGATCTCTCAGGTTAGAACCGCTTCCTTCCTCGACTTGCTCCTTGTGCTAGCCTGACTCGGCTGAAATTGCTCTCAGCTTCGCAGCTCCCTTAGCTTGCCTCCAGCTTTCGTTTGCATTTACGTCGTAGGCCATCTACGAATCGAATGCTCATGCTGGACACACAACCTGTAAAAGTTAATGGGCACCCTTGCTTGGTCATGCACACGAACCGGCTGTGTGTGAGATATTGGCTGCCTTACGGCAGTGGCGGTGGGCAGTACGTTAGTCCCCTGTCGTGCTCTAAGGGCAACTAACCAACTCCAACTGCACAGGAAAACCTGAGATGATTGTCTTTGTTATTGAACTGTTATCGAGGTGGGATCAACTGTTATTCGGCTGTGGCGAACTCGAACGAGCAACCACATTTCAAGAATAATATATGTGTCCGTGAAAAACAACGGTAAAAATGCGGGCTCCAAGCGCAAGCAATGATTTTTTCCGCCTTGTTTTCCGCGTGAATGCGCGTCACGATCAAATTAGCCATAACGAAGAATGGTTCCTCCTTCTTCGTGACACCCCGCCGTGACCCTCCAAACACGGCGGGGTTCGTGTTTTCAGGCTCCGGGTATTCTCTAAAGACAATTGGGGATTCCTGCGCGGGCAGCCCATCGGCTGCCCTCATTGCTTCGCCGGAAGCGGAAAGCTTTCATGTTGTGGATCACGATGCTCCTCACAAACGGCAACTCTGTAAACGACAGTATTGGGCGTTTGCCCCTGTGCTATCAATTGCAAGCATACGGCCTGCTTTGGGCAATTCCTCACTGAACAGTCCATTCGTTTTACTCCGTGTTGATTTTGCGCCGCGAGCCATTCTTGGTTCTCGGTCTGATATGTGTCGGAGATGAGCGAGCCGAGCGCAACTTCGTAGGTCGTTCCGCAGGGATGTGGCAGGCCAGTTAAGCCCCACCGTTCTGCGATCTCCTCTGCCTTTTCATGCAGAATTTTAATGATGTCATCGGCGCAATATTCCGACAGATCATCTGCGAGAAATGCTGCCCACCTGCGCGCCTGCACTTCAGCTTCGAAAATCCGCCTTTGAAGGCTGAGCGGTTCGTTTACGTTCTTAATAAATTGCTCATCATTGCTTTTTTGTGTCATCCAGCCATGAGCAACAATCGCAGCTTGGGGTATCCGTAAACGTTCGCTATCTATTCTTGTTTCCCAATTCCTGCCGTTGCGCCTTCCGCAGACTCTCGTAGCGAGCCCGTCCCCGTCCATTTGGTGCTTGCACACGCGGTAGCTTGCCCTTTTTGGCAAACACATCCTTCATATGCTGCGCGATCGTGTTGATCGTGGCCTCATCATCTTCGAAGCCCCACGCCACCGCAATCGTGTAAGCCCTATCTGCAGTGTCATCGAGCCCGTGTAGCCTAACGTGATCTGCTGCTTCGGCCAGGGCACGTTGCCTGCGGGTCTCAGCGGACAATTTCTCCATGTTTACATTTTACGAGCAAACACCCGACGAAGCTTTCCGGATACCCCGTTTGCCCGGGCCGCTCCTGCTTGGTGGAACTTAGTGCCCGGTTGGCACCGGTGAGCATATGACTGCAAAAAAGAAGACAACTCGATTAATCCCACCTGACGCACGGCTGCTTACGTTGCGACAGGCCAGCAGATATTTAGGGAAGGGTGAGTGGGCATTGCGCAGGATGGTCTGGGCCAGTGAGATTGCCCACGTTCGCGATAAGAAAGGTTCGCGGTTGTTGTTTGATCGCGTTGACTTAGATAGATGGATCGAGGCCCACAAAACAGAACCGCGAAAGGGTTAACTGATCCAGCAGCGAATAAAAAGCCGGTTAGCGACTCCAGTACGTGGCGCGACCAGTACTTGGCGAAGTTTGCGAAACGCGTGATCGTCGTGATGTCAAATTCAAAGCCCCAATGGGCAGAAACGAGACACACGATGGCAGCCAAGAAATCAACCCGCAACCGTATCAATTACGCAAAGTTCGAACAGCTTTGGAAGGCAGGAAAAACTTACGAGCAGATTGGGCAGACGCTGGGAATCAAGGGCAAGGAAAAAGATGATCCTTTCAAACCTGTGAGGGCCATCGCTTCGAATATGCTGAACGGCAAAGCCACGGCATGGAAAGACGGAAACGGCAAAGTGAAAACGCTGGCACCACGTGAAGGGATGAGAGCGATTGGCAAAGGCAAACGGGCACCCAAGCCCACCAAAAAGACGACCAAGAAAACGAAGAAATCGGTTCCTGCCGTGGACGGAAAAGCGCTTGCTGCCGGGGGTGTAAATTAATGGCTAAAGCAAAAAGAGCACGTGGCACGGGGTCGGTTTACAGCCGACCTCGTTCACCTTTTTTCTGGATCAGCTTTCATCAGCACGGCAAACTCGTTCGAGAATCCACCGGCACCGACAATAAAACCAAAGCACAGAACATGCTGACGAAACGCCTGCAGGAAGTGAACGCTGGCACCTACAACCCCGATGCCGACAAAATCACGGTGGCCGAAATTTACCAGCATGTGCTTAACGATCACCAGAAGAACAAACGGCCGTCGCTGGCAGCTCTCAAAGCCCGCTGGCACACCGATCACGCTGGTCGGGATCGTCGCGGCACCCGTACCACGCTCAAGCAATTCTTCGGGCACCTTCGCTGCAATCAAGTGTCGTATACGTTGCTTGAACGGTATCAGGTGATCCGCTTGAAAGAGGGGGCAGCCAATGGGTCGGTGAACCGCGAGCTGAACGTTATAAAAAAAGCATTCAGGTATGCATTGCAGGCAGATGAAGTCAGGCAAGTACCACCGTTTCCCAAGTCGTTGCCGGAAGCGGTTTGCACCGATTTCATCACCGACGAGGACTACCCCAACTTCGTAGAAGCCTGTTTGCAGATTGGTGGCCTGTGGCTGCGAGCGATTTTTGAAACGGCCTACACGTTCGGAATGCGTCATGCTGAACTGCTGAATCTTCGCGTTAAGAACGTGAACCTGCTTGAACGCACTATTGTTCTCTTCCCCAATGAAACGAAAACGGGCAAGGGCAGAGTGTTGCCGATGGTCGATGACACACTGTTCGAACTCGTCAAAGCCTGCATTGGCAGCAAAAGCCAAGAGGATCACGTGTTCACCCGTGAGAGTGGAAAGGCGATCAAGGATTTTCGTGAACGTTGGCTGGCCGTGTGCGATCTGGCAGGCAAACGTGTTCGCTTCCATGCCCTTCGTCGTTCGGCTGTAACAGCGATGGTGAACGCTGGCATTCCTGAAAAGGAAGTGATGGCAATCAGTGGGCATGAAAGCCGACAGGTGTTTCAGCGCTATCACATCGTTCCACCTCAACGGCTGAGAACCACCATGCAGCAGTTGACACAGAAACGCGCTGAGAACCTGAATAAGCCCGAACATGCACACCACATACACACTGGCCCCGAACAACCTACCCAAGTACCTGTAAAATCAAAAGCTTCCAATCTGACTCACTAGTCTTTATCGGACAAGTCGAGAAAACATGGATTCAGGCTTTGCCGCATTACCCACTTCAATGCCCGGGGAGGCTTGATACTGACTAAGCAGCTAAGCATAGTCACAAAGCCATGAGATTTTGGAAGCGAGGGATATAGCGCATCCAGGTCGTGCAATGCTGAACTTCGAATGCGGGCGCGTAGCACAGAGAGCGTGATTCAGATGCAGCGCAGTGATTCAGCAGCAAAGACGAAGAATAAAAGCCCGGTGCTGGCCTGGGGAAGCGAACGGAAGCCACAGTCTGGCCTGCGATGGTACCCCACGTGTGACCTGCTGCGTTCAAGATCTGGGCCACAGCCATGAAATATCCGAACAGACGCACCCAGCGCACGTTGCGGAAGAACAACGGAGCCAAGGTAAAAAGAATCAGCAGGCAACAAACCAATCCCCAGAGCAAGGATTTAAAGTCAAACTGCGGCATGGAAACCACGAGTACTGTGCTCGAAGCGCGGCTACTGTCGGATTGTAGATGGAAAGAAAGCCGAAGAGCTTCATCCCAGGATATGCAGTCCCAACGCGCCGGTGAAGAGGAGCCATGCGAGACCGTGGCGCCTCCTGAAGTTGACGGTAAATTAGACTGCCTTTGGATTTCTCCGCGCCTTCAATAATGAAAGTTTCAGGAGCTGCGCGAACACTCGGCAGTGACAGGAATGAGATCGGCAAAGCAAAAGCCATCGCGTTCAATGCATTCACCGCAGGAAACGTGGATTTCATGGCGGAACATGGGACCAGCATAGACACAGGTATGAAACTCACCATTTTCGCCGCAGGGATCAACGTCTGGGGGCAGATCGGCAAGGAGTTGGTGATCAAAGTCGCGGCCGGCAAAGTCAGGAGAAAGTTTTTTGGGATCAATGCACACGAGTTTCGCGCGCAGGCCGCCGGCAATCATTTCCTCGGCGAGCTGGCGCGTGGGAATCTGCCACAGCGGAAACACCGGTTCCAGTCCTGTGCCCTGGAGTTGCCGTTCACGATAGCTGCGAATGTCTTCAAGAAAGAGATCGCCGAAAGCCATGACGCTCACGCCCTGTTCCACGGCGGTACGGCACACGCCTTGCATGATGCGCTCGTATTCGGCGTTGGAACACGGCCAGGGCAGCGCAGGCGTGATAAGAGGAAGTCCCGCTGCTTCCGCCTGCAGCTCGACGAGTTGGCGACGGGTGCTGTGCATGGCCACGCGATCAAACGCCCGATTGATAGTTGTAAGCAGGCCCACGATTTCGTATTGATCCTGCTGGCGAAAGAGGTGGAGACACCAGGCGCTGTCTTTTCCGCTGCTCCAGGAGAGCAAAGCTTTCTTCTTCATGGGGCCTCATCATACGGCTCTGGCAGGGAGAATAGAAAGGAGGTCTTTTGCGGAGTTACAAGAGTTTCGTCCTGAACACTCGAAGCCCGAATTCCACCCCGCTTCCCTATGCTAACCTTTTTAGACAATGTCCGCGCCCAACTCAAGATTTGTCCGCGCCTGTCGCTGTGAGCCCGTGGATGTAACGCCAATCTGGCTGATGCGCCAGGCTGGCCGCTACATGGCGGAGTACCGCGCCGTGCGCAAAAAACACTCAATCCTGGAAATCTGCAAAACCCCGGAGATCGCCGCTGAGGTGACCATCACTGCGGCGGAGAAGCTGGATGTGGACGCGGCCATCATCTTCGCCGACTTGCTGCTGCCGCTGGAAGTCATGGGACTTCCCTTCCGGTTTGAAGCCGGCGAAGGGCCTGTAATTGAACGTCCGCTGCGAACTCAGAAAGACGTTGATGCGCTGATTACGGATCGCGCTGCGGAGCTGGGTTACGTGGCGGAATCGGTCAGCAAGGTAGCGAAACACTTTGGAGACAGACTGCCGGTCATCGGCTTTTGCGGCGCGCCATTTACACTGGCCAGTTACATGATTGAGGGCGGCGGATCGCGCAACTACATTCACACCAAAAGACTGATGTACACCGACCCCGGATCCTGGCAGCAGCTGATGAAAAAACTGGTGCAGGTGCTGGCGGCCTATGCAGCCGAGCAGGTTACAGCCGGAGCAGACGCTCTGCAGATCTTTGATAGTTGGGTTGGCTGCCTGAGTGTGGAAGATTATCGTGAGTACGTGCTGCCGTTCGCGACCGATCTTGTTCGCACGCTGCAGAGAACCAAAGTTCCCATCATTTATTTCGGCACTGATACGGCTACGCTGCTTCCTTCCATGAAAGAGACCGGAGCGGAAGTGATTGGCGTGGACTGGCGTTTTCCGCTGGACCAGGCATGGAGCAGCCTGAACTTTCGCGGCGCAGTGCAAGGTAACCTCGATCCGGTGCTGCTGTTCGCAGAGCAGAACGAGCTGCGCAAGCGGACAGACGCGGTATTACGGCAGGCGGGAGGACGTCCCGGACATATCTTCAACCTCGGACACGGAATTCTGCCGGAGACACCCGTGGATAACGTGCGCGGCCTCGTGGATTTTGTAAGAGAATTGAGCGTGAAGTATGGCGGTGGCAAATCTCCAGCACGTGAGAGTGCGTCGCATAAAGGAGTGGAGGGAGCAGTACGATGAGTTCGCAAAAAGCAGCAGTGTTGCTGCTGGCCCACGGCAGCCCTGATTCCCCCGATCAGATTCCTGAGTTCATGAAATCCATCACCGGAGGCCGGCCCGTCCCGGAAGCCGTTATTGAAGAAGTGCGGCATCGCTACACCCTGATCGGCAAATCTCCTCTGACGGAACTGACGCGCAAGCAGGCTGAAGGCCTGCAGAAACTGGTCTCTTTTCCGGTTTACCTGGGCATGCGCAACTGGAGACCATTCATTGCAGACACTGTGAAAGAGATGATGGCCAACGGGGTGGAGCAGGTGCTGGCCATTTGCCTGGCGCCTCAAAATTCCTCCACCAGCACCGGCCTGTATCGCAGGGCCTTGATGGCCGAAATGAACCCGGAGATCGCGGTAGAGTTCATCGAATCCTGGCATGACCATCCGGGATTGATTCAGGCCTTCGCAGAGCGGCTTGAGCCGGCGTGGCGGCGCGCAAGCGAAGCTCTGGGGCGTCCCGCGCCGGTGATATTTACCGCGCACAGTGTACCTACACGCACCATTCAGGCGGGTGACCCGTATGAGCAGCAGGCCAAAGAAACGGCGCGCCTGGTAGGAGAACAAATTCCCGGGCTCACCAATGACTTGCGGCAATTTGCGTTTCAAAGTCAGGGAATGTCTGGCGGGCCATGGCTTGGACCAACGGTGGAATCGGCCATCCTGGAATGTAAGAAGCAGGGCCACAAGAGCGTGGTGATTGCGCCTATTGGATTTGTCTGCGACCACGTGGAAATTCTCTACGACATTGATATCGGTTTCCGGCAGTTTGCCACCGATGAAGGAATGAAACTGTGGCGGCCTGAGTCGCTGAATGATTCGCCCACGTTGATTGCCGCTCTGGCCAGCCTGGCTTCAAGCCGGCTGGGAGTTGCAGCAGGAGCGCTCTCGCCATCACGATGAAGCGTATTGCCATCATTGGAGGCGGCATTGCCGGCCTTGCGGCCGCCTTTTATCTGGAACGAGCACGTCGCAACGGTGCAGCCCTCGATTGGCTGCTGCTGGAAAAATCAGGACGTCTGGGTGGTGTTATCCGCTCCGAGCAGCGCGATGGATATGTGCTGGAAGCCGGTCCAGATTCCTTCCTGACCATGAAACCCGCGGGCGCCGAGTTTTGCCGCGACCTGGGCATCGCTGACCAGTTGATCAGTTCCAGCGACGCCGATCGCAAGACTTACATCGTGGTCCACGACAGGCTGGTACCGATCCCAGACGGACTTGAGTTCATGGTGCCAACACGCGTCATGCCCATGGCAACCTCGCCGCTGTTTTCCTGGGCAACCAAGCTGGGGATGGCAAAAGAGTGGTTTTCCCCGGCTGGAACTCACAATGGGGATGAATCGGTAGCCGATTTTGTGCGCCGCCACTTTGGCCAGGAGATGGTGGACCGCGTGGCCGAACCTCTACTGGCGGGAGTCTACGGCGGCGATGCCAACCAGATGAGCGTTCGCGCAGTGCTGCCGCGTTTTGCTGAGATGGAACGCGAATCAGGCAGCTTGGTACGCGCGACCCTGAAGGCTAGAAAGGCGAGAACAAAGTGGAGCGCTCCGGCGCAGCCGCTGTTTACTTCGATCAGGAACGGCATGCAGGAGATGGTGAATGCTGCAGCATCGGCGCTGCCGTTGGACAATTTTCGCCTGGGGCAAACTGTGACGGCGATTGAGCGTTGTGGAGCGGGCTGGGTGGTGAAGACCGAATCGCGCAGCGAGCCGTTTGACGCAGTGATACTGGCAACGCCTGCTCAAACATCGGCCACGCTTCTGCATGAGATGAATCAAGAGCTGGTGAATGGGCTGAGGCAGATCAAATACAGTTCTTCAGCCGCTGTTGTGCTTGGCTATGACCGGCCCATTACTCTCCCTGCGGGCCACGGATTTCTGGTGCCACGCACGGACGGCCGCAAGATGCTTGCCTGTACCTTTGTGCACCGGAAGTTTCCCTTTCGCGCTCCTGAAGGCGCTTCCCTGCTGCGCTGCTTTGTTTCCAGCTCGCGCGTGCCGGACCTTATCACTCAATCCGACCACTGGTTGCTTTCCACCATGCTGGCCGAGATAAAAGAGATTTTGCAGGTGAGGGAAACACCGCTGTTCGCGCAGATTTACCGCTGGGATTGCGCGCTGCCGCAGTATTCCACCGGACATCTGGAACGCGTAGCCGAAATGGAGAAAATTCTGGCTGACATGCCGGGGTTGCAGATGATTGGCAATTCATTTCATGGAGTGGGCATTCCTGACTGCATCAAGTCAGGCAAAGCAGCGGCAGAAAAACTTATTTCGCAGTAGCCCGGCGGGCTTTCTTTTTTGCTTTGCTGCCTCGCTGGGGCTTGCTGCTCGCCAATTCCAGTTGCAGCTTCTTCGGCAACTTTTCAAGTACAAGCTGGTAGGAACGGTGAATCAAATTTTTGATTTCGTCCCGGCGTAGAGCTTCGATCTTGGTAAAAGCCACCCAGTCATTGCGCGCCATGTAAGGAGCCGGGATAATCCCTTCAATCTCCACCAGTTCAGCAAAGCGCTCCGGCGTGCACTTGAGAGCAATTTTGGTTGGGCCCAGTCCGGGTTCAAGGTTGACCACGCAGTACATCTTCCCACCGATGCAGAAAAGCAGATCATGCACCCACTGGATCTTCTCCGTTGTATTCGGCAGAGCGAGACAGACGCTGCGGGCCCAGTCAATGTAGGAAGGCATTGAGCAAGAGTATAGCGAATAGCGCTGCTTGAAGGTATTCCGTTGCTCCTTAAGATCGGAGTACTCAAACAAAATCGGGGTACTCAAAATCCTTCAGCAGGTTTAAATGCCGGGTCTGTCATCATCGCTCATGCCGGCGAAGGGACCGTCGTCATCGGCTGCGCTGCTGGCAGGTATAGCCGAGGCCCGGTCACCGGAGCTTTTGCCTTTATTTTTTTCCTGCATTTCCTTCTGGCGCTGCTCGCGAAGCTGTTTTATCTGGTCTTTCTGTTCCGGCGTCAGGATACTGAACATCTGCTGGTGCGACTGCTTGCGCAACTGCTGCATCTTATCGCGTTTCTGATTGGCCGTGAGCGAACTGTCCGTGTGGATGGTCCGGGCCTGCTTCATCATCTGCTGGTGGATCTGGCGGAACTGCTGTTTCTGTTCGTCCGTCAGGTTGAGTTTTTGGGCGATGGCTGCCATGCCCTGGCCGCGCCCCAGTCCGCGCATCCCATGGCCGCGTTGCGGAGCGTCCGGCTGCGATTGCGTGGAGTCATTGCTCTGCGTCTGCGATTGATTCTTGTCCGGCTGCTGCTGGTCAGACTGCTGGGCTTTCGCGCCGATGGGCAACAGCATGGCCGTTGCGGCTGCAAGCGTCAAAATGCGATGAAGATGGTTCGGCACCAGGTTCCCCCTTTTTCGGCTGTTCTAACCCTGGATTCTTGATAAAGTTTTCCTTATCGAGGCTGGAATGGGCCTTCTCCACCGATCAGTTAGTAACTTTTAGGTTTCCATCGGGTTTGGTTATTCTGGGCCAGGATCACTGGGGAAAAGACTGATGAGACATCTAATAATTTTAGCGGCGTGCGCCATGCTGGGAGTTTACCCGCAAGCGCAGGAGCCCGCAGCCGCTCAGGGCGACATGAATGCGACCACGCAGGCCATGAGCCATCACCATCACGAGCACATGGACGGCCATATGCACATGAGCGCTCTGCGTGATCCGCAACCGGGAGACCGTGAACGGGGGGAGAAAGTGGTAGAGGCGGTGCGACCGGCGCTGGAAAAATATCGCGACTACAACAATGCCCTCGCCGAGGGATACCAGATCTTCCTGCCCAACGTTCCCCAAAAGATGTACCACTTCACCAACTATCTTTATGCCATGGGCGCAACGTTTGAATTTGATCCAACCAAGCCGACGTCGCTGCTTTACGAGAAGCATGGCAATGATTACAAACTGATCGGCGCCATGTATACAGCTCCGGTCAACTTTACGGAACAGCAGTTAAACGAGCGAGTCCCGCTGAGCGTGGCGCAATGGCACCAGCACGTCAACATGTGCCGGCCACCAAAGGGGCATGCTTACGAGATGCTGGGCAAGCATCCGCGCTTCGGCCTGAACGGCTCCATCACCACGCGCGAAGAATGCGACGCCGCTGGAGGCACTTTTATGCCTCACATCTTTGGCTGGATGGTGCACGTTTACCCCTGGGAGAAGACGCCCGACGAAATCTGGTCTGTGGAGCGTCAACTCAAAGACAAGCCTACCCAGGGGGATCACGAACATCACGATCACGGCGACATGGCTGGGATGAAGATGCACTAAAGTGGAGTTGATCGGCAACCGGGCGCTTACGAAACTCGAAAACCGATTTGACGGCCAGATTCTCCCTTGATCGCGGGATGTCGCAAGGCAGCCACGGAGAATTCCGTTCCTGCCCCGATGAGAGGCGGATCAAGATGAAAGCTATCACTCGCAGGAGTGAGCTTCACTCTGTCGCCGAAGTATTCAGGAAACTCAACGTTTGCTTGTGCTCCGCTGCACAAATACAACGACATGAGATCACAGAACTGCAGCACATCAGCTAATGCCTCCAGTTCGTCAACGGACCGGCCTTGTTTTGCACTGAGTTTTTTCTGTCGTTCAGCTTCTGAGTCCAAAAAATCCTGCAACCGTTTGCGATCAGGCGGTGCGTCTTCTGCAGTGTTGATTCGGTGCTCCGCCAGCCGCCAGAAATGCCTGCTTACCATGTAGCCGCCCGCGGGAGACGCGGATAGGGCAACTTCGATGGATTGCGTCCATGCAACCAGGAACTCCTGGACCGAGACCTCGAGAAAAGATCTGGGCGCATTCTGCTGTGCGGCTCGGCTGCGCATCACGGCTTGCGCATCCGGCATGCCCCAGCCGGCATCGTGCAGCGCAATGGCGCGGACCAGATCGGCCTCAAGTTTGGGAATGCGCGGGTCACACAATGCTGCGGCAATATCGCCCGCCAGAGCGGCGTGGGAAGGTTGCGTAATCATCCAGCAGCTTTCGCAAGGGGTGCGTTGCAAGCGCTCCACGGCGCGCCACGCAGGAATAAACTCTGCTTCGGATGCGGCCTGCGCCAGCGGATCAAGCGGTCGGATGATCATGGGTCGCTTTAACCCGAACGGCGTTTGGCTATGCGGCCAGGAATGGCGGCGGCTCTGGCGGGTCCGCTGCTGGAAGGAGGCTTCTTCATTCCGTCGAGAAGTTCTTTGAGCGCCACCGCGTTGTTGCGCTCAGTATTTTTTGAGGAATAAATGAGCGTGACCTCGTCAGAATCATTCATCAACTGGTACAACGTCATGAGGTCTTCACTGGCTTCAGGCGTGGAAAGCTCTTTGAAGTAGCGCTTTTTAAACGCTGGCCAGTTGTCAGTGGAGTGGTACCACTTGCGCAACGTGTCTGATGGGGCAAGATTCTTGAGCCACTGATCAATACGCGCTTCTTCTTTCTTCATCCCGCGCGGCCACAACCGGTCCACCAGGACGCGCAGCCCATCAGAGAGTGAAGGTTTGTCATAAGCGCGCTTGATCTTGATTCCCATGGCAGTAAAGGATCAGCGAGCAAGGATTTGCAAATCGCTGCACTACAGACATAATAGTCATTTGATGCTGAAAGCGTCCATACTCGCTCTGCTTTCCTGTGTCCTGATTGTGCTGCTCGCCGGCTGTGGGAAGGACAAGGAAAAAATGTCCGATGCCGAACTTGGCTTGAATGCGCAGCAGGCGCAGGGCCGCCGTGTTTACAACATCTATTGTCAGGGTTGCCATCCTGCTTATTCCGCCCATGGTGATAAAGGGCCTGGCCTCAAAGGCGTGCTGAAAAAGCAGTATCTTCCCAGCGGCTTGACTGCTACGGATGAGCACGTAATCCAGTCCGTTGTTCAGGGCAGAAATATGATGCCAGCCTTCGGTAACCAGATGTCAGGGCAGGAAATACAGGACGTGGTAGCGTACCTCCACACGCTGTGACTTCCAATTGAACGCACCTCTGCCTTAGTTCTGCTTTTAACAGTACCCATTTCGCAATTCACCACGCGCCTGAGATTTTTGTCTTGCATCGCAGGCGCGGGACTATACTTTCCTTCTGCCATTTCGCAGTCCATGGCACGCGAAGTGGATCTGAGAGCAGTTATGGAACCTAAGCCTGTAGCTCTGGTAAGCATGCCTTCGCTGTCTGCCGGAATCCCTTCCATCCAACTGGCACTGCTAAAGCCTGTCCTTGAGAATGCCGGTATTCCAGCGCAGACATTTTCCCTGTTCATGTATCTGGGAGATCAGATTGGTTGGCGGCTCAGTGAAAGCCTGGCTGAAGTGTGGCCCACACTGATGGGGGAATGGATCTGGTCAAAAGCGGCTTTCGGCGAAGAAGCCAACAACGATGTAGCAGAGTATTTTGAGGAACATGCCGAATCTGTGACAGGACTCTGCCGCAATGCCGGCTGCACGCCCCAGGACCTGGTGCGTCTGCGCGAAGTAGATGCTCCTCAGTTCATCGATTGGTGCGTGAACTGCACGGATTGGAGCAGGTTCGGGCTCATTGGCTTCACCGTGGTTTACCAGCAGTTACAGTCGAGTCTGGCGCTGGCCCGGGCTCTTAAGAATAAATATCCACAAATTCCCATCATCCTGGGCGGCGGCAGCATGGAAGACGATATTGCCGGCGAGATCATGAAGGGCTGCCCACAGATTGATTACGTTCACTGTGGCGATGCTGAAGTATCGTTTCCCGAATTTGTGCATCGCTTGTACGCGGGACAAAGCATGGAAGGCCAGCGCGGAATCATGTGGCGCGACTCCAATGGTGCTGTGCAATACGCCGGGCGCGCTGCCAACTTCCTCTCCATGAATGACGCGCCGGTTCCGGATTTCGACGAATATTTTTACGCGCGCAGCCAGTGCGGATACACGTCCAGTGAACAGGCACGCGAGTTGCTGTTGCCGATTGAAACATCGCGCGGCTGCTGGTGGGGTGAAAAGAACCATTGCACCTTCTGCGGGCTCAACCGCTCAGGCATGGAGTACCGCGCCAAAAGCGTGGAAAACGTAATTGAGCAGCTCGATATTCTCTCGCGACGCTATAGCTGGTTCCGCTTTTTCGCCATCGATAACATCCTGGCGCCCGAATACATTGAGAAATTGTTCGGAAAGCTGCGTGCCGGAAATTGCGACCTGCAGGTGCACTACGAAGTCCGGCCGAATTTCTCTCGCACCCAGCTTGCTCGTATGCAGCGGGGCGGCCTGCTCTCAATTTTGCCCGGCGTGGAAAGCTTCTCCACCAACATTCTCAAGAGCATGAGGAAGGTCACCACGGGCATGCGGAACATTGAACTGGTGAAGTGGTGCACCTACTACGGCCTGGACGTTACCTACAATATCCTGTGCCGTTTCCCCAATGAAACGGAGGAAGACTACCGCAGCCAGTGCGAAGTCATGGCGCGAATCCCGCACCTTCAGCCTCCGTATGCCGCAGTGATGGCACGCGCAGACCGCGGATCGCCCATGTTCACCGATCCCAAGTCTCAATTGATCTCGCAGCTCACGCCGTTCAAATGCTACGAATATCTTTTTCCCAAAGGCAAGTTTGATCTGCCGAGGATTTCCTATTTCTTCAGCCACGACATGGCGGGAACGGTCAGCGAGGCGGTGTATCAGACGGTATTTGACTCCGTAGATCAATGGCGTGAACGCTGGACATCGGGCCACCGGCCTTTCATGACCTACAAAAAGGGATGGACGATGATTCTGATTGAAGACGGCCGCGGACCGCAGGTGCAGACCCACCAGTACGAAGATGGAGCCGCTGCCCTGTACGAGTACTGCGCTGACGCGCGCACTGCGAAAGAGATCTCGACCATGTTCGGAGATGAACCGTGGGTACAGGAGTCTCTGGATGAATTTGTGGAGAAGTGGTTGATGCTCCACTTGGACGGGCGTTATCTGAGCCTGGCGCTTCCCCACAATCGCTTCTTTGATCTGGAGAGGAGCCCAGCTGCGCAACCAAGCTTTGCCTCAGCCTGAGTTCGAGAACGCCGGCATCCGATTCTAGCGAACTGGCGGAATATGCAGTTTATGGGATTGCCCCTCTTCTTCCTGCAGCACTTGCTCATAATCCTCGCCCTCGCGATACCACAGCCTTACGTTATGCCAGGCGGCAAGCGATGACAGAACTAGAATTCCCGGCGAGATCACGAAGAATGCTATCCCTGACGAAGTCACGGCTGTGCTCAGCCCAATCAACATCATTACCGCATAGACACACGCCACAATCGCAGTGAGAAAGACTTGTGGCGGAGTTACAGGAAGGTTGTAGCGGCTCGTCTCAGGTGCGCCGTTCGGCTCGCGATCGAGGAGCGAGCGTGCAAAATCGGCGGCAACAGCTAGAAACAGCAAAACCGCAACTGACAGGCAAAGCAACCGCAACGGCCGCGACGAACAGAAGCCGCTTACCAGCGTGAGCGCAGACGCAATGAAGGCGTTAAAGCGCTGCAATGGCAAAAAGGCTTCATGCAATCGCTCATAACCGAATTTCCAGATTTCACCCATGGAATGTGTCTGATCCCGAATATAAGCAGGAAATCGGGCCTGGTGAAAGTTACCGGAGTGACTGAATCAATAGAAAAGGCGGGGAGATCTGTACAATAGAAGCATCAGCAGCTTATGGCCAGTCCTGTAGAACTCGTCCAGATTGACCTTGCGCCCCGGCGGCCACAGCCCAAGCCGGAATGGCTGCGGGCACGCGCGCCCATGGGTGACAATTACCATGACCTGAAGCGCCTGGCGCGCACTCTGGACCTGCATACGGTTTGCGAATCTGCCCAGTGTCCCAATATCGGCGAGTGCTGGAACCACAAAACTGCCACCTTTATGCTGCTGGGGAATCTCTGCACCCGGCGTTGCGGATTTTGTGCTGTGCCCAAAGGCAAGCCTGAGCCGCTGGATTGGGACGAGCCGCGCCGCGTTGCTGAAGCTGTGGCCACTCTGGGACTCAAGCATGCGGTCGTAACCAGCGTGAATCGAGACGATGACAATGAGGGCGGAGCCCGGATCTTCGCCGAAACGATCCGTCAGATCCATGACCAGGTTCCCGGCTGTCAGGTGGAAGTTCTGATTCCTGATTTTCAGGGCCGTGAAGATTGCCTGCAAATTGTCCTTGATGCCAAACCTGAAGTATTGAACCACAACACAGAGACCGTGCCACGCCTTTACCGATCAGTCCGCTCCGGCGCGCGTTATCAGCGCACTCTGGACCTGCTGAGCAACGTAAAGCGCTTTGCTCCGGGAATGGTTTCAAAAACGGGGTTGATGGTTGGCATCGGAGAGACCATGCAGGAGCTGCTGGAAGTCTTCCGCGACCTCACGGCCCGCAAAGTGGATATTCTTACCGTCGGTCAATACCTGCGCCCATCCAAAGACCATTTGCCCATCACGCGCTATTACACGCCTGACGAGTTCGCGTTCATAAAACGCGAGGCCTTGCACATGGGCTTCCGCCACGTGGAAAGCGGGCCGCTGGTGCGGTCGTCCTATCATGCTCACGAGCAGGCGGAAAGCACTGGTCTGTTGGGCATTGCCCAATAAGCTGCTCTTAATCCTTTATAGCGAAGCTTTGATACCGAACTGAAAACATTTGCAGCTCGTTTCTCATTTGCAGCTCTTTTCTAGGGTCTCGCGTTTTCCACTGCATCTCCTTACGAACCCAGTGCAACTGATTGCCGCTTCTGAACGGGCAGTTCCCAAGTAGCTGGTTTTTCAGCTTGCTCCGAGGATCGAAGCGATGCGACGGCAAAGCCTCTCGTATGGCGATCCAATTCGGAGTGGCTCGGTAATTGCACCTAATCCAGGGTGAACCGACGGCATTGAGCACCACGGCAACTCTGAAGGTCAACTAAACGCGAGGGGGTTAAAGTCGGATTGTGCCTGAGGCGCGCTGTTCCGCGCCTCCGTTCTCATCCGCGGTAAAGCAAATATCCCAGTCCAACACGCATGTGGTGATTAATGTGATCGGGAAAGGAAAGAGCGATGGCGAGTCCCACCAGACCGTGAGCAACCCCTAACGGCAGCACGCTGCGATAGCGCCGGTACAACTCACTCAGCAGCCAGCCACCAAGAAAAGTTAAAGGCGCCAGCACGGGATTCGGCAGGTGGGCCAGACCAAACATCACCGCTGCGGTAAAACTGGCCAGCACGCCATGATGGAGTAGGCGTTCCAGCCGGACAAAAAAGAAGCATTGCTGGATCCATTGCTGCACAACGGCCCAGATCAAATACATGCCGGCGTGGAGCAAAGGGCGGCGCGTACCGAAAAGACCGTGCAATGTGCCAAGTTGGGCTGCCACCAGAACCATCAGGCAAGCCAACGCGGTCCCGGCCCCTATTACCACTACGCTGAAATCGAGCCGCGGAAACTCAACCGGCTGTCTACGGAATGCCAGCAGGGCGGCGAAGAAGAAAAATCCGGCATCAATCCAGAATAACCAGCGCTGTGCAGAACGCGGGCTCCAGATTGTAACCATAATGAGTACGTAGCCGGCAGCGATTGCCAGAAGCGGGTGAAGGCTGTGTTCCCTGGGTTCCAAGCGGCACTTCAGTTCTTACAGGCAAGAATACAGCAGAAAAGCAGCTCCGGAGAGCTGCTTTTCGTTGTCACTACTGCTCTTGAGACCGCAGTCCTTTTCTTTAGAAGCGAATTTGCGGTCCAACTGTGATGCGCAGATTGTTCTGAGTGCCATTGTTCAAGAACATAATTTCGTCGCCGGCTTCAGCACGGAGGCCCAGCCAGCCAACGTTGAGTTCAACGCCGCCGCCCGGATAGAACACGCCATCCGTATTGCCGTCAACAATGTTGCCAATCTGGTTGTTGATGGTCCCGGCCGTGGCGGCCCCGCCAACACCAAAGTTCACAAAACCGCCCTTCAGGAGCGCGAATACCCGCACTGGGCCCGTGGTCTGGATCTTGGGACCAAACAAGCCATGCAGCAGCCGCAAGCTGGAACGGTTTACATTGGTAATGCCGGTGGTGGTGCTGGTAATGTTACGCTCAAAATCGTAGGCCATTTCGCCTTCCAGCACGATGTGCGGATTTACGTTCACGCCCAGACGCCCACCCACTCCGAACATGTTGGGATGTGCGCCCTGGATTCCGCCTAACCGCGTATAGTCGAGATAGACCCCGAAGTTACCGTGGTTTTTAGTGTCACTATCTTGCGCTGACGCCTTGGGTGCGATCATGGCTAAACAAAGCGCCAAAGCACTTAAAATTGCAATGCGTTTCATGTTCTTACTCTTCTCCCGTCCGTGTAGTCTGAATCTTCCCAAACCGTACAAGACACCGAACGATTGTGAGGGGAACAGAGCGTCAGCACGGTAGTTATCTGAATCTGATGCTGGTCCCATTCCGGAGGTGGGCTGCAAAAACAGGCCCGGGATTCGCCTTCTCTGCGATGTCTCCAGGCAACACAGGTTTGCGCAACCCTTAATACGGCGTTTAAACTTTTCGACGGAGACTAATAAATCAGCCGGAACCCGGACCGCACTCCTGGAGGAACGTACATGCCGCTTGGCACTCTGGACATCATGAAGCTCGATGGGCAACCCATAACCTACCAGATCATGTTTGAGCAGAACGCGGGCGGCACATTTGTGGCCCGCGTCGATAACGATGAGGTTGTTCCTTTCATGCATGAAGAAATGAGGGTGGATCTCCCTGTCGCGGAGTCCGCCGCCAAGCGCGCCGAAACTGAAGGCAGGGTCCGTTTGCCCGGGATTTTCCTGGAAGAAAATAATCTTCACGCTGTCATGGAGTATCTGGAAGAAGATATTTAAATGAAAGCGACCCGGCGCTCACGGTTTGCTTACATGGTGGAATCTGCGGCGCTCAGAGTAGGTAATTTTACCTTAAGGTCCGCGGCAATCCGCTCTCCGTGGAAGCGGCCGTTCTCAATAAAGATTTCACTGGTTCGCGAACCGGCCACAATCACTCCCGCAACATAAATGCCGGGAACGTTGCTCTCGAAAGTCGATGGATCGCACACTGGACGCATTTCCGGATGGGTTAACTCGATTCCCAGCGCCTCAAGAAATTGGTAGTCAGGATGATATCCGGTCAGCGCAAATACAAAATCATTTTTCAGCACCTTCTCTTCCTGTGACGTTCTGATCCTCACCGTCTCAGGCATTACCTCCAGAAGGCAGGTGTTGAAATAGGCCGCAACCTCGCCGTTCTTGATCCGGTTTTCAATGTCCGGTTTGATCCAATATTTCACGTTCTGGTGAATCCCCGGCCCGCGATGCACTATCGTCACTCGAGCGCCGCGCCGCCAGAGCTCCAGCGCGGCAATGGCGGCCGAGTTTTTGGCCCCCACAACCAGCACATCCGTATCGTAGTAAGGGTGCGGCTCGCGATAATAGTGCATTACCTTGGTGAGCTCTTCCCCGGGAATATTCATGTAATTGGGCCGGTCGTAATATCCGGTTGCCACCACGATCTTGCGGGCATTGTACTCATGCAATTTGCCGTTGCGGTCACGAGTGGTGATCAGAAATGCGCTGTCGTACCCAGTCACCGTCAGCACTTGCTGGTACTGGCGGACATCCAGCTTGTAGTGTTGCGCCACATTGCGGTAGTACTCCAGCGCTTCCTGCCTCGTCGGCTTTTGGTGGGCGCTGGAAAAAGGGATGTTGCCGATCTCGAGCAACTCCGGCGTAGTGAAAAAGGTCATGTTTGCCGGGTAGTGAAACAGTGAATTCACCAGGCAGCCTTTATCAATCAGGATCACGCTGAATCCAGCTCGCTGGGCCTCAATGCCAGAAGCCATGCCGGTGGGCCCGGCGCCGATCACTATTGCATCTGCGGAATTGTTCTGCTGGGCCATAACTATGGCTCCATTCTAACTGCCCGGTGTGATGATTCAGAAAACATGCTGGAAGGAGCCAGCAGGAGTGTATAGAGTGCTGCTTATGGAAGGCCGCTACCGTGTCCCGGCAACAGGTATAGTACCGCTCCAAGCGCGGTGAGCACGGCAACGAAGTAAGCCGTAATCAACGGACTTCCCACTCGTGGCGCGTGCGCAGCCGGAGCATATGCTCCGCTGCTCTGCACCGCCTGCCCTGGTTGATCCAGGTTGAGCCGCAACACCGTGGCACCCGGCACCGGCCTGTGGGCGAAAATAGCCACGATAACATTCAACAGTGTTCCCGCAGCCACAAAATAGAAAACGCCTTCGCCGGTCGCGTAGCCCAGGCCTGCGGCCACCAGCATAACCAGGCTCTTCTCCATGACATTCAGCGGCGTCATGGCGCCCGCTCCGTCGAGCACCCAGACCGGGATGAGATTCAGGATATTGAGCCACGCGCCTGTGCGGGCGAGCGCCAACCAGATTGGATCGGCTGTCTTTAGCCCGACGACTGCGCATGCGGCTGCGGACAAGAAACCTGCCAGCGGTCCGGCGAGGCTTACTGCTGCGCGAGTCTCTTGCTTCACGCCCATGGCCTGCCAGCGCACGTATGCGCCCAAACCAGGCAAGAAAACCGGCATCTCAGCTGGAAGGCCGCGCCGCTTGATTTCCACAAAATGCCCAAGCTCATGAATGAGGATGAGCACGGCGAAGCCTATGCCGAAACGCGGCCCCCATGCCGCCCAGTAAATGCCAATGAAAGCGGCGAAGCTGAACAAGAACTTCAGTTTGAAAATGGCAAAAAGAAATGTCTTGGCCTTGGCCAGAATCACCGCCAACGTTCCCAGCGGAGCCAGACGTTTTGCCCACCAGCTCTTTGCGCCAGGCTGCTGCGGACGATGAGCATTTGCGGCAGCCAGTTCCAGCTCACGCAGGTGCTCCCGGATCCATTCTGCCTGCTTCGATTCCGGCGGCAGCAACGGCAGGATTGACTGCCATGCCTGATGTGCCTGCTGAAAATCCCTGCTTGCCTCCAGTGCGCGTGCGCGCGCCGCTCCGCGCTCCATCTCTTCCGCATGGACCAGGCTCTTGCAGGCGGGACATGCCAATGCACCGGGCTCCAGCAGTTGGGCGCAACGCTTGCAGGTTTGATTCAGTTCAGTAGTAAACGTTGACACGGCTTCAGCGGGCCTGTTCCTTCTTTGTATAGTCTACGCTGAAGCAGCGTCGGCGAGTTGAAATGGCCCTTCAACCTTGACATTGCCCCGGCCAGCGGTCATCTTCCAGGCAAAACGCATACCTACGAACAATATGACCAACCCGATTAAGCCGTAGGCTCCCTCAGTCAGTTCCAGAAAGGGATAAGCAAGACCAATCATTGTGAGCGTACCGATGGCGCCGGCCATTGTCACTTTCTTCGGTGGAGTGGCGTTCGCATTTGAGCCATTCTCCTGCGAAGCTTCGCCGGCAGAGTTGTCTTGCGTCGGCGACGAACTGTCTTTCGGCGCCACTTGCGACTGCGCAGTCGACCGCTGGTGCGGCTGGTTCTCCATGTTGTGGATAGCGATGGGTACGGAAGCCATAGAGACGGCGGCATACGTCAGCAGCACGGCAGCGATCTGAAATCGCCGTCCGCCGACTCCCCTGGATCCAATCATCATGGCTTTACCCACGATGAAGCCCACAGCCAGAGCAAGATATCCAATGGTGATTCCAGTAGCGATAGCAAATGCTGCATAAATCACGAGCCCGATGGCAAAACCTACCAGGCCGCACAAGATTGCGCGCACAAAGGCAGCATGGCTGTCCTGTGGCATCTCGCGCCTGATTCGGTCCGCGCAGCGACCGCAGACCATGTTATTTCCGGCACGATAATAGGTTTGCGCCAAAGGGGTTTGGCAAACCTTGCAGATTGCTCCCCCTGGTGTTGATGTCTCGAGTGTGCCGAATTGCGGCGCCTGCTATGAAATCTGGTTTTCTGGCATAGTTGCGGAAGAGAGCACGACTGCAATTTGCTGAAAAAAATGTTTTCTTATTCGAAACTTCAGTATCTGCACCTCCGGAGCCTGTGCCGCATACGGACACATGCCTGGAGTACTCACCCACATAGATCACGCGCGCACATCGCTGGATTCCTTACCCAGTCATCATTCCAATTCCGCGTGAATCAAATATTCTCCCGCGCTCGCGTCCCACCAGACCTGCAATACATTCGGCTTGCAGCAAACCTGGCAATCTTCCACATAACTCTGCTTGCTGCCGGCGGAAGAATCGACTGTGGTTTCATTCCACTCTCCACAGCCGGCACACTGGAATCCCGTGATCATGACAACATTTATCGCACATGATCTGTGGCGGGATGAACTTGCCGTCCGGATAGAGACGACTGATCATTATGTGCGTGACCCTCCGGAGCGATGTCCGGAATGGGGCTGATTCCGTGTTGCTTGCAATTAGCAACAAAGAAGTGAGTCATCAACGAACCGACGACCACAGTGTCTGGACAGCAACTGCGAAATCAGCTGTGTTAAACTGATAAGGTCTTCCTGGAAGCGTTCATCTTTCCCTTCCATCGCATCAGGGGCGCGTAGCTCAACTGGCAGAGCAACTGACTCTTAATCAGTAGGTTGTAGGTTCGATTCCTACCGCGCTCACCATTCTTTTCAAGAAGTTGCCGCTAATCAGGCCCGCACGGAAGCATTTGGAAGCAGTATTGAAAAGGCGCGATTTAGCGCACTCGGTATCAAGTGGTATGGCACGTTTACGGCACGGTCGAAAGAGTAAGAAATTGTGCGCAACGTTAGCCGATACTGGCGTCGTCTGCACGCCGACGCTGATTGATCGACGCATCGCAGTTCTTATTTTTGTTTGAATTGTGACGCTCGTAATATTTGCGGTGCAGCTTACAGCAAACTCGGCCACACGAATCAGATCGCCTTCGGCCAGATGAGATGCGGGATACTGGGGAAATGATGACTTTTCCAAAAGGTAACGGCACGCCTGTCTGGGATGAACCCTTCCATTGAGAACCTATGTTACCGCCGTGGAAGAAGAAGAACGGCGTTGAAGTTCACGTAGCATTTACAAGGCCCGGGTCGCTCAGTTGGATCCTGTAAGAATGCCGAAAGAAACCACCAGAGTGTACCGTCGGGGTACCGCGAATATACTGTTCGATTGGACTTCATATAAACGAGTTCCTCAAGTGCGAAACCGTTGTGGACTCTGAGAACCGGCGTGTTTTGATGTCGCGTATTGGTGGTTGCCCGAAGAATCGTTTGTACTCGCGGTTGAACTGACTCGGGCTTTCGTATCCGACTTCGAACGCGGCGCTGGTTGCGTCGATTCCGTCGATGAGCATTCGGTCGCGTGCGGCCACTAATCGAAGCTGCTTTTGATATTGAAGCGGGCTCATCGCAGTTAAGGAACGGAAGTGATGATGCAGCGTTGACACTCCCATCCGCGCAACCTCGGCCAGTTCTTCAACACGGAGTGGTTTCGCGTAGTTGGCCCTGAGCCACGCGATCGCTTTGGCTGTTCTGTGGGCTTGATCACCGAGCGTAGCGATTCCGCGGAGACGATCCGCCTGCGGGCCCCGCAGTAAACGGTACACGATCTCGCGTTGAATCAAATTGCTCATGAACGGAACATCCTCTGGAGTATCCAGAAGGCCTAGAAGCCGTGCACATGGCTGCAAGAGATCAACGCTCGTTTTCCCGATTGCGATTCCACGACCGGATGACTGCCCGTCGCGCTCTCGAAACTCGTCCTGGGCGAGAATTTCGCGCACCACCGCCATATCAAATTTGAGCAACATCGCGAGCAAAGGCGTTTGGTCGGTTGCTGTGAGGATCTGGCAAATGGTGGGCACATCGACGGATGTCAAGAGAAACGTCGATTCGTCGCATATGTATGTCGTGCCGCCGAAGGTGACCCGCTTTCGGCCTTGGACAAACACATTGAAGCTGGGCTCGTACGTCGCTGGATAACAAGCCGTCATCTCCGTCCGCCGGTACAGTGTGAGGCCGGGCACAATTGTGGTCTGCTCCCCGATGCCTCGCGTGTGGAAGGCAATCCTGCGCGCCAGTTCCGCGCGCAATTCAGCAACCGAAGGCTCGTCCGCTGTCGTAATTTGGCGTTTTATCAGCCCGACCACCGCTTGTGCCATAACAGAATCCTACTGCTAATGGGTACCACCACTGTCTGAAAAATTCCGTTGGGCGACAGGAATAGGCAATAAATAAGCAGGATTGGGATATGCGCTTAGCCGATGCCAGGTCTCTAATGTTCAGGTGCGAAGGCAAGAAATGAATTCGCAGCTTTTGCTGACTGTCGTTGCATCAGCCACTCGCTTGGAGAGAAGAGGAACTCACGAATGAAACTGTGGTTTGAGAACACGGTGGCGCTGGTTACTGGAGCCGGACAAGGAATGGGTCTTGCGGCGGCGCGTGCCTTCGCCGAGGAGGGCGCTGCAGTTGTGCTTGCCGATCGCGATGAAGCTCTCGTAGGAAAGGCCGCGAATGATCTCACAAAAGAAGGACATAAGGCGATAGCCATTCGCTGCGACGTAACGAATGAGCAGCAGGTTCGGGAAATGGTCAACAGGACTGTTGCCGAGTTCGGAAGGCTGGATGCCGCGTTCAATAACGCGGGTGTGCAAAGCCCTGCCATTGAGACAGCAGACGCCAGTAGCGAAGAGTTTGATCGGGTGACTGCCATCAATCTCAAAAGCGTGTGGATGTGCATGAAATATGAGTTGCAGCAGATGCGTAAGCAGGGCTCTGGCGCCATCGTGAACAATTCATCCATTGGCGGCCTCATCGGCCTGCCGGGACGCGCTGTTTATCACGCCGCGAAGCATGGCGTGATTGGCCTGACGAAAAGCGCAGCCCTGGAATATGCGGCGAGGGGCATCACGATCAATGCGGTATGTCCCGGCACCATTGATACGCCGATGGTTGCAGAAATGATCGCGAAAGACCCTCAAGCGATGGAAGGGATCATGAAGATGCAACCTATCGGCCGGCTAGGAAAAGCGGAGGAGGTAGCGTCAGCAGTTCTTTGGCTGTGCAGCCCCGGAGCGGCATTCGTGGTTGGAGCCGCCCTGGCCATCGACGGCGGCTTTACGGCACAGTAACGAATGAAGGAAACGCGTCGAGATGCAAAGACAACGACTCGCCGTGAGTCTCAAGGCGGGCTCGCCGAAGGACCCGATTCTGCTGGGCTCTTCCAAAAATCAAATACGGAATGACTCAGCTTACTCATCAGGCAGATCAGTAACGGCGAGGAGTACGCTAAGACATAAAAGCGCTACGCGAGGAACAGAAAATATGAGTACGGCTGAATGGAATCGTCGAAGTTTCTTAAAAGTTGCGGCTGCTGCCGGTGCAGCGGTCGCAATTCCCGAATCGGCAATCTCTCAAGCTTCTGCTGAGAGCCGTTTGCCAGCGACTTCAAAATCAATTCGACTGAAAGTCAACGGGACGGCGCACCAGCTAACGGTGGAGACCCGTACAACCCTGCTCGACGCACTCCGAGAACAGCTTGGGATGCCAGGGACCAAAAAGGGGTGTGATCACGGCCAATGCGGCGCGTGTACCGTGCATGTGAACGAGCGACGCATCAATTCCTGTCTCACGTTCGCTGTGATGCACGAAGGTGATGAGATCACGACCATCGAGGGTCTCGCGGATCGTGATGCGTTGCATCCTGTTCAAGCGGCATTTGTAGAACATGATGCCTTTCAGTGTGGATACTGCACGCCCGGGCAGATCATGTCTGCGACGGCGCTGTTGCACGAACCGGTTGGGCCAAACGACGACGATATCCGGGAGGCGATGAGCGGCAATATCTGCCGCTGCGGAGCTTATCCAAATATTCTCGCCGCCATCAAAGCGGTCCGAAATCAACGTTCGTAACAATTCTCGAAAGCGGAGTGCGATATGCAGCCTTTCTCTTTCTCTCAAGCCCGCAGTCAGGACGATGCGCTCGTGCAGCTTCGCCAATCCGGAGCGGTTGCGATTGCCGGAGGCACAACTCTCGTCGACCTGATGAAACTCGACGTGCAGTCTCCCGCGCATCTGGTGGACATCAATTCTGTGCCTCTCAGCCGAATTGAAACTCTGCCCGATGGCGGACTTCGGATTGGCGCGATGGTTCGTAACAGCGATCTGGCGCATGACCAGACGGTCATGAAGCAGTATCCCGTTCTTTCCCAAGCGCTGCTTTCGGGTGCATCGGCGCAGCTCCGCAACATGGCGACAACTGGCGGCAATCTGATGCAGCGCACGCGTTGTTACTACTTTCGTGATCCAGCGTATGCGGCTTGCAACAAGAGGACACCGGGCTCAGGCTGCGCGGCACTAGAAGGTTTCAATCGCATTCATGCTGTGCTGGGTGGCAGCGAGCATTGTGTGGCGACCCATCCTTCGGACATGGCCGTTGCTCTTATCGCCCTTGATGCTGTGGTACACATCGTAGGGTCGCAAGGTGAGCGCCGAGTTCCAATTGGGGAATTCCATAAACTCCCTGGTGCTACGCCTCACATTGAAACGGCGGTTCAGAATGGGGAGTTGATCACATACGTCACGCTTCCGAAATCGTCTTTTGCGGAACGCTCTGCCTATGTGAAGCTTCGCGACCGCGCCAGTTACGAATTTGCCTTGGCCTCGGCAGCGGTGGCGGTTGATCTAAACGGAAGCACGATCCGAGCGGCGCGAGTTGCGCTTGGCGGCATCGCCACTAAACCGTGGCGGTCTCATGAAGCCGAGCAAACCCTGACGGGGGCGATCGCCAACGCGGAGACGTTTCGGGCTGCCGCTGAGGCCGCGCTCAAATCGGCGAAACCACTTCGGTACAACGCTTTCAAGATTGAACTCGCAAAAATGGCGCTCGTTCGTGCGCTAAATCAAGCGGCACAAGCTTAGCGATTTTGTAAGGAGAGATACCGTGCAGGACACCAGCGGACAAGTAACTTCTCAGCAGCATCCCACGAACACCACGGGCGTGAATCCACCGACGCAGACGAACGCGCGAATGTCTGAACTAGGAGGCCACGGCGCATTTGGGATTGCAACCAGCCGGTACGATGGGCCGCTGAAGGTCACGGGCCGTGCTCCCTATGCGGCGGATCATCAAATAAAAGGCGTGGTGCACGCGGTGGCCATCCAGAGCCCGACCGCCAACGGCCGTGTGCGCAAGATCGACGCTTCGGCAGCCGAAAAGGCGGCGGGGTTCCTCGCGATCCTGCATCACGGAAAAGCGCCGAAACTCTACAGGCCATCGAACGATTTCATGTCGGCCACAAAGCCAGGCGAGGTCCGGGTCGTTTTCGAAGACGACAAAGTTCATTACGCCGGACAATACATCGCACTGGTGGTCGCCGAAACTCTCGAACAAGCCAATTACGCCGCTTCACTGGTGAAAATCGATTATGAAGCCGCGCCCCCTGTGATTGAAATCGAGAAGGCGAAAGCGACGCTCTATGATCCGGCTCAATTTTTTGGCGAGAAGCTCGCAGCCAAGCGCGGCAATCCTGATGGCGCATACGCCAGTGCAGCGATAAAGCATGAGGCGACCTACATCACTCCGCTCGAACATCACAACCCGATGGAGCCGTCTGCCTCAATGGCCGCGTGGGACGGTGACGAATTAACTCTGTATGAAACGACGCAATGGGTGATCGGGGCTCGCAATACGGTTGCAGAGACACTCGGAATTCCAGAAGAGAAGATCCATATCATCTCACCATTTATTGGCGGCGGCTTCGGCTGCAAAGGATTCATCTGGCCGCATTCGGTGCTGAGTGCTATCGCATCGAAAGAGGTTGGTCGTCCGGTGAAACTGAATCTCACGCGCAAGCAGATGTTCAGCGCCTGCGGCCATCGTTCCGAAACGATACAAAAGATCAAGCTCGGCGCGAGCCCTGATGGGAAGTTCACCGCGATTTCCCATGACACCACGGTTCAGACCTCGACAGTGGACGAATTCATCGAGAGTTGTGGAGCAACCACGCGATTTCTGTATAGCTGCCCAAATGTCAGCGTTGCCCACCATGCAGTGCGCGTGAATATCGCCACTCCAACACCCATGCGCGCTCCGGGAGAGAATCCCGGGACGTATGCGCTCGAATCGGCGCTCGATGAACTCGCTTACAAATTGAAGATCGATCCTGTCGAGCTTCGCATCCGCAATCACGCCGATATCAACGAGCATACGAAGCAGCCGTGGTCGAGCAAGTATTTGAAAGAGTGCTACAGCATGGCCGGCGAACGCTTCGGATGGAGCAAAAGAAATCCCGAGCCACGCTCGATGCGGGACGGCAAACTACTTGTCGGATGGGGAATGGCAACTGCCACCTATCCTGGCATGCGGAGTCCGGGAGCGGCGAAAGTGCGCATCCTCCAGGATGGGAGCGCCAGCGTG
>CAVWUW010000014.1:0-36889 GCA_963758275.1 Terriglobia bacterium | reverse complement strand
GTTCGCTCATCAGCAGATGCACGTGTTCGGGCATGACGACATAGCCAACCACCTGGAATCTATACCAGCGGCGCGCACGCTCTAATGTTTGTTCAAATACGTCGCGAACAGCAGCCGAGTCAAGATGCTTCAGCCGGTGGTAACAGGTGAAGGTGATGTAATGCAGCTGTCCAGTCTGTTGGTAGCGTTTCAATCGTGATGGCATCGCAGCAGCACTTTATCTGGGCCTACCGACAGAGTGCAATCCCACTCCTTTTATCCCCCACCCTTCGCCAAAACCGGGCGAAAGGGTGGGCCACCCGCCCTTTGCAGCGATTATTGCAGGTAATCATAGCGGCACTCAGGCGGCCGTAAAGCAGGAACCCTTCCCATCTCTCGATCATTGCAACACTACTCCAGGCTGTATCGGCCATTACGAGGCAATTTATAATGCATTAGCGGACCTCGTATTGCGGCTACGCGACCCAAGAATCGCTGCGCTGGCACAAGCAGCGATCTTCGACCCGCTGAAAAATGATGCGAACCATGTCAAGCTTACGACGGAAAGTTTCATACATTATCTGACGAGTAAGCAGCCGCGTCTGTACGACGCTTTGAGGTCGAGTTATTGTTATAGCAATCTCCAGCCGCGAGCGAACGAGCATAGTGTCTGTAACATTTTTTTTAGAATTCTGGTACAGACCGTTAAAGACGAATTCGAAACAAGTCAGGATGAAGATGCAGCATCAGCCACACCAAGTTATCCAATGCTCGCTTTCTTCCGGCCCAGTGTGATTGGATTTAATAATCTGGGTCGGAATCTTGGCAACGAGGGGACTTTGTTCCACGAAGCACTTCATGGAATCACCGGCCTTACGGACTTTGAAATAGAAGAAGATTTAGGCATAAGCTTTGCGGATCACGCCAGCTGTTCAATCACTGTGAGAATACAACACGCGGTCCTAAGTCAATCGGCAGGCCTCGATCCGCAGATCTTGGCGACGTGCCCCACCGGTGATTAGACGGCACCTGCAGTTATCAAGTATCGAATTACTGGGGAGGAGTAATGGATCAAAGTCAACTGACATGGTCAGCGCACCCGACACATGTAAGGCTATTTCTTATATACCTTTTCATTGTCATCTGCGCTACAGCCGTTCAATTGTTGCGTCTGTCCATCACTCTCGGATGGACAAGAAATAGAAGGCAGGTATCGCTGGACACTATTCTTGATGGCAGTGTGGATCATGATTTGCTTTGTCAGGCCGGACTCGCGAATCGTGTTCAGGCTTCCGCAAAAAAACTCAGTGCAGAAGACAGAGCAGCGCGACGGGGCAAGAGCAGCATGGCCCTCAACGTCATTCGGGCTGCGGAATGGAAATTTGCCTATCTCTGGCAGCGGTTTCAAAATCAAATTCAATTGTTAAGAGTTGTTATTCAGCTAACTGTACTAATATCCGTGCTTATAGTGATATACGGGGCTTACCCGACATTATTGGATGTCTACGGCCACAGTCACCTTACCGGTCTTGGGGCACTGATTGAAACAGTGCGGCTCCTGTCAACTCGTCTGTTAATGGGACTCTCCGTATCTGCCCTGCTTCTCATTGCATACGGTTGTTGTGAGCACACCTTGTCGGCGCGCAGGCTCACCTGGAAGTATTTTATTAACACGAGCAAAGACGAGCTTACGACGGAGTGATTATCACTTGGAGCCCGGGAAGTCTCACGTGTATCGACTCGCAGCGCAATGAACACGATCAGTGACGTCCGGCATTTACGATTTGCCGTGGCGGTACCCGTTGCGTAACTTCTCAGAGGACGGGTGGCCCACCCTTTCGCCGGTTGTGGCGAAGGGTGGGAATAAAAGCTGCCGATTGCACCCTGTCGTGAGCCCAGGGAAAACCGGGGATATCCATGATAAGTACAAGTCAAGGGAAAACGGAGCTTTCCCTGCGCTTGGGGGGGCCGAAGCTCTGCAAGGGCGGTGAACTGCCTTCGACCCGATGGCGCGACCAAAGTGGCAGCTTGGCCAGACATCCATTTGCGGGAACGATGATAGAGAGACAGAGATTTGTGAAAATTCCGCTTATACTGCCTGTTGGTTTTTTGTGGGGATACCTTGCGTTGCAGGTTCCGCCTCCCCAATCGCCCACACCAGCAATAAACACTCCGCAAGAGTTGGTACAGCAATACACCAAGCTAGGACAAGCTGGTGAACTTCTGACAGTGGAAGGATGGAACCAGGCCCAGATATTTTTTCTCCACCATTCTCAATTCTTCCAAGAGATCTACGTTACAGAAAATTATGCGGCAAAGCTCGCTTGGATTAAAGACGACAAGGCTGAAGTGGACCAGGAATATGAGCCCATCGGCAAGATAGATCCTTCTTTGCGCTTCACGGCTCCGCCAGGAAGCCCTTATTTGAAGATGTCGATCGCATTCAATATTGCTCTCACTGAGAAACATGGGAACTGGGAGCAGATGGAAAAGAGCGCGAACTGGCATCTTCGAGCGCGTGGAGAATCGAAAATCCGCAAGTACGCTGGGCCTCCGCTGAGGCTGCGATCCGGTACACGGTGCAAATGAGTGCGAAGACGAAGGACCCAGTGATGAAGCGAAACGGTGCCGAAACAATATCGATGTTGAAGCGGTACCTGTATAGGAAAAAAATGAATTCACATTAGAGATGCCCACGCTTGGAAAGGAACACTGGGAAACCGGGGCAGGAACATGTGAAAAAATTGAAATCGACGGTTTCCGGAGTGGAAGAAGATATCTCGGTAACTCGCAAACGCCGCTTATAAGTGATTCGAACGATAAATTTGCGCCAGCAAATCCGCCGAGAATCGCAGAAATCAATTTTTTCACATGTTCCTGACGGTAAGATTCCGCAGAGCGCTCTGGAAGATTTCATTAAACTGAACAGCAGCTCTCAAAAGAATGCGAGTGATATTCAGTGAACTGCCTTACATGGCGAACTTCGGCCAAAATGCGCTTAATTTTTGTGTTGCTGTTGTTAGTTCTTATTATTGTCAACGCGTCGGTTGGAAGTGCTCAGAGGAGAGATGACATTGCAAAAAAGCGGGAAGCAGAGCAACTGCTCAATGGGAAATATACCTTTGAACAGCTGCTACAGCGAGAGCCGGGAGCGATCAGCAATGCTAAGCGGGTTTTCGCTCTCACGACAGATACTGAAATCAAACAGAGGCTCGCCAGCGTCCTCCTCAGTCTAGGAGAGAAAGACCCGGTTTATTTTGATTACCTGAAACAGGAGGCGGAGCATGCGCTGCAAAATGACATGCCTTGGCCTACCTTGTACGATGAACACGGAGCCAAACGGAGCACCACGGTTAATACACTCAACCCAGATTTCCTGAAGTGGTGCAAAGAGCATCACGAAGACCCAGCATCAGCATTTGAGGCAGCCTACTATGAGGTGCCCGTGCCGTGGTATAACCTGGCGGCTGCCGGCGATCAACGCTCTTATTCGCTGCTGATCCAAGGGTTACACTCTCACAATCTGATGATCCAGGTGTGGGCAGCAATGGGTTTGGCCAAGCTTCAAGACCCTGGCGCAATCGATCCGATCATTGCCGCGGTCCGCAATGCCCCTGCTGAAACGCATGACGCTATGGCAAAGGTGTTGCTCCACTTTCAAGATTCTAAGGCCCAAGCTGCTGCTGACGAGTTGTTCGCTCACAAAGAGTACTTGGAACCCCTACGTCAGCAGATCAAGCAACAAGGATTGAAAGAGCTGTTTCCTTACTAGAATACAAAAAACGGGATCTCGAGTCACAAATCTGGAAAGCAGGAGCACGAGGAACGGTTCCCAATATTTATTCGTGCCGACAACGACTTCATCAATCTGAACGGCAGTTCGCAGGTAAGAGCGAATGATATCCAGTGATCCTGAAAAATTATTTCGGCCTTTCATCCTGTGCCGCAGGTCTTATATTTGTGATGCTCTGCGCGCTTGCCTGAATGCACAACAGAATGAGAAAACGAAGCCGCCCCCCAAAAACGATGAGATTTATCCAGGAGCTTAGCAACAATCCTCGCGATTCCTACGAAGACCTGCTGCATGGCAATCCGGGAGCCGTTGCAAACGCGAAAAAAGGTTTTGAACTCAGTGACGATTCTCAACTGAAGCAAAGACTCGCCGTATTCTCCTCGCGGTTGGAGTAAAGGACAAAAGGTATCAGATTTATCTCGTACGCCAGCCAGTTGATGCATTTCAAGCAAGAACGGCGACGGTCAATTCAGTTACGATGTAGCGAATCGCCGCGCGACGCTGACCTTGAGTAACGGCGTGAATGTGTCGTATTCATATGACAATGACTCGCGCGTGAGCGGCATCACCTACAATTTTGGCGCGAACCTGCTGGGAAATCTCACCTACACTTCGATTCGCTTGGCCGGCGCACGCAAGTTGGAGGCAGCTTTGCCCGAACGGGTTTTCCTGCAGCCGTGACTTCCGCAAGTTACGATGCAGCAAATGAACTGACGAACTGGAACGGAACTCCGATCAGCTACGACCTGAACGGCAACATGCAGTCGGATGGCACGAACAGCTTCACGTGGAACGCGCGCAATCAGGTTGCGTCGCTGAACGGCAGGAGCCTGCAGTACGATGCGTATGGAAGGCGCATTCAGAATCAACTGGGGACGGCATTTCTGTACGACGGCTCCAACGCAGCGCAGGAACTCACGGGCGGGACGGTCACGGCTAATCTGCTGAGTGGTGGGATTGATGAAATGTTCAGCCGGTCTGATTCGACCGGCACAGTCACGCCGCTGCAGGATGCGCTGGGCAGCACGCTTGCGCTGGTCGACACAAGCGGCAATCTAGCGACTCAATATTCCTACGATCCGTTTGGGAACACGACTGTCTCAGGCGCGCTGAGCAGCAATCCGGCTCAGTACACTGGACGCGAAAATGAGGGAAATGGGCTGTACTTTTATCGGGCTCGTTATTACAGTCCACAACTCGGAAGATTTATTAGTCCGGATCCTATTGGCTACTTAGGTGGAAGCAATGTATATGCATATACAAGCGATGAACCGACCGACTTTATTGATCCTACGGGTACTGATAAAAAACCACTCTGTATAACTTATTTTGCTAAAGATGCCATTTCCACCTTTTTTGGTGGGGGCCCTGGCATTAGTTTAGCTGCCCAAGCGAGCGGCCATCAGGATCTTAATATTCCGTTTCCTATCAATGGCTTTGATATTCCCGCTGTGACTGTTCTCATAAATCAAGCGGTGAATACAGTTCGTCCGATCGTAATCCCGGGCAGCAAGGCCTTGAGAAACTTTGGTGGCTTGGTGAATTTAAGTGGGAAACAATATTTAGAAGCTGCGACGAGCGCACGTCTGAAGACGATTGGCGGAGCAATAACAGCAGCTTTGGCGGATGCGGCCTTGGCTCAAGCCTTGTATAACGAGATCAAAGCGTTTAATAATCACCAATGTCGAGCGATTGGATATGACGATTAAGAGAATAGTGGAAGTTGTTTTGGAGATCGCGGTAGGGCTCTGTGTAGTTGCGGGATGCTATTACTGGGCTACTCAGAGGAGCTACGAAAAATTTCCAGCTAAGTGGCTTGGATTTATAATCAGTACGGCTATTCTTTTCGGATATCCTGTCTATTGGACGCGTGCTAGCCGCGACTTTCGAAAGTTCTGGAGCCGTTGGACAGGATTGCTGATTGCGCACATCTGCTTGATCGCGTCACTTCTGTTGGTTGTGCATCAGTGGCCATTGGTGTTATTTGTGGCCACTACCTTGGGTGAATTCATATTGATCGCTCCAGTGCTGAATGTGACAAAGCCCTCAGATTAGAATTTTTCGACATTGTGGACTCCCTTGTGGGTTGATAAAGCGATTTTACCAAGCCTCACCCACGGTGGGCTTCAGCTATGACGATGCGAATCGCCGCTCGACGCTGACCTTGAGTAACGGCGTGAATGTGTCGTATTCATATGACAATGACTCGCGCGTGAGCGGCATCACCTACAATTTCGGCGCGAACCTGCTGGGGAATCTTACCTACAGTTACGATTCGCTCGGCCGGCGCACGCAAGTTGGAGGCAGCTTTGCCCGAACGGGTTTTCCTGCAGCCGTGACTTCCGCAAGTTACGATGCAGCAAATGAACTGACGAACTGGAACGGAACTCCGATCAGCTACGACCTGAACGGCAACGTGCAGTCAGATGGCACGAACACCTTCACGTGGAACGCGCGGAACCAGGTGGCGTCACTGAACGGCAGAAACCTGCAGTACGACGCGTACGGACGACGTGTTCAGAGCCAGTTGGGAACGGCCTTTCTATATGATGGCGCGAATGCGGCGCAGGAACTCACGGGCGGCACAGTTAGCGCCAATCTGTTGAGTGGCGGGATTGATGAGATGTTCATTCGGGCTGATTCGGCTGGCACAGTCACGCCCTTGCAGGATGCATTGGGCAGCACGATTGCTCTGGTGGACGGGAGCGGCAACGTAGCAACTTCATATTCATACGATCCGTTTGGCAACACGACGTCGTCAGGTCTCGTCAGCAGCAATCCGTCCCAGTACACTGGCCGGGAGAACGAGGGGAATGGGTTGTATTTCTATAGGGCACGTTATTACTCGCCATCGCTCCATCGCTTTATAAGTGAAGATCCCCTCGGATTTCGTGCAGGAGATTTGAATTTTTATGCTTATGTAGGCAATAGCCCGGTGACTTCCGTTGATCCGACTGGTCTGACCCGTGAGTGCCCCGTTGTGAGCTTGTGCGGAGCGCAAGGATCATCGCCGTTACCGCTGGCGGGCCGTAAGCCTACAGGGCGGAATCCAGGAGGCTTTTGGAACCCTTTCGATTGGAAAAACTATGTGCCAACTCATGGGAACTGGTGCGGGCCGAACTGGAGTGGAGGCTGGAACCCAACCCTGCATGGCGGAATTGATGGCCCTGCAGGCCCAGTTAACGGTCTCGATTCGCTTTGTATGCGGCATGATCACCTCTACGAACAAACGACCAATGCTGAGATGAAAAGACGAGCTGACTTGTGGCTCAATCTAAATGTTCGTTTCTTAGACAGTCCTCCAGAGATGCGAGTCTTTATATACGAGCAGCTGTTGTTAAATGTGGCGTTCCCAGGCCCTGAACACCTAATGCCTGGTGAGTATCGTGAGCTCACGCCAACTTTCGATAAGAATGGAAACGAGATCGGTGAGCCGAGCGACACCTGCATTTTGACTCGACAAGGATGTTGATGGGAACAATGAAATTTCTTGCATGTCGCGCACCTGCTAGGTCCGTATTATTGGCTATGCATAGATTCTGCTTATGATTCTATCTATGAGTGGTAAATCCTATGACTAGAATCAACGAACCGCATAGCAATTTGTACGTTTGGTCGATCATATGTGCGTTTCTTCCTTATCCTGTATTTTTAGTAGTAGTTATTTTTCGTTGGTGGCCACCGTTATTGTTAAATCCCGTATTCATCGTAGCCTACGTTTGGCTGGCGGTTACTTGCGCACACTGGAAAGCACAGAAATCCAGGTCGGCACGCCTGCTCTTTCTATTGTTTCCTGTTGCCTTCGCCATCCCGCTGTTGCTCTTTGGCTTTTGGTTATGGGGCAAGTCTGGAGCACGCTGACTTTCGGCTTAGCGAATGGAGTCAAAAGAAGAGACAGCACGAAAGGCCGAAGCTCTCAAAGCAATCTACCGCACAGACGGCGTTGATCTGGCGGAGGACGAGGCGATAGCCCTCGCTAAGCACCTGAGGGAACAGACCGTTTTGGTCGGCCGTCTTGTGCGTCATTCTCTTGCTTGGACTGGTTGCCTTTCTATGGTGAGATTCATGCTCTGAGTACCTGTTCGCACTGCGCTTGCTACAGGAACGGAAGATGCCATCGCCGTCGCCGTCGGCGCAAGAGCCAACCTTGCGGTCCAAAGAGTTGCGGTAGACTATGCGGCTGCAAATAGTGCAATTGTTACTTCAGGTGAGGCTCGAAATGGCAATGCGCGGCGGCATTTCCCATTTTGAGGCTCGAAATGGGCAATGCGCGGCGGCATTTCCCATTTCTTAAAATGAAACCGACGACCAAAGACAATCTCATTTATCTCGGAGTAGCGGGGATCATCGTCGCCGCATTGGTGTTTTACATTTTCTATACGGACCGAAGGATGGGAAAAATACCGGAGATACCCGGACCGATTCTCTGGGGTATCTTTTTCCACTCCCGTAATCGTCTCTCTGATTTTAGAGCGCTATTGGAAGCACCGGCGTCGGCGATTGCTCTGGATCATATCGGGCGCCGCTGGCTTAGCTAACATCGCAGCTATGCTTATTGCATTTTCCTTGGGAGGGCGTCCGCCAGTTCTGGTGTGGAGCGCTGCGACAGTTTTCTATCTGATGGCGGCGTTTTTCGCGGCTGAAAAAATTCTGGTTCAGAATCGCAAAAACTGAAAAATTGGCCTTCGGAGATTGCAGACCAGGTATAAAGGGTCATTAGGGCTTCCAAGGGAGCGCTTGCGGGCACGCTGCTTCCATTCGAGTACATCGACCATCAAGACACTCGGCGTTGGGCTTCGCCCAAAGCAATAAGCATTCAGCGATCAGCCAGAAAAACTGCCTTTAACCGTTAGCCGGCACTTGGCCTTTGTGCTGAAGGGGTTAACGGAGCAGTAAATTCGACAATTTTCCTGCTTCAACCGGCGACCACCTCAAAGCAAAATCAACGCCGGGGTTGAATCGTGTAAGTCTATATTTTTCGGGGTTGACGGGGGAGGGCAGGGTGGACGCTAAGGTTTACGAATCGATAAACCGAACGAAGGAATCGCCCAGATCGCCGTCATCGGTAAGGCAAACCCAAAGCATTTACCGCAACGGACGCAAAGATCGCAGCGGCGTCAGGTAATCTGGAGATCGGAACATCGGGCAGCGGAGGAACTGAGGCGTTTCCGCATCCTGGCACTACTGGCAAGCTGGAATCTCTCTTTATGCCCGCCCGGGGAATATCCCGTCGGTTCAAGCGGCGATGGCTTGAATATTTCGCTGGGCTTCAGCGGAGCTGTCTCGAATACCCAAAGCATCTGTGACTTGGGAGGTCCTTTTCTAAATGGAAGTATTGCTGTTGAGGAGGAGCCGGTGGCAGTATCGACGTTTTGCGGGACCGAGCGAACATGGGCTAATTGTTGGGGCCGGGGGAACCCTTTCAGTGGGAGCAGGTGGACGCGCATCTGTCGCTGTGACCCAAACAAATATCACTCCACTCTTCGGTCGCAAGGCCAAAACTGGATGTAATTAATATTGCGAACACAAGAGCTCTTCCAATCACACGTTCCTCGAATTTGGGGGTTTTTAGGGATGAAGTGGACAGAACTGCCGGGGTGGGGCAAGTTTATTATTGTGGTTTGCTTCTTTGGTTTTTTTCTGCTTGGTTTTCCTTCATTCTGGCTGAACTGCAACATTTATTCAGATGCGCCCCATAATCCTGACATCACAACCGGTCGAGTACATCTAGTTCGCGTTATGCACGGCTCCCCGAGATATGTCACGGCGTCCGAGCAGGCTAGATATATATTCTGGAACGATGAGATTGGCCCACTAACAGGGATTCCACTAATAATATGTGCAGTGACCATAGCAATAGTAGCTAGAAGGCGGCAGATTCAATCGAGTTCGCAGAATGAGTGAATGCTGGTGAAAAACTAAAAGTCTTGTTTGCACTCACAAATTCGGATAGATCTCGCTGCTAAGAGACGGTCGCGAGTTGTTGCTGTACAACTCACCGTTGGAGACCGTGTATATCTGCCGGCCGGTTCTAAGTGTCACAAACATTCCTGCGCAAGAGCTTCGAGAGAATACCTTCCATCGTCATGGGAATGCGGGCAGTATCGGGGTCTCTCCCACTCCTCGTCGGTCCCCTTCCAAAAGCTCAGGGTCATTCGGAGTTGGTCGGGATGACAGTACTAGAGTGTGTCTCATCTGCCGCGTCCTTGTCTTGTTACGTTGTCGCGGTCACGTGCTCTTCAAAATCTGGCGCTCATCAGCGTTCATCTGCGGCCCGGTTTGTCGCTTGCTAGGCTGCAAGTTCCGCCGTGGCCTGCAACACAGGTTCTTTGATTGTGACCTCCCTGCGGCTTCGCTTCCGCCCGCCGCCTTCAGATCCAAAGTACCTGCTTCGCAGCTGCTGCGCATTTTTCAGGGCGGTAGCAAACTTGTTTCTGGCTGTGCGCTGAACTTCTGCAATCACGTCACAGTTGCTGCAATCCTCCAGAACTTCCCTGGAAAGCGTTTCAAGTTCGGTCCAGTCATGCCATTCTCCAATCTGGTCCTTTACCTCGCCCAGGCGTTCCACCAATTCATTTTCTTTATCGCCGGAGAGCTTCAACACATTCCGCAGTTCCTTCACTTTCAGCCGGAAAGCGTGAAGATTCTGGCCGGAGAGCCGGGGCCAGTTCCCCAGTTTCTCTGAGATACCCAATGCCGCAGCTGTCGCATTCAAAGGCCATTCTCTCTGCTTGGCGCCAGTCTGCTTCTCGACATTTTCCCCCATCTTCTTCCCTATGAACGTCGCGCAAGTTTTTAGACTGTCACCCGTCTCTTGCCGGCGCCTGGCCATTGTCTTGCGTAATTTCCCGGCATAGCGGGCGCGTTCTGCACCCAGGTATTCCAGCAACTTTGTAAGGCATTGGTCATGTCCGTCGCTCGCGAGCCTAGCGGCGAAACCGGTCAGCACATCCATATCGCGAACATCTCCGGCCTTCTTGCGGATGGGCGTGATGGCGCGCAGCACACGGCGGCCCTTCCGCTTGCGGTCGAGTTGCAGAGCTTCCAGGCTGGCCTCAACCCGACGTGCGTTGGTACGGATATCGTGCACCTGGTCCTGCGTTGGCGCCTCTGACACCTTTCGCACCAGCTTGCGCAGCTTCACAAACGGTTTGTCCAGCTTGTTTGGATCAAGTGGCATTGTTATTGGATGATCGCGGCGAACAAAGTGTTTTTGCAGATGCTTGCGCAACTGAGCCGGGCTGCCGACGTCCGTCCGAATGACAGAATTGAGGTTTGCTGATTTCGAGTCAATCAGCCTCGATCTGCGGCAAATATTTTTGTGGTTTCTCTGCGTCTCCGCGGTAGGTGTTTAGATCTTCAATTTTGGCAATCTTGGCAATCTCGGCAATCTCTTCTCATTCCCGCCCGGGGAATATGCCCTCGGTTCAAGCGGCGATGGCTGAAGGAGCGCCGCCCTCCAGTCCCACCCGCGCGTACGCAATGTGGAGCACCTGTTTGCTCAGCAGGTCAAGGAAGAAGTGGACGGCTTGCACCGCGTTGGAGCGTTCTTCATCGCTCACGCCGGCTTTGTCCAGAGCGGACTTGGGGACGTGGATGGCTTCGGGGAGATCATCGGCCGCGCGCAGAGCAAAAGCCTTCAGGGCGGTGCGCTGCTCTTCATAGTTCGGCGTGCCGATCATGGGTTTGAGCCCGCTCCAGTACTCGCGCAGAAAATCAGGCCATCGCCCAAACGTGATGTAAGAGGTGTTCAGGTACGGCGTGCCCATGGTGCGCTTGATGTCGTCATACATTTTGCGCGTGGGCTCGGGAGCAAGGCGCTCATCCACCAGGATGGGTCGCGAAGGATGGCTGGGATGCTGCGCCGGCAAGTTGCCGTGCTTGACCGGGGTCTCGGGATGGTCAATGCCCTGGGACAGCGCCGCCATGGTGAGCAGCAGCACCGGGTTCACGTATTCGTAGAGCTGGACCACGTCCATCACTTCGTCCTGCGCCCGCTGGGTAAAGTCAAATTCGGTGAGCTTGCTGTGCAGGTCAGGGACGGAGAAGCGCGTCTGCATGCGATGGTGAGCGTCCGCGCGGATCTGCTCTGCTGAGGAGAAAAATTCGCCTGTCTGCAGCATGGGACGCGCCGCCTGCCAGAACAGCGGAAAGAACCGTGGCAGTGACGCCAGCACCCGGAAAACCATGCTCACGTGCGGAATGCCAAGAATCTCTTTCAGGTCAAGGAAGATGCGCGCAGTGTCGCCTTTGGCCTCGCTTTCAGAGACCATGCTCAGCTTGTTCCGGTTCCAGGGCATATTCAGTTCGATGAGCGGGCGAGCCTAAAGGATTGGAGCCTGTCACCCGGCTTTGCCGGTGAACTAATCTTAGCGCGGAATCGCCCGCCCCGGCCAGTGCCATTGTGGCTTGAATCGCGAGACTCACATTGGTGCGCAGCTCAGCTCCGCCACAAACACTTTGCTTCCACTAAGATGAATGTCCCTCAACATCCCGCGCTCAACCCGGGCCGACCTCGCAACCTTTAGTCCTTCAGCGTCATAGAACCCGGAAACCCTCGCTCCGCTGCACGGCAAGTGCGCCGCCACCACCTCTGCCCGCCCATCCACTGCCATTCCGCTCTGGTCAGCCACTTCATCGGCGGTGGAGCTCCGCAGCCAGCCCACCACGATCACGTGCTTGTCTTTACGCTGGAAGACATCCACCACAGACTGCGACTTGTCCCGCCGCACCACCTGAAGCTGCAGCAATCGGCTCGGCTGGTTGAAAATTCGGTTAAAGAACCTCAGCGCGAACAGCGCCGGCTTTGCCTGGCCGCGCACGTCCACCACGCCAAGGTGATAGTTCACCAGGTCCGGCCCCAGCCGCTTCTCGCTGCGCGGAAAATCATCAATGCGGTACCAGCCCGCCAGCGAGATTTGCTGCGTCGCCAGCGCCATCACTTCCATCTTGAAGAGCATCACCGCCTGGTATCGCCGCGAGTGCTCGTAGTTGTAAAACACGCGCGTGCCGTAGATGGAAGCCTGGTTCGCGCGGAAGCGGTAGTCTGCATAGCCCATCTCGTTGAGCCAGAGATCATCATCCGAGCCCGCCTCAGCGATGATCCGCTGCATCTGCGGCACCCACTGCTGAAAGATCAGCTCTGCCGGCCCGTTCAGCCAGCCTTCAGGATACGCATGCATGGCAATCACATCCACGTAGCGGTCAACGTGATACTGCGTGATCAGCGCGCGAAAGAAATCGCTGGGCCCATCGGCCATCCCGCCCAGCACCAGCACCGCTGCAGGATCGGCCTCGCGGATGCGCCGCGCCGCCTGCATCACCAGCGTGGCAAACTCGTCGGCCGAGCCCAGCCAGTAATCCTTGTTGTCCGGCTCATTCCAGATTTCCCACGAGTGAATCCGCCCACGATAGCGCTGCGCCGCCGCAAACATGAAATCGGCATAAAGCTGCGGATCGCGCGGTGGCTGCTTCCAGAAATTTTTCGCGTCGCGCGCCGCCCATTCCGGCGTGTACGCCACATACGGAATCACCTCGATCTTGTTCTGCTCGGCAATCGCCACCAGGTTGTCCCAGAACTGCCACTCGTACTTGCCGTGTTGCTTCTCAATAGCATCCCAGCTGAACGCGCAACGCAGATACTTCACTCCCGCGCGACGCGCCACAGTAAAGTGCCTGCGCACGCGCTCGGTCGGACTTGTGCCGTCAAAGTAGTCATCGCCCATGGCCGTCGGCATGGAATAGAAACCCGCCGCGTCCGTTCCGGCATGGCGCGACGCTGCAAACCGGTTGAGCGGAAGTGCTCGTGTGGATTGTGGCTGTTCTGTCTGTGGCTGGATCCGCAGGGACCCGGCGACGAGCAAAAGGAGCAGCCAGGCCATGCGAACTGAAATGATCATCTGCTTGGAAGTTGCCTTTCAAAGGCTTGCGATCATCGAAGATGTTCGCACATTCAATGCTCTTAAGTAGATGTCATCCTGAGCGAGCCGAGCGACCCTTCGCCCAGCAAATGGGAAGTCAGTGCGAGTCGAAGTTGAGCCGCTTTGCGGGCGTCTGAGCCCGCGGGCGAAATCCTGAGCGCAGCGAAGGAGCCAACGAAGTATCCAGAGGATGTCTCCCTTACCATGCTGGTGCAGGAAGTTTCAAGGGGAAACCGTTTTCTGCATTCTGCTTCCGCCTGAAATGCAATGCTCCATAGGGTTACTTCGGCCCCGTCATCGGAGGCATTGGCCGATCGCGCCGCGAACCATCCTCTCCATCGCTGCGCTTCTGCGTCTCCAGCGTGTCCGGCTCGCGCACAAAAGGAGACGTCTTCGGCATCGGTCCGCGCACGCCCTTCTTCAGGTTTTTGAGTACATCTTCCTTGTCCAGGTTGTAGTCGCGTGCCAGCCGCGTGAGTGCCAGCGTAACAATATCGGAGTGGTGAATATCTTCCGTCCCCGGAAGCTTCTTCACGTCCAGCCAGAGCTTGTGCACCAGGTGAACATCTTCGGTCTTCATGGTGGGCGTGTGCGGGCCAATGCGGTAGGTCTCCACCGTCATATCCGGCCTCACCACCTGGAACACAAACTGCCGCTTCGGTTCCGGCATGGCTTCCCACGCCTGCCCCAGCCGGAAAGCCTGCTCTTCGCCCGTCATCTTGCTGGAAAGCCCGGACACCACGGCCGAGGACTCCATCGAATTTGCCGTCTGCACAATCGCGGAGAAAACGTCTCGCGCCGGTATCACCAGCAGGGAAATCTTTTTGCCTTCACTTTCCGCCACTGACACCGCTTTGGTGAACAGCGTCTGTTCGTAATCGCTGAAGATCTGCTCCATTGCCAGGTCGTATTCCGCGCTGCCGTAGCTGGTGAGACGCGCCTCCATTACCACAATGTCCTGCTCTTCCGTGTCCGTGGCGCGCAACGCCCATGTCAGATGGTTGAGCGTGTTGTAGTCTCGCACCGTCACCAGCAGGTTCCCCGGACGAGCCTGCACCGCTTCGCGAGCAATTACCTCCTGGTGTTCCAGTTGGAAGTGCTCCTTCATCTGCTGTTCCACATGCGCGAACTTGCGCTTGTTCACCTTCTCGGAAACAGTAAAGATGGCCATGAATACTGCACTGAAGCCGATGCCCGCGAGGGTTGCCACCTCTTTAGTAAAGAGATTGACCACCGCCACCGATACCAGCACGAGAAATACGCTCGAGAGCCCAAGCGGAATTTCCACCCCGAAAATCCTGATGTTCGGAGGCACGCGCCACCCGCGCTCACCTTTGTATTTGAAGCGCAGCACCAGCATGGCCACCGCGTTCAACGTGAAGCTCCAGATCACACCGAAAGCGTAAGCATCGCCCAGCAGGATCACATTTCCGCGGCTACCGATGATCGTGACCACCTGGAGCACCACAATGAGATTCACAATCCGGTAACTGGTTCCAAACTTCTTGTGCGGACGGCGGAACCAATCAGTAAGAACGCCGTCTTCGGAAATACGGTTCAGTACCCCGTTGGAGCCGATGATCGATGTGTTGATGGCGCCTGAGAGAATCAGGAATCCCACCACCACCACAAAGATCCGGAAAATCAACTTCAGCAGGTGTGGGCCGACCATGTACATGGCCATTCCGGCAATCAGGTTGTCGCGGTACACGGAAACGCGCACCGCATCGGGGATGATCATCACCGCCAGAAGAGAACCGATTCCGGTAAACACGAAACTGAAAATCGCAATGATCAGTGCTGCGCGTTTCAGGTTGCGCAGCTTGGGGCTGGCAATTTCCCGGTTCACCTGCGCCAGGGATTCTTCGCCGCTCATGGCCAGCACGGAATGACCAAAGGCGATTAGTATTCCGAACAGCCCAAATGATTTTGCCAGGTCCGTGCCTCGGAGGAATCCGAGCGCCTCATCGCTGAACTTGAGGTTCTGCGGCACCGGAAACGGCGGCAGGTGCGCGCCGGTCTGAATCACCGTGTAAATGGACCATATCAACAGGATCACCACCATGACTGTGGTGATCTGCATCACGCGCAGAGCTTTGTCACTGGATTCCTCAATTCCCTTGATGTTCTCCCACCAGTAATAAAGAGTCACAATCAGGGCAAACGCGGCCGCCGCGTAATTTTCATTCAGGTGCGGCGTGCCATGAAACATCGCATGCATCGCGCGCGGCACCCAGCCATGCGCTTCCGCCGACGCAAAAATCTCATTAATTAATCCGGAAATATATTGCCCTGCGGAAACACCGGAGATCGGTCCGGTGAGGATGTAGTCGAACATCAGCGCGGAGACGCTGAATTTGGCAAAAGTCCCGCCCAGCGCTTCCTTCACCACGCGATAGACGCCGCCGCGCGTGAACATGGAGCAGCTTTCCACGTACACCGAGCGCACCGCGAAGGCAAACAGCATCACGCCCAGGATGAACCAGGGCGCCGATTTCCCCACCGCCTGCTCGGCAATTCCACCGGCGTAGAACGCCGACGAGCCAAGGTCGTTCAGCACAATTGCCGCTGCTCGCCAGTAGGAAATAAAGGTGAGCATCACTGACGTAGCGACAACGATGCGTACGCGATTTGATTGTGGGGGGACCGCTCCGGAGCCTGCTGACATGACGAAAATTAAGAACGGCCACTACAACCGTTAACCGGTTTGCAGGGCCGCACCTGAGCCTGGTTCCTCTCTGCGCTTAAGCTTTATGGTCGCGTGCCGATTCATCACTCTCAAACATGCTCTGGGCCGTCTTAATCGCGGTGACAATAATCACCGGCACAGCCCCCAGCATCCCCACGATAAAGAGGTACTTGAAGATCGGCAAAATGTGATGGACCACGAAATTCACAACCTTGTCATTGTAGTCCTCGGAACCAGCGGAATCAAAAAACCTCATCAGCGCACCGTTCCGCAGCTTTTTTCCTTGCTTCGTTTTGCGCATCGCCTGCCAGCCTCATCTTCGGTCCGCCGCCCACAGGACTTCGCCCGCAGTTTTGCTAAAATTCTTCACGGTGCGCAATATTCCAACCAGAGCTTGGGCGCTGGCCGGCCTCTCCAGCGTGTTGCAGATTCTCGTCTTCCCCAAGCCATCACTCTTTCTCCTGAGCTGGATCTGCATGACGCCGCTCATTTATGCGCTCCTGCGCGGACGCGGCGGCGAAGGCGAACTGGTGGACTCGGAAGGCCGCTCCTTGCGCCCGTTTACTGTCAAGCAAGGGATTGTCATCGCCTGGGCCAGCGGTGTCATTTTTTATCTCGGCACGTGCTACTGGATCTATCCCGTCATGAACGGCTACGGCGGTTTGAATGTGATCGCCGCATCGCTCATCACCATAGGCTATTGCCTCATTATGGCCTTGCACCACGGAGCTTTTGGCGGACTTGTCGTACTCATGTCGCGCCGGTCTTCTCTGGGGAATCGACGCCCACTCTTTCTCGCGCCGTTTTTCTGGGTAGCCATTGAATACTTCCGCGACCGCGTTACCGGAGTTCCCTGGCTTCCTCTGGGGAGTGCTCAGGTCAATAACATCCCGTTTGCGCGGATCGCGGAAGTTACCGGTGTTTATGGTCTTTCCTTTGCCGTGATGCTGGTGAACTGCGCTTTCGCCGCCGGCCTGCTGCTCTACGGAAAGCGACGCATGAACCTGCTCATCTCCGCCACAGCGGCGGCCATCGCGTTGCAGATGGGAGTATTCGCAAAAGCTGAGCAGTTTCCTGCCACGCACCAAGCGTTGCTGGTGCAGGAAAACGTCCCCGTACTCGACCCCAATCAGTGGACGCCGCAGCTTTACGATCAGACTATTGGCTCTCTGGCCCAGCTCAGCGTTCCCAAAAACCACTCTGGCTCGGACGATCCGGGCCTGATCGTCTGGCCGGAATCGCCCGCTCCATTCTTTATTGACGATCCCCGCCTTCGGCCCTGGCTGGCCACCATCGCCCGCGACTCCAACTCTTATCTGGTTGTCGGCAGCATCGGCACGGCGGAGAGCAAAGTCCCTGGCAGTCAGCAGCTGCTGAACTCGGCTCTTATCGTTGATCCGAACGGCCGTTTCCTCGGCCACTATGACAAGATCCATCTGGTCCCCTTTGGCGAATACGTTCCTATGCAGGAGTACCTCTTCTTTGCCAAGAAGCTCACGCGTGAGGTCGGTGACTTTGCCCGCGGCACCGACCGCAAAGTATTCGAGATCGACGGTACAAGGATCGGCGTTTTTATCTGCTACGAATCCATCTTCCCGGATGAAGTTCGGCAGTTCACAGCCAATGGGGCTCAGGTATTGGTCAACATTTCCAACGACGGCTGGTACGGCGAAACCGGTGCTCCCTTCCAGCATCTCCAGATGGCCCGGATGCGTGCCATTGAGAACCATCGCTGGATCCTCATCGCCACCAACAACGGCGTCACGGCATCCATAGATCCTTACGGCCGGATCGTCAAGCGACTGCCGCGCAACGTCCGTGCCGCCATGACGGCCCCGTTTTCCCCGCAGATTGAGACCACGTTCTACGTCCGTTACGGCGACATTTTTGCCTGGACTTGTGTGGTAATCTCAATATTAGCCATCTTTATGCGCACACGAATCCGCGTGCACACCATGATTGAAGCTCGTCCGGTTTAATCAAGCGCGCCATAGGCAGGGGACACATTTATGGTTGAGATAGAAGAGTTGGAAAGAGAATACGCCTCCGTTCGAGACAAGGTGGCGGACCTGCGGAGCTATCTTTGACGCAGCCTCACTGCGCGCGCAACTGGCAGACATAGAGAAACAGATTGCCGATCCAGCCGTCTGGTCCAATCAGGAAAAATCGCAGCAGTTGATGCGGCAACGCAAGCGCCTCGACAGCTCTCTCACCATGGACAGCGACCTCGCTCGCCGTGCTGAGGACATCTCCGCCTATTTTGATCTCGCGCGCGAAGGCGAAAGCGTTGGCGAAGAGCTGAAAAAAGAGATAGACGATCTGCGCGGCATCACAGAAAAACTGGAAACTCAGAGCCTGCTTTACGGTGAAAACGATATGCGCAATGCCATCGTTACCATTCATCCAGGCGCAGGCGGGACCGAGTCGCAGGATTGGGCTGAAATGCTCATGCGCATGTTTCTGCGCTGGGCTGAGCGGCAGGGCTTTGCCACCGAAGTTCTGGAATACCAGCCCGCCGAAGAAGCCGGGATCAAATCGGTGACGTTTACCGTGAACGGCGATTACGCCTATGGTCTCCTCACCAGCGAAATCGGCGTGCACCGGCTGGTTCGCATCTCGCCCTTCGATCAACAGAGCCGCCGTCATACCTCATTTGCCAGCGTCTTTGTCTCCCCGGAAATTGATGATTCCATCCAAATAGAGATCAAGCAGGAAGACATTCGCGTAGATACGTATCGTTCCGGCGGCAAAGGCGGCCAGCACGTAAACACCACGGACTCGGCTGTGCGCATCACGCATATTCCCACTGGAATCGTGGTGGCCTGCCAGAACGAACGCTCGCAGCACAAGAACCGTGACAAGGCGTTCAAAATTCTGCGTTCAAGACTCTATGAATATGAACTGGAGAAAAAGCGCGAGGCTACAAAGAAAGTTGAAGACGCAAAGCTGGACATTGATTTCGGCTCACAGATCCGGTCTTACGTGCTGGCGCCTTACCGTATGATCAAAGATCATCGGACCAAAGCCGAGATGGGGGATGTTGATCGGGTCCTGGATGGCGACTTGAATCCTTTTATTCGCGCCTACCTCATGGCCCGTCGCAATCAGAACGATGGTGGTGCAGTGGTCTAATACACGCTGAAGATTTGAAAGAGATGAACAGCACGTCACGGTATCCCGCAGGATCAAGAGAACGTGTAGCACAGCCGCCCTTGGCTGTGCTCACAATAAAGCCGGACGCCACGTGGGGAGTTCCGTACTTCAGCCAACAATCATCTGGTTTTGCGAGTATGCCGCCGATGTACGACAATCAGCAACAGCCAACACGGCCTTTAGGCGCACAGCCGCGCTGGTTGGGCGACGAATCTTTCGATCCTATGATCCGGAGTGACGCCGAGTTTGATGACAAGGTTCTTTACATTCAAATGAATGCCATGGCGACTGGTGTGAGCCATCCCGAACTCTATCCCTGGTATTGGCGTGAACCAGCACAGGCGGGGGCGCCTGTGCTACAGCGAAGAAAGCGCGTGAAAGATTCCTGGCTAAGCCCTGCAGGCGCACTCCGCAAATTACCATGACGTCTATCTTGGAAATGATCAAACGCAACGCTGTACCTGCTTCGGTCATGCGCACAGCTGCCAAGGGCGCCCTTCCGGTGCCGGCCGATCAAATGCTGGAAATCATGGTCTACCTCACCAACAACTCAGTATTTGCCCAGGATGCAAGGATGACCCTGGCCAGCTTTGATTTGAATGCCACTCTGCAAATCGTTGCCAGCCCGCAAGCTGCGCCGGAAGTGTTGGGCTATTACTGGTCGGAGGCAAATCGTCGTCCGGCGCTGATGCCTGCTCTCATCGAGAATCCAGCGGTAACAGATTCGTTGCTCATGGAACTTGCGGGCGAAGCGCCGCGTGAGATTCTCAATATGCTGCTGGCCAGCCCGCGCGTACGTGGCTCGTATCCACTCACGGAGGCGCTCAAAACCAATCCGAATTTGTCGGCCGCAGAATTGCGCCAACTCAGCGGCGAACCTGAGGAACCTGAACCCGTCGTTGATTCGGAAACGGAAACGCTCCATCAGAATTTTCAACAGCAGCACGCCGCTGAAATCGCGGCTGAAGAAGGCAAGAAGTTTGAGCTGGTGGAAGGTGAAACCAGCTCCGCTTCGCAAGAGCCTGCGGCTGGGGATCAGTCCACATCCGGCACTGAAGCCCTTGCAGCAGCAGCCCTGTCCGCTCACAGCCGCAGCATGGCAGATTCAGAGGACGGCAAAAAATTGACCGTGCTGCAGCGGGTCGGTCGCATGACGGCATCTGAACGGGTAAAGGCGGCATTCACCGGGGGCAGGGAAGAACGCGCCATACTGATTCGCGACGGTGCCCGGATCGTGCAGAATGCAGTCTTGTCATCACCCAAGCTCACGGATTCTGAAGTGGAATTGTTTTCGGCGGCCAAGAATGTTCATGACAATGTTCTGCGTGAAATTGCGCGCAATCGCCGTTTCATGCGGAACTATTCCGTCGTCCGCAACCTTGTCCAGAATCCTAAGACGCCGGTGGACATCTCTCTGCCTCTGGTTAAGATGCTCATGGTCTTTGATCTCAAAAGCCTGCAGCGTAGCCGCAATGTTTCTGAAACCATCCGCAGCCTCGCCGCCAAGTATTATCGTGAAAAGGCTTTGTCCGGTGGCCGAACAAAAGAGTAAAACACTGATCGGAGATCACTCGTGCCTGCGAACGTCAATGATGAAATCGGAACACTGCTGAGAAAATCAAAGAATATCGCTGTCGTCGGATTGTCGGACAGTCCTCTGCGTCCCAGTTACGGAGTTTCCGCTTACATGCAGACTCATGGCTACAAGATCATCCCGGTGAATCCCGCCATTCGTGGAGCCCTGGGTGAAAAGGCGGTGCCCAGCCTTTCTGCGGTGCAGGAGAAGATTGATATCGTTGACGTGTTTCGCCGCTCCGAATACGTGGCTGAAGTTGTGGACGAAGCCATCCGCCTGAAAGTGCCTGCCATTTGGTTGCAGGAAGGTGTGGTCGATGAAGCTGCTGCTGAGAAGGCGCGCAAAGCCGGAATTCAGGTGGTGATGGACCGCTGCATCCTTAAGGAACACCGGGCAAGATTTGCCTGAATGCAATCGCGTAACCCTCGCTGATCGACCCGCGAACGCCTGGCGAGCGTTACCGCGCTTGCGCCATCTCCGGTTGATCACTTCGCGGTACCAGTTCACGGGAGTTGCTCAACAGCGGATCAGCCACGGATCTCGGCACAGAGTTCACGAAGCTTACGGCTTACGCGCTGCTGTATTGAGGAAGGCTTGGTCATGTGAGCCTCGTTTTCTGGAAGAAAACGCAGTGCGAATCGCTTCAATACATCGAAACGCTGCTTTCCCATCCCACAATGGAGGGACCTTGCCTGAAGGAGGATTGCGCTTCAAATCTCTCCAGGCACTGAGGATGCTTTCATAACTGGTGCCCGCCAGCCGGTTTGTTCCCTGTTCCACTGTGATCGGCCGTTCTGTGTTATTGCGCAGAGTAAGGCAGGGAATCCCTACAGCGGTGGTCTCTTCCTGCACTCCGCCGGAATCGGTGAACACAAGGGTGGCTCGCACCATCAACGCGACAAAATCGTTGTACCCCAGCGCTTCAAGAAGTTTAATCCTGTCATTCCTGGCCTCGCCCAGCTTGGCCCTCGTTCGCGGGTGGACGGGAAAAATCAAGGGCAGATCATCCTGCCGCGATATCTCTTCAAGAGCACTGACGATCTGCTGCAACTGCGTGGAGTCATCCACGTTCGACGGACGATGAAGCGTTACAAGCCCAAAGCGTCTTTCTGCCACTCCAAGCTCATGCGCAATCCGGGAAGAGCGGGAGCGTTCCATCTGGAAGTAAAGCGAATCGATCATGAGATTGCCGACAAACACGATCTTGCCGGATTCAACGCCTTCACGTTCAAGATTCCCAAGGCCGCTCTCTTCGGTGACCAGGAGTAAGTCAGCAACGGCATCCGTTACCAGGCGATTGATCTCCTCAGGCATGGAACGATCAAAACTGCGCAGGCCAGCCTCAACGTGAATCACCGGCACATTAAGTTTCTTTGCCACCAGGGTGCATGCTGCAGTGGAGTTTACATCACCCACCACCAGGACGGCAGTGGGCCGCTCGCGGAGGAGTACAGGCTCAAATCGCTTCATGATCTCGGCTGTCTGCTGGGCATGTGAAGCTGATCCCACTTCAAGGTTATAAAGTGGCGAGGGCAGCCCCAACTCGCGAAAGAACTGCCCGGACATCTTATCGTCGTAGTGCTGACCGGTATGGACCAGTGAAGCGGAGATCTCGGGGAACTCTCCGAACGCGCGAAACAACGGCGCAAGTTTCATAAAGTTGGGCCGGGCGCCGCCAATGCACAAGATGCGGATGCTATCCATCGAAATCCTTCAGTTTCTTCAGGGTAGCTGCAATTTGCCTTCCATGCAGCAGCTCTACTCTCTTCATTATTCCATTAGCCAGTGCTACTTTCAGCGAAAGAAACGCAATAGAAGCACACCTGCACCTGAGAGAGCGTGCAAAGTAACTTGGCCACTCCGGGAATTGAAGCCGCAAACCGGCCGCTATTTGAGGGGCGATGTGCCCGCGACTTATGCTGATATCGAGGAGTTATCGGCAGCCACTGAATAGCGTCCCTTTACCCCGATTGAGCAGGGCGCAGAGCGCTTTGTGAATTGGTACTTTAACCACCATAAAGTTGCTCTTACGGCTGCGACGGCGCCGGCATAGCCTTAGATTCAGCGGCAATTGCTTGTTTGAAGTACTCAAGAGACCGCACCAGTCCTTCGCGTAGGGGAATTTTTGGCTCCCAGCCAAGCAGGCGTTTTGCCTTGCTGATGTCAGGGCAGCGCTGTTTCGGGTCATCCTCGGGAAGGGGCAAGAAAGTAATTCTGCTGCTGGATCCGGTTACGCGCAAAACTTCATGGGCGCACTCGATCATCGTGAACTCATTGGGGTTGCCAATATTTACCGGTAGATGCTCTTCACTGCGCGAGAGGCGCAGGATGCCTTCGACTTCGTCACTCACGTAACAGAAGCTTCGTGTCTGCGTTCCATCGCCGAATACAGTGAGATCGTCGCCGCGCAGGGCCTGCTTCATGAAGTTCGATATCACCCGGCCATCGTTTAACTGCAGACGTGGCCCGTACGTATTGAAAATGCGGACAATCCTGGTATTGACAGCGTGGTAGCGATGATAGGCCATGGTTGCTGCCTCGGCGAACCGTTTTGCTTCGTCATATACTGACCGCGGGCCGATGGAATTGACATTTCCCCAGTATGATTCGGTTTGCGGATGAACGTGGGGATCTCCGTAACATTCGCTGGTAGACGCTAAAAGGAAGCCGGCCTTGTATTTACGGGCCAATTCCAGCGCATGGAATGTGCCATAACTGCCCGCCTTCAACGTTTCCACTCCATGCTGCATGTAATCGACTGGGCTGGCCGGTGAGGCAAAGTCAAAAATAAAATCCACTGCGCCCAGATCAAACGGTTCAGAAACATCGAGCTGGTGGAATTCAAAGCGGCTTTCATTGGCTAGCGGCGCCAGGTTTGCGGTTCGCCCGGTCAACAGGTTATCAACGCAAACCACTGACCAGCCGTCAGCTACCAGAGCTTCGCATAAATGAGAGCCAAGAAATCCGGCGCCACCCGTCACCATTGCACGCATGAATCTGTTTTATCTCCAGAGAGTTGAGTTTCACGATACCGTTCTGAGCTGATCTGCCATGCTCAGCCCACGCCTTGTTGTTGCACTTGGATGGCCACCGTCCTTTCGGGACAGAAGCATGACCATATCATGCAAAATGTTTGCACATTACTTAGGCAGAGCTTGAATCACATTTGCTTTCTGCCGGCCTTGCCAGTGTAAGTTCTTTTGTTTCATGTGTCACCATAACCCGACCTTAGCTCTCGACGTGCATTGAGCAGAGCAGTTTCTTTTGCGGTTCCGCTGCCAGCGAAAGAGTGTGCACCGGCCCTAAACGGGGAGAAAGTACGCGACGGAAAAAATCACTGTGGTTGGTTCGGGCTATGTCGGATTGGTGGCAGCCGCATGTCTGGCAGAGCGCCTGGGCATTCAGTTATCTGCGTTCACAATGACCTGAACCGAGTGGCCATCCTCACTTCATTGCCCCTTTCCTCGCGCCCGCTTACAATAGCTGTCACGCAAATATTTCCAGGTTCGTGCGTTCATAAGGCGCAAGCTATAAGCGGAGCGGTAATGATTTCATTCCGAAAGGCCCTTTGGTTGTCACTTATGACAGCCATTTTCGCAGTGCTGGTCACCGGCTGTAATGACACTCTGCGGCAGTTTATAACCCCGGTACCCGCCCCCGGTGGCGACCCCGGCGCCCTCTCTCATGCCATCGTACTTTCCACCAACCCAGCCACTCCAACGGCCAGTAACCCGGCACTGGGCAGCAATCTTCACATTGACGTTTCTGGAGACAGCGTTGCGGGCGTGGTACCTGTGGGACCTTCGCCAAGATTCCTGGGCAAGACGACAAATAAAGTATTTGTATTGAACGGCGATAACACGGTTACCTCTTATATCGCTTTGCTGCCGCAAAACACAGCTGTCAGCACGGTAACATTGCCCACGGGCACGGTGGCCGTTGGCGGCGGGTTCAGCAACTCAGGGAATTTTTATGTGGTCAACAGCGCTACGGCGCCACCGAGCCCCGCGAGCACGAACAATGTAGGAGTGATCTCCTCCAGCGTCAGCGCTATCACCGCTACCATCCCTGTAGGTACCAGCCCCGTGGCTGTGGCGGGGAACAACGCCAATAACAAAATCTATGTGGTAAATCAGGGGAGCAACAACGTAACCGTGATCTCCACGATCGACAACTTTGCCATTGGCAATATTCAGGTGGGAACATCTCCAGTTTGGGGTGTCATGGCCCCTGATGGCGTTCACGTTTTTATTGTGAACCAGGGCAGCAATGATGTGAGCGTCATTGATACGCTCTTGGACCAGGTGATAGCAACAATTCCTGTTGGAACTTCGCCCAACTACGCCGTCTTTGAGCCTACAAATCAGCGACTCTATGTCTCCAATACAGGCAGTGCAACGATCAGTGTGATCAAGGCCAATGGAATTGATTTGGCGAATGGGATCTTGCCTAGCAAAATTGCCGAGATTCCCATACCTGCGGCGGCTGATTCCGTAGCGGCCTTACAGGACGGCTCACGGGTTTATGCCGCCATGGGCGGGTGTCCCGCGGGAACAAATCACACCACCATCATCGCAACCGTTGCAAGTTGCACAGGCAATCAGGTTGCCGTGATTGATGCCCAGGCGCTTGCGCTTAAGAAGGTTCTCACCGTTGGGCCTGGCGCAGTCTCAATTGATGCTGCAAATAATTCGTCGCGAGTTTATGTGGTCAGCGCCAATGACATCACAACCGTCACAGACAATGTGACGCAAGCGCCAAACCCGCCCCAAGCGCCGCGAACTTTTGCAACTCCATCAATTTCCATCATCAATACAGCTTCCGACACTGTACTGCGGCAGGCCGCTGATCCTTCCATCACCACCTTGGTGCCCACTTTTCACGTGCCTCAACAGGACCCGGCTTGTGTTCCCACCGTCGATTCCACTTTCAACAAAGCCGTTCCTTTGCCTTGTCCTGAACAGGTGCCATTTGTTGTGAGAATAATTCCGTAAGGGGAGAGGTACGCACCGCAACTGCCAATCTGGATGAGTTTGGCCGCAAATGTCTCATTTTGACCGCCTGATGAGCTCGCAGCCTGAGCGTTTAAAATAAGCGGCAGAGTGAGCTATGTCCCTTCACATCGGCACTGCCGGATTTTCCTACAAAGACTGGGAAGGCGTTGTCTATCCCGCCGATTTGAAGAAGAGGAAAATCCATCCCCTTGAATTCCTGGCGCAGTTTCTGGACGCTTGTGAGATCAATACAAGCTTTTACGGGCACATTCGTCCCAACATTGGCCGCGAATGGTGTCGTAAGACTGCCGCCGTGAATCCTGATTTTGTATTCAGCGCCAAGCTGTACCAGGGATTTACACATTGTCCACGAGGGACCAAGCCGCCTTCGCCATTCCAGTTGAAGGTTGATCCCAAAGAAGAGAAGCTGGCGCGTGAAGGTTTGGATTCGATTGCCGGCGAAGGAAAACTTGCTGCTGTGCTGATGCAGTTTCCCATCTCTTTTAAGAATGCTGATGATACCCGCGACTATCTATTCAGTCTTATTTCCCGCTTCAGCGAGTATCCTCTGGTGCTGGAAATCCGCCACTCCAGTTGGAACGATCCTGATCTGCTTTCTCGTCTTGCCGAGCAGGGTGTTGGTTTCTGCAACATTGACCAGCCACGCTTGGGTGCGTCCCTGCGAGCTACCGAGCATGTGACTTCTCCCGTCGGATATGTGCGCCTGCATGGGCGCAACTACAAAGAGTGGTTCCAGGCTGACAATCGCAATGATCGCTACAACTACCTTTATAAGCCTGCAGAACTCAAGCCCTGGGCGGAAAAGATCCACAACCTGGCGGAACAATCCGTAAAGACGCTGGCCATTACCAACAATCATTACAAAGGCCAGGCCGCCGTGAATGCCCTTGAACTGAAGAGCATGCTCTCAGGTACGAAAGTGAAAGCCCCGGAAACATTGCTGAAGGCCTACAAGGACCTGGAAGAATTTGCAAAATAGTGTCTCCTGGAAAATAGCAAAACACCTGATTACCTAAGTCCCCTGCTGCCCACTGGTCACCTTCTCACCAGAAAGCATCTTCATTGCATGTTCATGAAGCATCAAAATAAGGCGAGTGAAGTTATGGCAGATGCTGGATTCGTGATTGCCGCCGCGCTGCGAAAATTAACGGAAGACCTGCGGCTTCTGGAGCGCCAGCTTCAGACGGCGCCATTAACGGATTTGGCTGCGCTGCACGAATTCCGGCAGGCGCTGGATGAGATGCGTATGACCGCCTGGACCGTGACCGAACTGCACATTGCTCAAAGTGATAAGAAAGAAGCTTTGGCATCATTTCTTGCTGCTGAGCGTATTCGACGTTTTGCACAGATCATTCGCGAGCTCTGCCGCGACCTTGAAGATCAGCAACTGACCTGGGGCAGCGGTGGCATCCACACGTTGTTTGATTCCGTTACCGTGCTCCATTCCCGGCTGGAGATGCTGGTGGAGCAGCATCGCGCACGTTTCCGCGAGTTGAAAGATGAGCAGGGCTGAGCCATGGCCGGTTCAGCTTAAAAGAAGGATCTGCAATTCGAGCGATTAACCCCGGTCCGCTTTCCTCCGATGGTTATAACGCATGGCCACGTTCATAAATACCTGGCTGCCGGCGCTATCAAAGCACATAACCAGCGCTTCCTGTTCTTCACTGCTTTTTTCACCGAGCGATCCAGAATGCACGATAGGCGGATTGATCTTGAACTGGAAGCCCTGATCATTCAGGGTAGTGATGGCGCTGCCAATCACCATATTAGCCAGTTCGCAAACCGTTTCCCTCGCTACTTCGTCGCTGGCAGGCATGGGTGAACCCGCCAGGTGGGTGGCGACTTTTGCTGCCGTTGCCGCGTCCATGTCAAAGATGATCCGGCCCTCGATATCGCCGTTAATCGTGACCAGTGACGCTATGCCTTTGCGCCGGTAGGCCTCCTCTTCCATGGTGAGGTCACCGATGCTGGTAGGGGTTTGCAGCGTTTCTGCCAGCACCGCGTCCGCGGCATTGATAAATGGCTGAATCAGCTCTAATTTCATTGCGGCCTAATTCTCCTGCATGGCTGCTGCGGTAATGACGGCGTCGTCGCCCATTACGTACTTGATTACTTCGTAGAGAATCTCCGGCTTCACAGGCTTTTGCACAAAATGGCGCGCGCCCTTCTGCAGCGCAGCCACAATGTTTTCCTGATAGCCGACTGAGGACACCATGACCACGCGAGCTTCCGGATGCGACCTTACAATCCGCTCGGCTGCTTCAATGCCTTCCATTTGCGGCATAGTGATGTCCATAAGAACCATGTCGGGAGAAATTCTCTCGTACTCGGTGATGGCAGTGCAGCCGTCCCCGGCTTCGCCGACGATTTGGCCGCCAAAGCTCTCCACCATTTTGGCGACGTTCTTGCGTGCAAACACCGAGTCATCTACCACCAGGTAACGAATGGGTTTGCCGTCTTTGCGAGACAAAAAAGGAAAATTTTCCATACTTCTCTCCTCACAACTGCAAGTGGACTTTTTCTTCCTTTGCAATCCGTTCCGGATTGCAGTGGTTCACCAGCGCATTGGCCAGCAATTCCAGTGGAACAACGCGCAGCGCAAAACCTCTCTCAATGGCTGCCTTGGGCATGCCGAACACCACGCAGGTTTCTTCTGTCTGCGCGATCGTCAATCCTCCAGCGTGCTTGATTAATCCCATGCCGGAGGCGCCATCATCTCCCATTCCGGTCATCAGCACGCCAATGGCACGGTTGCCAAATTCCGCCGCTACCGAGCGAAACAGCACATCCACGGATGGCCGGTGTCCATTCACCCGGTCTTCATCTGACAAAACTACGGTGCTGGCCAAAGGCATGCGCCGCAGCTTGATGTGCCTGTCACCCGGGCAGATCAATGCCCGGCCCGCAATCAGCAGATCTCCGGACTGAGCTTCCTTCACGTCAATCGCGCAGCACTCATTGAGCCTGCGGGAGAACATTTCAGTAAATCCTTCCGGCATGTGCTGCACGATCACGATCGAACCGGGAAAATCTCCCGGCAATTGTGCGAGCAGGTACTGAAGGGCATAGGGTCCGCCCGTGGAAACTCCGATAGCAACAATCCTGGTAGGCTCTTTGCGTAAGCGCACCGCCGGTTTGTTTGGTTTTGGACGCTCCACCAGCACCGGCCGGGCGGCGTTTTTGGCTTTCGTCTTTGACGCGATCTTGATCTTCTTGATGAGGTCTTCCGCAATCTCATCCATGTGGGCGGAAGCTGCGTCGCGCGGCTTGGCTACAAAATCCAGCGCTCCAAGGGCCAGAGCCTTGAATGTGGCAGTGGCGCCCTCTGTGCTCAACGCGCTCACAATGATTACCGGCACGCGGTATTTTCTTGTGATCTGGCGCAACGTTTCCATCCCGTCCATGCGGGGCATCTCCAGATCAAGCGTCACCACGTCGGGTCGCAAGTCTTCAATCTTGCGGAGGCCGAAAGCTCCATCCATAGCCGTGCCTACTACCTCAATGCTCTTGTCGCGTTCCAAAATCTGCGGAATCAGCTTGCGCATCAGCGCCGAATCATCCACAACCAGTACTCTGATTCTGTCACTCACGCTGTTGCTCCCATGGTCATCTGCATGCGTCCCGATCGCGAAACTACAGCCGAAATGTTAAGGATCAGGACGACGGTCCCGTCACCCAGGATGGAAGCGCCGCTCACAAGCTCCGTCGCCACCAACTGGTCATCCAGGGCTTTGATTACCAGCTCTTCTTCTCCCACCATCCGGTCCACCACCAGGCCGAACTTCCTGTCTGACAGTGACACCACGACCACAAACATATTCTTCGTGCTGGCAGGCTGGGGGCCCAAAGCGCGCAAATGAACCAGCGTGAGGATTTCTTCCCGCAGCCGGATCACGTCATGTCCTTCCACACGATGCACTTCACTCTGGGCTGCCCTGGTGATCTCCACGACCGAAGCCAGGGGCACGGCATACATCCGCTCACCCACCCGGAACAGCAGTGCCTTGATGATGGCGAGCGTTAGTGGCACGCGCAGGTAGAAGGTGGTTCCTTTGGCTTCTTCTGTTTTGATGCTGATGGTCCCTTTCAGACGGTCGAGTACCGTCTTGACCACGTCCATGCCCACACCACGCCCGGAAATTGAAGTTACCTGGTCAGCCGTGCTCAGCCCCGGGTGGAAGATGAGGTCCAGCGCGCCCTGCTCCGTCATGTCACCGGCATCAGACTGCGTGAGAATGCCTTTCTCAATCCCCTTTGCCACCAGCCGGTCACGGTCGATACCCCGGCCGTCGTCCGCGATTTCAATCACAATCTGGTTACCCTGATGATATGCGGCAAGGCGGACTGTGCCTTGTACTGCCTTTCCAGCTTGTAGGCGTTCTTCGGGCAATTCGATTCCATGGTCAACTGAATTGCGCACCAGATGCGCCAGCGGTTCGGCCAGCATGTCGAGAATGCTTTTATCGAGATCAGTGTCCTGCCCGGTTATTACCAGGTTTACATCTTTGCCGCACGACTTGGCCACGTCTCGGACAACGCGTGGAAAGCGCCGGAACAGATGCTCCACCGGCACCATGCGTATTTTCATGACTGACTTTTGCAGATCGTTCAAAACGCGAGCCTGAAACGCCATGGCATCAGCAAAGCGCATTTTCAGCGGATCTTTGGGGAAACGTTTATCAAACGCCGCGATGGTCTGGTGCAGCATGCTCTTGGCGATGATCAGCTCACCTACCAGATTCAGCACAGCATCAATGCGCTCCGCATCCACCCGGAGAAGGTTTTCGATTTGTGAAAAGTTGGCTCCGGACTGCTCGACAGGTGCGGCGTTTCCTGCTTGTGCGCTCGCCAGAACTGTTTCCGCTGCGGTTACTTCGGGGATCCCTTTTTCAGCGGTAGCCGTGACGTGCGCAACAATGTCATGGACCTCTTCCGCGTCCTCACTCTTTGCCGCCTGTTCCAGGAGCAGCTCGCGAACTACAGAAGGAATGCGGCACTTTTTTTCCACCCATTCACGCGGTTTAACGGTGGCAATCAGTGCTTCCACCACATCCACATCTTGCGTCAGCGCGTGATCCTGATCAGGAACAATGGCCAGCACCTGGCCGCATTCCGCGAGCACATTCCGAACCAGCTGCAAAGCCGCCGCGCGCATGGGGCACTGCGGATCAATGCTGAATGCCACGTTGTAAACGTGTTCCCCACGTTCGCGTGCGGCCTCCATGGTCAGCTCTTCATATTCGCTCCACGCGAAGCGGGCTTGCAGTTTGTAGGGAACGCCTGCCGCAGGCTTGTGTGTAAGGGCTTCAATCTGCTCTCGCAGTTCGTCGCCTGCGGGCAACTGCATGTTGCCGCGATAGCCGGAAATCATGGAGCTGAACGTATCCGCGGCCATCAATACCACATCCGCCAGAGATTCACCGGCGATGCCCGCTACTTCGGGCGTCAAGGCGTCTTCCAGCAGGTGAGCCAGTTCGCTGAGCTCCTGGAATCCGCATGCTGCGGAATCACCTTTTAGAGTGTGTACAATCCGCCGCACCTGGCGCAGGATCTCGGCGTCCTCCGGATGTTTTTCGAGTTCCAGACCGTCCTCATTGAGCGTCTGCAGGAGCTCCGTAGCGCTCTCAAAGAACAGCTCGCGCATTTCCGCTGCGCGTTCATCCGAGAAGAAGTTCAACTGGCCACCTCAGTTCTCTGGTAGGCGGTGCCGTTGTTCTGGTGGATCATGCGATAGCGGTCGGAAAGCCCGAAGAGGCTCTCCGCGTGGCCGATGAACAGGTATCCTTCCGGATTCAGGCAGCGGTAGAACTTATCCACCAGCCGTTTCTGCTCCGCTTCATCGAAGTAGATCATTACATTGCGGCAGAAGATGACGTCGTTACGTTGCGGCAGGAACTCAGTTTTCAGGTTGTGAAAATCAAAATGAACCAGTTCTTTGAGCGTTTTCTTTACTGTGTAGCGCTCTCCGGTTTTGTCAAAATACCGCAGGCGAAATGCGTAGTCCACAGACTCCATGTGTGTTTCCGAGTAGATTGCTTCCTGGGCTGCGCGCAACACGGTGTAATTGATGTCGGAAGCCAGGATCTCTACTTTCCATGGCGGCGGAATCAAAGGCTTCGGAACCGGCATGACAAAGGGAAGAGGATTGCGGAGATAGTAATAGGCCAGAGCGTCACAAACCATCATCGCCATGGTGTACGGTTCCTGGCCCGTGGAACAGCCCGCGCTCCACATCCGGATTGACCAGTCGCGGCGCGCCTGCTTGCGCTGCAGCAATTCCTCAAGAATGTTCTTCTGAAAAAGCTCAAGCTGCGGCTTATTGCGAAAAAAGCTGGTTTCATTGACCGTCAGGTTTTCTACCAGCGCAGCCAGTTCGGCTTTTCCACCGTGACTGGTCAAGAGCCTGTAGTATCCGTAAAAGCTGTCAAGACTGCAGGCTTTGAGTCGGCGCTGCAGACGGTCCTGTAAAAAATGCGCTCGGCGCTCGTCAAAATACATCCCGCATTCCTGGTACACCAGGGTCTGCAGCAGCTTGTATTCTGCTTCCGTGATTTGTACTGTTGGTGTGCCCATGGTTCCCCGTAGATCTTTTCCTGGTTCCTGCTCTCGTCCAGTGTGAAGCGTTAAAGCGTGAAGCTTTGCGCCTCTGCCACCGGGTTTTCCATCTCGCTTAGCTCGTCCAGACGGCGCAACTCGCCCTTCTGTAGCACTTTGGTCAAATCAATCAAAATAATCAGCCGTCCCCGTAATTTCCCCAGACCAGTTACGTAGTTGACGTCTTTTTCGTCAAAGACTGGCGGTGGAGGCTCAACTTCCGTTTCCGGCAGCTTCAGGACTTCTGACGCAGCATCTACAATCACGCCTACCAGCTTCCCGTCTACATCGGTGACGAGAATGCGATTTTTCTTGTGCCGGGTAATCTCTTTTTCACCGAAGCGTTTTCTGAGGTCGATGACAGAAACGATCTTGCCGCGCAGATTAATTACCCCTTCCACGTAATCCGGTGAATCCGGCACCGCGGTAATCTCCGGTACACGAACAATCTCATGCACCAGCCCAATGGGGACGGCGAATGTCTCCGCCCCGATGCGGAATCCCACGACATGTAGTTCGCGTGCCATGCTGTCTCCCGCTATTTGTAATCACCTGCAACGGCATATTCAGGCTCAGGGACGTGGTGACGACGATGATCGTTCGTTGGCCGGGCGCCATTGCGGCCGTTTCCGTTCGCGGCGGCTTCCAGAATGAAACGGTCCATGGTTTCCAGCATCATGCGGGACATCTTGGACATCTGCTCGGCTGAGGCAGCCAGTTCCGTGGATCCTGAAGATGACCGCTGCACCAGTTCGCGCATTTTTTCCATGGCGCGCACAACGGCCTGAGCGCCAGAGGCCTGCTCTTCCACTGAAGAGTTGATCTCATGCGTAATTTCATTCAAGCGCGTGGTCGCTTTGGCGATCTGCGCTGAACCGTGAGACTGCTCGTTGGTAGCGGCGCCAATTTCCTGGGCAAACTTATAAACTTCTGCCACCACGCTTGAGATCTTCTTGAGAGCGCTGCTCAAATCGCCGCCGAGAGAAATTCCTTCATTCACGATATTGGTGCTCTTCTCCATGTTATCCACGGCCTTGCGGGCCTCTTTCTGGATGCTCTGGATCAAGTCGGAAATTTCTCTTGTAGACTGGGCTGACTTTTCCGCCAGTTTTCTAACTTCATCGGCAACCACGGCGAATCCAAGGCCGTGTTCGCCCGCGCGAGCAGCTTCAATGGCGGCGTTCAACGCCAGCAAGTTGGTCTGTTCCGCCAGATCGTCAATAACTTCAATGATTTTTCCAATGTCATCGGCGCGCTGGCCGAGAGCGGAAATAATATCTGCCGACGAATTGATGGCCAGGTTAATGCGGCTGAGACCATCCGTGGCTTTTTCCATGGTGCCAATGCCGCTGTGGACTTCATCCCGCGAGCGCTGAGAAATGTCGAGCAGGACCTTGGCTGTATCCGCCACCCTCTGGATGGAGGCCACCATCTGATCGATGGACGCTGAAGTCTCGCTCACGTTAGAGGCCTGCATCTGCGTGCTCTTGACCATGTTCTGCACGTTGATGCTCATTTCATGCATGGTGCTGGTGACTTCATCAATTGCGGAAGCCGCCTGCACGCTGATTTTGGCTGATTCATCTGACGCGCTAGCCACCTGATTGGAGCCGCTGGCTACCTGCGCGGCACTGTCACGGACATTCTTCACCAGATTGCGGAGGCCATACGTCATTTCACGGAATGCCTTGCCGAGGGTGTCCCGGCTGGAACGCGGGTTGATCTGTACGGAGAGGTCACCTCCGGCAATGGACTCTGAGAGTCCAGCCATTTCTCGCAGGTACATCACCATCTTTTCGAATGCAGCAGCAAGTTGCGCGGCTTCGTCTTCACCGCGGATTTCCAGTTTCGAATCGAGGTCGCCGGTGTTGGAGATCTGGCCTGCGACCGCGATGAGCTGGTTCAATGGGTCAGTGACTGCCTTGGATGCTTTCCAGGCAATGAAACTACCTACCAGCAGCATAAGTGCCAGTCCGCCGGAGGTAATCACTACGATGATTGTGCCTGCTGCCGTGTCGGATTTGTTGGCGCTTTCAACCGCCGCAGTCATGATGGCGTCGAGAGCGTGCAACGGCTCCTCTTCCTTCTTCTGTTCTGAACCGGGGTTGTGTTGCAGATAATCGATGGAAAGTTCCGCCATGGTGGAACTACCGGCATCCACCTGTCTCCGCTTCTCAACCAAAGGTGTGGCGAAATTGGTGGCCCAGTCGCGCTCAATGTCCCGTACCTCTTGCAGCAGTTCATTGAAGTGCTGCTTATCATCCGGGCTCAGGTAGGCTGTGGTTTCTTGCGTTTTGTTGATCAGTTGGTCGATGTCAGCCAGGCCTTTGAACAACGCATCTGATTCGCGAGTATCGCCATTGAGCAGAAAGTTGCGCAGGTGAAGGCGATTGTCACGGATGGCGCGGTCCATTTCCGCCCTTTGCTGCTGCATCGCAATGGCCTGCCTGTACGTCTGGCCCGTGTTCCGGGCGTGCCAGACGGCCCAGATGTCGCCGATGAAGCAGATTATGACAATGCAGAAAATCGCTCCAAAGCCCCCGTATAGCTTCCCGCTGATGGTTTTTCCAAGTTTCATTTTGCTCGCCTCCACGTCGCTGCCTCTCGGCAGCACGTGTTTACCTTTGGGAAAATCTTGCGGACATCATTCAAGTTGTTGCCCTGGCTCTAGTTCCTATGCCATGTCACAGAGCTTGGGTGACGCACAGGGCAATCCCCGCTGTGGAAAGTGCAATGCCGCTGCCATGTACAGGCAGGCATAGAACCTTCGTACCGTGGAGATCGTAAGTTGCTGAAAAATTGAGAGATGTTAAGGGAAGATCCGGTCTTCGAACAACGTCTGTTCATCGAGCTGTGCGTTCAGTACGTCTCAAATCCCGGAATTTGGTGGATCCTCCGTGTCAACATGAGACGGCTAAGGTTTGTCCTCTGACTTCCTGCCTTAGGTTTTCCTTATTGACTCAAAATGAGATTCCAGAGTACCTTCACGCCTATACCCGCAAGTGAAACCGATCCGGAAATCCGTAGCCAATCGCCCTCGTGTGCAGGGCAGAGCCCCTGATCCCATGGACAAGGTGCTGGAGGCGTGTACCCAGCTGGCACAGATGACGGGGGAACCGGCTGCTCTCCGCGAGTGTGTCGCCGAAACCGCTCGCAAGGTATTTGCTGCAGTAATGGCCGGCATTCTTGTACGACAAGGGCAGACCAGTGCGCTGGAAACAGTTTCCACTGGCGGGAAGGACAGTCTGGACAAAGCTGTCCTCCTTACCCATGCCACCTCCTTCGCATCCCAGGCCATTGAGCAAAACCGTTTGCTGAATTTCCATTTCTCCTATCACGAGGCGGGCAAGGAGCGGACCTGCCAGGGCTTGGCCCTGCCACTTGTCACCACGCAATCGGCTGCAGCATTACTGCTGGTCCGGCGAACCATTTTTTCCCCAACGGAACTCTCTGCCTTCACTGTGCTGGGCAACACGGCACGGATGGCGCTTGACAGCAAAGAACTTTCTGCCCTGCATACGGAGCGGAAAGATGACATTGATAATCTGCTGGAGTCGTCCTCCAATCTCGGCGATGCCGCGCGCCTGGACATTTTCCTCGACAAGTTTGTCCTGGGCGTAGCCGGCATCATGAAGTTTGAGCGCGCGTTTGTTGCCGCTGTGGAGCCCGGCGGGTGTCGCTTGCGTTGGGGGAGTTTTAAAGGAACGGCGGAGCACCCTGGGTTTGACGTTTCCGCGCTGGCCCGCCGCGTTCTGGAAACGCGCGAACACTTTGCTACCTACGACACTGCCCGCCTGCCTGTCCCGGAAAAAGCTCAATTACTTCACTGTGATCCCAGAGTCATCAGTACCTGCGGTTCCTCTGCTCGCCAGCGATGGTACGCCGCTGGGAATGCTGGGCCTTCTGAATAAGACCGCCGGAACCGCCATTTCCGAGAAGATGTCCGCCGGGCGCGCACACTCTCCACCGGAGCCGCCATGGCTCTTGAGTCTGCGCGTAACCTGCAACTCTCGGACCATCATAAGAAACGCGCTGAGGATCTCATGGAAATGGCGCTGGATCTTGGCTCGGTCTTGCGCCTTCCGGAGTTTGTGAAGAATTTTACAGAACGCGTTGCTGGCAGTATTGGGGCAAAAAGCGCAATTCTGGCCCTGGCTCAGGGAATCTCGG
>CAVWUW010000013.1:0-139002 GCA_963758275.1 Terriglobia bacterium | reverse complement strand
CTTTCCATGGCGGCGGAATCAAAGGCTTCGGAACCGGCATGACAAAGGGAAGAGGATTGCGGAGATAGTAATAGGCCAGAGCGTCACAAACCATCATCGCCATGGTGTACGGTTGGTGGCCCGTGGAACAGCCCGTGCTCCACATCCGGATTGACCAGTCGCGGCGCGCCTGCTTGCGCTGCAGCAATTCCTCAAGAATGTTCTTCTGAAAAAGCTCAAGCTGCGGCTTATTGCGAAAAAAGCTGGTTTCATTGACCGTCAGGTTTTCTACCAGCGCAGCCAGTTCGGCTTTTCCACCGTGACTGGTCAAGAGCCTGTAGTATCCGTAAAAGCTGTCAAGACTGCAGGCTTTGAGTCGGCGCTGCAGACGGTCCTGTAAAAAATGCGCTCTGGCGCTCGTCAAAATACATCCCGCATTCCTGGTACACCAGGGTCTGCAGCAGCTTGTATTCTGCTTCCGTGATTTGTACTGTTGGTGTGCCCATGGTTCCCCGTAGATCTTTTCCTGGTTCCTGCTCTCGTCCAGTGTGAAGCGTTAAAGCGTGAAGCTTTGCGCCTCTGCCACCGGGTTTTCCATCTCGCTTAGCTGGTCCAGACGGCGCAACTCGCCCTTCTGTAGCACTTTGGTCAAATCAATCAAAATAATCAGCCGTCCCCGTAATTTCCCCAGACCAGTTACGTAGTTGACGTCTTTTTCGTCAAAGACTGGCGGTGGAGGCTCAACTTCCGTTTCCGGCAGCTTCAGGACTTCTGACGCAGCATCTACAATCACGCCTACCAGCTTCCCGTCTACATCGGTGACGAGAATGCGATTTTTCTTGTGCCGGGTAATCTCTTTTTCACCGAAGCGTTTTCTGAGGTCGATGACAGAAACGATCTTGCCGCGCAGATTAATTACCCCTTCCACGTAATCCGGTGAATCCGGCACCGCGGTAATCTCCGGTACACGAACAATCTCATGCACCAGCCCAATGGGGACGGCGAATGTCTCCGCCCCGATGCGGAATCCCACGACATGTAGTTCGCGTGCCATGCTGTCTCCCGCTATTTGTAATCACCTGCAACGGCATATTCAGGCTCAGGGACGTGGTGACGACGATGATCGTTCGTTGGCCGGGCGCCATTGCGGCCGTTTCCGTTCGCGGCGGCTTCCAGAATGAAACGGTCCATGGTTTCCAGCATCATGCGGGACATCTTGGACATCTGCTCGGCTGAGGCAGCCAGTTCCGTGGATCCTGAAGATGACCGCTGCACCAGTTCGCGCATTTTTTCCATGGCGCGCACAACGGCCTGAGCGCCAGAGGCCTGCTCTTCCACTGAAGAGTTGATCTCATGCGTAATTTCATTCAAGCGCGTGGTCGCTTTGGCGATCTGCGCTGAACCGTGAGACTGCTCGTTGGTAGCGGCGCCAATTTCCTGGGCAAACTTATAAACTTCTGCCACCACGCTTGAGATCTTCTTGAGAGCGCTGCTCAAATCGCCGCCGAGAGAAATTCCTTCATTCACGATATTGGTGCTCTTCTCCATGTTATCCACGGCCTTGCGGGCCTCTTTCTGGATGCTCTGGATCAAGTCGGAAATTTCTCTTGTAGACTGGGCTGACTTTTCCGCCAGTTTTCTAACTTCATCGGCAACCACGGCGAATCCAAGGCCGTGTTCGCCCGCGCGAGCAGCTTCAATGGCGGCGTTCAACGCCAGCAAGTTGGTCTGTTCCGCCAGATCGTCAATAACTTCAATGATTTTTCCAATGTCATCGGCGCGCTGGCCGAGAGCGGAAATAATATCTGCCGACGAATTGATGGCCAGGTTAATGCGGCTGAGACCATCCGTGGCTTTTTCCATGGTGCCAATGCCGCTGTGGACTTCATCCCGCGAGCGCTGAGAAATGTCGAGCAGGACCTTGGCTGTATCCGCCACCCTCTGGATGGAGGCCACCATCTGATCGATGGACGCTGAAGTCTCGCTCACGTTAGAGGCCTGCATCTGCGTGCTCTTGACCATGTTCTGCACGTTGATGCTCATTTCATGCATGGTGCTGGTGACTTCATCAATTGCGGAAGCCGCCTGCACGCTGATTTTGGCTGATTCATCTGACGCGCTAGCCACCTGATTGGAGCCGCTGGCTACCTGCGCGGCACTATCACGGACATTCTTCACCAGATTGCGGAGGCCATACGTCATTTCACGGAATGCTTTGCCGAGGGTGTCCCGGCTGGAACGCGGGTTGATCTGTACGGAGAGGTCACCTCCGGCAATGGACTCTGAGAGTCCAGCCATTTCTCGCAGGTACATCACCATCTTTTCGAATGCAGCAGCAAGTTGCGCGGCTTCGTCTTCACCGCGGATTTCCAGTTTCGAATCGAGGTCGCCGGTGTTGGAGATCTGGCCTGCGACCGCGATGAGCTGGTTCAATGGGTCAGTGACTGCCTTGGATGCTTTCCAGGCAATGAAACTACCTACCAGCAGCATGAGTGCCAGTCCGCCGGAGGTAATCACTACGATGATTGTGCCTGCTGCCGTGTCGGATTTGTTGGCGCTTTCAACCGCCGCAGTCATGATGGCGTCGAGAGCGTGCAACGGCTCCTCTTCCTTCTTCTGTTCTGAACCGGGGTTGTGTTGCAGATAATCGATGGAAAGTTCCGCCATGGTGGAACTACCGGCATCCACCTGTCTCCGCTTCTCAACCAAAGGTGTGGCGAAATTGGTGGCCCAGTCGCGCTCAATGTCCCGTACCTCTTGCAGCAGTTCATTGAAGTGCTGCTTATCATCCGGGCTCAGGTAGGCTGTGGTTTCTTGCGTTTTGTTGATCAGTTGGTCGATGTCAGCCAGGCCTTTGAACAACGCATCTGATTCGCGAGTATCGCCATTGAGCAGAAAGTTGCGCAGGTGAAGGCGATTGTCACGGATGGCGCGGTCCATTTCCGCCCTTTGCTGCTGCATCGCAATGGCCTGCCTGTACGTCTGGCCCGTGTTCCGGGCGTGCCAGACGGCCCAGATGTCGCCGATGAAGCAGATTATGACAATGCAGAAAATCGCTCCAAAGCCCCCGTATAGCTTCCCGCTGATGGTTTTTCCAAGTTTCATTTTGCTCGCCTCCACGTCGCTGCCTCTCGGCAGCACGTGTTTACCTTTGGGAAAATCTTGCGGACATCATTCAAGTTGTTGCCCTGGCTCTAGTTCCTATGCCATGTCACAGAGCTTGGGTGACGCACAGGGCAATCCCCGCTGTGGAAAGTGCAATGCCGCTGCCATGTACAGGCAGGCATAGAACCTTCGTACCGTGGAGATCGTAAGTTGCTGAAAAATTGAGAGATGTTAAGGGAAGATCCGGTCTTCGAACAACGTCTGTTCATCGAGCTGTGCGTTCAGTACGTCTCAAATCCCGGAATTTGGTGGATCCTCCGTCTCAACATGAGACGGCTAAGGTTTGTCCTCTGACTTCCTGCCTTAGGTTTTCCTTATTGACTCAAAATGAGATTCCAGAGTACCTTCACGCCTATACCCGCAAGTGAAACCGATCCGGAAATCCGTAGCCAATCGCCCTCGTGTGCAGGGCAGAGCCCCTGATCCCATGGACAAGGTGCTGGAGGCGTGTACCCAGCTGGCACAGATGACGGGGGAACCGGCTGCTCTCCGCGAGTGTGTCGCCGAAACCGCTCGCAAGGTATTTGCTGCAGTAATGGCCGGCATTCTTGTACGACAAGGGCAGACCAGTGCGCTGGAAACAGTTTCCACTGGCGGGAAGGACAGTCTGGACAAAGCTGTCCTCCTTACCCATGCCACCTCCTTCGCATCCCAGGCCATTGAGCAAAACCGTTTGCTGAATTTCCATTTCTCCTATCATGAGGCGGGCAAGGAGTGGACCTGCCAGGGCTTGGCCCTGCCACTTGTCACCACGCAATCGGCTGCAGCATTACTGCTGGTCCGGCGAACCATTTTTTCCCCAACGGAACTCTCTGCCTTCACTGTGCTGGGCAACACGGCACGGATGGCGCTTGACAGCAAAGAACTTTCTGCCCTGCATACGGAGCGGAAAGATGACATTGATAATCTGCTGGAGTTGTCCTCCAATCTCGGCGATGCCGCGCGCCTGGACATTTTCCTCGACAAGTTTGTCCTGGGCGTAGCCGGCATAATGAAGTTTGAGCGCGCGTTTGTTGCCGCTGTGGAGCCCGGCGGGTGTCGCTTGCGTTGGGGGAGTTTTAAAGGAACGGCGGAGCACCCTGGGTTTGACGTTTCCGCGCTGGCCCGCCGCGTTCTGGAAACGCGCGAACACTTTGCTACCGACGACACTGCCCGCCTGCCTGTCCCGGAAAAAGCTCAATTACTTCACTGTGATCCCAGAGCTCATCAGTACCTGGCGGTTCCTCTGCTCGCCAGCGATGGTACGCCGCTGGGAATGCTGGGCCTTCTGAATAAGACCGCCGGAACCGCCATTTCTCGAGAAGATGTCCGCCGGGCGCGCACACTCTCCACCGGAGCCGCCATGGCTCTTGAGTCTGCGCGTAACCTGCAACTCTCGGACCATCATAAGAAACGCGCTGAGGATCTCATGGAAATGGCGCTGGATCTTGGCTCGGTCTTGCGCCTTCCGGAGTTTGTGAAGAATTTTACAGAACGCGTTGCTGGCAGTATTGGGGCAAAAAGCGCAATTCTGGCCCTGGCTCAGGGAATCTCGGTGGAGAGCGTGGGATTTTTCGGGGACAAGCCGGAGCGGGACCTCTTACGGCGACTCAACCATGCTCTTTCAGAGTTTGGCGCACATCATCCTGATATCAAAATTACCGGCAGCGGCGCCCAGATGCTTGGTCATGAGCTTATTTCTGCGCTTGGATGGCAGAACGTTACGCTGGTTCGGCTGGAAGGCGCCGATGCCGACCTGCTTGGGGTTTTGGCTCTCGCGGATGTGACCCAGGAACTTCTGCCTACTGACCTCAATCTCCTGCAAGCTCTTATCGTGCATGGCTCGGTCGCGCTTGAAAATTCACGGCTATTTACGCGCATCGCCCAGTCCAGCCGGCAGTGGCTTGAGATTTTTGACTCCATCTCTGATTTCATTGTCGTTCACGACGAACGCCATCAGGTGCTGAAGGTGAATCGATCCCTGGCAGAGTTCATTGGAGTGAGGCCGGCGGAGTTGATCGGCCTCAGCATGCGAGCACTCACTCCCGTCACTTCGGACTCCCCGGACCCATGCCCATTTTGCCGCGACCAGGATGCATCCGACGAGTACCTCCACCCGGTACTGGAGCGCAGCTACCTTGTTTCGACCTCCCGGATGACTGGCGCGCTGGATGAAGGGCTCCAGACCGTCCACGTGCTTAAGGACATCACGGACCGCCGTGAAGCAGAGCGCCGATATCGTGAGTTGTTTGACAACGTGCAGGAAGGGGTCTTCTTCTCCTCTCCCGAGGGACACTTCATTGAAGTGAATGACGCGCTGGTGCGCATGCTTGGCTACCAGAGCCGTGAAGAGGTGCTGAAGCTGGGCTTGAATACACAGGTCTATGTTTCCGCAGAGCAGCGTGACGAAATTCTTCGCAGGCTTGAGGAAGAAGGCAGCGTTCGCAATTTTGAGATCACGCTGCGGCGCTGCGACGGCTCCATCATTCATGCACTTGAAAACGCCTTTGTGGTCCGTGATGGCCAGGACCGCATTCTGCAATACCGCGGCGTGCTGCTCGACATCACAGAAGTTAAGAACTTCCAGGCACAACTCCAGCGGGAACGGGATTTCAGCAGCAAGATCCTGAACAACACCCAGACCATGATCATGGTGGCTGATACCGCCGGGCTGATCAGCTACGCCAATCGCCGCTGTTATGAAAGCGGGAATTTTCAGCAGCATGAATTGGTCGGACACAGGTTGGATGGCATCATTTCACCAACTCACCAGCAGGCTTTTCGCGAAGGCTTTGAGACCGCGTTGCACGGGATGCAGGTAGATAACCTGGAATTAATGATTATGCGCGGCAACGGCTCTCAGGGAAAATTCTCAATCAATTTGAGTCCCATGAGGGATGAGGCGTCTGACGTGAACAGTGTGGTCGTCCTGATGACCGATATCACAGATGCTTCCATGATTCAGGCCAAGTTGATGCACACAGAGAAGATGGCAGCGGTCGGTCAGCTCGTCTCCGGTGTGGCGCATGAAGTCAACAATCCGCTCACGGCAATTATGGGATTTTCTGATCTCCTGATGGAAAATCCTGAAGTTCCCGGCAGTGCGCGCAAGGACCTGCAGGTGATCCTGGAAGAAGCACAACGTACCAAGGAAATTGTGCAGAACCTGCTCAGCTTCGCGCGTCAGCGTCCGCCGCAGCGGCAACGACTGCAAATCAATGACATTCTGCGCAAGACCATTGCATTGCGCGCTTATGACTTTGCCAATCACGGAGTGCAGATCGTCGAGAACTTTGATGAGAACCTCCCTGGGCTCATTGGCGACTCGCATCAGTTGCAGCAAGTTTTTCTCAACATCCTCAACAACGCTTATGACGCGGTGCATTCCACTGAGGGACCCGGGATTATTGAGATCGAGACCATTCATGATGGTAGCTGGGTTGAGGTGCTCTTCCGCGACAACGGCGAAGGCATCCGCCATCCTGAGCGCATTTTTGACCCGTTTTTTACCACCAAGGAAGTGGGGCAGGGAACCGGCCTGGGCCTAAGCATTTGTTACGGCATCGTGCGCGAGCATGAAGGCGAAATCCTCTGCGCCAACAACCAGGACATACCCGGAGCCACTTTCAGTGTTCGTCTACCGGTCCGAACAAAAGGGGACCTCAAGGTGATGACCAGCGTCAGCGGAGCGCGCCAGTGAGCCAGAGCGCTACCGCCGTGGTGATGCAACCGCTCCTGCTGATTGAGGACGAGCGCTCCGTCATGGATTTCATGCGGATAGCGCTGGAGAGAAGCGGATATTCCTGTACGGCTGCTAATTCCGCGGCGGAAGGCATTCGCCTTCTGGAGAACCAGCAGAACGAGTTTGGCGGAATCATTTCTGACATGCGTACGCCCGGTGGCGCGAGCGGCGCTGATGTGCACGAGTGGGTCGTCACCCACCGCCCAGAGCTGAAAAGCAGGCTCATCTTCATCACCGGCGATACTGTGAATGAAGACACCATGAAGGCATTGGTTCGCACCGGTGTTCCTTACATTGAAAAGCCGTTTCGCGTTCAGGAACTCATCGCCACGGTAGAACGGCTGTTTGGCAAACCAAAGCAAAAAAGACACGACAATGACCAATGACCAATGACCAATGACCTGAAAATTCGGTTCCTGATCGTTGACGATCATCAGAGCATTCGCAAGCTCTGTATGACCGTGGGCATGTCCCTGGGATTCGAATGTCATGAAGCCGAAAGCGCCGAAGTGGCCCTTGGCTGCCTGGAAACTGTCGCGCCAGACATCGTCTTGTGCGACCTCATGATGCCCAACATGACCGGTCTGGAGTTTCTCCCGCGCCTCAAAGAGCTGTTTCCGCGATGCGAAGTCGCCATCATGACCGGGCACGGATCGATTGAAACTGCTGTGCAGGCCATGCGGCTTGGCGCCTATGACTACATCACCAAGCCGTTTCGGGTGGAGGAGCTAAAGCTGCTGCTCCAGCGCATGCAGGAGAAAGTGAGCCTTGTAGCCGAGAACCAGTTTCTGCGCGACCGCGTCACCGCTGAAATGGAACTTCACGGCATCGTCGGCTCGTCTTCCAAAATCCAGGACGTTTTGCGCATGGTTGCCCGCCTCAAAGACACGCGCACTCCAGTCCTGATCACGGGGGAGAGCGGCACTGGGAAAGAGCTGGTTGCTCGTGCCATCCACTATCGCGGCTCTTCTGCCAAGCGGCCATTTGTCGCTGTGGACTGCGGTTCGCTGGTTCCTACGCTGATTGAAAGCGAGCTGTTTGGTTATGAGAAGGGCGCTTTCACCGGCGCTATCAGGTCCAAAGAAGGCCTGTTTCAGGCGGCCAATGGTGGAACCATTCTTCTGGATGAGATTGGCGAGCTCTCCATGGAGATGCAGGCCAAGCTGCTGCGAGTGCTGCAGGAAAAGGAAGTCCGACCTGTAGGCAGCAACCATAAAGTTAAGGTGGATGTGCGCGTGATTGCCGCCACCAACCGGGATTTAGAAACGGCATATAAGGAAGAGAAATTTCGCAAAGACCTTTATTTCCGGCTGAATGTGGTTACTCTGCATTTGCCTGCGTTGCGCGAGCGCAAGTCTGATATCGCCGCTTTAGTCCACTATTTTCTGGACAAGCTGGCCTCGGGAAGACAGATTACGGTCTCTTCCGCTGCCATGAAGGCAATGCTGCAATATGACTGGCCGGGCAATGTGCGCGAACTCGAAAATTGCATCGAACGGGCCATCGCTCTCGGCGATCATGACAGCATTGAATTACAGGACCTGCCACCTGCTGTGCGGGCTGAACAGCCATCTGCATCGGAAAACTCAGTCGAGGTCGAAGAACCTGCAGCAAACAGAGCTGTTAAACCGTCCGGGTCCGACACTGACCTTGAAGAGCTGGAACGGGCAACCATTGAGCGGGTTTTTGTCCAGGTGCAGGGCGACAAATCTCGCGCCCGCAAGATGCTTGGCATCAGCCGCGCAACGCTTTACCGTAAGCTGAAGCGCTACAAAATTGGCGAGGGTAAAAGTTCATCTGCGGCGTCCTAGTCGGATTGCGTTTTCTTGTTCCGGACTCCTTCGTTGTCTCGGCGATGAGACTCCAGTTTCATATTGAGACACTTTGCTCGCATAAATTCCAAACGACACTTTCAAATCAGCTACTTACGTAATCTCCCTTTTGGCGTGACTCTTGCTCTAGAGTTTCTAATGACTTGGCCAGGCACGAGTCTGTCTTGGGCCGCAGCACAAAGCGAAATGAAGGTTTGAAGGCTTATTGTTGAGAAATACATGTCCACTGCCACACTAAATATCGAGGAAGTCAGCAGCTTCTGGCGCGTTGCGCGTCGCCTGCACAGCATTTATGCCGAGCTCGACACCACGTATGAACTCGGTCTGGCTCCATGTACTGATCTCGAGGACGCGGTTGACCGGCCTGAGCCTGAAGTCATGGAGCGTGTGCGCCGGTGGTTCGATCAGATGGACCAGCATATTCAGGTCTGGCAGCTGCGCCAATTGCTGCAAAGCACCACGCTGCAAAGTGAAGAAAACCTTCGATATCTCATCGTGCGGCATTTAGAGCGTAAACAAAAAACCGAATCCGACAAGGAAAAGCTGGACTTTCTTCTCGTCCAGTACTTTGCGCATTGTGCGCCTCCGGGTCTTGCTGAGCAACAGCTCACACTGGATGAGGTGGCTCGCGTGCTGGAGCCGGTTCTGATGTCGTGTCCGGAGCGGTACCCTGACTGGGCGCCTGGCCTGGACGACAAACTGCAAAACCTGAACGATTGCAACAGCCTTGAAGATCTGCAAAATTCCGGTGCTCTGTTGGAGGTTCGCGAGTTGAAGCTCGCTGTGGGTGACCAGTATTTCGAACCTGGCTTACTGGTCGCCTTCACCCGATTCAACTTTCGCGCCCGGCGCGCCTTCTTCAAAGCCATGCATCTGGACCTTCACGCCATCCGCGAGGCGGTAAACCAGCTTGAGCAGATGGGCTACAGCAGCATCGATTGCCGCGAAGCCGGTCTCACCGAAAACGAATCGCTGGATCAGGTGCGCCATGTGGTGCATCAGTGGAAAACGCCGTTTCGGGCGCCTTATTCGGGCGGGTCGTCATTCCTGCAGCTAATCCTTTTACGCCACATTCTGCAAAATACCTTGAATCTCGCGGGTTCGGCGGCCGCTGCGCAGGTTGCTCCCGCGAACAGTTCGTACCACCAGGATCCTGTAAATTCAGTTCCACAGATCCTTGACGCAACCCCTGTTTCGATTGCTTCGGAACCTGCTCCGTTTCCAGAAGTGAATGAGGCTCCAGCAATGCCTGCGGTGAGGTTTGCCAAGGGTCCGATGCCGGGGGCTGAGACCAAAGCGCCTTCAGCCGAACCATTGCTCATGCAATTCGAAGATCCGGTTCCAGCAACTAAGGCGGAAGAAGCTGGTTCAGCAGAACAATCATCCTCAGAAGATGAAGATTATCTGCAACGTTGTGTTGCTGACATTGCAGCACAGCTTGCCGCAGTACCGCCCAAGAACAGTCCCAGCGTTTCGGCCATTACATTGGCCGGCTGCAAGCTGCTGATTGCTACCTGGGAAGCAGAAGCTTTTGGCTCTCAGACCGAGATGGCGAGCGCCCTGCAACGCACTGTTGCGGCCCGCACGATTCTCCATGTCTGCATGGAACGCCATCGCAAAGGAGAATCTTCGGCCATGGACGTGGCGCTGGGGCTGGCCCGCAATCAAGTTAAGGAAATGGAAGCTCAAGTTGCCCTGGCCAAGGATGCCAACAACATTGACGCTGCCGTTAACCTGGCTGCCACTACCAAGCGCCTGCTCGCTTTGGTTGACGAAGGCGAGAAACTCTCCGCCTGAGCAACGGCGCATGTCTCACTCTGAGACGTTCATGTCTCAATCCTTTCATGGGTGATACCAGCATGAGTCTGTAACCTGCTGAAAAACAAGTCCAAAGCTCATCTTAGGCTCACTTGAATGTTGGCCCGTTGATTGCATTTATCACTCCGGATATTTCCACGCGCAGGTTTGTCAGCTTGAAGAAGATTCTTATCGTCGATGATTCACCGGCTGAAGTGCGGCTGATGCAGGCGGTACTGGACGGCGCCGGATACCAATCTGTTGCCACTCATGACTCGCGGAGGCTGGAGCAGATGATCGAGCGCGAGCGTCCCAGTCTGATCCTCCTCGATGTGGTTATGCCTGAGCGCAATGGGTTTCAAGCGTGTCGCGAGTTGAAAGGACATGCCGAGTACGGGCGCATACCGGTGGTCATGGTCAGCTCCAAGAAAACGGAAAGTGACAAGTTCTGGGCGCAGCAGCAGGGCGCGGATGGCTATGTAACCAAGCCCTTCACCAAGGAAGAACTGCTGGGCGCAGTGGTCAAACTGGTGGGCGCAAACTAGATGGAAGAAACACGACAACCCGAAAGCGCTACGCAGGCTGAACAGCTTACGCTGCTCGCACAGGTCGCAGCCGAAATTCCGGCTGAGCGGCAAGTGGAACAGCTACGCCAATACTGCGTATTTCGCGCAGGCCGTGAGCGCTTCTGTTTTTCTGTACTGGATGTGGAAGAGGTGGTGGAGTGGCCGAGGCTTACTCGCATTCCTCTGGCTCCCAGCTTTCTGATGGGGATTTTCAATTTGCGCGGCGCCATTGTTCCGGTGGTGGACATAGCCATGACGGAAGGACGCCGCTCTGACTTGTTGCCGAAGCATGTAGTGGTTGCGGGGCTCAAGAGCGCTGGCAACCGCGATGTTCTGCACATCGGCATTGCAGCGGATGAAGTGATTGGCACTTACACCACCGCAGAGCCGCTTGTGCTTGAGGGTGTTCCGCGTGATTTGCCTCATTGTTGTGGGCTGTTGCGCCATGACGACGCCGGCAGGCTCGCTCTGGCCCTTGATTTGAAAAAAGTGACTGAGACGTTTCCCGTTCCGGTGATCTGAGAGTGGAGGAAGTATGAAAGGTCGTCTGAATTCGACCCTGTTATGGCGAGTGATCGTGTTGGACGCAGTCGCCTTATTTGCCGTCCTGATTCTGGCCTATAGCGCCGGTGCAGGTGCGAAAGTGCCCATCAGCAACGTGCTTAGCCTTCCCGGCACTGATGGCCTGATGATGCTTCTGGCTTTCGGCATTTGCGCCGCCGCCGCGCTGGTGACGTTGTTCACCCTGGATAATCGCGTGCTCACGCCAGTAAAGCAGTTGGGCGATTTTGCTGAGCGCTTTGGCCAGGGTGATTACCGCGCCCGCGCAGCAATGGAATCGGCGGATGATTTTGGCTTTATTGCAGAGAACCTGAACCGCGCTGCCGAGAGCAGCTCTCGCGCCATCTACAACCAGGAAGTGCAGGAGGCGCTGCAGAAGAGCGTGACCGAGTTCCTCACCATCGTGAGCCAGATCGGCCGTGGTGATCTGACGTTGCGCGGTTCTGTCACCAATGACGCGCTGGGGAACGTCGTGGACTCCGTCAACTACATGCTCGATAACTTCGTGAAAGTTCTGGAGCGTGCGCGCAAAGCTGCCATTGACGTGCAATCCAATGCGAACGACATTCTCATTGCTTCAGAAGAAATGTCTTCGGGCGCTGTGCAGCAGGACCAGGAGATCACCAACACGTCGTCTGCGGTGGAACAGCTCACGGTCTCAATGAAACAGGTTTCCAATAACGCAGAAGCCAGCGCCGAAGCGGCGCGCCGCGCTCTGGATGCAGCCGAGCAGGGCAACCGCTCGGTACGTGACACGCTGGAAGGCATGCAGCGCATCCGGTCTTCTGTGCAAGCCACGGCAAAACGCATCAAGACGTTGGGAGATCGCTCACTGGAAATTTCTGAAATCGTCAAAGTCATCAATGACATCACCGAGCAAACGAACCTGCTGGCTCTCAATGCCGCCATTGAAGCTGCGCGTGCCGGTGAAGCCGGGCGCGGATTTGCCGTGGTTGCTGACGAAGTCCGTAAGCTGGCTGAACACTCACGTTCCGCTACCAAAGATATTGCTGCTCTGATCAAAGCCATTCAGGCGGAAACCAATGACGCCGTGGTGGTGATGGAAGAAGGAACGCGCGAGGTGGAAATTGGAGCTCGCCTGGCAGATCAGGCAGGACGCGCACTGGACGCTATTTCAACTGTCGTCCGGCAGTCGGCGGAACTGGTTCAGGAAATTTCCCTGGCTTCCAAGCAGCAGGTGCGTGGAACAGAAGGCGTGGCAAACGCCATGCAGATCATCTCCAACATCACGCGACAGACTTCACAGGGGGCGCGCCAGACATCACGCACGGTGGAGCAGTTGGTACATATGTCTGAACAGCTCAATGAAGCCCTGGCGCAGTTCCGTATCTCTAACGCTCCGACAATGAGCGGTGGTGATGCTCGTCCTGAGTTGGTTTCGGCTGCAAGGCGGTAATTGAACAGGCCTTCGAGCCTGGGAACGCACAGAGAATATTTTGGCTACGCCCATCACAGTCAGCGATCACGAGCTCAGTGAGATTCGCGGTCTAGTTGAATCGCGGTCAGGAATCCTGTTTGATGATTCCCGCGAACGCTTCTTCTCCACTCGCGTACGCGAGCACCTGGAGGCGCGCAAGCTTGCCCATGGCACGGACCTCCTGCGCCTGATCCAGAGCTCCAATGTTGAATACGATTCGCTGTTGCAGCGATTGCTCACGCAGGAAACAGGCTTTTTCCGCTATCCGTCAGTCTTTGAAGCGCTGGAGAAGAAAGTCCTCCCTGAGCTGCAGATGCGCAAGTTCTGGGAGAACCCGCGTTCGCTGCGAATCTGGAGCGCCGGATGCTCCACCGGTGAAGAGGCGTACAGCATTGCCATGACGGTGGCCGATGCCATTGAGTTCAGCGAAGCCTGGAAGGTGCACCTCCTGGCAACCGACGTCAGCCGCCAGGCCCTTGAGTGTGCAGAAAACGGGATTTATGACGCGCGCGATATTGCCCCGGTAGGCCTCCATCATCGTGAACAGTATTTTTCCCGTTCCGGCAATCAGTTTGTGGTGAAGCCGCAGTTGCGCAATATGGTCACCTTTGCGCCCATGAACCTGGCGCAGGTGGTCTACATGGGTAAGTTTGACTGCATCTTCTGCATGAACGTCCTGATCTATTTTTCCGGAGAGCGGCAGGCGCAGCTGGTGCAGCGCTTTTTTGACTACCTCGAGCCAGGCGGGTACCTGTTTTTAGGACACGCGGAATCCATCAGCCGCGCAGACGTGAAATTTGAAACATACATCTACCGCGATGCGCAGATTTATCAGAAGCCGGCGTCCTTGCGGAGAAATGTGACAGCACAGGAGAGAGCTTGAACCGGAACGGCGCAGAATTCGTAGAAATTTTCCTGCAGGAGGCATCCGACCGCCTGCAGTACCTGCGCGAATTTTCCAACATTCTCCTCGATGCATATCCGGGTACGGCAGAGCTCGAGCGTCTGTACATTGCGGCACACACCTTGTCGGGAACGTCTGCTTCTTATGGTTTTCCGCTGTTTTCTGAAATTGCCGGCAAACTAGCGCACATTTTTCAGTACGCGATGCAGGCCAGCATCGCGCCAGAAGCGGCAGCGCCTTTACATGAATTCATCTCCGAAGCCGTGGCACTGCTTGAATCCGATCTGATCATTATCAGCAGCACGGCGATCGAAGCTGCTGACGATGTTGCCATCTTCAAGCAGCGGTATCCATTCGCTTTTCCACCGAGCCCTGCTGCATTCGAAGCCGAACCGGAACCGACGCTGGGGCCGCAGGTACCTGCCCCCGCGGTTGCGTCCCAGGTTCAACCGCAACTCGAACCTGCACTTGAAGAAATTCCCGTCGCCATCCAGCCAGATTCTTCCGAGCCGATTCCTCTGGACGACGATGTGCCTGCTGAAATCCTGGAATTCTTTGTCCCAGAGGCAGAAGAGCACTTGCAGATCATTACCGAGTGCCTGCTTGCGCTGGAAGAGAATCCCAGCGAGGAACAAATCCATCGCCTCTTCCGGTCCATGCATACCATCAAGGGATCGGCGGCGCAGGTGGGGTTACATCGCATATCGCACGTTGCTCATCGCGCAGAGGACCTGATTGGCCGCGTTCGCGATGGAGAACTACGCCCCAATCCGCAGATCATTGATATCTGCCTGGAATCGGTGGACGCCCTCAAGAAAGTTCATTTATCGCCAGTGGAACGGCGACGCGGAAATGCAGGCTGCAGTGCACACGCTGTTCGCGCGGATTGCAGCGGTAAAGCCTGAAGCAGCAGCTGCAACAGGGGTCTCTGCCCTTATCCATGACCCTGCGGAACTCATTCCGGAAGAGCCGGTGCAAACAGCAGACGGTCCAATGCACGTTTTTTCTCCGGAAGAAGAAGCTCTGCTGGCCGAATACGCTCAGGCCAAAGCTGCCATTTCTGATGCTCCTGCGGCGGTTCCGGCAGTACAGGATCTGAACGAAAAGGTTGACGAAGAGCTTCCGCGCAAGGACGTCTCGGTGCTGCCACAGGCACGCTCTGTTCGCGTCGCTTTAGAGCGCCTGGACCGGATGATGAATGCCGTGGGCGAGTTGGTAATCAACCGCACGCGGATGGTCGGCCGCCTCAATGAATTGGAGCATCTTGCGGACGTGCTGAATCTCTCCCGTTCTCGCATGCAGGAAAAGGTCAGCGAGTTCCAGGAAAAGCATGAGTTCAGCCGCATTCACATGACGGGCTTGCGGTCTGCGGATAATTTCATTCCTGGAAATGGAATTCCGTTCTCTGGTTATGCTTCTTTGTCGAGCCAGCCGCATTCCGAGTTCAGCGAACTGGAGATGGACCGTTATGACGATTTCAACATCCTCTCGCGTTCTCTAACGGAAATTTCCGCCGATATCAGCGAAGTTCTTTCCCAACTGGGTGGCTTTGTTCGTCGCGTTGACTCCGATATTGACGAGTTCACCAAGCTGGCGCATCGCCTGCAAGACGAAATCACGCAGGCGCGTATGGTCCCAATCGGCAATTTGTATACCCGCCTTTCGCGAACCGTGCGGGACGCCGCCAAAGCTGCCGGGAAGCGGGCAGAACTGAAGCTGGAGGGCGCAGAAACAGAACTCGACAACAACATCATCCAGCAGATTTCTGACCCGTTGATCCATCTGGTGCGCAATGCAGTTGCCCACGGCATTGAACGCGAAGATGTCCGCTACGAGCAGGGCAAGAGTGATGTCGGTACTGTCGCTGTGCGGGCCTATCACCGTGGCAACCACATTTTTGTGGAAGTGGAAGATGATGGACGCGGCATTGATTACGAGCAGGTCCGCAACATTGCAGTCGATTCAGGGATCATTTATGCGGACGCTGCCGCAGCCCTTACCGAAGAAGAGCTACTCGACTTGCTGTTCCAGCCCGGCTTCTCCACCGCGCCCCGCAAGACGGAACTCGCCGGCCGCGGAGTGGGACTCGACGTTGTTCGCTCCAACCTTGTCGCGCTGAACGGTGAAATTGAAGTCCATTCTGAGCTGGGTCGCGGTACTCGATTCACTCTTAAGGTCCCACTCACGCTCATAATTGCGCAGGCGCTGTTCGTTCGCTGCAGTCAGACCATGTTTGCCGTGCCGCTCACCTACATTCAGGAGATTCGCCGCGTACGCGTTGACGAAATTGAGGAAGCCGATGGCAAGATGATGGTGACCGTGCGCGATGTTCCTACGGAAGTTCTCCGGGTGGATGTAACGCTGGGACTCGAACCGATTCAGCCTGTGGGCGAGTATTACCGGATGGTAGTGGTCAATGCCACGGGCCGGCAGGTTGGACTGATTGTGGAAGACGTTGTCCGCAAAGATGAAATCGTAATCAAGAATCTGGGCGAGTACCTGCGCAAGATCAAGATGTTTCCCGGCGCCACCATTGCACCCGATGGCAGCCTGATTCTGTTGCTCGATGTGAACCGCCTGGTTTCCATTGAAGCCATAGATCGCCCTGCGGCTGCAGTGAATGAGCGAGCTTTGGCCCCGCCTCCTCCCAGTGCGGCTCGCGTGTTTGCACCGGGTACCCAGGCTGTCGCTCACGGCGCTATCCCGCAGGAAGCCATTGACGTTGTCCAGCACGAAAAGATTGTGGTTCTGGTGGACGACTCCATCAGCGTACGTAAATTTGTGGGTCGCATGCTGGAGAAGGCCGGCTATCGCGTGAAGCTGGCCGCCGATGGTCTGGAAGCGCTGGAACTGATCGCCGAGACACGATGCGACCTTGTAGTAACGGATTTGGAAATGCCGCGCACCAACGGCTATGAACTGCTCTCACACTTGAGGAACGATCCTGAAAAGCGTGGCGTTCCGGTGATGGTGGTGACATCTCGCGCGGGAGCAAAGCACCGGGAACGCGCCATAAAAGAAGGAGCTTCAGCTTTCCTCACCAAACCGGTGCAGGAAGACCATTTTATTGCCGCGGTTGGCAGGCTGATCGGCGTCTCATCGTCGTCACTGGCGGCCGAAGCCAAAGCGGTGCAATAGAAAGCGAGATATGGCAGTAAGCAAGCCAATCCGGGTCCTGGTTGTTGACGATTCAGCCTTCATGCGCAAGGTGCTGCAGGGCATTATCTCGTCGGATTCGCAGTTGCAGGTGTGCGGCGAGGCCAGAGATGGACGTGACGCTCTGGCGCAATTGGAATCGCTCAAGCCTGACGTGATCAGCATGGACATTAACATGCCGCACATGGATGGACTGGAAGCAACTGAAGTGATTATGTCCAGCAATCCGCATCCGGTGGTGATTGTGAGTTCGGAGTCGCGCGACGGCGCGGAGGTCACGCTCAAAGCGCTGCAACTCGGGGCCATCGACTTTGTTTCCAAACCATCCTCTGGTATTGACTTCGATATGAGCTCAGTCAAGGATGAACTTTGCCGCAAGCTCAAGATGGCTGCAAAAGTCCGCGTAGTCAGGACAGCGGCACGTTCCCATTCGCAGCCGAAAGCAGCAGCAAAAGTTGAGCGTTCTGCGCCGGCCAGGAACGAGCCTGCACAATCTTCCGCGCGCCCCTCAATAGATAACGGAGGACATCGCGGGGCAGGGAAGTTTCCTATCGTGGTGGTTGCATCCTCCACCGGCGGGCCGGCTACCCTGATGAAGCTGATTCCGGAGTTTCCGGCGGATTTTCCTGGAGCAGTCATCGTGGTCCAGCACATGCCCGGAAACTTTACAGGGCAGTTCAGCAAACAACTGGCTGAAGTTTCCGCCATGAAGGTCAAAGAAGCCGAGGCAGGAGAGATTGTTGTGCCCGGACAGGTCTACGTTTGTCCTGGAGCGAATCACCTGCGCGTCTCCGCCACAGGCAGAATTGTTCTTGATGATGGGCCACGGATTGGTGGCTATCGTCCCTGTGCCGATCTCACGATTGAAAGTGTGGTCGCTTACTGCGGCGCCAATGGCGTCGCGGTGATTCTCACGGGGATGGGCAATGACGGCTCTAAAGGGGTGCAGGCAGTGAGGGCGGCGGGCGGTCACGTGATTGCGCAGGATGAATCAACCGCTGTGATCTTCGGCATGCCGCAGGAAGCCATTAAGACCGGCGCTGTGGACCAGGTGCTCCCCATCGATGGCATCTTTGCGGCCGTTGAAAAGAGAGTGATGTCGCATGCGTTTTCGCGGGCGGGAGCGCTTTGATGAACTCTTCCGTCTCAGGATCGGCGAAGATCCTTCTGATTGATGCAAATGTATTTTTCGCCCGCCGTGTAACGGATGCTCTGAAGCAGGAAGGCTTTGAAGTGATTCACAGTACGCAATCCGGCTACGCATTGACCATGCTGGAGTATGACACGCCTTCAGCGATCGTATGCTCCACCAGTCTGCGCGAAATCAACGCCCATGATCTGCCGCCCATTGTTCACGCTGATCCAAAAACAGCGCATGTGCCGGTGATCGCGTTGGGCGAAGGCGGTGACCAGGCGCTGATGGCAGCTTTCCGCTCCGGTTGCGCTGACTATCTGGACAAGCGACTGGGGCCGGAACTGATCGCCACTCAGATCAAGAATTTTTTGCGCAGCAATGCAGAAGGTTTCCAGCCGGTACAGATGCTTGGCTCTTCAGATACGGCGCTCAGCGGAAATCTTTCTCATATGGACCTGCCTGGCGTGGTGCAGATGCTATCGCACACGCGGCAGAGCGGGGCCCTTTATGTGAACACCAACCTGATTGACGGCATCATGTTTTTTGAAAACGGCAATGTCATCCACGCGGAGTGTGGAGACCTTGTGGGAGATGATGCGGTGGTGCAGGTGGTGAAGTTTTGCAACGGGATGGAGTCAGGTTCCTACAAATTTATGCCGGGTGAGAGCGCGGCAACGCGCACCGTGTTGCGCTCCGCCACGGAACTTATGTTGACAGCACTGCGCGAACTCGATGAGTCCGCGCAGGAAGAAAACGCCGAGGGAGGTTTTTGATGACAGGCGTGCCTACCATCTACTTTATTGATGATAGCGCCACCATGCGCGAGGTAATCAAGATTGCTTTTCGACGCGAGAACATCGAAGTGCTCGCCTCGCACGATGCGGCTATGGCTCTGGATGAAATCGAGAAAGCGCGGCCTGACGTGGTAATCACTGACGTCATCATGCCGGAAAAAGACGGCTACGAGGTGTGCCAGTTCATCAAGAACCATCCTGAGCTGTCAAAGACCCCGGTGATTCTCATGTCGGGCGTGGTCAATCGTGCCGTGGCGGAACGTGCTTTCGCGGTGAAGGCTGATGAGTTGCTGCGCAAACCATTCCAGCCGCAGGACCTTATTGCCCGGGTGCGGCATCTCTTAAACGCTGAGACAGCACCTGCACGCACTCCAGCAGCGGCGGGTAACGCGGCAGCCGCGCTAAGCGCAATCTTCTCTCCCGGCAGTAATCCTAATCCGGCCAAGCCGGCTCAGGCCCTAATTTCTGCGCCTGTGTCCTGGACGCCGCCAGAGCCCATGCCTGAGCTGGTTACAGAACCTGCGCAGGTGTTTGCTCCTCCTGTTGCCCCGGTTGCGCCTTCCCAGCCTGCAAACGGCAGCAATGGAAGCGTTGCTGCGCGTCAGAGCAACGGAGGGAACGGCGCAAATACAACCAAGCTCAAAATAGAAGTTCTGCGCCTTGAAGGGCTGGTCAAAAAGCTGCAGGCTGAACTTCAGGCAGAGCGCGAGTACTCCCACGCTCTGGAAGCACATATCAAAACATTGCAGGAAACTGACTGACGTAGTGGTAACGGAGTACGTCTCACACGCAGCCATCCAGAGATTCTTCTGAGTGTTATCGATTAATGTCCGGTAAGCAGTTTCCCGGAGTTCTGGCGCGCCTTGAATTTGTTAGACTTGCGCATCGTCCTATCAAATTTTGAGGTAGCACGGAGGGCGCCTTGCCCCTGACCTGGACAGACTGGCTGGTGATCGCGGGATATCTCCTGATCAACCTCGCAATCGGCATGTATTATCGCCGCCGCGCTGGTGGCAACACCGAGGAATTTTTCATCTCCGGCAGAACTGTCTCCTGGTGGCTGGCGGGCACTTCCATGGTAGCGACTACTTTTGCTGCTGACACTCCTCTGTTTGTGAGCGGAGTGATAGCCACACAGGGCATCGCAGGAAATTGGATCTGGTGGAGCGCTTGCCTCGGAGGCATGCTCACCGTCTTCTTCTTCGCCCGGTACTGGCGTCGGTCTGAAATCTTGACCGATGTGGAATTGACTGAAATCCGGTACAGCGGGAGACCAGCGGCCTTTCTCAGAGGATTCAAGGCCATTTATCTGGGCCTGATCATGAATTGCCTGATCCTGGGATGGGTCACCAATGCCATGATCAGCATAATTTCTGTGCTGCTCGCCCCGATGATACGCGAAGGCAAGGTCGTGCAACTGGCATTTGGCGGGCACGTGCTGCTGAGCTACACGCTGGGCAAGCCGGAGCACACGGCGCTTCTCATCTGCGTTCTGATCCTGATCCCGTTCACCGGGATATATACCTCCATCGGCGGGCTCTGGGGCGTGCTGGTAACAGATCTGTTCCAATTCATCCTGAAGATGGGAATGGTCATTGTGCTTGCCTGGGTGGCGGTGGCGAAGATTGGCGGCATGCAGGCATTGAGACTTCGCTTGCAGGTGGTGGAGCAGGCCGCCCACGCAGCAGGTCACCAGACGAGCAATCCTCTGGCTTTTCTGCCGGACTTCCATCAGGGATTGTCTTCCGGGGCTATTTGGACACTTCCTGTGCTCACTTTCCTGACCTACCTTGGCGTGCAATGGTGGTCAGCCTGGTATCCGGGAGCGGAACCCGGAGGCGGCGGCTACGTTGCACAACGCATGTTTTGCGCTCGCGATGAGAAGAACTCTTTGGGCGCAACCCTGTGGTTCAACATTGCCCATTACGCCTTGCGTCCGTGGCCCTGGATCATTACCGGACTGGTGGCGCTCGCGGTGTATTCGCCTGCGGGAGGTCTCCATCCCAACGCAGCGTTCGCTGCCAATCCGCAGCAGGGCTACGTGATGGTCTTGCGTGACTATCTGCCGCCGGCATTGCGCGGCGTGATGATCGCGGCCTTTCTTGCTGCTTTTATGTCCACCCTGGGGACGCAGTTGAACTGGGGTGTGTCATACCTGGTGAATGATCTCTATCGCCGGTTTCTTGCCCGGGGCCGCAATGAGCGCCATTATGTGGCCATGGGTAGGCTCTTTACGATTGTTCTGGTTCTTATCAGCGGCTATGTTGCCAGCCAACTGACCTCCATCGGCCAGGGTTGGCAGATTGTGCTGGAATTGGGGATTGGTACAGGCGCGGTGTATATCCTCCGCTGGTACTGGTGGCGAATCAATGCGTGGAGTGAAATTGTTGCCATGACTGTGGCAGCCCTGGTGACTGTGCTGCTTCATCGCATCAGTTTCAGCGGGAATGATGCGGTAGTGTTTGCCAAGACAGCGCTCATCACGGCCGGCTGCACGACTCTTGCCTGGGTCGTAGCCACATTCATCACTCCTGCGGAGCCTGAGGACAAGTTGCTGAGCTTTTACCGTCGTGTCCATCCAACGATTTACGGCTGGAAAAGAGTTGCTGCTCTGGCCCCTGACATGGCGGAAGTACGCGACCTGGGTAACAACGCCCTCGATTGGGTAATGGGCTGTGTAATGGTTTATGGCACGCTGTTTGGCATCGGAAAAATCATCTTCGGCGCATGGTTCGGGGGTTTGCTGCTGCTGGGATGTGCAGCGTTATCCGGCTACTTTATTTTTTGGGATCTTTCGCGCCGTGGATGGCAGACCCTTTCAGGAGTTCAACCGAGCACAAAGCTGGCGGCAGAAGTGAAAAACTAACTTGTAGATATCCTGGTTCGATGGATTAAAGATATAAGAAAGATAAACCAGGAATTTCATAATTAATGCCAGCTGATCACAGAAATTCAAGGTTGGTTTTAACTTTACTTTACTCGCGCACCAGCTACTCAGGTGCTAGAATCCATTTTTCCTGAAAGCAAAAATACCTGCCCTGAGGTTAACTGGCTTCAATGGCTGATGTTTTCTATGGTCTCGCTGCGGTTATACTGATTGTTCTGTTGCTTTCTTCCCTGATGCTGAAGCGCTCAAGCGAAGAAGGCTAAGCTTATCCGAATTCAACTGCTGTTGCTCTCCGTTGATTCAAATCTTCGTCCAGGGCTTACTGGAAGGTGAATTCGGTCGCAGCTCGCTGGTTCAATGTTCCCGAGACGATTCTTACTCCAATAGTTTTCTCGCGCTTTGCAGCTTTTTCAAACGGGCTTGGTCCACCTTTGGATATTGCAGGTCAAGACCTTCCAGGGTAGCAATGATTGCGGCGCTCACCATGATGTGCATGAACCACTTATGGTCTGCAGGCACCACATACCATGGAGCATCCGGAGAGGCCGTGTGGCGGATCATGTCCTCATAGGCTTCCATGTAATCGTTCCAGCAGGTGCGTTCATGAACATCTGCATCAGAAAACTTCCAGTTTTTGTCAGGATCATCCAGGCGCGCGAGGAATCGCTGGCGTTGCTCTTCTTTTGAGACGTTGAGGAAGAACTTGCGTATAACGGTTCCACTCCTGACCAGGTGCTGTTCAAAATTGCCAATGTCCTCATACCGTTCTTTCCAGATCTTTTTACCAGCCAGTTTTTCGGGCAAACGCTGCTTCGCCAGGAATTCGGGATGGACGCGCACTACCAGGACTTCCTCGTAGTAAGAGCGGTTAAAGACGCCGATGTCTCCGCGAGACGGCAGGCGTAGTGTTGTCCGCCAGAGAAAGTCATGATCAAGTTCAGCCACCGTGGGCTGTTTAAAACTTGATACTTGGCATCCCTGAGGATTCACGCCGGACATTACGTGCTTGATTACACCATCCTTTCCCGCAGCGTCCATGGCTTGAAAAACCAGCAGGAGCGCCCATTGGTCCTGCGCGTAAAGGCGGTCCTGCATTTCCTGCATGCGCAGAACGCTTTGTTGCAGGAGCTCATCGGCCTGCTCTTTCAAATGCAGCCCGCGGGTATCCGCAGGGTCAAAATCCTTCAGACGAAAGGATTTTCCCTGATCCACACGGAACTCATCCGCCAGCTTGAACAATTTCTTCCCGATTTTCATAACAATCTTTGTATCGTAAAGCTCTCCGGAGAAGCAAAGCGGAAGGAGCGCAATGCTAGAATGACCGGCGTGAATCAACCCGCCATCCCTGAAAACCTGAGTGCAGCTGCCGGAGAAGAGTTGCTGGTCCAACTGCATGCGGAAGGTGCGCAGGTTTATGTGTGTGAAGCTGGCCCTGACGGGAAGAAATCATGGGTGCTGAAAATGCCCGATGCGATACTTTTCGATGATCATGGCAGTGAGATTGGCAGTCACTTTGTCGGCCCCACATGGCGGCACAAGGACGGCAGCCAAATCAGCGGGAGGGTGGTTGCGAGAACGGAGTCGCCCGCCCTCGACGCAATTCCATGGCTACTTCTCACCGTTACAGAGAGGTCTGGGATTGGAATCTTCGAGAACGTCAGTACAATTCAACGCTTGAACACGCGCGGCGGAAAGGCGCCCACCGCGGTTGAAGAAAGCGCACAGGCTGGAGATGAGTTAAGGATCACTTACTCTGCTGATTATCTGTTTTATGCGCCGAAAACTTAGCTATCCAGGAGCTAGGCTACGCCTGCTGGTACCTGAGCGCGTTTAGGCAGCATTTCGCCAATACGCTTGATCTGGCCATTGGCCCCGCGCAACTTTTCTTCAATCCGCTCATATCCACGGTCAATGTGGTAGACCCGGTCCAGGATGGTCTCGCCATCGGCTACCAGAGCTGCAATTACCAGTGATGCTGAAGCCCGCAGGTCAGAACACTGCACAGCGGCTCCGCTGAGAGGAGTATGGCCGTGCACGATGGCCCGGCTGCCTTCTACTTTGATGTTCGCTCCCATGCGAACCAGTTCCTGAGCATGCATGAAGCGATTTTCAAAGATATTTTCCGTGATGATGGAAGTGCCGTCCGCCTGCGTAGCCAGGGCCATATATTGCGCCTGCATGTCCGTGGGGAAGCCCGGATACTCTTCTGTGCTCATATCGGCGGCCTTGAGCCGGTGACCGTTCTTGATTCGAATTGAATCAGCAGTGGTCGCCGTTGTTACACCGCATTCTTCAAGCTTCTGCAACAACGCGCTGAGATGAAGAGGATCGCAATTGGTGATGGTCAGATCGCCGCCGGTGAGCGCCGCGGCAATGACAAAAGTTCCAGCTTCAATGCGATCAGGTATGATGCGATGGCGCGCGCCGCCGAGTTTGCTGACGCCCTTGATCCGAATCGTAGATGTTCCGGCGCCGGATATTTTTGCGCCCATCTTGTTCAGCAGCACTGCAAGATCCGCTACTTCAGGTTCACGAGCGCAGTTTTCCATCACCGTCTCGCCATCAGCCAGCGCCGCTGCCATCATGAGATCTTCAGTGCCGGTGACGGTGATTTTGTCGAATACAATGTGGCCGCCACGCAGGCGGTCTGCTGAGGCTTCAATGTATCCGTGTTCCTGCCGTATGGTTGCGCCCAGTTGCTCCAGGCCTTTGATGTGCAGATCAATCGGACGCGCACCGATGGCGCAGCCGCCGGGAAGGGACACTCGTGCGCGGCCCATTCGTGCCACCAGAGGACCCAGCACAAGAGTGGAGGCGCGCATGGTCTTCACCAGTTCATAGGCGGCTTCGGGATTGACCAGGTCGCGGCAACTGATGGTTGTACGATGGTGCGCCCGACCGTAGCCCAACTCCACCTCAGCTCCCATGGAGACCAGCAGGTTGCGCTCGGTCTGAATGTCGTGCACATCGGGGATATTTTCCAGGACCAAAGTCTCGTCGGTCAGGATGGCTGCGGCCATTGCCGGCAATGCCGCGTTTTTGGCGCCGCTTACTCGAATGGCGCCCAGCAGAGGATTGCCGCCGCGGATGACAAATTTCTCCATAAGATTTTCTGGTACATATACGGCAGAGCCGTCAAACCGCACCTTCAAGCGTACCGGAGGCTTCTTAAGCTCGTTCAGATTTTTTACGAGACTTGATGCCACAGTTCCTGCGGAAGCAGCTTCGCGACTCTTCGGTATGATCTTCATTCTAAAGTGCCCTGAGTTTAGATCACCTGCTCTCAATCGCCTTTCGGACGTTCCCCTTAGCGCGCTTGAGTTTTTCTGCGGATTGCACCCTGCCCAAACCAGTCTTGAGCATGATGAGGGCCACTGCGACGCGGTTGCCTGATTTCCTGAGTGCCTGCTCGGCGGTCTCGCGATCAACGCCAGCCGCATTTTCCAGAATGCCCACGCTGCGCTCTACCAGCTTGTGGTTCTTAATGTGGACATTCACCATCAAATTGCCATAAATGTAGCCCAACCGCGCCATCGCTCCTGTAGTAAGCATGTTGAGCACCATTTTCTGCGCGGTTCCGGCCTTCATTCGTGTTGAGCCTGATAAGACTTCCGGCCCAACTTCCGTAACAATCTCAATGTCTGCTGCTCGCCCGAGTTCGGTATCAGGATTGCAAATACGGCGATGGTGCAGGCCCTTTTTTTACGGGCATACTCCAAAGCGGCCAAAGTGTAAGGCGTGCGTCCACTAGCCGCCACTCCTACAACCACGTCTTTTTTACCCGGCTTGCGCCTGGCCAGATCGCGCACTCCCATCTTTCGCGAATCCTCGCTGACTTCGGTGGCATGGCTCAATGCTTTTTCACCGCCGGCAATCACAAACTGCACCGTTGTTGGATCCGTGTTAAAGGTAGGCGGACATTCGGCTGCGTCCAGCGCAGCTATGCGTCCACTGGTGCCGGCGCCCACGTAGATAAGGCGTCCGCCAGCGCCGATGGCCTGAGCAATAGCGTCAATGGCGGCTGCAACCTGCGGCAGTGCGTTCTGTAGCGCTCCTGCCACTTTGCTGTCTTCATCGTTGATAAGCCGGGCGATCTCCAGCGCTGACCTGGTGTCGAGCTCGGCTGAAACGGAATTCTGCTGCTCGGTTTCGAGTTGATCGATAGACGCGCGGTTTACGTTCACTTCAGTGCTTTAATAACGGCATCGTGGAAAGCAGGTCTGATCTGTTTGATGGCCTGCGGAGTCCGGTCTGGCCACGTCCGATTCGTAAGCAGAGTAACAGACAATTGACGTTCCGGGTCAATCCACAGGGACGTGCCCGTAAAGCCCAGATGGCCGAAGGAGCTCGGCGAAAAGTACTTTCCGGACTGAGACGGAGATGACGGCGTGTCCCATCCCAGAGCCCGGGAAGTACCTGCGGGACTGGTTTGACGGCGCGTAAAAAGCTCCACAGTGTGTAGATCCAACAACGGTGCGCCGCCTCGGCGCATGCATTCGGCAAACCGGGCGACATCTGAGGCTGTGGAAAACAGCCCGGCATGTCCGGCTACTCCGCCCATCACCCAGGCGTTTTCATCGTTAACTTCGCCCTGGATGATGCGATGGCGGAAAGTCTTATCGTCTTCTGTTGGAGGGATATTCGGCCGCCAGTCTGCCCGGGGATTGAACGTCGTGGTTTCAAGTCCGAGCGGTAAGACGAGCTCCTGGCCGCAGAAAGTGTCTAGAGAGGTCCCTGTGATCCGTTCCAAGGCTTCACCCAGCAGAATAAATCCAATGTCGCTATATTCCGCGTGCGAGCCGGGATCATGCGCCAGAGGCACCCGGCATGCCTGCTGCAGGAGCTGGTCTCGAGTGCTCGAAGTTTGGAAGAGCTTCACATAAGCCGGCAGGCCGGAGGAGTGAGCCAGAAGCATGCGAAAGGTAACGGAGTTTCTGCGGGGATCATTGAGACTGAACTCCGGCAGCACATCCCGGATTGGCTGCTCCAGATGAAGCTGGCCTTGTTGGTATAGAAGCATGCACGCGGCGGTGGTTGCGACCACTTTTGTCACCGAAGCCAGATCGTAGACTGTTGGCGGCGTGACCTGAGGCGAGTCGGCATCATCAGTAAAACGCCCGAAAGCTTTCCTTGCAATCAGCTTTCCCTGATGCGCGACTGCAATGGACGCTCCCGGGAACGCGCGCTGCTCAATGCCCGCTTGCAAAACTGCGAACGCCCGGCTAAAGCGCTCGTCCTGATCGGCGAAGGCATGAGGTAGCAGACTGTTAGTAACGTGGTCCAGAGGCGTCCTCGGGTTGCTTTTGTGTTCGGTTTATAACACACTCAATTCAGGGATGACACTCAAGTTCAGATTGGCAATTTTCAGCGCGATTGTGCTGCTGAGCTTTTCTTCTTTTGCCGCAGATCCGCAGGCCAGGAAAACCAAGTCAAAAGCAAAGACCAGCACAGCAAAGGAATCCGCGGATTTCGGTCCGGTCGATTCGCTGGTGCAGCAGCAGGTGAACGATCTGGCTATTACCGGAGCGGTCCTGCTGGTGGGACACAACGGGCACGTGGTCCATCAGAAGGCGTTTGGCTTTCGCGCGCTAAATCCCCGCCGCGAGCCCATGACCGTGGACACAGTCTTTGATCTGGCCTCGCTAACAAAAGTCGTGGCAACCACGCCCAGCGTGATGCGCCTGGTCCAGTATGGCCAGGTACGGCTTGAGGACCCGCTCTCGCATTACATTCCTGATTTCGGCATGAACGGGAAAGAGTCCCTCAGCATCCGCCAGTTGATGACCCACTTCTCGGGATTGCCACCAGACCTGGAGCTGAATATTCCATGGTCAGGACAGGACACGGCTTTTCGCATGGCGCATGAAGAAAAGCTGCAGTCGCCGCCGGGCACCCAGTTTGTTTATAGCGATATCAACTTCATTGAGCTGGGCGAACTGGTGCAGCGGCTTTCCGGGATGTCACTGGACAAATACGCGGAAGCACATATCTTTCAGCCATTGGGTATGAAGCACACACGGTTTTTGCCGCCGCCCTCATGGGCGTCAAAAATTGCTGAGACTCTGGCCGTGGACGACCGGCGTGTTCTCCGGGGTGTGGTGCATGATCCAACCGCAGAACGCATGGGCGGCGTAGCCGGACATGCAGGTGTGTTTTCCACCGCCGGAGACCTTGCGCTTTACGCACAGGCGCTGATCAACCGTCGGACCATTCTCTCGCCCGACATCATAGAAAAGATGACCACGCCGCAGCAGCCTCCCAATGCTGTGGAGGTGCGCGGTCTGGGATGGGACATTGATTCGCCGTTTTCCAGCAATCGAGGCGCATTGCTGCCGGTTGGATCTTTTGGCCATACCGGATACACGGGGACTTCGCTCTGGGTTGACCCTTACAGCAATACATACATCATCCTGCTTACCAACACAGTGCGTCCGCGAGGGGGAAATTCACCTGTGGTCTCTCTGCGCTCACGGGTGGCTACTGCCGTGGCAGCGGCGCTGAAGCTGGATGTTACCTCGCCCACGAGAGAGAAGCTCCTGAACATAACCGGTTACAGTGAGCTGGCATCGGGGGAGCGCCATGTCCGTGTGCGCAATGGTCACGTGCTGACGGGCATCGACGTTCTGGAAGCCGACAATTTTGCTTCTCTGAAACAGGATAAGCCGAGCATGACCATCGGCCTGCTGACAAACCAGACCGGAGTTGATGCACAGGGCAGGCGCACGATTGATGTTCTGGCGTCCGCGCCGGGAATCAAGCTGACTGCCATCTTCAGCCCAGAACACGGCATCTTTGGCACGCTGGACGTAGAAAAGGTTGGCAATTCCACCGACTCTGTGACGGGAATCCCTGTGTACAGCTTGTACGGCAATACGGACGCAAAGAAGCGTCCGCCGGTGGATGTCCTCAAAACTCTGGATGCAGTGGTCATGGACGTACAGGATGCGGGCGTGCGCTTTTACACGTATGAAACCACGCTGGGATACCTGCTGGAAGCTGCTGCTGCAGCGAACACGGAAGTAATTGTTCTAGACCGTCCTGATCCTGTAACAGGCGCGCTGGTTCAGGGGCCTGTGTCCGAGCCGGATCTCAAGAACTTTACTGACTACCATCACTGTTCCCGTGCGCCACGGTATGACGCTGGGCGAACTGGCGCAAATGTTCAACGTAGAGCGGAAGATCGGTGCGCGATTGCGTGTGATTCCCATGCAGGGCTGGCTGCGTGGCGACTGGTTTGATTCCACCGGCGTAGTCTGGGTGAACCCCTCACCCAATTTGCGCTCAGTCAATGAAGCAGCGCTTTATCCCGGAGTAGGATTGATTGAGGGCACCAACGTTTCTGTTGGTCGCGGCACGGACACGCCATTTGAGCTGGTGGGGGCGCCTTACATCAACGCTCGCGCTTTTGCCGAATATCTAAACGCGCGAATGATCCCCGGGGTTCGTTTTGTGCCGGTTACGTTTACCCCCAACAGCGGCACCCATTCCGGCCACGCCTGCGGCGGGGTGAATCTGATTGTCACTGACCGGAACGTGCTTGACGCGCCTGAGCTGGGCGTTGAACTCGCAGTGGCGCTGCGTAAGCTTTATCCCGATGACTGGAAAATTAATAAACTGATCGACATTCTTGGCAATCACAGCGTTTTCGACGCAATTGCGCAAGGTGAAGACCCGCGAAACATCGCGGAAAGCTGGCAGGGTGAATTGGACGCTTTTCGCACTTCCGCGCAGTAAATACCTGCTCTATAAATGAGCTGGAATTTTGCTGCGAATGAGCGCGAAATACAGACAGCGAAGGCGGGCGTTCGGCCCAAAACGTCACCAGACCTCACAAAAATTGGGCTTGCATCTCTGATCTTTGACCTGCGCGCCTGTCGCGACCTTTGCGATTACGTGAGAATCGGCGGCTATACTTTGCTCAATGGACCTGCACATTGGCACCTCTGGATGGTCTTACGCAAGCTGGAAGCCGGCTTTCTTTCCTGAGAAGCTTCCTTCCAAGCGATTTCTGGAGTTCTATTCCACACAGTTGAATGCGGTAGAGTTGAATGCAACGTTCCGCCGCATGCCTACAGCCAGCGCCATTGCAGGATGGGTCGGCTGTACCACGCCCGATTTCCGCTTTGCCGCCAAGGCGCACCAGTCCATCACTCATTTCAAGCGGCTGAAGAATGCAGAAGAATCGATGCGGTTCTTCCTGCAAAGCATGGAACCGATGAGGCAGTCGGGAAAGATGGGGCCGGTGCTCTTCCAGTTGCCGCCCAACCTCAAGGCTGATGCAGGACTGCTCGAACCTTTTGTGCAGTGCCTGCCGCAGGCGTACCAATTCGCATTCGAGTTTCGCCACGAATCCTGGTTCAACGACCAGATCTTCGAAATTCTTAAGAAGAAAAACGTGGCCTTGTGCTGGGCGGAGAGCGAGAAGATCAACACTCCCAAGATCGCCACGGCTGACTTTCTCTACTATCGTTTTCGCGAGCCGGAATACAGCCAGCCTGATCTGGACAAGGTTGTGCAGGAGTTGGAAGCCTACAGGGCACAGCGCGAGGTGTATGCCTTCTTCAAGCACGAAGAGCAACCGGAGAGCGCATTGAACGCGGTGACGGTTGCGCGGAAGACCGGCATTGCCGGAAAGCCGTTTGTAATGCCGGAAAAGAAACGTACTGCGACAAGGAAGGCTGCTAGCTAGTTTCGCTAGCGTCACGCCACTCCCACTCTCCTACACGCGATGCGTCGCGCACCTACTTGCGTGTTTTGTTGCGCGTTCGTGCAGATTTTATGATCTGCTGAATTTCGGAAGAAGACAGTGCGCTTGTGCCGTTTCGCTCCGATTCTGCTCCGATCTTTGTAAGGATCGAAGGTTCAGGCCACCTCTGGTTAATACGAGTTTTGACGCTGCTTAAGCGAACGCATTTTTTCTTTGTGGTCATGACCATTGCTCTGCTTTTATTTTGCCTTGGTTGCCGCAGTTTTTCGCCAGAAGAGAACCCCAAACGTTATTTACCTTCATTGCCGTGCGGCACATACTAGCATTATGCAGGCCGCTGACCAGCGCATCGTCGAGAGCTTTCGGGACTATCTGCGGGTAGAAAAGGGGCTTGCCACGCTGACTGTATCATCCTACCAATCAGATTTGGTTCAGTTTGCAGAGTTCCTTCAGGCGAAGCGTCGCGAACTACTCCAGGCCAGGCGAGAAGACATACGTGCATTCCTCAGCCAACTATTCAGCAACGGAGTAAGTGACCGGTCGGTTGCGCGAAAGCTCTCTGCTCTGCGCCATTTTTACAAGTACCTCTTGCTGGATCGTCTGATGAAGCACGATCCCACGCTGGATATTGATTCGCCGAAACAGTGGAAAATCCTGCCCAAGTCTTTAGCCGGAAGCGAAATTGATTCCATGGTGAAATCGGCAGCGGTGAAAGCCGATTCGAGATTTGCGGAAGCTTTTGCGCAAAGAGACCAGGCGATGCTGGAAATGCTCTATGCCGCCGGTTTGCGAGTTTCCGAGATTGTTGGAGTGAAGCTGGGAGATCTGAAGCTGGAACTTGGGCACGTGCTGGTGCGCGGCAAGGGCGACAAGGAACGTTTGGTGCCGCTGGGGCGAGCAGCGCAGGAGGCAATACACCGCTACATGGAAAACAGTCGCGGCCTGCTGCTGGGCGAGAAACTTTCCCCCATGCTCTTTGTCCGTCGAGGCGGAGGACGGCTTACGCGGCAGCGTGTCTGGCAAATGGTGAATGCGGCATCAGCTTCAGGACGGCATGCCAGTCCTCACATGCTCAGGCACAGCTGCGCCACGCACATGGTGGAAAACGGCGCTGACCTTCGCACGGTGCAGACCATCCTGGGCCACGCTGATGTGTCCACCACGCAGGTTTACACCCACGTAGCACTTGACCGATTAAAGACCGTGTACCGGAAATATCATCCACGCGGAAACAGACCTGCCGGAAGACCATGAAACCGAAACCAGAACTCGATCAACCCGGAGATCCGGAAGGGAATCCACCAATTTCTTGATCACCTGAGGGGGGAACGCAGTGCTTCGACGCATACCTTGCGCGCGTACAACAATGAGCTGCATCGTTTTGCCGGGTATCTTGGGCCGGAGATTCGCTGGAAAGATGTTGACCACGTGTTTATCCGTGGTTTTCTCGGCCAGTTGCATAGCCAGGGATTGAGCAAAGTGTCCGTTGCGCGTGCGCTTGCCGCGGTGCGATCACTTTACAAGTGGCTGGCGAGAGAGGGCGTTGTACAACAGAATCCGGCCAAGCTGGTGGCGACTCCGAAACTTCCCAAGAAACTGCCGCGCGTGCCTACCATGGAAGAGATGAACGGTTTGCTTGATGGCGCCATGCCGGAAGCGGCGAGTTTTCCCGAACGCGACCGCGCAATTTTCGAACTGTTGTACGGCTGCGGGCTGCGTAATTCGGAATTGGTGGGGATCGAGATCAACGATATTGATGACGCGAATGGTGTAGTTCTGGTTCGCGGCAAGGGGAAAAAGCAACGCTATGTCCCGCTGGAAGGAGCGGCGGCTGATTCGCTGAAAACCTATCGGATGGAGCGGCAGAAGGTTCTCAACACCAGCGGCAAGGCCACTCGACGTCTGCTTATCAATCGTCGCGGTGGGCCGCTGACCACGCGGAGTGTCGGGCGAATCGTGAAACAGATCGCCATTGCCAAAGGGTTGCCGCCGGACATCCACCCGCATACGCTGAGACATGCCTTTGGCACTCACATGCTTACTGAAGGCGCTGACCTGCGTGCCATCCAGGAACTGCTGGGCCATGAACGCCTTTCCACCACGCAGAGATACACGCAGCTTTCCATGACCCACGTCATGGAGGTGTACGACAAAACCCACCCGCGAGCAAAATAAACGCGATTGCCAGGATTTATGGCATGCTTAATCGCGCGAGGCTATCCATGCGAGTACTGATCATTTGTATTTTCTGTTTCATCGGCTGCGGTCTGGCGAATGCACAGAAAAGCGCTGCGCCAACTCAACCCGCCACCCAAAAAAAGCAGGCGACGAGTGAAAAAGCCAGTGAAGCGCAGATTCTGAAGCTGCTTGACATGCTGCAGATCCGTGACAACCTGCAAATCACGCTTGATGCCATGAAGACGCAGATGCAGCATGGCTCTGAGGAAATGCTCAGGGAAAAGGTCGCGCATCCGACAGAGGAGCAGATCAAATCCGTGGATAAGATTGTGGACGAGGAGTTCGCAAAGATCTCCATGGATGATCTGGTTCGCGATGTTGTGCCGATTTATCAAAGGCATCTCACGCGTTCTGATGTTGCGGCTCTGATTGCCTTCTATTCATCTCCGGTAGGACAAAAGCTTCGTCGCGAACAGCCTGCCATGATGAAAGAGAGCATGGAAGCAACTTCGGCCGGTCAGCGTGAAAAAATGGAGCAGTTGCTGGCGCGGGTTGAGATTCGCCTGGAGCAATTCATCGAAACCGAGCAGGGCAAACCATAGCGCGATTGTTGATCAGGTGATAATGACAGCAGATGCCGCTGTTGATTGAGCCAAGGTCTCGCATGGAACAAGTACCCTGCGTGCCACAGAGTAGATCTCGGTCAAGGCCCTGGACTCAGCCAGCCACAATTCAAGGAGCGCAGCACGGTCTGTATAATGTCTCGGCTCACTGAAAAAGCGCATTCTCTCCATTTCTTATGACCAGTCTCTCCTTCAGACTCGCCAGTGGGTTCTGGAGCAGGCAGGTTATGAAGTCTCATCCGCGCGCTGAATACGCGGTTGAGGCCAATGACGGCCCGGATGCGCTTGTAGAAGCCGTTAACAATGCTTTGGCGAATCGTGCCTGAATGGAAACCCTCGTGGACCATTAACCCACGTTAGACTTCACCTTGCGCGCTGGCACAATTTCTGTCGCCTGAAAGGCGCGGATTGATTCTTCTAAGATTGTCTGCAGATACTCTCCAACCTTCAGCGCCTCTGGAATTAAGCGGCTCAGATTTATGGTCAGCAAGTTCTCCTGGAGCACGTCAACGACGATCCGATTGAGGATGCGCGTCTCAGTTACCAGCAGCGGAATCGTGTAGCCCTGCAGGGCGCGATCGGCTCCGTGTGTGGCTGCCGCGGTCAAGGCTTCCGCAGGAATTTGCGTAGACGTGGCTTCGAGTGCATTTGCCACGACACGGAGCATGAGCGGAAGCTGGTCAATTCGCTCTTCATCTCTGATGGGCACAGCAGCTAATCGGCCGTCTAACTTCACTTCGTTCAGCCATCGCCGGGTGATCGCATGTGAGTTTTCCAGTACCACATCAGATACTCGCTTGCAGGGGGTCTCTCCACAAAGGCGAGGGTTGCGAGCCTTTTCTCGCAGCGTTGAGACGAGAGTGGGGATATCCGCCGGCTTGGTAAAGTAATCGTCCACTTGTTTGCGGATCGCTTCGAGCGCGGTCTGGAAATCGGGATAGCCCGTGAGGATGAAGGTGGCAGACTTCGGCTGTACTCGGCGCATAGCGCTAACCAGGATGAAGCCATCGGCGGGACTGCCAATGTTCAGGTCGGTCAATAACACATCGAACTGCTGATGATTAATGAGTTCAAGGGCTTCAGGAACTGATGCGGCCACCGCCACGTCAAATCCTTCTTGTTCGAGAATAAGCGGGAGCGTTAAGCGGACACCGTCTTCATCGTCTACGAAAAGAACGCGCTCTTTTGGAGACGGTACAGCCTCGTACAGCGTATTCATTCATGTTTAGATGCATGCAGCTCTCCTGAACCGAAGAAAAATTTGTGCATGCCGCTTTTCGAAATTCGCTTCGAATACGGATCCCGTCAGTGCGCAATAGTCTCGCGCCCTTACAAACCACGTATGAGGTCCTTTGAGGCATTCCTCAGAAACAGGCGATGACCGAGTCGGTGCAACCATTCCCGGCCTGTTTTGATTACCAGTAATCCTTCGCTGCCGATCTCCTCAACGCCCTCAATGTCGAGGACTACATCACTTTGATGGTCACGGGTAATCAGATCAAAAAGATAACTCGCCGCGTCGCCCACAATCGCATCACCTTGACATGTGAGCAATGCAGTTCGGTCCAAAAGTTCCAGGTTAACTCTTAGCATCAGATGCTCTCCTGATATCGGGGCCAAATTAACCGACCGGCATCGTGCCCAGAGTAAGTGATCTGTATTAAAGTGCTGTGAATGAGCCGTTAATAGTTATAGAAATCCGTTGCCCGTGAGATCTCAGCCAGCAGGTCCAAGGTTTGGGAAACGTTGGGAGGGTTTAAGCCAGGATGAGCGCTGCAATACACCAGGATTGATGGGCCGCCGCTACAGCATGCCGCCGTGATGCCGCCCGTCGGCACCGCGGACCAGAAGATCACGTCTTTGGCGATATTGGTGGCATGGTCGGCGACTCGTTCCAGATTGCGTGAGATCAGAATCAGGTCAAGAGCCTGGTTTATCAGTTCCGCCCAGTGGCGCTGTCCCGGTTGTATTCCGTGCCGGTTGGGTCCGGCTGGTTCGTTTTAACATCTATTTAACATTTGCCATGTACCCTGATAATCGGGAATTGCATGAAACCGCTGGTTTATATCGTTGAGGATGATCCCGATATCGCACGGCTGGTCCGCCATCATCTGGAAGGGGCCGGGTTTGAGACGCGTGCGTTTTCACGCACTACCGGAGTTGTTGCCGAAGCGGTCAAGCAGCCTCCCGTACTCTTCCTGCTCGATATCATGGTGCCGGGAGGAAGTGGATTCGAGCTGTGCCGCCAGATTCGCGAATCGCGAACGCTGGCCGCCTCGCCCGTGGTTTTTCTCACAGCCAGAGGCGAGGAGGAGGATCGCGTGGCAGGTTTGGACATCGGAGCCGATGACTACATCACCAAGCCATTTAGCCCGCGAGAGCTGGTGGCCAGGGTCAAAGCCGTCCTGAGAAGGTTTGAACAGCCGCTGAAGGAGACAAAAATCAAGGCCGGAGAGATTGAAATTGATACCGGCGCTATGACCGTCACGGTGCGCGGCAACCCGGTTATGACCACCGCGACCGAGTTCAGGCTTTTGGCGCATATGGCCCGTCATGCCGGGCAAATGTTCACGCGCGGGCGTCTGCTTGACGCTGTTTGGCGCGATACCCACTACGTGACGGAGCGCTCGGTGGATGTTTATATCCGCAAGCTGCGGGAAAAAGTTGAGACTGAACCTGATGCGCCGCGTTACATAACCACTGTACGTGGCGCGGGCTACCGCTTCCAGGTTCCCAAGACCCCATGAGGACGCACATCTTTGCCAAATTGCTGGTCGGGGCTGCCGCGGTGATCCTGGTGGCAACGGTCACGCTCGACATTGCCGTGACCCATTTCTGGGAGGCATCGCTGCGCAACCAGATCAGGTTGAGCCTCACGGACAAAACAAAGATGTTCGCGCATGAGGTGCGGGATGTAGCCCGGCCGGATTTGCAGCGGGAGGTGAAGGATGCAGCAACCCTCGCGAACGCCCGCGGTACGGTGATCACAGCGCAAGGCAAGGTCCTCGCCGACTCAGAGGCTAATCCGCCGGAAATGGAGAACCATGCTGCCCGGCCTGAGTTTGTCGCCGCCCTTCATGGCCGGATTGGCAGCAACGCGCGACGTAGCCACACTCTCGGAATTGAGTTTCTTTATGTTGCCGCTCCCGTGCAGGGTGGCGCTGTACGGCTGGCCTACCCCTTGGTGGAGATCCAGCAGGCTGTCTGGAAGGTGAGAAAGACAATACTTGGAGCATCAGCACTTGCTCTTTTGACCGCCATCCTGTTGGCCATCGTCGTTTCCACATTGATTGCGCGGCGGCTGCGCCGGATCATGCGTTTCGCTGAGGCAACGGCATCAGGGGACCTGTCAATCCGGATCGCCGACAATTCCTACGATGAGATTGGGCAGGTGGCAGCCGCGCTCGACCGGACTGCGCGGCGGCTTGAAGAAATGTTCAAAGAACTGGAGACCAGCCGTAATCAGTTTGAAACGCTGCTCAACAGCATTCAGGACCCGGTGCTGGCCATTGCTCACGATCACAAAGTGCTGTGGAGAAACCGCGCTTTCGGCGGCTTGATGCCGGGGCTGCGGGTTCGCGATTCCCTTATTGAAACCGTGCGTGCTCCCGAGGTGGTACAGGCGGTGGAAGAATCGCTCGCGTCCGCCGGCATACGGACCATTCGCGCGGTCAGCGTGCTGCCCGGGCGTATCTTCCAATGCACGGTCGCGCCCATGCCGGGCGGCGCAGTTCTGGTGCTGCATGACATAAGCGACATGGAGCGGCTGGAAAAGACGCGCCGGGATTTTATAGCCAACGTGTCGCACGAACTCAGGACTCCATTAACATCGATCACGGGGTATACGGAGACACTGCTGGAATCGAGCGCTGCCGGAGATGGTTCCACCCGCGAGTTCCTTGAGGCTATCCGCCGCAATACATTCCGTATGACGCGCCTCACCGAGGATCTGCTGAAATTGGCCCGCGTGGAATCAGGAGAATGGAAACTAGAGATCCAGGACGTAACCGCAGACGCATTGTTGCGCGAAGCTTATGCGGCGCTTCACAACGTTGCCGAACAGCATGGCAAGCAGCTCATCATTGAAAGTTCCAGTCCCGTGCCAGTCGTTGCTGATAAGGAAGCAATCCAGCAAGTCTTTGCCAACCTGATTGAGAACGCCTGCAAGTACGCCCCGGCCGGAACTCAGATTGCATTAGGTGTAAGTGAGCAAGGAAATAATGTTGAGTTTTATGTTCGCGATTCCGGTCCGGGTATCGCCGCCGAGCATCACCGGCGGCTTTTTGAGCGCTTTTACCGCGTCGACAAGGACCGCTCCCGGGAAGCAGGCGGCACCGGGCTTGGATTAGCTATTGTCAAGCACATCGTTTTGAATCACGGCGGTAGCGTGCGGGTGGAGAGCGAACTCGGCCACGGCTCCACCTTTCTGTTCACCCTGCCGACTGCACACGTTGCGGGCAGTCATCAAGATGCAGCTTTGGCTCGGCAGACTTAGTCAAGCTCTCACAACGGGTCTCGCGCGCTCAAGATGAAACGCACCGGCAGGCGGAGACGGGCCTCGTGCGTATTCATCAGATCTTCATAATCCCTTAACAAGCGCTTAACCGACAGCCGTTACAACCAGAGCAGGAGGAGCCAACCGAATGCTTCGAGGTTTAACGTTACTGATTTGCGCCGCTTTGTTGAGTCCATTCGCAGGCGCAGAGACAAACTTGAACGGCGCAGGCGCCACTTTCCCCAACCCTATCTACTCGAAGTGGTTCAGTGACTACCACAAGCAGCACCCTGAGATTGCTATCAATTACCAGTCCATCGGCAGCGGCGGCGGAATCCAGCAATTGAAAGCGGGAACAGTGGATTTTGGCGCCAGCGACATGCCATTGAAACCAGAGCAACTCCAACAGCTCAGAGGCCCCATTATTCAGTTTCCTACTGTTTTAGGCTCTGTGGTCCCAGCGTATAACCTGCCTGAAGTCCAGCAGGAGATCAAGTTCACCCCAGAGGCACTGGCGGGAATTTATCTGGGAAAAGTCACCAGGTGGAACGACAAATTGCTGGCCGAGGCCAACCCCGGCGTGAAGCTGCCGGCAAAAGACATCATTGTCTGCCACCGTTCCGACGGCAGCGGCACAACGTTCGTGTGGACAGATTATCTGTCAAAAGTTAGCCCCGAGTGGAAGGCCAAGGTGGGTTCAAATACCTCGGTGAACTGGCCTGTGGGTCTGGGAGGCAAGGGCAATGAAGGTGTTTCCGGATTGGTTCGGCAGCAACCTGGAGCCATTGGGTATGTCGAGCTCATTTACGCGCTGCAGAACAAAATCACTTTCGGCAGCGTAAAGAATGCTTCCGGCAAGTTCGTGAAGGCCAGCCTGGCTTCGACCACGGCAGCGGCCTCGGGAGTGAACATGCCCGACGATTTTGTGGTTTCCATTACTAACAGCCCGGGCAAGGATGCCTATCCCATTGCCAGCTTCACGTATCTGCTGATCCCCACCAAGTGGCCGGACGCAAAAAAGCGCCAGGCGATCACCGACTTCCTGACCTGGATGCTCGATCATGGTCAGTCCGCGGCGTCGTCGCTTGACTATGCGCCTATACCCAAGTCAGTCTCGGAGAAAGAGCGCGCTCGCATCAAAGAAATCCAGTGAAGTTTTGTGGCAACACGGGGTGCATGACGCCCCCTGGTCCGTGCATCCTCCTTATCCAGAGTTGCATCGCGACGACAGAAAATTCAGGTCACGCGCGTTTTAACACTCCCTTAACAGTGCTTTGGTAGCCTCGCAGCATGGAAGCGGTTCCAAAAATCAAATTCAAGCCCCGTCCAGCGGCTGCCCGGCAAAAAGAGTCGCTTCGGATTGAGCCCCGGTCGGTTCCCGTGGTGCTGACGCCTGCAAGGCGGTTTGCCGACCCGGCATTTCGTGCCCTGGTCCTGCTCTGTGCCATTTCGCTGCTCGCCGTAGTTGCCCTGATCATTCTTGAGCTCGTCTGGCACTCCCAAGTTTCAATTCACAGCTTCGGATTGCGCTTCTTTATTGACAGCGCCTGGGATCCGGTCGGCGGTAATTTCGGCGCTCTTCCGTTTATCTACGGAACACTGGTGTCTTCATCCCTGGCTCTCGTCATCGCTGTTCCTTTGTCGGTGGGCGTCGCCCTCTTTACCACCGAGGTTTGCCCACAAAGCCTGCGATGGACTCTTTCGTTTATGGTTGAGTTGCTGGCCGCGATCCCCAGCGTGATTTACGGGCTATGGGGCATTTTCGTACTGGCCCCGTTGCTTCGCACCATCGTGGAACCCTTTCTCGCGCGCACGCTTGGCTGGACAGGTTTATTTGAAGGCGCACCTTATGGCATCGGCATGCTGGCTGCAGGAGTCATTCTCGCCATCATGATTATTCCAATTGTCGCGTCCATCACCCGCGAAGTGGTCATGGCTGTTCCCCATCAGCAGCGCGAGGCCGTGCTGGCCTTGGGCGCCACAAAATGGGAGGTCATGCGCATGGCAGTGCTGCGCAACGCTCGTGCGGGCATCGCCGGCGGAGTCATTCTGGGGCTGGGCCGCGCTTTAGGCGAGACCATGGCCGTGACCATGGTCATTGGTAACACACCGCAGATCGCGCACTCGCTGTTCGCACCGGGATCCACTCTGGCCAGCGTAATCGCCAACGAGTTCACGGAAGCTACCGGCGATCTGTACTTGAGCGCGCTGGTCGAAATTGGTCTTGCACTTTTCATCATTACTCTCATCGTCAACGTGTTTGCCCGGCTGCTGGTTTGGAGCGTGACCCGTGGCGTGCCGGAAAGGGCCGTAGCCTAATGTCACGAGGGACGATTTTGCGAAGGCAGTTGGTGAACGCAGTTGCGCTCACCGCAACCGCGATTGCGGCAGTCTTGGTGGTGCTGCCGCTGGTTGCTATTTTCGGATATCTGGTTTATCGAGGCATAGGCGCAGTCAACTGGGATTTATTGACCAAAATTCCTCAGCCGGTTGGAGAAGCCGGTGGAGGCCTGGCCAATGGAATCGCTGGATCGGGTCTGATTCTACTGGTCGCAAGCGCCATCGGAATCCCGTTTGGGATCGGGTCCGGAGTCTTCCTGGCTGAGTACGGACGCACCGGTTACGCCAACATTGTGCGCTTCACCGCGGATGTCTTGAACGGCGTGCCGTCCATCGTGATTGGAATCACAGTCTATGCGCTTGTGGTGGTCACGCAAAGGCACTTCTCCCTTTTGGCCGGCGGCATCGCGCTGGGAATCATGATGGTTCCGACCATTGCTCGCTCGACAGAAGAGATGCTGCGCATGGTTCCGCAATCTGTGCGCGAGGCCGCGTTGGGATTGGGCATTCCATACTGGCGGACTACGTTCTCTGTCGTGCTGCGCTCGGCAGCCCCCGGAATTATCACCGGGATCATGCTCGCATTCGCCCGCGTGGCCGGTGAGACTGCTCCGCTCTTGTTTACCGCATTCGGAAACCAGTTCTGGAATTTCAATCTCAATCAGCCAACGGCGGCTCTGTCTTTGCAGATCTACAATTACTCGATTTCCGCCTTCGATGAATGGCATCGCCAGGCTTGGGCCGGCGCTCTGGTGCTTATTGTCCTGATTGTCGGCACAGTGAGCGTGGTTCGGCTGTTTGTTAATCGTGGATTGCGGAAGGGGCACGCTTAAGCATGGGCGTTCCGATCCAAGTTGAACGGTTAGATGCCTGGTTTGGTAACTCCCAGGCGTTGCATGAGATTACGCTCACCATGCCCGCCCGGCACGCCACGGCCATCATCGGGCCCTCGGGCTGCGGCAAATCCACCTTTGTGCGCTGCCTGAACCGGCTCCATGAAACGGTACCGGATGCGCGCGTACGGGGGAACGTCCAGATCGGCTCGATCGATGTCTACGGAAATGGAACGCCGGCAGGAGAATTGCGACGGCGCGTAGGCATGGTTTTTCAAAAGCCGAATCCATTTCCCACTATGTCCATCTACGACAATGTAGCTGCCGGACTGAAACTGAACGGCATTCGAAACCGCCGCATACTGGATGAAACCGTGGAACGCTCACTCCGATTGGCGGCATTGTGGGATGAAGTGAAGGATGATCTCAAAAAGAAATCAGGAGCCAGTCTCTCCGGCGGCCAGCAACAACGGTTGTGTATTGCGCGGGCGCTTGCGGTGGAACCAGAAGTCATGCTCATGGATGAGCCTGCATCCGCGCTCGATCCCATATCGACCGCAAAGATTGAAGATCTGATAGACCAGTTGAAGGAGCGATACACCATTGTGATCGTCACGCATAACATGCAGCAGGCGGCGCGCGTTGCTGAATTTACAGGCTTCTTCCTCATGGGCCGGCTGGTAGAGTTTGATCGCACGGAAAAGCTGTTCACCACTCCGCAGGACAAGCGTACGGAGGACTACATTACGGGCAGGTTCGGATGATGCGTACTCGATTTCGAGCAGGGCTGGATGAACTGAAACAGAAGTTGCTGGCCATGGGCGGCATGGCTGAGCAGGCCATTGATCGGTCCACACAGGCATACCAGTTGCGCGACTTGGTGCTTTGCGAAGCCGTATTCAACGGCGAAACCGCCATCAACATGGCGGAGCGCGAAATTGACGAGCTCGCGCTTGACCTTCTCGCCATGCAGCAGCCTATGGCAGTGGACCTCCGCTTCATCACTGCAGTCACGAAGATCAATGCGGATCTTGAGCGGATTGGCGACCAGGCGGTCAACATCTCCGAGAGGGTAATGAATCTGGTGTCGCTTCCCGAAGCGGACTTGCCCGTGGATATTCCGCGCCTGTCCGGTGCAGCCTGTGGGATGGTGCGGCGAGCACTGGACGCCTTTATCAACGCAGATTCCGAAATGGCACGTGCCGTCCTCAAGATGGATGATATTGTGGACCGCATGAATCGGGAAGTGTTCCAGACTGTGGTCCAGCGAATGCACGATGATCCGGAAATTGTGCCTCAGTGCCTGGATGCTCTGCTGATTGCGCGCAACTTTGAACGCGTGGGCGATCACGCCACTAACATCGCTGAAGATGTAATTTTCTGGGTCCGCGGATCAGATGTTCGGCACCACGCAAACGTTGAATGAGGGCAGGATCTCTCATTGTTGAAGAACCCAGCGAGAGGATCGACATGTTACTGTTCGCTTTTGAACAGCGCGCGAGACTAGTCTCTTAATCTTCTTCTAACAAACGCGCCGAACCCAGATGGAATGCGAGGAGCACCAGCCTCCGATTCTCATGGATACCCTATCGCGTTGCGTTCATGATTACGTTATGGCGAGGAGCAGAGGGCGAATTCTAAATTTGCCTTCTTCCACTGTTTCTGCGCTGCCGCAATAGCACTTCGTCGCTGAGAGTCCCCGATCAGGCGTGGTGGCTAGGGCAGAGGAGAAGAAGCCAACAAAGGGTGTAGCACCCGGCGTGCAAAGAGGCACAGAGGCATCATTCTTCCGCCGTCGCTCGATTTTTAAAGTGCAATTCATCGAAAAACAACACTCCTTTCACCAGGCTTTCCTGCGCAGCTGTTATCCATAGAACCTGAGCGGCAAAACACGGCCGTGGAGTGAATTCGGGGCTGAAGTCTTCGGACCCCATCTTGTATGGAGGAATGAATGTCGCACATGAGATGCTTCAAAATGCTGGTGATGCTTGCCTTCGTCGCTGCAACCGGCAGTGTCAAGGCAGGCGCGCAGGAGATCAAAACTGTTTTCGTGATCGCAATGGAGAACCACAACTGGACGCAGCCGGCGAACCAGTTCACTGGCAACATCCAACAGATCTTTCATAATCCCAACGCTCCCTTCATTAACAGCCTCGTCGATGGCACCGCATTTGCGCTTGTCGACGGAAAGGTGATCAATATCGGAAAGCAAGTTGCGTATGCCATGAACTATCACAACGTGCTAGCGACTCCGGGCGGGAGCAACCTCCATATCCATCCTTCGGAGCCCAACTACATCTGGGCGGAAGGTGGGGACAATTTTGGTGTGTTCAATGACAACGATCCTTTTTCCGCGGCTGGGGGGACGGAACAGAACACAACCGCGCACCTGGCCAGCTTATTGACCAGGGCGGGAAAGAGCTGGAGGTCGTACCAGGAAGATATCGATCTGACCGCCGTGGGCAGCCAGCTCACCAACGTGCCGCTGCAGCGCGACCAGTGGACCGTCCCGCTGAGCAGCTTCTCCGGGATATTTGCGCCAGGTAGTTTCAATCAGTTCAATGGATCGAACCAGTTCAACTATGCGGCCAAGCACAATCCCATGGTGTTCTTCACGGACAGCAGTGGCGGCAATGATCCGAGCACGGCGAATCCACTGCGACTGCAATACGCGCCCCTGCAGCAGTTGTTTGCCGATCTGGCCAACAACACCGTCGCCGATTACAACTTCATTACGCCAGACCAGTTCAATGACCAGCACACAGCTCTTGCTGCTGGCTACAAAGGTTTGACCGGCGATCCGGCCAAGATCCTGCAGGGCGACGACTTCCTCCGCCAGATTGTTCCTGTGATCATGGCTTCAAAAGCCTACAAGGAACACGGGGCCATCATCCTGTGGTGGGACGAATCAGAGCAGGACGGCGTAGCCGGTGACAATCCGGACGACTTCAATCACACCATTCCGGAGATCGTGATCTCGCCGCGAGCCCACAAAAATGTAAATGGTATTCCGTACGCCAGCCCGCTGAATTTCACTCATTCTTCTGATCTGCGTACGATGCAGGAAATTCTTCGTACCGCAGGCCCGTTCCTGGGCGATGCTGCAAACGCGATCGACCTGCGCGACCTCTTTGACGAAGGGACCATCCCCAAGCCGCGCAACAAGAAAGACATCGATTAGGTGAACCAAACAAGCTAAACGGCTGCTGGTTTACCTTCGCGCAGGGATCCAACCAGGTCTCTGCGCGTTTTCATTGTGTCAGCCACGCGGTGCCGTATTGCAAAAGTCTTCCCCTGATCCCAGACATCTAGGAGGTGTGTGCGTGTGTGGGAGAAATCAGGCGTGGAAAGATCGGTCAGCGCAAATGGCGTGACGGTCTTTCCGCTCTTATCTTGCTGTGAGAAGCCGGCGCCGGTTGGCGTGACGCCGTTTGCGCCGGGGAACTCCCCGAATAGATTGTCGAAACTGCGGTTATGCATTATGACAACAATGATGTTCTTGATAGTGGCGGATGAAGGTGTGGGATTGGGATTGGGCGGTGGAGGCGTTGGAGAAGGCCCCGGAGCAGTGCTGCGCATTCCGCCTCCGCAATCCACCAATACCAACAGCAAGCCGAGCAATACGGTCATAAGAATTGCCCATATCAAATGAGTGCACCTCAACATCGTTGGAGGCAGAAGAAACGAACAGTTGGCTTGAACAATCTCCGAGGTCTGATGATTTCGCACCTGAATAGACTCTGGATATTGCAACCTTAATCGTCTCAGACCGAAACGGACCTTTGCGACGAGCGCTGCCGCCGAATTTCAAAGATATTGGGAGAGTGCTGCCGCCCGGTTAGCCTTTTGAAAACTCTCCTGACATTCAAGCAATCGAAATTTCCTCCGGAATTTAGCAAAGGTTAGCTGTCCTGATGGCGGGTTACTTCTTTAAGTGACGTCGCAGCAGGGTTTCCAGGCTGGCTTTGGAGCCCTCATATTCATCCTGAGAGAGCTTGCCTTCAACGCGTTCTCTTTCAAGTTGAAAGAGTTCTTCCTTGATTGCGTCCAACACGCTGGCGCGTGAAGAGCTGGCGCTCGCTGAAGAGCCGCCTGCCGACGCAGCGGAGGATCGCCGGTTCCGAGACTTGGCTGCGGTGCGAACAGAAGCCGTGCTGTCCGACTGCGGTGACGACGTTCCAAGTTGCATCCGGAAGAGCCAGTAGCCGCCTCCCAGTGCCGCGAGGACCAGAACACTGATGATGTACCAACGCGAGTTGTTGGAGGCCGGATGAGGTTCGCCTGAGGCGGGGGTTCCTGGCGTGGAACCAGAGGTGTTTTGAATCGGTGACTCTGCTTCGCCCTGGCCGGGAATGGTGCCTTCACCGGAGACTGAAAATTTCAATTCTCTTCCAGACGGAAGATCGTGCGCGACATAAACACTCATTCCGTCAACGTCCGGCGAATGGCCAAGCTCTGAGTGGGAAGAGCTGAATTCCATGGTTTTGGGCAGCATGATCCCGAGCTCAGTCAGGGGAAGTTCCGGTGTAACTGTGAACTCGCGCGTGCCGGCGTAAGGAACGTTGTAGGTCACCTGAAAACGGGTTTGTCCAGGTCGCAGGGGAAAAGTAAAGCCAAAGCGATTTTTCTTGTCCACTGGGACTGGACGCATGCTGGTGGGCATGCCTCCCGGGCTTTGCGCCACACCTTCTTCAATCTGCGCGCCCGCGGGCAGATCAAAGTCGAATGAAGTGGCGCCAGCCTTGGTGCGTGGCGGACTGGATTGATTGCGCAAGATAAACGTTTCAGCAACTTCCATCCGCCCGTTCGGCGTGGTCTGGAAACGGAACACGCGCCCGTCGAATACGAGATGATCAATCGTTTTGGCGGCATCGTAAACCGTAACATTCACCAGGTTTGAGCCCTGTGAGGCTCGCTGGAAGTAATTCACTCCCTGGTGTTCCACCCGCACCAGATACTCGCCGCTTTTCTGCGGCGAAGTCAGGCTGAAGTGTCCGCCGGAATCAGTTTTGGTGTGCGCTACTTCGTCCATGCCGCCCGCCAGTGAAAGCAGGGCAACATTGTCACCAGACGAAGGCTGATTGCTGGTGCCGTTGGTCACGGCGCCGGTGATCTGCGAAGCAACGAGGCTTGCAGAGAAGATGAAGCAGAAGAGCGCTAAACCAATCCGGTATGTGAATTGCACAGGTATTCTCAATAGATGGTGACCCTGGGAGGATTCGAACCTCCGACCTGCGGTTTAGGAAACCGTCGCTCTATCCATCTGAGCTACAGGGCCACACTGCTATTTTACAGGAGTTCCGGATGGCTGAATGACGCCTGCGAGCCTCTGCGACCATTCACGATACACTGATAGAAACATGCCCAAGTTTGAAAAGCACATCTTCATCTGCACCAACCAGCGCACTGAAGGGCATCCAAAGGGATCATGCAATCCAACTGGAGAAGCGGAGCTGCATCAGGCGTTCAAGGCCGGATTGGCGAAGCGTGGACTCAAAGGCAAAGTGCGTGCTAACAAAGCCGGATGTCTCGACCAATGCGAGCACGGACCAACCGTCGTGGTTTATCCGGAAGCCGTTTGGTACGGAAGAGTCACGCTGGCTGACGTGGATGAAATTATCGATCAGCACATCGCCGGCGACACGATTGTGGAACGGCTGGTAATTCCTGACGAGTGTCTCAACACTGAGAGCTGTCCGCACAAACCGCGTCGCTAGCTTTTGCCCCGGGGAAATGAAGTCTTTCCCTCCGATTCCAATCAGTCTTCAGGCGCTGTGCCGGCACTGGTGGTAGCAGATTGCGAGCTCCGATTGTGATTCATTACAGCCGCTCTGGCTTGCTCCTGCTCTTTTGCCTTCTTCCGTTCCACTGCGCTGCGCGCTCGATGGAAACTGTTCCGCATGGCGCGATCGTTGTGCAGTGCTTCCCAACCTGCGGTCAGTCCGCCTCCAAGCAGCGATCCCGCGTACGCGCCATCGCGGCAGTTGCAGCCAAGCCATCCAATTCCCCAGCCCAGCGCAGTGTTGCCGCCGATCATTGCCATATCGTGGAAGCTCCCCAGAGCATTGCGGTGAAAGTGCAGATACCACGTGCTTCCCGCTCCGCCTCCCATCAACATTAGTTTCAGAGGAGTTTTCTCGCCCGGAAGAACAAAGCCTAAGCCTGCACCGGCTGCCGCGCCCCCAAGGACGGTGAAGAGATACTTGTGGTTTCTTGGACTGATGCCGTGAAGGTCTCGGGCATCAGGATCGCGCGTCTGCGCTGACGCACCCATGGTGAAAAGCAGGCCGAAACAAAGGACAAATGTGCATAGTTTGCTGAGTGACATAGATAGAAGTGGCTCCCCAAATCCAGATCGGTGCGGTTGCCCCGCATTTGTGCAATAAGATGTAAAGAAGATCGTCGGAAGATGTTTCTCTTTGCGGTCAGCACACGAATTATGCACTCACAATCGATGTTGCTTGATCTTCATCAGCAATAGCAGAGCTGAACAACAGGTGCGTTGTTCAGCCGCTCTTTCCTTTAGGCCCAAACAGAATCCTCATCATCAGCAGAATGGCTCCAACCACAATAGCGCTGTCCGCAATATTGAAAGGAGGCCAATGATGATCGCCGATATAGAAATCCAGAAAGTCAGTCACCGTGCCCTGCATCAGCCGGTCCCACAGATTTCCGAGTGCTCCGCCCAGAATGAGGCAGAGAGAAATGCCAATCAGGTCGAGCGTGTTCCCGCGTTTCCAGAGCAGATAACAAACTACCGCGCACGCCATGACAGAGAAGCTGATCAGACCCGTTGTGCGCCACGGAGAGCTGGAATCAGCAAACATGCTGAATGCCGCGCCAGTGTTCTCCCAGTGCGAGAGCTGAAACAAACCCGGAATCACTGAAATCTCCTGGGCCGTGGGAATGTGCCGGATGACCAGCAGCTTGGCTGAGCGATCCAGCAGAATGACAGCTGCGGCAATCAGGGCTTGATATTTTCGCATTGGCTCAAGGTGAGTTGCGGAAGGGTCCGCAGCAGTTTACCAGGCCGAAAACACGTCTTTGCGGCCAGTTCTGCTTACGTTGCTGCTCTATTCTTGCGACTGGCGGATGACTTTTTCTTCCTGCGGCGCCAGAAATATTTCACTCAACAGAAGCAAGGCCCCCACCACAATCGCACTGTCAGCAATGTTGAATGCCGGCCAGTGATGACTTCCCAGGTAAAAATCCAAAAAGTCAATCACCCGTCCGCTTGCCACCCGGTCCCACAAATTGCCGAGTGCGCCGCCGAACACCAGAGAAAGCGCGATTGCCGTTGTGTTCATGGCATTGCCGTTCTTCCACAGCAGAGCAGAGACAACCGCCAGAGCAGCCACTGAAAACAAAATCAGCATGGCCAGTTTCCATTCTGAGGGTGAATCAGAAAACAGGCCGAAGGCAGCGCCCTGATTTTGCACGTGGGTGAGGCGGAAAAGACCCGGCACCACATCCACGCTGTCATTCGGCGTGATGTTGTGGGAAATCACCCACTTGGTCAGCCGGTCCAGTATGACCACCAGGGACGCTATGAGTACGTGATACTTGCGCATATCGTTCAATTAGTGCTGCCCGGCTTCTTCTCTTTCCAGTTCTTCCAGCACGGGCAGGCAGCGTTCACAAACAGTAGGATACCTCGCACTCTTACCTACCTTAGTGGAATAAAACCAGCAGCGTTCACACTTCTGGCCAGCGGCCTTTTGTACTTCTACGTGCAATCCAGCCGTTTCGTTCCCTTGAGCGGCAGCTTGAATCTCTACTCCGGAAACCACCAGCAGGTATCGCAGGTCATTCTTATATTGATGCAGCAGTTTTTCCAGCTCCTGCGGCCCATAGATTGTCACGCTCGCCTCTTCTGAGCGACGGATCAGCTTTTCCTTGCGGGCGACCTCCAGGGCCTTCATGGCTTCATCCCGCATTCTCAGCAGAGATTCAAAATCCGCAGCCAGAGCTTTCACCTGTTCTGATCCAACTTCCGGACACAGCTCCTCCAGGGCAGGGAAGTATGCCATGTGGACGCTCGCCGCTTTACCGGCCGTCTTAGGCAGCCATTGCCAGACTTCATCGGCGGTAAAGGAAGCAATGGGAGCAATCAAGCGAACCAGCGCGTCACCAATCTTCCACACAGCCGTTTGCGCTGAGCGCCGCGCGCGCGAATTCGGAGCCGCCGTGTAGAGCCGGTCCTTGAGGGCGGCAAAATAGATGTTGCTCAGAGCAGCATTGCAGTACTCGTTCAATTGCTGGTAAATCCGGTGGAACTCAAAATTGTCATACCACTCGCGGACGCGCCGGCAAAAATCGGTCGCCAGCATCAGCTCGTAGCGGTCCAGCGGCTCCATGTCCGCGAACTTCAGCGCATCTTTTTCCGGATTGAAATCGAACAGATTATTGACGATATAGCGGAGCGTGTTGCGCACGTTGCGGTAATCATCTCCGATGCGGTCCATCAGCTCATCGGAAACAGTTACGTCCTCCTGAAAATCCACTGACGCTACCCACAACCGGATGATCTCGCCGCCCTTGTTCTCAGCAATCTTCACCGGATCAATTCCGTTGCCCAGGGACTTCGACGTGGCACGTCCTTGCGGGTCCAGGGTCCAGCCGTTGGTAGCCACAGCGCGATACGGCGCATGCCCGCGTGTTCCCACCGCTACCAGCAGGGAAGAATGGAACCAGCCCCGGTACTGATCACCGCCTTCGAGATAAAGGTCAGCAGGCCAGGGCATGTTGGGCTGGTGGCCTAAAACCGCCGCATGGCTGGAGCCGGATTCAAACCAGACATCAATGATGTCATTCTCCTTGCGAAACGCCGCCGAACCGCATGAGCATTTGGTCCCCGGCGGCAGAATCTGGGAACTCTCGCGGGTGTACCAGGAGTCTGCTCCCTCGCGGGCAAACAACTCCACCACAGCCTTATTCACTTCTTTGGATTCCAGAAGCTTCCCGCACGTTTCGCAGAAAAATACCGCAATCGGCACACCCCAGACCCTCTGGCGGGAAATGCACCAGTCGGGGCGCCCGGCAATCATGTTGCTGATCCGCTCCTCACCCCAGGAGGGAATCCATTTCACCTTTTTGATCTCATCCAGTGAGCGCTGGCGCAGCTTGCAGCCATCGGCCGGGGCATCCATGGAGATGAACCATTGCTCGGTTGCGCGGTAGATCACCGGATTGTGGCAGCGCCAGCAGTGCGCATACTGGTGCTCAATCTTGCCTTCACCCATCAGCACGCCGCGCGACTTCAGCAACTCGATGATAGGCTGGTTGGCCTTGAACACTGTCAGCCCCTCATACTCCGGCAATCCATTCCGAAGCCGCCCGGCAGCATCCACATTGCAGGTCTGGTCCAGCTTGTATTTCACGCCGGTGTAAAAGTCTTCTGCGCCGTGCGACGGGGCGGTGTGGACCACGCCCGTGCCCTGGTCCGTGGTGACGTAATCCGCCAGCACGCCCAGGATCTGCCGGTCGAGAAACGGATGCGCAAAGGTTGCGTACTCAAGCTTGCCGCCTCGGAACCGCGCAATCTCTGTCGCGCCCTTCAGATTGCATGAATCAACAGTGGCTTTTGCCAGCGCGTCGGCAACAATATAGACTTCGCCGCCACTTTCAAGCGCCACATATTCCAACTCAGGATGGAACGCCACCGCCATCGAAGCCGGAAGCGTCCAGGGCGTAGTGGTCCAGATGATGGTATTTATATGTTTGCCCGCGAGCGCAGGATCAATCTTCTCTGGGGCGTTCGTCATCCGGTATTTCACCCAGATGCTTGGGCTGGTGTGCGTTTCATATTCCACTTCCGCTTCCGCCAGCGCGGTTTTGTCATGGATGCACCAGTACACCGGGCGAAGTCCCTTGTAGACGGCGCCTTTTTCCATGAACTCAAACAACAGCCGCACAATGGTGGACTCATACTGCGGGTCCATGGTGGAGTAAGGCTCATTCCACCGGCCAAGTATGCCCAGCCGCTTGAATTGTTCCCGCTGCAGGTTCAGGAACTTCTGCGCGTATTCACGGCAGGCTTTGCGGACATCCGCCGGGTTCATCTCCAGCTTTTTGCGTCCCAGCTTCTCGTCTACCTTGATTTCAATCGGCAGGCCGTGGCAGTCCCATCCCGGAACATACGGGGAGTCAAAGCCTGCCATGGTCTTTGACTTCACCACAAAATCTTTCAGACACTTGTTCAGCGCGTGCCCTTCATGGATGGCGCCGTTGGCGTAAGGCGGGCCATCATGCAGCACGTACACCGGCTTTCCCTGGCGCGACTCCCGGATCTGGCCATAGAGATCATTTTTCTCCCATTTTTCCAGCCACTTGGGCTCATTCTGGGGCAGGCCGGCCTTCATGGGAAAGTCAGTCTTGGGCAGGTTTAAGGTTTTTTTGAGCTCTAGCGGCTCACTCATCGTCTCTCCGGCTGTAAATGGTTTGAACTTCCATTATAGCTGTCACTGCGCTCCACACTCGCTTTAGCGGCTGCATGCTGCTTTACATAGCCGCGATTAAATTCGGGCGAAATTCGCAGCGCAAATTCGTTCCCTTGCTGCAATGGCATCATTCATTCTTCTTAACTTACGGGAGAGGCGTCGCTGGTCTAGAACCAGTTGCTTAACCCCCGGCAGCAAAAGCCGTCCTTCTTCTTCTCGCTCGCACGTCTTTTGCTCACTGAAATTTACGACTTTTAACAAAACCATTTGGGGTGAGCAGGAATCTATCTATTCAGCAAATCAAAAAGTTGTTTGCGCCCTCTTCGTTCATTTGTTGTGTCGCATGTTGCTTCAAAGCCGGAGAAACTTTGTCTTAGGGAGCTCTGCTGCAAGCAACTTGCACCTTAATTCGCTCATCTTTTATGAATGAATCCAGACCACACGAGTTTGGTGATGAGCTACAAAAACCACTCACGTTTGGTAGTGAAAAGGTAAAGCGGGTCGAGCCCATGGCGAATCAGGCTATTCTTCCTCCACCTCCGCGGCAGCGCATTTTGACCGAAGGCCCACGCCTGTCCGGTCTTCCTGAAATGCATCGCTCCATGCTGGGTTCTCTCATCAGGAACCTGAAGGAACTCATGTTCCCGGAAAAGCTTCCGCCATTGCACCTGACCGCCCGTCCGGTGCAGGTCCGTGAAATCTGGACGCATCGCGATCCCAGGAAAGCAGCAACCGGCTCCATGACCGTACACATCCTGGCCATTGCCGGCTTGATTGCTGTTTCCATCATCAGCTGGCGTACGCCCGCGGCCCAGGTCAAGAAAGAGGACGTCACGTTGATTGCTCCTCCGCTCACTGAGTACCAGCCCGTGATGAAGCCGGCTGTCGCCGTGAAGCCTCTGGCGGGCGGCGGTGGCGGTGGCGAGCATGCCAAAGTTTTTGAGTCCAAGGGACATCTGCCCAAAGTTGCTCCGGAGCAGTTCACGCCTCCCACGGTCGAGATCAAGAACCAGAAGCCTAAGCTCGCCATGGAAGCCACTGTAGTTGCTCCCCCAAAGGTGAAGCTGCCTGACAATCCCAACATGCCGAACCTGGGCAATCCCATGTCAGCCCGCGTTTCCGGTCCAGCGTCGAATGGTCCCGGGTCCGGTGGCGGCATTGGTTCAGGCAAGAGCAACGGCATCGGCTCCGGCACCGGCCCCGGACACGGCCCCGGAGAAGGCGGCGGATTTGGTGGCGGCATCTATTCCATCGGAGACATCGGTGTGACTCCGCCGGTGGCAAAGTTTACGCCTGAGCCTGACTTCTCTGAGGAAGCGCGCAAGGCCAAGTATCAAGGAACTGTCACGCTCTCAGCCATCATCGGCCCGGACGGCAAACCGCATAACCTGAAAGTTGTTCGCAGCCTGGGCATGGGCCTCGACCAGAAGGCCCTGGAAAAAGTCAGAACCTGGCTCTTTGAGCCGGGCAAGAGGAACGGCCAGCCTGTAGCAGTGGCCATGACGCTCGAAGTGGACTTCAGACTTTTCTGATGAGCCGCCTGGCGCTCGAAAACTAGCAGACGTTAATAGCGTCGTTGTTCAAACATAACGCAACGCTAATCGCGAAGACGAGAGGAGAACCTGCCTCTCGTTTTTTGCTGTCGCCAGAGTTCCAAACCGCTGGAGAGCAACGCGCGCTCACTCGCCCATTTAGGCTCCTGATGAAACGGCCTCGCCACGCAAGCCGGGCTCGGCCTTTCGTGTCGCTAAAGTCCCACGCTTGGCCCGGGAAATCCCTGTTTTTGATTTCTGAGGTTAGGATGACGCGATGTCGGCCATCACGTGCGATGACGGCGATTCCTTGGCTCGTCCCGCCGGCGCGTCCTCTCTCGAAAATGTAACCGGGAGCCATGAAGCGCCGTCCTTGACCAGAGTGCAGCGCCAGCCGACGCGGTAGCCCACTCCGTTCCTGAGTCCCGCGAAGCGGAATGAGGGATAACGGTTGCTTCTCCAGCATCTTTTCACCTTAATTCCAGCATCACATTTTGGGATTACAGCCGTGGGGATGGGCTTCCGCATCAGACATCGACCGCAGGTTGTAAGACAGCAGAATTCCGCAAAGGAGAGAACTGTGGAACGCACGAGACTGGGCTACCCGTTGTTGTTGGTTACATTGTTCACAGGACTATCAATGATGGCGCAAACCACCGCGCCCACTTACCAGATTTTTGTGCCGCCCGCGGGCATTGCCGCGAGCGCGGGCGAGCCCTCCATCGGCGCCAATTGGAAGACCGGCAAAGCCATGTTTCAGGCCGGACTGGAGACTGACCGCGTCACTTTCTCCGGCAGTCCGGTTTCAGCCACGTGGGAGAACGTGAGTCCGGTTACTTCCGCGGCATCGCTGGACCCAATTCTGTTTACTGATTCCACCACTGGCCGGACGCTGGTCTCACAGCTGGCGGGTGTTTGCAGCCTCTCGTCGTTCAGTGATACCGATGGCACAAGTTTCACGCCGGCTGTGGGATGCGGTGTTCCGGCAGGGGTAGATCACCAGACCATAGGCGGCGGGCCGTTTGCTCCCACTGTAGTTCCGCTGGGCGTTGGCTATTCACACGCTGTCTACTATTGTTCGCAGGATGTTGCTGACGCTTCCTGCGCCCTAAGCGTGGATGGCGGGCTCACGTACGGCCCTGCCGTCCCCATCTATACATTGCTTGATTGCGGCGGTTTGCATGGACACATCAAAGTTGGTCCGGACGGAACGGCTTACGTCCCCAACAAGAATTGCAACGGCGCAGCCGCCGTGGTTTCCTCGTCCAACAACGGAATTACCTGGACGGTCCATCCCATTCCCGGCAGCACCTCAGGCGATAGCGATCCTTCGGTGGCTGTGGCGTCAGACAATACAGTCTATTTTGGCTGGCATGGCGGCAACGGACACGCCATGGTGGCAGTGTCGCATGATCACGGAGCCACATGGAGCAACATTACCGATGTGGGAACCTCGCTCGGGATACAGAATGTGGCCTTTCCTGCCATGGTGGCGGGCGACGGCAATCGTGCGGCGTTGGCGTTCTTGGGTACTCCCACCGGCGGCAACGCCCAGGACACAGCGAACTTCACAGGCGTGTGGCATCTCTACATTGCCCACACCTTGGATGGAGGCGCGACCTGGACGCTCGTCGATGCCACGCCCACTGATCCGGTGCAACGCGGCTCCATCTGCCTGGCCGGCACCACGTGCGGCAATGATCGCAACTTGCTCGACTTCATTGACGCCACGGTGGACCAGCAGGGTCGTGTGCTGGTGGGCTTTGCCGATGGGTGCATCGGCGCGTGTGTGACCGGCGCAGTCAATTCGTTTACCGCTCAGGGAACCATAGCGCGCCAAGCCACTGGAAAGGGCGTGTTCTCTGCGTTTGATGGGACGTTCTGAGCATCTTGCTTGCGCGAAGGTCGTCCGTTACGGCCTTCGCGTTCCTTTGCCGTAACTGCTTTTTCACCCTCCTGATTTCTCTGCGCTTTCAGCGGTTTAAAAGCCCTTCTTCCGTTCCCACCTTTGCGGCCGTTGCTGTAAATGGTTTGGTCTTTGGCGGCAGGGTTGTCTAGTCTCAGGGCGCGGAGTATCCGTTGGCGAACATCGATACACTCAACCTTTGTCGTCTCAACCAACTAGGAGGGAGCGGAGCAACTGAGGAGGAGTGGAGAGATCCCGACATTGCTTTCCTCCGCAATGCTGATGGAGAGAATTTTAACCCGTACGATTCTTTGATCTGTTGCCGAACATCTGAAAAATGATTCATGGATCAGGCGCGAATTCCGATCTGCTGGGAGCCATGCGCCGCATTGAAGAACGCGACCGCGAGCGCTTCTCGCAACCACCGAACGAGTTAAATCCCTAATCACAAAGAACACAAAGAACACAAAGCAACAAAAGCAAACACCATTTGGCCGCAGATTTATGCAGTTCCACCCGACGTAAGTAATTCGTGCCGTTCATGCTGCGTTGATCAGCGTTCATCTGCGGCACATGTTTTTCTGTTTTTTCCCGAGCCTCCGTATGGCCGAGAAAACCGCAGGTTAACCGGTCACCTGAAACAAACTGGGCTTCGCGCCCGAAGTTGTTGCCCCTTCAACGTGACGCGCCGGAACCTGCAATCCCGGCATGGGAACTCCCTGAAACAGCTTTCTGCAAGGGACCGCGAGCCAGCGGGCCCATCGGTTGGCGCGGTTACGGCGCGCGCTGTCCGTCGCAATTCCGGTGCTCGCATACATTTGCCGGTAGAGCTTGGAAATGAAGATGAATGCCAGACGCGCGCGCAGGTTGGGGGTGCAGTTTGATCTCTTCCATACCGCACCGAAGCTGTAGAAACTGTCCCAAACGCCCTGCGTCCGGATCCGCAACTCCTCTGAGTTCATGGTGGGATGAGGCATGAACATCTTCGGCCGCTGGTCCGCGGGTATGAGCCAGTAGCGCGTGATCGGAGTGTCCAGTACTTTGGGAACGTTAGCTCCGAACGCCTTCTCCCAACGCTCAAAGTCCACAGTTCCCGCAAACGGCGTAAGCATCACAAACTGCGCGAAGGTCAACCCGGCCTTATGGGCCAGGTTCAGAGTCGCCTCGAAGGTGTCGGCGCGATCTGTAGGCAATCCAAAAATGAAGGAGCCCAGCACATGCACGCCGTGCTTGCGAAATTGTTGGAGGCGCTCAATCAGGCTGTCCCCGGAGCAATTGAAGTCCTTGAAAACAGCTTTCAGCCCCTCCGCAGTCACCGCTTCCACACCCACCAGGGCCCCGCGGATATGGGCCGCCCGCATGGCTTCGAGAAACTCCGGATCCTCGGCCGACTCCATGGTGATCTGAGTGAAGAACGTCAAGTCAGGCGGCAATTCGGCAAGGCGCGCCATCAACTCGAATCGCTCCGCTCGAATCGCGCGCAACTCGGCGAGTTTGGCATGGTTGCCCTGCCGCTCGGCAAGTTTTATGTCCGTCAGGCTTACCGGATAGAAATTATCGTCGGCCAGCGCGATGAATCGGAATCCCAGGCGCCGCAGCGCGACCACCTCTTCCATCACGACGTCGGAATTGCGCTGCCGCGGTCTTTGCCCGTCGGTACGCCACACCGAGCAGAACGAGCAGTGCTTGGGGCACCCGCGCACCGTCTGCACCGATGCCCACATGTAACGGTCCTTCGGCAGCAGGTCCCAGCGGGCGAGTTTGAAGGATTCGGCCTCCACTTTGCCGCCTTCATAAATCTTGCGCACTGAGCTATCGCGGCAATCGGCCAACGCAGCGCCCCATGCGACATCGCCATCGCCCTTCACCACGGAATCGGCTTGCCCCAGAGTTAAAGCCTCCTCCGGGTAGAGCGTGGCATGAATGCCACCGAAGATCACTTTCGCTCCGCGCTGTTTCGCAAGGCGGCCTACAGCGTAGCCGCGAAGCGCGTTCCCCGTGTGAATGCCGATTCCGACTACGTCGCCGGCCTGGATTTTAAGGGGATCCAGCGGATCCAATGTCTCGTCCCAAATCAAGGGATCGCCAAACTCGGACGGGGTCGCTCCTGCGAGCACATACAACCACCGAGGAGTGATCACAGCCGTTCCGAACGCAGTATCACTTGGATTCACTAGATGAATCTTCATGTTTGGTCATGTTACCTCAGGTTTCAGAATATCGATACATGTCGCCTTTGGCCACCATCGTACATGTCTCCGTACTCAGGCCGATTGTGGCTGTACAACGGGCAAATCGAAACTTGCTACGAAAAAATTTCCGTTTCCGGAGGGCGCACACCATCCGTGAAGAACCGGAGAACGTTCGCTGCGTTAGGGTGTCCAAAATGTGGAGCATAGCTCAAACGTGCACCTCACAATCTAAACTACCCACTTTACAGAATTCATTCCTTTATTCTTTCGTGCCGCAGATTTACGCAGATCACCCGAGATAAGAGTTCTGCCATTCATCTGCGTTGATCAGCGTTCATCTGCGGCAAACGTTTTACCATCCCGTCCGTGCCTCCGTGGTAGGTTTTGCTTTTCAATTCCGGCGATTTTGGCAATCTTGGCAGTTCTGGCAATCTCTTTACTCCTTCTCCACAAAAACGTTCTCGCTGCGGATAGCCGACTTTGCGGCAAGGCAGCAAGGCCCCGCCGGAATAGGACTGCCATGGGGACAGGTGCGCGGATGGCCCAGGAACGTACAGATGCGGTCCGTCGCTTCAGGCGACAGAATGTGTTCAAACTTGCACGCTTGCTCGGCGATTTCTTTTTCATTTTCTACCTGGAAGGTCTGGGTAAACAGTTTTTCCGCCAGCCGGTGCCGCCGAATGATATCTTCTGCTCGCCGCCGGCCCTTCTCGGTGAAGATGATCATCTGCTCGCCGTGTTCCAGAGAATCCGTGGGCGGACGGAATGCCACATGGCATCGATTCAGCACCAGCTTGTGCGAGTGTGGCGCCTCAGTGTGGGCTTCCAGCTCCACCAATCCCATGCTTTGCATGCGCTCAATGGCCAGCGGCATCGGTAGCGCGCCTTCCACCTCTACGCGCCCCAGTTCAGCAGGTTCGCCGTTCTCTGCCAACACCCATAGCTCTTCCAGCACTTCGTCGAACTGCTCTTCATCGTTCACAATGAACTCTTCTTGTGAAGCGATCTTCCCGTGATGAAGTTCCAGCAACCGGTCCGCCAGCCGGGCGACCAGGGGATCGTGTGTCACCATGATGATGGTCCGGCCCTGTGCGTGCAGTTCGCGCAACTGTCGCAGCACCAAGCCTTCGTTCTCCGCATCCAGGTTTCCCGTGGGTTCGTCCGCCAGCACGATCTGCGGATCATTGATCAGTGCCCGAGCTATGCAGACGCGCTGCTGCTCTCCGCCGGAAAGCTGCGACGGCAGATGGTTGGCGCGGTCCGCCAGGCCCACACGCTCCAGTGCCGCCACGGCTTCTGACTTGTCCGTCATGCTATGGAAATATTGCGCCAGCATCACGTTTTCAATCGCAGTAAGGTAAGGAATCAGGTGGAATTGCTGAAAAATGAAGCCAATTTTTTCCGCGCGGAAGCGGTTCAACTCCGCCGCGCTCATCCGGGAAACATTGGTGCCATGGATCCAGATTTCGCCGCTGCTGGGCTGGTCCAGGCAGCCGATCAGATTCACCAGCGTGGACTTTCCCGAGCCTGAAGGGCCCATAATGGCCAGCCACTCGCCAGCGGCTACTGTGAGCGAAACGTTGTCCAGCGCCTTGACCTCAACGTTGCTCTTGTAAACCCGCGTGACGTTCTTTAGCTCAATCGGCATTATTCTCCCCTGAGGATCCCCGCCGGCTGGATCTGCTGTAGCAGCCGCAATGGCGCGGTGGACGCAATCAGCGCCAGCACCACGCTGCCCAGCAACACCGGGAACAATAGCACCGGTTGCGGCAGGATGGCCGCATCAAAATTCGCTTTGCCAATCCAGAACGCAATGCCGCTCCCCACGATGTATCCGGCAGCCGCGCCGGCCAGCGCCAGCAGGGAAGCCTCGGCCGCAAACAGCATATTAACCGCGCGGTTCGAGGCGCCAAGGGCTTTCATCACCGCGAAATCTTTTCGCCGTTCCAGAACGGAACTGGTGAACGTCGCGATCATGCAGAGCATGATCATTACCACCACAATCGCGGACGCGGTAAGCACCACGGAACGCGTCCGGCCCACAATGGCGGTCTGCGCATGCGTGATTTCGCGTACGGGTTTCACTTCCGCCTGCGGCAGGGCAGCCGTGAGCCGGTCGACTTTACCCTGGATCTCTCCCGGAGTTCCGTCAATGCGCACCAGGGCTGTGTTGGGTTCCACTCCCGTCAGAGATGCGAAATCCGCAGGATCAAGATAAATCCGGCTGTCGTCGTCTGAACCAGAGGTAAAAATCGCTTGCGGCCGTACCAGGATTTTCTTTTCTCCGAATGCCATCTCAAATCCAGCGCCACCGGATGAATACAGCTGCGCAGCCCGCGACCCCACAAGCGCATTCCCCGCCGCATCGATCTTGTGCGTGGACCACCACGAGTTCATCTCGCTCAGCGCGTGCAGGTTGGCGCCGCCAATCACAACCCGCGTATTGCTCGGCCCGTCGGCGATTGCATATGCCACCGGCACAACATCACCCTTTCCGGCCAGCGTGGAACGAATCCTTCCAGTCGCCGCCTCATTGAGGCTGCCGCTCCGCGCTGTGATCACCACGTTGGCCCCAAACGACTGGAACTCATGGCTCAGCTTGCTTTCCAAATCGTAGTAAACGGTCAGGGCCGCCGTAGCGATGGTGGCGACCACGGCAACGGAGATTAATGTTGTGAGAGCCCGGTCTTTGCGCACCCAGGATGCTTTCACCAGAAGGCGGGCAAAAAGCTGCTTGCGGCTCATGCGTCGCCCCTCAGCACTACCGCAGGGTCAAAACGCATGGCCTTGCGCACCGCGCCGGTGCTCCCGGCGAATGTCACCACCAGGGCGGCGACAATGATTAGCGCCAGTACCACCGGCTGGACTGCAATAGGAGAGTGAAAAACAATCTGCCCAATCCGATGCGCCAGCACTGCGCCGGCAAAGAAGCCGATCAATCCACCGGCGATGGCCAGGCATCCGGCTTCTGTTAAAAAAAGGGAAGCCACGGTGCCGTTGCCTGCGCCCAGAGATTTCATCAAACCTACTTCAGTCCGCCGATCCAGGATAGTCGCGGCCATCGCCGCCGAGACTGCCAATGCCGCTGCTAATAGTGCTGCCAGCGTCAGCAACAGCATCATCCCGGAAATACTGCTGAGCACCTTGCCCTGCGTTTGCTCCACCTGCCGGATCTGCTCCACGCGGACGTTGGGGATTACCTCCGAAATCTGGAGAGCAATGGAATTGGCGTAAGGCGAACAGTACCAGCGGTCGCGATCAGCCGGTGTCATCTTGCTGGGGTCGCGCCGCCCGAACGCATCTTCCGGCTTGGTCAGTGCGCTCACCACCACCCGGCGCACCTTCCCCGGAACGCCAAGAATCTGCTGCACAATGTGCAGAGGAGCCACAATCGCCTCATCTTCCGCGCCGCCGGTGTTCAGGATGCCGCTCACGTGCAGCTTCTTTCCCTGGATTTCAATGTCATCGCCAGTGTTGATGCCGTGGTCCCGAGCCAGCGTGCTGCCCACGAGGACATCCGGCGCCTCGTTCTCCGGCCACGTGGCGTAATCCTGCGGCCATTCTCCGGTCACCTTCCACCACCCGTTCACGCTGCGCACGCCTGTCACGAACTTTTCCGTGCCATAGCTGAGAGGCTGCGCGAAATAAGTACCAATCAGGTCCGCGTGAATCTCGCCGGCACTGTGAGTGGCAATCGTAGTTGGCGCAGAGAGGTAGGGCACGAACCCTGTGATGCTGTGTCCCCAGAACGTTCCTTTCATCTTGGGCAGCTCAGATTCGGCGATGTAGTTGCCTTCGCTTACCGGTTTAAGGTTCACTCCGCCCAGGTTTACGTCGAGCGTATCTTCAATAGGGGTTACCAGCAGGTTGCCCCCGTTGCGCCGCAGGTCGGCATTGATCTTGTCGCCCACGTCATTGGCCACAGCCAGCATCGCTGTGGCAATCGTCATCCCCAGCGCAATGGCCAGCAGGGCTACGCTTTTGCGCCGTTTCTGTCGCCGGAATGATTCAAAGAGCAGGCGGAGGAACATTTCAATGAGAGAATTGCGCGAGCTGCGGCTTTAGGTCTGTGAGATGGATCACCACCGCATCGCCTTGCTCAGTTGAATGCAGAGGAATGGGATTGCAGCCTCCCGGCTGTCCCACGCTCTGCGGGTTCACGGGCGCGGCACAGTTCTTGCACACCAGCCCGCTCGCGTTTTTGTAAAAGCCTACCGATCCACAGATCTGGCATGCATCAAAAACTGATGCCACTTTGCCATCTGGCTTGCGGTAGAGCAGAAAGCGCACCTTGGTTCCGTCCACGTCAGTGCTGTAGCGCAGCAGATCGCCCGGCCCCAGATTTTTTGTCGATATGGTGGCCGTTCCTGTGCTGTCAAATGCCACTTCCGATGCCGGCGACAGCGCTGTGACGCTCTTTTGGTAGATAAACTCCGCCGTGACCATGAAGATGAACAGAAACGCCGACCCCACCACCAGATTGGCCCAGAGTTTTTCCCTTCGCGCCGTCCACTGCTGTTTGCGTTCTTCCGCCTTCGTGGACGCCGCCTGCACCCTGCCTGGCCGCCTCCGTCCGTATTCCAGCAGCACCATCAGCGCTACCAGGGCCAGCATGGTGACAGGGAAGAAGTAGTCATTGCGGACGATCGGCCCAACCAGCGCCATCTCTCGCTTGCTGGAAGGAAGTGTGCCCGTCTCTGACAGCTCATGAAACCCCGAAATGACCAGTTGCGCCGCCACAAACAGCAGGATTACCGTGGTCACGCGGAAAAACTTCCGCAGATCAATGCGCACGCTGCCTTTCACAAACATCACGCCAAACACCACTGCCAGCGCCACACCCAGCAGTGTGCCCAAAAAGCTCATGAGTTCCGTGGAATTGAAGGACACGCCGGCCAGGATGGCCACTGTCTCAATGCCTTCGCGGAACACCATCAGAAAAACAAAACTGAACAAGCCCCATTTCGAACCGCCGCCGGCCAGCAAACCCACTTTGGTTTCAATCTCGCCTTTCAGCTTGCGCGCCGTGCGCATCATGAAAATGATCATGCCTACCACCAGCACGGCGGCAATCAGCATGACCCAGCCCTCAAAGGCGTCCTGGTTCACGGGAAGATAGGAGAGTGCCACCGCTCCGGCAACGCTGCCCAGAAAGGCGGCAATCAGCGCCGCATACACCGTCTTGCGCAGGTCAGGCCGCCCGATCTTGGACAAATAGACCAGCGTGATGCCCACAATCAAGGCAGCTTCCACGCCTTCCCGCAGGGTAACTATGAGTGCGTCGAACATAAGATGTTCATTTTGAAAATGAATTTCAATTTCATTTTCAATTAGAATTGTACGCAGCCCAAAAACCAGAGTCAATAAATTGAAAATTAAAGGCTTGAAGAAGTATTCCCGATTTGGTGCAAACTGCTCCGGCACATCTTCTTCTTGCGCCGTTGCGTCTAAACAACGTGCTGCAACTGCAAATCCTGCGTTCCGCGCCAGAAATCTGGCGCCTTCAGCCTGTCTGGGAGCGCCTTAGACGCGACCATCACACCATCTTCCAGGAATTTGATTGGAACCTGCTGGCCGCGCGCACGTTCGCTGACAGGGAAGAGCCGCACGTGATTTACGCCCATGCGTCGTTTGGCGAAGCCATCATCCCCGCTGTGCTTCGTCAAAAAAACGGCGCAACGGAAATCGGGCTGCTGGGTGAAGAGCTCTTCGACTACCGTAATCTTCTCTCCGCGGGCGATGAAGAAGTCCTGCGCTCCGCCCTGGCCCATCTGGCAGACCTTAAGCAGCCGCTGCGCATCACGGCCTTGCGTCAGAGTGACTGTGAAGCTCTTCCGCGGGAATTGTCGCTGAACCGGTTCACTGTCGCGCCCGGAATCAGGCGTCGCCAGCTCTCAGCCGACACCTTCGCGGAAATGCACCTGCGCCTCGCCCGCAATCTCCGCCGCATGCAGCGGCTCGGCTACGAACTGAATGTAAAGGATGGCAGCCATTCCCAGCTCTTACGTAACATCTATCAATTAAAAGCCGAACAGGATCGCGAAAGCCTGTTCCGTGACCCGCTGCGCCGGGAATTCATGGTGGAAGCAGCCCTTCTTCAACCGCAACGTGTCCAGATCTTTACTCTTGAGAGTGGTAGCCGCCTGGGCGCTGCGCTGGTGACCTTCCTCGATCCCGGAGTGCGCCGCTTCTATACCTGTTGGTTTGCTTCTGAGTTGAGCAAGCATTCTCCCGCCCTTTCCTTGATCTATGAAGTAAGCCGGCTCTCGCTTGCTGCCGGCCTTGACTGTGATTACATGACCGGCGAACAGCCTTACAAACTCCGCCTGGCCACCAGCGCTGTGCAGCTATTTCATCTCCACGCCACCGCCGATCAACTCGCCGCACTCGGGCGTCCCAGTTTGCAGGAACTCAAGATCGCCGGCTGAACATTCGGACGATGGTCAAAATTTTGGTGCAACATTACGCTAACCTCAAGAATCCGTGTGCCGCAAGATTTCGCAAGCATCGACCTCACATCAGGTCACGCTGGGCCTTCTATTTCCACGAGACATCATGCCGAGCCGCAGCCAGATTTGTTGTTGATATCTGATTTACTGATTGGGCGCAGGCGAGGTACCTGCTCCGCTGCTGCTTTCGGAAGCCGCAATTTGCTTTCGCCAAATGCAAAGTAAATTGTGGACCGTGTGATTGGGCCGATACAGCTGTTAGTGATCAGCCGTCGCCAGCGTGCGACCGGAATTAAAAAGTAAAGCGCACAGGCGAGAGCGCCTGTGCCTGTGCTACTCCATTCAAACACAACGGGCGTGTCTTCTACGATTACTCCACAACCCTCATAGCCCTTTCAAAAACTTCTTCGCCTCCGCAAGCTGCGGAAACAACTTCTCTTCTTCCTGAAATGCTCTGGAATGCACACACCGGCGGCTTCCGCGCATCTTCACCGGATGCCGCAGGTGCAGCATCTCGTGATAGACCAGATATTCAATCGCGTATCGCGGCACGTGTGGCTGGTCAAAAATCTTGCTGACCACGATCGTGTTATGGGCCGGATCGTAATGTCCCAGGCTGTAACGCGAGTGGCCGTTGCTCCACGTCATCTGCGGACGGCCCATCAGCCCGTGGAAGAATCGCCGGTTCAGGTCCTCAAAAATTTCCTCCAGGTGATACTGCTCGCCTGAGGCTCCGGCAATGCGCTTGCGTCCGCGCATCTGGCGGATCAGCCTCATCTTCTCTGTAATGGCCTGCGTGCCGGCAAACTTCCGGTAGCGCGCCGCATGCCCTTCATCAATCTGTTTCCTGTAGAGCTTGGCGATCAGGATGTGAAGTATTGCATGAAGCACCGGCTCCGGCGCGCCTTCCAGCAGGTCAGAGAGCCGTACCAGCACGCGCCCCTGGCGCAGACGTATGGTGTTGTTGAGATTGCTGAAAGGAAAGAAGCGCACCTCAAACTCCGGCAGAGGCGCTCGCGGACGCAGCTCACGGTAGACCTGCTCAAACAGATTGGAAAGCCTTGGATTCAATGCGGGTGTGTCCGGAAAAATAAGAGCTGATGCTGAAGGCGATCAAGGAACTTATTCCTGCCAAAGCTATTTCTGTTTCCCTTCAGGCTTTCCTTCATCCTTTTCTTTAGCATAGTCCTGTGCCGTTTCCAGGCTGGACTTCAAGGCGTCTTCGGCATCCTGCAGCACAAAGCTGTAATCCTGAGCTTCTGCTTTCGTCTGGGGATCGGTTTCTATGTCGTGCCGCAAGGTGCGCAGGCGCGCGCGAAAACGCTGCTCCGCCGTGATCACCTCTTTCACGCCTTTATGAAAGTCCTTGGTCTGGTCTTTATCCATCGCTCGGCCCTCATACTGGTCAAGGTTGTCATTGATTTCATCAATCAATGACGTGAAATCTTCAAGTAGATCGTGAATGGTTTTTCCCCGTCCCTGAGCCTGCTTGGGATCGCTGCGCGCCTGGTCGATGTTATCCAATCGTGCTTCCGTAAACTTAATGTAAAGCTTCAGGCGTTTCTGTGGCTCCAGGGCCACTTGCCGTAACTGGTCGGTCTCGGCATCTGTCAGCGGGTCGCGCTTGCGCGCAAAGGCCAGAGTGGCAATCAGCAGCAGAACAATAAGAGCAAGTTTCTTTGCCGTGCTCATAGAATTTTTCTCTTTTTCGGCGCAAACATCTCGTTGAGCAGGTCCTGGCGATAATCTGCCAGCTTTTTCTCCGCACCTTCCAGCGGAGGGCGGTCCACTGCGGCCAGTGTGCGTCGCAGGTTCTCCAGGTGGCGTTGTGCTTCCCGCAGGTGGATTTCCACCTGTTTCAGCTTCTTTTGCGAGCTGACCGCTACATCATGCGCCCGGGTTGCATTAGCCAGAATGTCCTGTACCGTACTCTGCCCTTTCACCGAGTCACCGTCAGTGAATTGCTGATCGGCCACGTCTACCAGGCGTTCCGCCAATTCGGCATAGAGTTCCGCCTGATGACCACCGTTGCTCTTTTCCGCTTCCACCTTGAGCTGATCAACAGTCTTCTTCTCAGCCAACGCTGAAAGCGAGAGCGAGAGTAGGATGACAATGTAAAAAAGCTTTCGCATCAGTCTGGTTGCAGCGCCTTCAACCGGTGCCGCGCCTGGAATTCCTGATCAGGATACTTCCCTCCGGCCACTTCCAGAAACTTTTTATAATTCGCCATGGCTTCCTTCACCATGCGAAGGCTGTCATACGAAGTCGCGCGGATGAAATAGGTTTTGGCGTCCTCCGGCAGGAATTTGCTGCGCGCATCCAGCGCCTTGATGGCGAGCACATAATCCTTGTTCTCGCGCGCGGCATAGGCCAGATTGTCATACGCCCCAGCGTAGTCCGGCTTGAGCTTTATCGCCTGCAAAAATTGCTGTTCTGCCTCAGCATATTTCAACTGGTGCATCTGAGCGAGCCCCAGTCCAAAATGCAGTTCCGAATCGTTTGGATTACCCGCCAGCGCCTGCTGGTACAGCGGAGCTGCTTGTGGGTATTGTTTGTTTTGAAGATAAAGCTCCGCCAGCTCTCGACTCACCGCCGGATCTGCTGTCGCTCCATTCACCGGCTGCAACACGGCAATGGCATCCGCCGTTTTGTTCTGTGAAGCCAGCAACCTGGCCAGTTGCACACGCGCGTTCGCGTCCTGCGGATTCTGCGCTACATATTTCTGCAGCCACGCAGCCGCATCATCGTATCGTTTTTGTTTCCCCAGGACATTGATGAGCCTCGACATTCCCTGAGCATTGCCCATCTCCGCAGCACGCTGAAACCGCTGCTCCGCGCCGGCGAGGTCTCCTGTTTTCTCCAGCACGTTCCCCGCACTCACGTAAATCTCGGAGTCTTTCGGCATCAATGCCGCCGCGCGATCATAAGCTGCAATCGAATCCGCAGGCGCTGTTTGTTCCTCAACCTCAGCCAATGACAACCACGCCCCCCCAAGCGACTGGTCTCCTCCGCTGGATGGCTTCAGCTCTACCGTATGTTTGAGTACCGGCACTGCTCCCGCAGCATCTCCTGATTTTGCCAGCGCGATGCCAAGGTTCAGGTTGGCCTCGAACCATTTTGGCGCCAACTCCACCGCTTTTTTGTACGCAGCCGCTGCATCCTGGGGCTTGTTGAGATGGCTCTGGGCAAAGCCGAGGTCGAACCATGCCTGCGGATTGCTGCTGTTGCGGCTGACGATAGTTTGCAATTTCTCCGCTGCCGCCGCGTACTGTTGTTGCTGCAGCAGAGTCTCCGCGGAAGCAAGATCTTCCGCGGCCTGAGTGGATTCCACCGCCGCGGGCGACAACGTGCGGCGCGTTGCCGGCCCGGAGGATTGCTGGCCGAATGCACTGGACAGCAGCGCCAGCACTAGCCCTGAGGCAATATTAGTGATGCCCATTTGCGTGAGAGTTCTCGCTTTGTAAGATGCGCGCCAGCCACTTACCGGTATAGGATTTCGCGCATTTTGCCACCGTTTCCGGCGGACCACTGACCACTACTTCGCCACCTCGATCGCCGCCCTCCGGGCCCAAATCCAGCACCCAGTCCGCTGTCTTGATCACGTCCATGTTGTGCTCAATCACCAGCACAGATCCACCTGCTTCAATCAGCTTGCGAAACGCTGCCAGCAGCTTGCTGACGTCGTCAAAGTGCAGCCCGGTAGTCGGCTCGTCAAAGATGTAGAGCGTCCCTTTGCCCGCCCGCGCCCGCTTGCGCGCTTCTTTTTCTTCTTCTGTCTCTGGCTCAAAGTTGCGCGGACGTCCTGCCGGCACCAGATGCGCTGCCAGTTTCATGCGCTGGGCTTCGCCACCGCTCAGCGTTGTGGCCGATTGCCCCAGCCGCAGATAGCCCAGCCCAACCTCCTCCAGGACACGCAGCTTGTCCGTGATCTTCGGATGGCCGGAAAAGAATTGCATAGCTTCGCGCACTGTGAGGTTCAGCACCTCATGAATATTCTTGCCCTTGTAGCGCACTTCCAGCACACCGGGTTTGTAGCGCGTCCCTTTGCAGTCTTCGCATACCAGCTCCACATCTGCCAAAAACTGCATTTCCACCGTCACGGTGCCGTCACCCTGGCAAGTCTCGCAGCGTCCGCCTGGAATATTGAAGGAAAAATGCCCGGCAGTGTAACCGCGTTTGGCCGCTTCAGCCACGGACGCAAACACATCACGGATCGAATCGAAAGCCTTGATGTAAGTCACCGGGTTCGATCGCGGAGTGCGTCCAATGGGCGACTGGTCCACCAGTACCACGTCTGCCACAAACTGTCCGCCCATAATTCGTTTGAACCCGCCAGCCGCCGGCCCGGGAACTGCGGTGATTCCTTTTTCAGCAGCCAGAGCCTGATAGAGCACATCGTGTACCAGCGTGGATTTACCTGATCCTGAAACGCCGGTCACAGTCACCAGCATCCCCAGGGGAATTTCCACGCTGATGTTTTTCAGATTGTGGGCGCGAGCGCCTTCAATGCGGATGACCGGCACGCCCGGTGTGCGGCGCATCGGCGGAATCTGGATGCGCAGCTCCTGGCTCAAGTATCGTCCTGTCAGCGATGCGCTGAGCTTCTTCAGATCTTCATAAGGCGCGGCGGCCATCACGCGTCCGCCGTTTTCGCCCGCGCCGGGTCCAAGGTCAAGAATTCGATCAGAAGCGCGCATTACATCCGGATCATGCTCCACCACCAGGATGGTGTTTCCCAGGTTGCGCAGCTCATGCAGGATGTTGACCAGCCTTGCCGTGTCGCGGCTGTGCAGCCCGATGGAAGGTTCATCCAAAACATAAAGCGCGCCCACCAGCCGCGAGCCGAGAGAAGTGGCCAATTGGATCCGTTGCGCTTCGCCGCCGGAAAGAGTGGATGCCAGCCGGTCGAGCGTCAGGTATTCGAGTCCCACGTCGTTCAGGAACTTCAATCGCTCCTGTATTTGTTCAAGGATCTTCCCGGCGATTTCTGTTTTTTCCGGAGATAACTTCAAGTTCCGGAAGAACTGTGCCGCTTGCTCTACCGTGAGCGTTGTCGCCTGGCAGATGTTCTTATCTTCGATCTTTACTTGAAGGGCTTCAGCGCGCAGCCGTCCGCCACCACAATCAGGGCATTGCGCGTAGCCGCGATACCGGCTGAGGAAAACCCGAATGTGCAGTTTGTACTTTTTCCGCTCCAGCCAGGCGAAGAAGCCCTGAATGCCGGGGAACTTGCCCTCCCCTTCCATCACCATCTGCTGCTGCTCGCGATTCAGGTCATGCCAGGGCACGTCAATGGGGATGCCTTTTTGCTTCGCAAACTTGCGTAGTTCGGTGTGCAACGTGCGGTACTTGGGCTTGCTCCAGGGATCAATTGCGCCTTCGGCAAGAGTCCTGGTCGGATCGGGAATCACCAGGTTGATGTCGAAGTCAATGGTGTTGCCAAAGCCCTGGCATCGCGGGCACGCGCCGAATGGATTATTGAATGAAAACAGCCTGGGCTCGGGTTCCTGGTACGCAGTGTGGCAATTCTTGCATTCGAATTTACCGGAAAAGCGCAGTTGCTGTGCCTGTTCTCCTTCCCGCGGCGCCGTCAGGAAGAGGACCTCACCGGACTCGCGGAATGCCTGCTCTACTGCATCCACAATGCGTGATCGCTGGTCAGCGGCCACAGCAATCCGGTCCACTGGGACATAGAGTGGCTGGCTGAAGTCAATGTCCAGCAACGATTCAGGAGTTGCGAACTCAAATACCTGTCCGTTCTGGAAAAGCCGGCCAAATCCTTTCTTGCGCAGATCAAACAGTCGCTCACGCAACGCCGTGCTGGCTGCTTCTGCGGCAGCCGCGGCTTCAGCTTTCGTTTTGCGTCCCCGAGTTTTTTTCTTTTCTGCCGCTGGCGCCGCTTGCCTCACCGGAAAAAGAATATTGAGCCGTGTGCCCTCGCCCATGCCCAGAATGGTCTGCGCGATTTCATCCACGGTATCTTTCTTCACCTCCTGGCCGCAGTTGCGGCAGAAGGTGCGGCCCACGCGGGCATACAGCAGGCGCAGGTAGTCATAGATTTCAGTCGCTGTGGCGACAGTAGAGCGGGGATTACGCGTTGAGTTCTTCTGCCGGATGGCAATGGCCGGAGCAATCCCGTCAATCATGTCAACGTCCGGCTTCTCAATCCGCTCCAAAAATTGCCGAGCGTAAGCCGAAAGCGACTCCACGTATCGCCGCTGGCCTTCAGCGTAAATGGTGTCAAAGGCCAGTGAAGATTTACCTGAGCCGGAGACGCCGGTCACCACCGTCATGGCATTGTGCGGGACCTCAAAATCAATATTTTTGAGGTTGTGCACCCGCGCGCCGCGAACAACTATGCTGTCATTGGGAGAGATGGACATCTTGGAAACACACAGCCCTTCCCGCAAGGGTACTGCCCCACTGGACTCCCCAGGGTTGTGGCTGAATCTTTCTATTATACGATTAGATACGGATTCGGAGGCGGCATGGCAATTACCCGATATGAAGGCCGGACATTCACCAAACAGGTTTTTCAACTCGAAGAATGCTGGTTCGTGAACTGCGTCCTGCGCGAATGCTTCATTTTTTACAACGGCGGCTCGTATCTATGGGAGAACACCACCTTTGAGAATTGTGACTGGAAGTTTCAGGGCCCGGGCGCACTCACGGTCAATCTGCTGATGCAGATCGGCCTGCTGAAGCCGGGACAGACTCCGCCGCAAAAACTGCAGAGCTCAGGGCATGCGTGAAGTTCTAAACGGAGCCCGGATTTCCCATCCTCATGCCCCCGGCGTCTTTTAGTAGTGAACAGTATGATTTTCTCTGATTTCCACTCCCACGGTTGAACCTGCGGGCAGCTGAAATTCATTTCCCGCAACATCGCAACCATTCCCGGCTAAAGCGAGAAGGCCGATGGGGGCCAGCGCCAGTAAAGGGGCGTAGACAATGGCGATCAGAGCATATTCGGGCACAAGAAGGATTGCTTCCCACCAGTTATCCACGCCTAATGCGTCCTTCCACGGCGAAAACCTGTCCGGCACCTTCGCATCAGGACTAGGCGCGGCAAAATCGATGCTGGCTTTCACCAGTGTGGAGTCCGGCATTGCCAGATGATCGAGTTTCCATTCGACATTTCCGTTTTTGCAACTCGATCGAGCCCTCTTCACTTTGACCACTTTAGCGTTAACCACCTCACCGGCTTGCAAGATGGTGACCCCGTCGATGACCAGCGGGTTTGCCAGTTTTAGAGGTACCTCGTCACCCGGTTTTGCAGTTGCTGAGCTGAGGGGCTGGACCAGGTTGAACTTTAATCCGGTGTGGCGATGCAGCTTGAGCTTCCGCGGCTTTGTTCCCGATGGTGCCTGTGGGCCGGCCTGCTGGGCCGCCGCTTGAGAAGCCAGTAACGATAATGAGAGTGTAATTACAAGAATTTTCCTGATCATGACTGTGTCTCCCCTGGCAGGCAGGTTAGGCGGAGAACAAAACATTCTCAAGCGGCAAAGCACGGCAGGGCGGGCATGACGCCGCTTGCCGCTGAACCATGGGTGAAAAGAGACAAGAATTCGAATTGATAATGGCCACCAGCAGCAAAACTCGTTACAATGCAGGCATTACGCCGCTGAAATTTAGTGCGGTTGAAGAAGTGAGCATCCCCCCGTGCCTATAAGAGAAGTGCACGTCACCGGTTACCGGTCAGTCCGCGATGTCAGGCTGAGGCTGCGTCAAATCAACGTCTTGACCGGCCCCAATGCTTCCGGCAAAAGCAATCTTTATAACTCAGTCTTTCTCCTCGCCAAGGCGGCGCAGGGCGGATTTGCCCGCGTCATCGCCGATGAGGGCGGCATGCCGTCTGTGCTTTGGGCGGGCGAGCGCAAAGGCCGTTCCATGACGTCTTCGCGTCTTGAGCCGGTGCGCATGGGACTCGGCGTAAAGACAGATACATTCAACTACGATCTCGTCTGCGGACTGCCCAAACCCTATCGTTCTGCCTTCGATCTTGATCCTGAAGTCAAGGAAGAGCGCGTGTGGATGGAAGGCTCGCGCGGGATGAAGGTTACCTTCTTCGAGCGGAATTCGGAGCGTGCATGGATCCTTGACCGCGAGGAGCGCCTGGCCGATTATTCCGGCGAACTGCTGCCCACTGAGTCCGTGCTCTCGCAGTTGCGCGAGCCGCATCTTTATCCTGAACTTTCTGCCCTGCGCGCGGAGATGAATCAGTGGCGCTTCTACCATCATTTCCGCACGGACCATGAATCGCCGTTGCGCCATCCGCAGGTTGGGGTGAGAACGCCTGTCCTGGGCCACGACGGCCGCGATCTGGCCGCCGCTCTCCAGACCATCATCGAGATCGGCCAGGAAGAAGAGCTGCATGATGCCATCCGTTCGGCCTTTCCCGGCGCGTCTCTCGAGATCGATCACGACGATGAGAGCGGCATGTTTGCCGTTCTGCTGCGCATGCCGGGATTGAAGCGTCCTCTTCGTGCGCGCGAACTCTCGGATGGAACGCTGCGTTATTTGTGCCTGCTCGCGGCCTTGCTGAGTCCGCGTCCTCCGGCGTTGCTGGCGCTGAACGAACCTGAAACCAGTTTGCATCCTGATCTTTACGAGCCGCTTGCCCACGCTATGGTCAACGCCTCCCGCAACTCGCAGCTCTGGGTTGTAACGCATTCCCATCGACTGGCTGAACTGGTGGAGCAGTACTCGGGTGAAGAGCCCCTTCGCCTGGAACTGACCGGCGGAGAGACCAAAGTGATGGGACAGAAGCTGGTGGAGATCGCGGAAGAGGCGGGTTAACCCATACCGCTGATTTCACAGATCAAACTGATTCCCGCTGATCTTTGGACTTTGCTGAGACGTCGCGCCGCGCGCAGCGTCATCTCGAACCGGGTCAACTTACTCTTCCATTCAGTAGATATGGTTTCGGGCAAGGTGAGAGATCTGCTCCGCTGCTGCTTGTGTTCACCAACTTGCACCTTACTTTCTAATCCCGTGACTGACTCTCGCGTGAGGCCTCTTGATTACGAGGAAGACTCGATCTCGCTCGTCGCTAGACGCCAGCGGCTAACCCGCTATTTAATCCACTTCAGCATCTCTTTGAACGTGGCGGTCCCGGATTTGCCCATCAGCTCGTAGAGCATCATCTCAGTTGATGAGATCACGGCGCCCGCAGCCTGCATCCTGTTCAGCCCCAGTTTCCAGTTCAATTCGGTGCGAGAACTCACAGCATCAGCCGCCACGTGGACGTTCATTCCCTGGTTCAGCGCGCCCAGCGCGGTCTGCGTGACGCAGATGTGAGTCTCCATGCCGCAAAGCAGCAGGGTATTGCGGTCAGAGAGTTTGCTCACAGCGGAGCAGTACTCGCCGTTGCCGAAGCAGCCGAATTCGAGCTTGTCAATTACATTCACATTCGGCAGCAGGGAAGCGATCTCCGGAATGGTCTGCCCTAGTCCCTTTGCATATTGCGTGCTCACCAGTACGGGCAGGTTCATCGCGCTAGCGATGCGGATCAGGAGCTGCGAATTGCGCACCATGCGTTCGCTTTCCCAAATCGGGGGCAACAGCTTTTCCTGAATGTCGATGACCGCCAGTGCGCATTCCTCCGGGCGAACGGGCCGGCGGGCAGCTTCATTGACGGCGGCGGTTTCAATGGGCGTAGTGACCATAGAGAAATTTTACTCCGTCATGTGCAAAGGCTGAATGCTGACTGCTGAGTGCTGATGCTTCTTTCATTGCTGCTCATCCGCCACAGCGTGCTTTGCATCTGCGCTTGCTGTCGGCTGCTGTTGCCGTGCCCAGGCTGTGGTCTGCCAATTGTCCTTTACCGTGGAGCGCTTGATCCACGGAGGAAGATCCAGCGCGAGATGGCGGGCCAGCGAGATCGCATAGGGCTCATACAGGCCCCGCAGGCGGGTGAGTTCGGCGTTGGCGGCATCGTCATCGCTGAGGCGGAACCCTGAGGCGCTCAACTGTTGCCGGATCAGTGCCAGATCTTCTGAGGACAGGCGGCCATCAGCACTCAACCTATCCGGGGCTGCGGCAAATACCTGACTCAAATCGACGAGCGCATGGCGAGCGATGGCAAAGGTCATGCGCGCCTGGTACTGGCACACTCCTTCCATGCCTACCATGGAGAGTGCGCAGACATCGAGCACGGCGGTGAGAGAGCCGATCCAGGACTGATTGTCATGCTGTGAGCGGAAGTACGCGAGAACCGGATACGAGAGGTGGCTTTCCATTAGTTCGGCGGCCCACGTTTCCCAGTGCGCCAGTACGCCGGTTAATGCTTCAAAACCACAGGTTGCCGGACCGGTGTTGCGGTGCAAAAGCTCGTATGCTGTCGGAGGCGAACCGGCGCGGGCATCAAGCAGGGAAATAGTGACTTCACGGCGTGAGAAAGACTGGTACAAAACCGGCAGATAGCCGATGACGAGAGCCAGAAATCCAAACCCCACACCGCCCTCCAGAACCGTTACCACTCGCCCCAGAGGAGAGGCGGGCGTAATGTCGCCCAAGCCGAGCGTAAACAAGGTAGTTCCGCTGAGGTACAGCGCGTTGCCGAAGCGGCTGGGATAGATCGCGCCGGTGATCTTTTCACCATCGCCATAATGAATAAAGGCAAATCCAAATACCAGGGCAATGGCCCAGAATGCCAGCAGAAAGAGAAGGGAAAGCGGGCCGTAATAGCTCAGCATGGCGTCGCGCTTCTTTTTTTGCCTCCGCAGGTTGGCAAGCGCACGCCACGGTACCCACGTCCAGCGGTAAAAAAGCCGTGTCATGCGGAACTGGCGGGTAACACGCCGGGGCAGCACAATGGTTTCGAACGTCTCCCAAAGCACTACCGCGATAAGCAGAAACCCGAAAATAATTGCCACAGTATCCAGCATGTCCCTCTTTTCTGTTGCGATTAGATTACCGTAACGCGGGAAAAGAACCGGACTCTATTAAGGTACACTGGGAAACGGGTACCGCCTGTGAAAGCACTCTTCCATCTGCTCACCAGCCATCCTTATACTGTAGTGCTGCTTTCCGCCTTGCTGGAGCGGGTGGGCCTGCCTTTGCTTCTCTCGCCCGTTTTGGTGGGCGCAGGCGCATTGGCCGCTGCCGGTCAGATGCGCTTCGACTTGGCTTTCTGGATCGCCTTGGTGTCCTGCATTGCCGGCGATGCGCTCTGGTATGAACTCGGCAGGAAAGAAGGAGCCTCGGTTCTCGGCCTGCTCTGCCGTATCTCCTTTGAGCGGGACACCTGCGTGCGCAAATCCAAAGTGTTTTTCGAAAAAGGCGCGCACCGGACGTTGTTTTTGTCCAAGTGGCTGCCCGGCGTATCTCACATCATTCCCGCGGTGGCTGGGCTCAGCGGTATTGGCCGGCAATCATTTCTGATCACCAACATTGCCGGTTCATCCGTCTGGGTGCTGGCTCTTATGCTGATGGGCTATCTTCCGGTCGAGCACATTCACCTGATGCCGGCCATGGGTTCGCTGGTCTTTGAGGTTGCTCTGGTGCTGCTGGCGGCCAACGTCGGGATCAAGTATGCCCAGCGACGGCGCTTTCTCAATGAACTCTACAAATCGCGGATTAGCCCTGAAGACCTGCATCACATGCTGGACGAAGGCCGGAAAGTAGTAATCGTGGACTTGCGCCACTCGCTTGATTCCATCTCTGACCCGCGCGTGTTGCCCGGCGCCATCCGCATGCTTCCGGAAGATGTGACTGCACGCGCCAGCAGCCTGCCTGCCGGCCAGGAGATTGTTCTTTACTGCACTTGACCCAATGAAGCCACAAGTGCCCGGGTGGCACAAAAGCTGCAAAAACTCGGCATCAAGCGCGTTCGACCTCTGCAAGGTGGTTTTCACGGCTGGAAAGAACTGGGGTACGCATTAGAAGAACCGGCCGAGATTGCCTGGCACTCCGCCCAGGGGGCAATTACATAAATCTTCGTGCGCTTCCTGAGGCGCCAATTTCAAACAAGTCCTTTCCGGCTGTAAGATTTTGTGGTGCCTTCCCATCTTCATACTGCGGCTGATATTGCGGCTCGCGCCCGACGCATTGTCGCGCTTACCGGCGCGGGCATCTCCACCGAATCGGGAATCCCGGATTTTCGCGGCCCCAAGGGCGTATGGACGTTGAATCCAAAAGCCGAGAAACTCTCAGATATCCGTTACTACATGGCCGATCCTGAAGTCCGCAGGCTGGCGTGGCAGGAACGGCTGGCGCATCCTGCATGGACTGCCAAACCCAATGCAGGACACATGGCCCTGGTGGAACTGGAAAAGAGCGGACGGCTTCATGCCCTGATCACCCAGAATATTGATGGTCTGCATCAACGTGCGGGCAATTCATCAGAGAAAGTAATCGAAGTACACGGCACGGTTCATGAAGTCATCGTGTATGAATTGCCATTGGCGTGGTCCTATGCAAGCCACGCTGGAACGCGTTCGCGCCGGAGAGCAAGATCCGGACTGCAGAAGCTGCGGCGGCATTTTGAAGAGTGCGACCATTTCTTTTGGACAGGGCCTTGATCCAGATGTTATTGCGCGCGCAATGCAGGCTGCTGAAGAAGCTGACCTGCTCATTGCCATTGGTACCAGTTTGGGCGTTTATCCGGTTGCGAATGTTGTACCTTTGGCAAAATCGGCCGGAGCGCAAGTCATCATTGTGAATGCTGAACCTACTGCTATGGATGGTGTTGCCGATGTGGTGCTGCGCGGCGCTATTGGTGAGATACTTCCCGAACTGGCGAGGAGCACGCAACCGGGTTAGACACTCCTCCGCTGCCGATCCAACTCTTGTTCCGGCAATTACGCCATCTCGCGCCCCAGGTTCAATGCTTCAATGCAAGGTTTTGGTGAGGTTATCGACCCGCTTTTGGGTCTCTGGGGGGAACTAAAAATCGGCGAGGTCCGGATCAGTAGACTCCAGCGCCGGCGCGCTGTTCAGTCCCGCAGATGGGGCCACGATTGTAGGTGAACCAGTAATCTTTCAGGCTCGCCATCATTTGCAGGAGCTGGTCGCTCGATTCGGGTTTTACAAGATAGGAGTTAACGCCAAGATCGTAGGCGCTGCGGATGTCTACCGCGTGGTGGGATGACGTAAGCATGATAACCGGGACTCTTTCCACGCCGGAGTGCTGCTCGCGCATCCATTGCACCACCTCAAGCCCGCTCCTGCGAGGCAACTTGAGGTCCATGAGAACAAGACAGGGGAGTGGATTTGAGGTCAAGCTTTCATAGGGAGGCTTATGGGACAAGTACGCCACGGCCTCATCCCCATTTTTTACATGAACCACGCGGATGCGAAGTTCAGCCTTTTGAATGGCCCGCATGATCAACCGTGCGTCGCTCAGATCGTCTTCAACCAATAAGAGCGTGTCCTTGTCGTCCATTGTGGTTTAGATGCCTCTTTCCTTTGATGAAGGCAGCTCAATCCAAAAAGTGCTGCCCTGGTCCGGCTGTGACTCTACTCCCACTCTGCCGCCCATGCGCTCGATTCCGCGTTCCACAATCGCCAGACCAATGCCGGTTCCGGGGAATTCGTCTAAACCATGAAGCCGTTCGAAAACCTTGAAGATTTTTTCCTGATGCTCCGGCAGAATGCCAATCCCGCGGTCCTTTACTGCAATACGCACCCATTTCCTTCCCGTGTCCTGCACATTGACTTCAACTCTGGCTACCACGTCTTTGGGATGAAACTTGAACGCATTGGAGATCAGATTGTGCAGGACTTGAGCCAAAGTAGGTTCGTGCGCGAGAACGCTGCAATCCAGGTTCCCGGTTAGAGTTGCTGTCCTGTAGTCAGGTGGTCCTTCACCCAAAATGCGGCGGACCAGCGGCCCAACTGCAACACTCTGCTGAATGATTTCGATGCGGCTAAGTTTTCCGTACTCCAGCAGGTCCCGCACCAGGCAGTTCATCCGTGTTGAAGCGCTGATAATCTCATGCAGATAATCGTGCGCCGTTTCGTCCAGCTGGTTTCCGTAATCTTCCTTAAGCGCGCTGGCAAATCCTTCAATGGCCCTTAACGGGGCACGAAGATCGTGCGACACCGAGTAGCTGAATGCTTCAAGTTCAGCATTGGTTCGTTCGCGCTCTTCCACCTGACGTTCAAGTTCTTCGGTATGTCGTTGTAGTTCATCCAGGAGCTGCTTGCGGTCCGTAATGTCTCGTGTGACTTTGGAGAACCCAGTCAGCTGCCCTTCTTCGTCTCGTAATGCAGTGACTACAACACTCGACCAGAACCTTGACCCATCCTTCCGCACGCGCCAGCCTTCGCCTTGCCAATGCTCATGCTCTTCTGCCTGCTTCAAAACGTGCTGCGGCATGCCTTTTTCCCGGTCTTCTGGTGTATAGAAATTAGAAAAATGCTTGCCCATGATTTCATCGACTGTGTACTGCTTGATGCGCTGAGCGCCGGAGTTCCAACTGGCAACGTGACCTGTACGGTCAAGCAGGAAGATAGCGTAATCGGTCACGCCTTCCACCAGAAGACGAAATCGTTGCTCTGAGGCCCGGCGTTCCGTCAGGTCCCGTGTAATCTTGCCAAACCCGATGAGCTGGCCCTGATGGCCGAGAATGCGTGTGATAACTACGTTTGCCCAGAATCGGCTTCCATCTTTACGGATTCGCCATCCTTCATCTTCAAACCGCCCGGTTGCAGTAGCCACTTTGAGCTCGAAGCCAGGCTTGTCTGCGCGCTTCTCGGCTTCGGGATAAAAAACGGAAAAATGCTTGCCGATAATTTCGTCCGGCCTGTACTGCTTGATCCGTTCTGCGCCAGGATTCCAGGTTACGACGAACCCGTTTGGGTCAAGAAGAAATATGGCATAGTCGCGAACAGAATCAACCATCGCGCGGAAGATTGTCTCGTGTTCAAGCGGCGCCAGGGGGTTGGGGATGGCAGGTGTAGTGGTGTTCTCCATCAGGACCAATGAAATTATGATGATACTTCGAGTGCGGCTGTCGCCTGAAATGCCGCTTAATATGTAATATGGATTAAGAGTTCACTTCTGGCCGCCCGAAGGCAGCCCGCGAAGTAGGGAAATCATCTTCATTAAACGGTGGGGACTCCTGAAGGTGGCCAAACGTCTGATTCTGATTGAAGACAGCTCTGCGGACGTAAAGCTGATTAGCAACGTAGCGCAGCAGATCTGTCCTGAGTGCAAATTAGAGGTATTCCGCAATGGCGGTAATGCCCTTGATTTTTTTCGGCACTATGGGGAAAACGAGCGGCTTACCGCGTCACTAGTCCTGCTGGACCTGAACCTTCCAGATATTCATGGGCTTGACCTTCTGCGGGAAATCAAAGCCCATGACTCAACGCGAACCCTCCCCGTGGTTGTGGTCACGGGTACAGCAAGTCCCAAAATGATTGATGACGTGTATCACATGGGCGCCAACAGCGTGATTGAGAAGGTCCATGGCCGGCAGGAGTCGATGGAAGCGCTCAGCAAGACGCTGGATTACTGGTTGAATCAGAATATGGCGAGCGACGCCCAATCTGGAAAGTAGATTTTGCCATCCTTCGTTGAAGCTTGAACGGCCCCGGTAGATTGGGCGTAGGAGCGGGCGCCTTGCCTTATGGGAGCGTCCGTGGCCGGCAGCTCTGATTGGCTTGTCACGTAAATTTCGTACAATCTGGAGATGGGAGACTCTGACCCCCTATGCAAACCGCTCAAGGGTGAAATCGCCTGATTTCGAAGTTTAACTTCCGTATGGCTCGTGATCCGCTAAGAAACCAAGTGTAAGATACCCAGGAAACGGCAAGAGGAGATGCCATGGAAGGCTCAGGCAACGTCAAGATTCTGTTCGTCGCAGGGTTTGGTCCAATCGTTCGCGACACCAGCGAGAGTCGAAAGCTCTACGGAGAAGTGCTCGGTATCCCGTTCAAAGAAGAAAGTGACAGCTACTTTCATACCGAAGCGCTTCAAGGCGCAAAGACTTTTGCCCTGTGGCCACTTTCTCAGGCCGCGCAGTCTTGTTTCGGCAAAGATAGCTGGCCTGACAGCATGCCCGTCCCACAGGCGTGGCTTGAGTTTGATGTTGACAATGTTGAAGAGGCGACTGTGGAGCTTGAATCGCGAGGATATCGTATGCTCATCAGGAATCGGAAAGAACCGTGGGGCCAAACGGTCACTCGTTTCATATCGCCAGAAGGATTGTTGGTTGGTGTCACTGTCACCCCATTGATGCGCACGGACGAGGCTTAATACCGTATGACACCGGATCCCAAAATTGGGGTTCACCGAAAGACATACTCACTCACTGCCTGAACTCTCGCCATCGGTCAGCCAAAGCAACATGCCACTGTCCGACGTGATCGCAACATACCGGAATTCTGTCCCGTTGCATGTAGTGTCGGAAGAATTGAGCGAACAACGGACCGTGCATGCCATAACTTTCCTGCTCCTATCGTTTATTGCTTATCGCTGTACTTTCTTTGCCGGGTTTTCGAGCCAATCACTTGCGCCTGATCATACTCGCTCACGCGCGCGTCGTTCGATGAGTGCGAGCGTTGAAATTAGTACTTCAGGCCCTTGTCTCAATTGCAGCATTCTGGATGGCTCAAGTTTCCAGTCCATTCCGCTGTTTTCTGAGAGAGCAATGATCGGACATGTGGGATATGTTTGTTTCAACAGTTCGATAAACTCCTCAATAGTAGTGTTGGAAAGTGAATAAGAAAGCACCACGCAATCAAAAGCCCGCCGATTGAGAGCGATAAGCGCTTCCTCCCGAGTGCCTGGAAATTGAACACTGTGACCTGCCCTTTCCAGCGTTTCGACAATGGAGGGCTCCAAATCACGTCTCCTGCCCAGGAGCAGAACGTTCATGATGACGTTGGGTGCGGCATTCGGTTCAGCAAAAAAACCGTTCTACGGCTTCAAGTCTTCCGGCAGCGCTATTCCTGCCTGTCGATCTCCCCCATTGCGCTCTTGAAGGACCGAATACCATTGCCCAGTCCCTTTCCAAATTCCGGTAGTTTCTTGCCGCCGTAAAACAGCAGAAAAAGACCGAGCAGCAGGAGCAGGTGAGAAGGAATGAGTAGATCTCGCAGAAACATTGAAATTCTCCATTGAAACGTTAAGAAAAAGTGAGTATGAGGCTGGCAGTTACCCGCCAGCCTCCAATTTGCGGTACAGATTACGGCACCAGAGGCGCCACCCATGCCCGTCCACGTCCACCGCGATTTCCTGCTGTCGGGTCTTCTGTGATGTACAACGAGCCATTCGTTGTATCCACGTAAAGACCAAAAGCAAAGGAGAAACCCGCGGTACCACCGGGCGAAAGGTTGGGATCGAACGGACGTGTGCAGGTCAGCGCGCACCAGACTGTCGCGTTCGGGCTGCCTGCCGAAGGAACCACTCCCCCCTGCAGGTAAAGCGCCGTGGTATTTGCCGCGACGTTGTAGCGCCAGATATTGGCATTGGCCCCGCCGGGTGAATCGGCCGCGTACACAAAGCCGTTCACCGGATCCGTGGCTACACCGGCGACGAACACACCGGAGGGCAACGGAATCGGGTTGGTGTTGCAGGGTATGGCCGCACCAGGCGGGCAGGTGGTAATGTCAAACCACGCCGCCGCGCGGTTCTCGGAAATGTACAGCTTGTTTCCGATGAAGCCGATCGTGCCGTTTGCGCCCCGGCCATCACCCGTGACTGCAACGATTCCGACCGTCTGCGTGCGCGGATCGCCGTTCGGGTTTGTGATCTGGCGGATATTCTTCTCCGTCAGATCGGTTACATAAAGGTTCCCATCCGGCCCAAGCGCCATCCCGTTGGGTTTGAGCGTGGTCACATCGGCAAGGGGAATCATGCCTTCAGGAGCGCCGACGATAGTTTCTGTTGATGGATTGAACGTTAAGCGCCACACCGCAACGCTTTTCACTGCGTTGTCCGGGACATAGACATAGTGCGTCCCATCAGCATTCGCGCGCGGATCGTAAACTGCCTGTCCGGGGGAGCCGATGCTGCCGTCATCGCAGACTGCATAGTTGATAGCATGCAGCGTAGTTCCAGGCACCGCATCCTCGCGGCAGAAGCCGTTTACGTGGTCAGACGTCCAGAAATGTCCTCCCAGCGAACCCGGGAGGAAGAGCATGCCTCCCTTGGGTGCGGTAATGCCCCAGGCGTAGAGATTTGCCGTTGCCGATCCATAGCTGAAGCGATCACCCGTTACTGTCAGGCTGGTTCCTCCCGGAGTGGTCACCTGTACGTCAACAGTTCCCGCTCCTGCAGGGCTGAACACCGTGCAAGTGGACCCATCCGCAGCGCAATTGATCCCCGTTCCTGGATTCGGACCAAAGGTGACTGACGTGGCGCCGGCAAGATTCGCTCCCGTGACGGTGACCAACGTTGAACCTCCCGTCAGACCGCTCGCCGGCGAAATGCTCGTAACCGAGGGACCGCTGCCGGTTGGGGGAGGAGCGTTGTACGTAAACAGATCCGCAGGCGAGGTAGCGCTCTGCTCTCCGTTCACATTCACACGCACGTCCACCGTCCCCGAACCCGCCGGACTGGTCGCCGTGCATGAAGTGACGCTGCTGCAAGACGGCGTGACTCCCTGGTTGGCCCCGAAAAAGATCTGCGTTGCGCCCGGAGCAATGTTGAAGCCGCTGCCCGTGATGGTCACCACGGTACCGCCTGCGGTTGGACCGTTGTTGGGGCTGATGCCCGTGATCGTCGGCGGCGTCGGCGCTGCGGCCACTCGCCAGATGTGACCCTGATTAGTGGGAGGCGCCGCTACCACCAGCGAAGCCGAGAAGTCGTCTCCAACAATCAGATCTCCGTTCGGCAAAAAACCCAGACCGAAAGGATTGAAATACTGGTTACGGGTCTGATTATCGAACGTAGAAACGTACGCGGGCACATTCGCCGAGTAGGTGGAGAGGGCCCCTGTAGTGGGATTCCATTTCAGAATGCTGCCGGCCGTCGTTATCGGCGAATCACCGACAAAAAGATTCGTGCCATCCGTGGCCAGACCGCCTGGGAAGAAGCTGATCTCGGGGCTGACCGAGGTGGCCTTGCAGGGCGAGCTTGAGTTGCAAGCTGCGCGGGAGATGCCCTGTGGATCCGGGATCACGGATAATCCGTTTCCGCCAATTTCCGCGAGGTAAAGATTGTTGTTTAGAAACAGAAGCGAGTTGACACCTCTGCCATCGCTCGTGGTTGCGACTTTCGTCACCGGAGGCGAGCCGCTGGTGATCGATGTGGAATTCGGGACCTTCATGATGTCGCCGGATTTCAAGTAGCCGACGTACAGGTCGGTTCCGTTCGGCCCCATTGCCAGCGCTACCGGACGTCCGCCAGCGGTGCCGCCACCGACAGCGGTCGGATTCTGCACCTGAATCGTAAGATTGGCGCTGAGCTGCTCTTTGGCTGGATCAAAGACATAACGCACCACGCTGATGCTCTTGCTCGACGCATCTGCCACGAACACGAACAGCGCTCCTGCAGGCAGTCCTTTGATGGCCGAAGAAGGCGTGGCAATCACTGCCTGACCGCCTGACTTCGCCGCTGCCTGACAGTTCGTCATCTGCCATGGAGGATTGCCGCCCGGCAGCGGATCAATGCGACAGATTCCCAGCACGTTATCCGGTTGCCAGTAGTGTCCGCCCGGCGGTGTGCTCGGGGTTGAGCTGGCTAACCAGACGCCGCCTCGAGGCGCAGTGATGTTTTGCACCATCATGATTCCATCGGTGCCGGTTTGCGCAGTGGCCTGGCTCGCTGCGGCTAATACGAGAACAGCAAGGCACATCCCGAGCTTGCCGGCAGATTGTGTCCTCCGGCGCTGGCTTGCATTGATGTTTGGCTGTCCAACTTCATTGCGGCTTCTGCCATACTTCATACATCCGTCCTTCTCCCAGCAGCGTGTGCTTTCGGGATTTGTTACTTTTTCTTGCATCGAGTGGTAATGCGTCGCTTGCTGGAAGCGGCTCATCCATTGACTGCTGTCTTGCTTTCATCCGTTTCTTGCTGTCTTACCTTGCCTTGCTTTATACGTTTGGGTGGCGCTGCCACGCCGCGCAGCAATAGCAGCGCCATGCTCTACTAGCGAACTCTTGTAACTCCGGAAATTGCTGAGCCTCCGCCTGTAGAAGTAACTGTTACCTTCGTCGGCTGGTTCACGCCCGTGAAGGTGATGCTGTAATTTCCTACCGCTGCCGGAACTGCCGGTCCCATCACCGCTGCATACGGTTTGCCGGTTGCAGGATTGTTAATGTTCAGCGTGCAGGTCAGCTTGATTCCAGGTGTAATGTCGGTCACATTCACCTGCAATCTCGCTTTCGACGTGGTGTAAACCGCCGACGTAATCGTCACCACGTCCTGAATTGGGTTCACCGTCACCGGGACGTTAGCCGCTGCCGTGAGTCCTGAAGCCGAACTCTTGGCCGTTACTGCGAAGGACATGGTGTTCGGCGCAGACCCGGCAGGCACGGTTGGCGCGAGGAAAGTCTGCTGCGCCCCATCACCGTTCGCAGATGTTAGCGTGATACCAGCAGGCGCAACCCAGGTGTAGATTAGAGCTCCTCCGGCAGGATCGACCCCGCTCGCGCTCAACGTCACCTTTGTTCCGCTTGCCACCGGATTCGCCGGCGACGACTTCGCGTTCACTGAAGGTGGTGCAGGAGCTGTCGGTGGAGCGATTGGCACAATCACCGTCGCTGTCGCCGGAGTTGTGGAGTTGCTTCCGCCAACGCTTACCTGGAACGTGAGATTTGTATTGGCCGCCACGGTGGGCGCGGTAAAGCTTGTGGTGATCAGAGAAGGTGTTCCCAGTGTTACCGTTGGATCCCCCGGATTTACAATCTGCGTCCAGGTGAATGGCCCATTCCCCGGAGTGCTCCCAGCTGCGCTAAGCGTGACCGCTGTTCCGGCCACGATTGGTGTTGCGGCGGAAGTGTAGGTTGCAACAGCCGTCGCTCCCGGGGGTGGAGGCGTGCCTCCCGGAGTGCTCGAGCACGTCACGTTAGGCGCGCTCGCGCCTGGCCACGGGTTCAGCTGGCCAATCGGCTGATTGCTATATCCACCCCAGGGGCCTGAGCCGTTCACCAGGAAAGTGAGATCTGAGAAGTTCAAGGCAACCGGTGGATCACCCACGGCGAGGTTTTCGGGGAAGATGAAATCGAAATTTGGCGCCTGGTAACGCCCCGCTACGATTCCCAGCTTTTCGTTGAAAATTGCCGGTTCGGGATAATCGATCTTGACGCCGACATTGCGCGAAGGGGGCAGGAAGCTGCCTCCCGCAGGAAGAAAACGAAACCGGCCCTTTTTGCCCACTGTCGGGGGACCGGGTTCCACTGCAAATTCAAATGCCCAGGGCGCGCGCTCTTTCACGTTGCCATTGCAATCCTGATCGATAGCAAAAATGTCCACCGGTCGAGAGGGATCCGTAGAGAAGCCCTCCACTCTCACTTTTGCCGTTGCTTCCTGCGGAAATGCAGGATTGGGAATTCCCGGAGCTCCCTGCAGCACAACGTCTATGGCTACGTAAGCTGGCACGTCTCCCGGTGTCGTATAAATGCCGACGTTCGCGATGATTGTGTGCGCGGAAATGAACTTCCCGTTCGGCCCGTCCATCAACGTGCCCGCATAGGTCACGTAGTCCCCCACTTCAAACGGCGTGAACACGGTTGGATCTGTAGGCGTCGGACTGGCCGGCGAAGGCGCAGCTCCTCGCGGATCCATAGTGAAGTTCATCGCGTAATTGCCGCTTGCGTCATGGGGACGATTCTTCTGCGGGCAAAGAGGATCGTCACCGGTCGCGGGATCCTGTCGCGGGATGCACATGGGGAACGCCGTTTCCGCGCGGACTGTGGGATTGTCTTCGTCGATCGAGAAGCGCAGGTCCGGTGACTTGCCAATGGTGAAGCGGCCAAGAGGATCGTTGATCTGCACTTTGGTACCGTCCACCACCATGATTCCATTCGCATAATCCAGCGACTCAATGAACCCCTGGCTGGAGTTGAGTGACTGCTGCGAGATGAAGATCAGGCCGGCTATGTACGTCCCATTAACGACGTTTCCCTGCACATGAGCTTCAAACGTCCCTGGAAGGCGCGACCCATCGGAAAGAGCGAGTCCGCTCTCAGTTCCGGATCCCAGTGAGTTGTACTCAAAAACCTCCTCCCAGGTCAGCGTGTTCGCAGGCATCTGGAGAATCGTGTTTTGTGGAATCCGGATCACGTGGCCGTTGATCTGGATCCAGCCCCCCGCGGATTTGCATCCCGCTGGCGTGGGTGGATTGGTTGGCGATGGATTGTTGTTTGGCGTGCAAACCGAGTCCACTGACGCGAACTGTATGAATCCGATCATGTCGAACGGTGCTACTCCGCCCTGCGATGCCGGCATCTTGGCTGGTGAGGGTGGTGTATCGGGCTTCTGTGCCCACATCGCGACTGCACTCAGCAGCGCCAACGTTGCTGCCATGGCTCGTGTTCCGGAAGTTGTTAACTGCTTCATCTCTCTTGGCTCCTGCTTTATCCAACTCTCTCGTTTCTATTTCGTGTTCCTTCCTGTGGTGCGCTGAGGGCTCCGTCAATCCACTCAGTGCGTCAGCAGGTTTTGTAAAAATGTAGGCAAGGCTGCGCCGCCGCTCTTGCCTGTCGCCGGAATCTCCAGCATCTGGTCCGCTGCCTGCCCGGGATGCTTGGGATCGTTCTGCACCGGATACCCGTTCGCACCCGGCAGGTGCCCGTTGACTACCAGCAACTGCGGGTGATCGAAGGGCGCAGACTGATTCACGGTCCTTGGATCGGTGAGCGCGTTGCGCAGGAAGTCAACCAAGTCTGCCTTTTCTTGCATCGTCAGTCCGAGCGGAACGATGTTCGGATCAATCAGCGGAATTTGATCGAATCCATCTGGAAAATCGCCGCCGCGGTTGTAGAACTCGACCACCTGCTCCAGCGTGAGCTGGCCGCCGTTGTGGAAGTAAGGCGCGGTGAGCGCGATATTGCGCAGCATCGGCGTCTTGAAGAAGCCTTTGCTCGCGATGTCGTCATAACAGCTCAGCGGCGCTGCCGTAATGGCATCCCCAGGGCGTCCTGGCACCATGAAAGAGAATGAAGGATCGTTGCAGACGCGCTGCCGCAGCAGTTCCGATTGCGAAAGCGGGAGCCCCGCAGCTCCATCCACGTCAGCCAGGCTGATGTCTTCCGCTCCAGGCCGCACGCCGATGTTGTAGAAGCCGTTGTCGTAGACGCGCACGTTGAAGTCTCCCATCACCATGCGCTCGAGCGGCTGGGTGGAGACATTGGCCACGGATGCGTTCGACAGCTCCGGCCCACCGTGGCAGGTAATGCACCGCCCTTTCGTCTGAAAGGTCAGCAGCCCGCGTAGCTGTCCCTGCGTGAGCGGCGTCGGCCCGACCGAGTAACTGACGTTGATCGGATATGCAACCGGGGGCGGCACGTCGAACTGAATGGAAAGCGTCCCGCTCGAGTAGTCAATCGTTCCGCTCGTGATGCCTACACCGCTGATCTGTCCCGCACCGTCATCGAACGCGAATACTTCCTGGTCACTGGCGTCCAGTGTGGGATTGAGTTCCACCACCGATACGGTCATCGGATCAACCCCCGCGGGTAGCTGGATCGTGTAGAAGTTCCGCTGGCTGTCGCCGTTCAACACGTACGTCTTTTGTTGGCTGAGGTATTGATCAACGGGCGTCTGGTTCGCGACCAAAGTGCTCTCGTACAACTGGATGGCAAGTCCCCAGAAGAGCGAGAAGTTGTACTCCATCTGGAAGTACGGCTTGCTCCCCTTCGCGCAGCTTTGCCGCTTGGAGGGATCAACGATCGTCTCGGTTCCGTCCGCCGCAATACAGATGATCTGCCGCGACTGCCACCACTTCGGCTGGAATGCAGCCTTGATCATCGCCGCGTAACCCGCCTGCAGGCCAAAGCCCGTGGTCTTGCGCCGTTTTCCCAGTACGCTGTCCCCGCTGCTGACCTTCTGCCGCCCAAGCGGATTAGTGGCGGTGTTGTTTGCCAGGGGCGTGAGAAGAAGCAACTTCTGCCCGATGTCTCGGAACGTGCGGTTTGCAGCCGACATCTCGAACGGGCTGCCTGGCGGCCCAAGCGCCTGTGAGCACAGGGACGAGTTCTGCAGCCGCACCAGCGTCGACTGCAGGGATGCACCCACAGAGCTCGCCGTAAACAGGTGAGAACTTGCGTCGCGTTCGCCGAAGGGATTCACGCCATTGCAGGTGTTCTGCGCGCGTCCATCCCAGAAGCTGCGATTGTTGTAGATGGCATTGACGACGCTCGGCGTGTTACGCGGCTCTACCTTTCTTGTGTTGATCTTTTTCGTCGAATCCGCGGGATCCGGGAAGGAAAAGATATCGTCGGAAGTAATCGTTACCTTTTCTGAACCGCGGAAGAGCCGCACGCGGTCAAAAGAAGTCGAGAACACCCCCTGCGAGCCGACAATGTCATTCACATCGGACTGCGGGTTGTTGCGCGTGTTGACGTCGCCTTGCTTGTGCAGCGGGAAGTCGCCATCGTGATATCCGCCAAAGCCCGCGCCTGCGCTTCCAGGATTCAGTTGGTAATTGGGATAGAGCTGACCATTCAGCAGAACGCCCAGTTGGAACGTCGAGTCTCCCGCCTTAATCCCCGGACTCATGGAATTGCTTCCGCGGCTGTCCGCGCCTGCATTGAAATGGCAGGATGCGCAGGCAACCACTCCGTCACTTCCCGCCTGCATATCCCAGAAAAGCGTCTTGCCCAGTGCGATGGCTGCGTCTTTATTGGCTATGACGTCACTCAATCCCGGAACATCCGGAATGGGAACTGAACTCAAGGCGGCGAGCGGCCGAATGGGAACAATCTGCGGCGCGGGAGTGTTGCTCTGGGCTCGCACATGGCCGTAATAGCCAAATGCGGCGATCATCGTAACCGACAGCGCTATGATGCGCAGCAACCGGAAGTGTTTCTTTTGCGCGGCTCTCATCCTGGTATTTCTCCTTCACTGTGCGACAGGACCCTTCACGGTGGCGCTGGTGAATATCGAGTTTTTGCTCGAGTCCGGAAGTCCTGTGGAACCCATTGCCGGTGAAGAATGCATTCCACGTGCCAATCAGCCTGGCGCTGCCGCGAAAACTGTTTCTCTGAGGTATTTCCGTGAGCGCGATCTTGAATGCAATTCCGGTTGTAATTTTTTGCAATGGTTTTGGCATGCGACTGCTGTTGCTCACGGGTCAAAAGAAATAGTTCGGCTGCTGTGGCTGTACGTAGTGAGCGCCTCTCAGATTCCGCGCCTCAGCCTGGACAAAAAAGCCTGCCTCGCTGCTGGAGAGGCGCGCAGCTGAGGCAGGCGAACAGCACTTACCTGTTACTTTCAGTCGGAACTACGTGAATCCGCTGGCGGTTGTTTTTTTGCGACCGTCTTTGCGTTGTGCTGTGCTGTCTTTTCTTCAAGGAACTTGATCACAGTTTCAACGTCACCATCTGCCAGGCGCAAGTTGGGCATGCGAACTTCTTTATATTTCTGAAATAGGACAAGCGCTGTGGCATCCTTTTCCGCGATCACCTTCTCTGGATGTTGGATGAAACGCTTGAGCCAGTCGCGATTGCGTGAACTCGTCACGCCCAGAAGATCGGGCCCGATCTTGTCCCCGTGTCCAATCGTATGGCACGCGGCACAGTGAGCGCTAAAAATGTAGGCCCCGGGATCGAGCTTTACCGCTTTCACTTCAGAGTAGCTCTTCTTCTGCTTGCCTTCAGAGTATTTCCAATTATTGAGCCAGTCCCCAATCAGCATAGCTAAAAAGCGGGGATTGTCCGTGGCGCCGTTGCGCATCCATTGTCCGGTGGGTTCGCTGCCGAGCAGGACGCTCGGAGTATGCCCGTCACGATCATTGGGATCAGGCTCGGTGTACAGCCCGATTTTTTTGCTGAGCTGATCGATTTCATCTTTCTTGCCTGTCAGGAACAGCCAGCCCGGGCCGGCGTGGTATTTCTCCGCATAAGCTTTCAGCACGGCGGGTGTATCGCGCTTCGGATCAATGCTGATGGAATAAAAGAAGATCTCTTTTCCAACCGCATCGCCGAGCATTTTCTGCACCTGTGCAAGCCGGGCTGTCTCCAGCGGGCAGGCATCGACACAATGTGTGTAGATAAGGTCTATGACAACGATTTTGCCTCGGACCAGGTCGTCATAAAACCGTACCTTTTTCCCGTCCTGGGTGGTCAGCTCTGTGTTGGGGAAGAAGTTGGCTCCCCAATGCGGATTATCAAAGGCCTGCGCCCCCGGCGCACGGTAGAGCAGCACTACAGCAACGGCAAGGAAGAATAAGCTCAGAGCGAATCCCGAAAGTAAATTCCGTCGAAACATGATTGCCTCTTAAATCAGTAGAAGTTGCGAGCCGCTCAGCCCTGGTTTGAGTCAGAGCGGCTCGCTTGAAAGTCCTCTCATCCGTCTTTAGAACGCGGTGGGCAGGACCTCATCCGGATTTTCGAAAGTTACACCGGTTGGTTGCGGGGTAGGTGTGGGCAGCGGACGCAGGAAGGGAGCGCCTCCGTTGTCAATTTCCCAACGCAGTAGCATGGCATTGTCTTCATGAACTGTGTTGTGGCAGTGCTCCATAAACATGCCGCCCCAGTCGCGGAACTGCATGGTGAGGGTTACACTGCCATTCGGCCTCAGGCGATACACGTCCTTTCGCCCAAGCTCCCAGTCGGGTACGGTGACAGCGGCGCCCAGGACTGTTCTGGACAGGATCTGGCCTTCCTCGAAGTGAATATGGATCGGGTGATCCCACCCTCCTCCGCCGTTTACCAGATGCCACACCTCTCGCGTGCCAAACTTGGGCGCCGCAGATAGACGGCCGAAATCTGCATTGAGCATCTTGCCGCCATCGGTCTTAACGCCCCACGGGCCTGCCTGTCCGCCCGCACCGGTGATGTAGGACGTGATGGGATCGCTCTGGTTCTGACTCGCACCGCTGCCGAAAACGAACGTTCGCTCGCGCGCTACAGGGATGTTTGAGAGATCGGGATTCAGAATCATCGTGGAGGGCACCTGGCTCTGGTCAGATGTCGCCGGGTTTCTTGCGATCCTGAACTCCAGAAATTTCCCGACACACGGATCAGACGACTTGCCGCCAAGCGCGTCGGAAAGGGTGCGGTCCTTTGCCGGCTTGGCTCCATCCTGATGCTCGCAGAGGTTCACCAGCCACACTTTGCTGCCGACGTTGTAACGCGAGAAATCAATCACGATGTCATAACGCTCCGCGATCCCCTGCTCATCAAGGGCCGTCACTTTCACAGGATGCGGCAGGAGGTTTCCGTCGTTCGCAATCTGGAGGAACTCTGACCCATCGCTCAAGCCGATTTTGAAGAAGCGCGAGACGCTGGCGTTCAGAATGCGGAACCGATATCGACGCCGCTCGACTTCGAAATATGGCTTGTAGGTCAGGTTCACCGTCATTACATCGCCGATAAACCCGGTAAACTGGAAAATATCCATGAAGAGCTGGCCGTTCTGGTCAAAGGCTTTATCGGCAAGCATCAGGTTCACGTCATAGTCCAGGTTGCCCCAACCGAGCCCATTGGAGGATCCGCTGGGCAGGCGCAGGTTTACGCCGTCGTTAACGGTCTCGTCTCCCCGATCGAGTCCGCTGTAGATGTTGAACATCGCGGCATTGCCTTTGTACACGTTCTGCGAAGTGAAGCTGAACATGTGATCGTGGAACCAGTGGGTTGACATGGTTTCATGCCAGTCACCCGGGACTTTGTTCAATCCGCCGTTGTCTGCAGGGCTGCTGGCCATGGGATCGCTGGCATCAGCATTAAAGCTGAAGTGGCCGCCCAGGACGATGGGCCAGTGATAGTCATAAAACTGGCCCGGGAAGAAGTAAGCTCCTGCGAAGCCGTCGTTCTCTGCGCCGTGATGCCCGTTGTGCTCGTGCGTGGAAATTGTGTTCCGGCCGAACCCATTGTTTTGCGTTATATCAGCGGGCAAACCGTTGTGGTGGCGGAACAGAATTGGCTCACCATAGCGTCCGATGACCAACTTGGGCGGAATCGTGCCGTTGAACGTCCAGACGGAGTTCTTGTCTTGGGTGGGAAGTCCCGGATGGAACTTGAGCGGCAGCGGCTGAGTGGGATCAATCCCCGAGTTCATTGTCGAAGAGACACGAGGGTTGTAACTTGTATTCGCAGTGGCTCCCGCCTGAGTCATCTCAGCTGCAACGGCCGGCGGAAATTGACTGAAGCGCTGGTGCGCCCAGATTGGTCCGGGTGGACGGCCTTCAATAGGTCCAGTCAATCCGCTCCTGCCTCCCACCAGGGCGGGGTCAAGCGGTTGCTGGGTCTGATTGGCTTCTGCCGTGGGTGCCGGCGTTAAGGAAGTGACCGGATTGCGTGGCACAACATCGAAGCGCGGCATCGCCGCCGTGAATGCCTGCACACCAAACAATGGACTTGGCGGCATGCCTGTAGGGATATTGCTTGAACCGCTTGAGCCGCTGCCGCCGCTGGCGCCGCTGCCGCCGCTGGCGTAAGCGACAAACGGACTTAAGCCAGAAATCGGCGCGATCAAGCCACCACTGGTGATTAGCCCCCACTTGATAAGCTCTCGCCTGGAAACCTGTCCTTGCGAATAGGCCTTCACAATTTCCGCCCGGTTCTGTCGTGCATTCTCCGCTTCGCGGAGACGGGCCTTGGAAGCATTCCTCGGAAGATAAAAAATACTCATTTAACTGCGCTCCTTTTGTGGCGAGATCATCCAGCAAGATCGGCCCGCCCGCTGTTGAGGTTGAGGCTTCGGGCTCCGCCGTCCCGAAAGCTCAACTTATTTTTTTGTCGTGTAATCCGGTTCATCAGCACAAAGGCCGAGGGAAGGCGATTTCTCCCAACCGCGCGCTTGTGTTGCAGCATGAATGCACTTTCGATGCCACCGCAGATTACAGATCCAAAGCTCGGACTGAATCAGCGACACTCTCAGGAGAGTTGGTAATTGCAAATGAGAGCAGTTGTGCGGCGCAGAACGGTTGAAAACTTTTGCAACGAAATTGGCATGGATCTACTTGCCCAGGCAAGTCGCAGAATTCGGCGCAGTGTAGATCATCAGCAAACGTAATGACGGTAGAGACACTGCGCAAACGAGCACGCATGTCGACGTGATGACCGTGAGGTCAGGCGGCAGTTTGCTGGTCTGATTTAGGAATGTCTGCCTGTTCTTCAATTGCTGAAGGGCAGCTAATAGCGGCTTCCTCAAGCTTGTAGAGGAAAGCCCGGTAACTGATCCGAAGCATTTTGGCAGCTCGTTTTCGGTTCCAGCCGGTCGCGTGAAGGGCCTTCTCGATTACCTGCCGCTCCACCTGCCGGACTGCTCCGCGTGTGATCTCCTTGAGAGACACTCGCCCGTTGGGAGGAAGCGTGAACTGAAATACGTCGCGAGGACTCTCCACTAAATCGGTCAAGACCGTCTGTTCTGAACCGAGAACAACATATCGACGAATTAGATTCTCCAACTGGCGGATATTGCCCGGCCAATGGTATGCCTGAAGGCGGTCCATGATGTCCGGCGAAACAGAAGGTATGCGAGTGGCGTATCGTTTCCCATATTTCTGTAGGAAATATTCAACAAGCGCCGGTATGTCTTCAGCGCGCTCACGCAGTGCAGGAAGGTGGATTGTTATGCCGTCGATGCGATAATAGAGGTCTTCCCGGAAATTGCCTGCAGCTATTTCCTGCTGGAGATTGCGGTTGGTTGCAAATATGAACCGGGTGCACACTTGCTGCTCGTGTGTGGCGCCGATGCGGCTAAAATGACCGTCCTGCAGAACGTGCAGAAGCTTGGCCTGTAGACACGCTTCCATCTCGGCGATTTCGTCCAGAAAGACTGTACCTGAGCCTGCCATCTCAATGCGGCCTTGCTTCGTAGTATTTGCCCCAGTGAAGGAGCCTTTCTCGTACCCGAAAAGCTCACTCTCGATAAGGTTGGTTGGCAATGCAGCGCAATTAATCTGAACAAACGGGCTTTGCGCGGCAGCAGAGTAGCAATGAATAAGGCTGGCCACCACTCCTTTTCCGGTGCCGCTTTCGCCTGTCAGCAACATGGGAATGTTGGCATTGGCCACCCTCCTGATCTGATGGTGGATCGCTGCCATTGCTGGTGTAGTCCCGAAAATGGCTGCGGTGGGCGGCAACGATGGTGAATCAGAAGGTTCTAAGCTGTTATTCCGGGCAACATCATCCTGCTGACGAGCGTGTTTTTTGGTCATTGCAGAACTTTATTGCATGTAAGACACCATTTGAGCCCTTGTGCTCCAGATTGGTGCACCCGACCCGGAACAGCCCAAGTTTAGACCGTTGTGTCACGTCAGCTCACCAAACAGCAAAGCTGAATCAATCCTAAAGAGAAAAGACATTCCACAACGGCAGGCACATACTACCTTGCGGGCGGCAGGTAATTCGCGGCAAAGGATGGTTTCCCAGAGAAGCGCACAATTTCAAAAAATTTGAAGCCTCCACAAGTAACGAAAGGGGTCACACAAGTCACTTAGTGCATATATGGCAAACACTCCAGGGTTACTCTTTGAGCAACAAGACATCTTTGGCATCAAAGATCAGCGATTGTAAGCCATTTCAGGGCAGCAGCTTGCGATTTGCACTGCCTTAGGCGATATCCCGTGAAAAATTTCCTGCATAAAGCTGTATTTACCTGTTGGTTATATGTTACTTTTGTTCTACATTCGTACGATCTGGCCCGGTTGCAGTAGGAGAAGGACTAAACAGCCACCCAGCCTCCACAGGCTCGGGATTTCACATCCTTTTAGCTACGCAGGTCCAGACGCCGTTTTCCGGGGGATACGGTGTTGAAGGTTTACCGCGCTACACAAACAGAGCCGACAGATGATCCCGCGAAACGTTTTTCGCATTCTGACGAGTGGGTTAAGCGGGAGATGTTTCAGAGAACGCTCGTGCTTGCGGCAGCGGCCCACGAAATCAAGACTCCACTGGCTGTGATCGCTGGATACACAGACTTCCTTCTGGGCAGTCATGCGGGCCCCTTGAATGATGTACAAAAAAGCGTGCTGGTCGAAATGCAGCAGAGCGCGTTAAGGCTGCAGCGGTTCATCCAGAACTTCCTCAACTTCAGCGTCATTGAATCTGGAAAGTTCGAGCTCAGGTCGGAAGTCGGCAATGTCAATCAGTGCATCGCGGAAGTTATAAGCCTTTTCGTTAAGCTTTATTCGGAACGTGGAACCACGCTCGAATTCATCCCTGATCGCACGCTGCCCGATGCTTGCTTTGACTGCACGAAGGTGCAGCATATCATCTCAAACTTGCTGGAAAATGCCCTTAAATTCACTCCAGCAGGTGGCCACGTTAGAGTAGCCACTCGCCTTTACGCGTGGGAACGCCGGAACCTTCGCTCCACGCTATCGTTCACCATTGAGAAGAGGAAGCGTGACGCCACTGGTCCGTTTAGCTGCGTCCGTATTGATGTGAGTGACAACGGACCTGGTATTCCTCCTGAATACCACCAGGATGTTTTTCAGGAGTTTCTTCAGGTCCAGCAGGACGCGCAGTCTCAGGGAATGGGACTCGGCCTGGCCATTGCCCGCCGGCTGACGGAAGCCCACGGCGGCAAGATATGGGTAGAAAGCAAATTAGGAGAAGGCAGCACATTCAGCGTGTTGCTGCCGGGGTTACAGCGGGGAGCAAATGAGCACACAATCTGATACTCCGGGCGTTCCACGTATTCTTGTGGTGGATGATGAGCCAAGCATGCTCCTGTACACCAAGACATTATTGGAAACTCAAGAGTATTCGGTGGATACAGCGTCGAGTGGTGAAGAAGCAATTAAGAAAGTCCAGGCACGTGCTCCCGATTTGATGCTGCTTGACATGTCAATGCCGAGCATGAGCGGCCTGCAAACCATGGAGGCATGCAAGAAACTTGTGCCTGACCAGCGAATCATCATGGTTTCATGTGTTACCGACACCAGCACCGTAGTACAGGCCATGAAGATGGGGGCTCTCGATTACCTGACCAAACCCGTTTATAAAGCCGAACTTGACGCGGTAATCAGGCGCTCTCTTTCGTCTCGACGCTCCGAGGAGGAGATTCCGGTCATCCACTTCACCGCCACTACAGATGTGGAACAAATTGACCCGCTCGATAACGATCTCTTTTTCCTGGCCGTCAGTCCGGCCATGAAGCAGATCAGGGCCCAGATCTCCATTGTTGCCAGAGTCGATGTGCCCATCCTGATTCTGGGTGAGAGCGGAGTGGGCAAGGAAGTCCTGGCCCGGCTCATCCATAAACTCTCTCATCGCGCGCATAAGCCCTTTGTGAAAGTGAATTGTGCCGCGCTTCCCGCCGATTTGCTGGAAAGCGAATTGTTTGGCTATGAGGCAGGCGCCTTCACCGGAGCTTCCCGATCCAAGCCGGGAAAGTTCGAAATGGCAAACCACGGCACCATCCTGCTGGATGAGATTGGTGAAATGAACCCGCTGCTGCAGGCCAAACTTCTGCATGTTCTTCAGGATGGGCAGTATTCGAGGCTCGGCGGGCGTTCCAATGTGACTGCCGATGTACGAGTGCTGGCAGCTACAAACATTGACATGCAGACAGCGATCGTACAAAAAACATTCCGGGAAGATCTGTTTTACCGGCTGAACGCGTTCACAATGAATGTTCCCCCATTGCGCGACCGCCGCGAGGAAATTCCCGCCCTGCTGAAGCACTATATTGCCCGTTATTCTGAGAAATACAAGCAGCCACCGCTGTACGAATCAGAGAGGCTGATCAGCACCTGCCTGAGATATCACTGGCCGGGTAATCTTCGGGAACTCGGGAACTTTGTAAAGCGCTATATCGTGCTACAAGATGAGACTATGGCGGTGGCCGAACTGGAAGAGAAAATCCGCCTGCTTAAACCGCCTGCCGCTGCTCCTGAAAGAGCAGGCATTCATTGGGATAGCGGCCTCAAATCTCTGGTGCGCAGTTCCAGAGACCAGACAGAAGTAAAAGCTATTGAGGAAGCGCTCTCAGCTACGCACTGGAACCGCAAACTCGCTGCAATGCGCCTGAACATCAGCTATAAAGCGCTACTTAACAAGATCAAACAATATCGGCTTGAACCTCCAGCCCTCGACTGACAGTAAACTCGTCGTCGAACAATGCTGCTTGGGCCAATGCTGCTGCATTGGCCATTCGCTTGCTCTCACAGGATGCGCTGGCGTTTTGAAGTGTTCTCTGTTTGCTACCGGGAACCACCCGAAAGACGCCAGTCAAATTCGTTGGAGCCCAGCGCACTCTGGCGTTCCTGTGGAGTTTTCCTGTGCAGAAGCTTTCGCTGTATCTGTTCCTTTTTGCCGTCACACTGGTGTCATTCAGCGCGTTGGGAGAAACACCTTTTCATCCCACAACCACACTTGCTATTGAAACTGGCAACAACACCAGCGCCGCTGATGGTTTCGCCCAGCAGCCGAACGGAAATATTGCGTCAACCAATGTGAGTAAAGTCCCAACTCGTACGCTGCTATATGCCGGCGCTACTACCAGGCTGTACGCGCACCTGGTGCCATGGTTTGGCTTTGGTGACCACGTGGAAGTTGGCTACAATTCCGCGGACGTGCTGCAGGTACAGAAGCAGGTCACGGACATGATCAGCCGCGGGCTCGACGGGTTGATCATTGACTGGTACGGTCCCGGCGCCCTGATGCGCAAGTTTGTCTCTTATGACGAGGCCACTCAGTCAATCATGCTGGAGGCGGAGAAACATCCTGGATTTACCTTTGCCATCATGGAAGATGTCGGTGCGCTGAAAGAGTGCGGCCGACGTTCAGGATGCGATGTAACCGAAACCCTGATTGACGATCTTAATTATGCCCACCGGACATACGAAGGCTCGCCGGCTTACATGCGGTATAACGACCGTCCCGTGGTGCTGTTTTTCGGCATGACCACCGTCAACATCGATTGGCAGCGCGTCCGGTCCAGAGTGGCAGGCGATCCCTTGTTCATATTCCGTAACTCAGGTGCATTTGTCCATGAAGTCTCCGATGGAGGCTATGCCTGGGTCTCAAGCAGACAGAAGAGCCAAAATGCGCTCATTGAAGCCAAAGACCAATCTCCCTATCCAGGAATGGGATACCTGGATGGATATTACAACTCTGCTGCCCATCATGCGGATGCATTGTCTCTGGGCGCCGGGTTCAAAGGATTCGATGACTCCATTGCCCTGTGGAGCGGTGGGCGCTACCTGGACCAGCAATGCGGCCAGACCTGGCTGCGCAGCATTGCAGAAGCTGGAAACTATTATTCGCCTGACGAGCAGATGTACGGGATACAACTGGTTACGTGGAATGATTATGAAGAAGGTACCGAATTCGAAAGTGGCATTGAAAACTGTGTGTCGCTCAAGGCTCATGCGCGCGGAACAGCAATCTCATGGAGGGCAACGGGAGACCAAAGCACGATTGACCACTATACGATCTTCGTTTCACAAGATGGCGAGAACCTGATGCCCCTGGCAAACGCGGCAACGGACACCCACTTCCTGGAACTCAAGAATTTCGGCCTTGATCCAGGCGACTACACGGTGTACGTCAAAGCCGTGGGTAAACCCTCTTTGACTAACAAAATGTCCAACGGTGAGCGGCTCACAATCACTGCACAGACCCCCCGGTTGAATCCTGGTGCAAATGTGACTCTGGGGGTTTCTCCAGGGCAGGGAGCTGCCCCGGTGGAGATTACGGCCTGGGTTGGGACGCTTGATTCTGTTCAGCCTGTGTTAACGACGATTGATTTTGGCGACGGGACAGTTACTACGGCACAACTCACGGCAACTCATGTCTATTCGCTTGCGGGGACATACACTGTAATGGCAACAGTAACAGATGCAGCAGGAGCGAGCTCAACACGAATAGCATTGGTTCAAATAACTGAGGTTCAATAGGACGGGCTCAATGCGAAAAGAGAGGGTTTTCGTTCCATAGCATTCCCGCTTTCTTACCAAAACAGACAATCGGCTCTACAAACTCAATCTGAAAAACCAGCATCTCACCCCGGGTAAGCCGTGGCAAGCCGGCTCCGGGGCGTGTGGCTGCCGAACTCACCGCCGCGCAAAGAAGAAGGAGGACCCATGGAAACCCGCTCCGCCTGGATCTTGTGCGTCGCCGACAGCAACGCGCGCCTCAACCACATCGCTCGTGCCGTCAGACGAGCCGGATATAAGGTCAGCATGACCTCATCCGCACACAAGGCCGTTGCCCTGGCGGCTATCACCAACCACCTTGAGGCGGTTGTGCTGGATGAAGACGTGATAGTGGCAGAGGAATCCGTTGCCGAATCGATCAAAGCAGTCAAGCCCCTCCCCGTACTCGTGGTGTGTGATAACGGCCCATCAGGAGCGCTTCCCACAGGTGTAGATCTGGTCACCGCGAACGGGTCGAGGCAGCAGATTGTCGCCGGAGTGGAAAAGCTGCTTAAAGCTATTGCCGCCTCGGCGCACCTGGCTTCCTGATTACACGCCAACGAAGGGAGGCCAACCCGTCTGCCGCTTCGATGAACTAATGATTGTCTTCCATTAGCTTTTTTCATGATATTAGACGGCTGCGTTGGGGCCGCAGATTAACACGACCCCGTTCAGCGTTTCTCCCGAATACGAGGAATCCACAACAGCATCTTGATGCCAAGTTCGTAGCATATTTTTGCAACCGGAAAAAGCCGTGCGCTGCGCGTTGCGACAAAAGATGGTCTTAGGCTCGTACGGTTTGTTGGAAATTCTCATTCGTGATTAATCCATTCTTACCCACTCGCCATAAAGTTAGTCTGCACGTACTCTCAGAATCTTTCATTGCGAGACAAAGATTGATTCCTAACGCGAATAGTCCCTCCAATCACTGACTTGGAAGCACGATTGCTTACTGATTTGGTGCTCTGATGCCGGTGGATTTCAGAATGATTATGTGCCGCAAAGACGTGGCTCGCTTACTGGTTCTGGTATTGGTCCTGCTTTTCAATGGCTCAATGAACTTGTTCTGCGTTGCAGTAGACAGCGACAACGACGATGACACTCCTCCGGTCAATGTTGAGTTCAGTATTCTGCCGGCAAGCATCGAGTCCTCGCAGGATGCGCCGGCGAGCCAGCTTAGGGTGGCGACGATTCATCCTTCCGCGGGGCCATCCGCGCAATGCTCCCGGCCGATAAGCAATTCAAAGTTGAAAGAACCTGCAGTTCCTTTTAGTGTTCCTCTGCGCTGTTAAAGCCCCGATTTACTTCTAGCCGAACGCTTGCTGTCCGCTCTGCATTTTTCTGCGATCTGGCGGAACCAAACATCTTCGTAAGCGCTGTCGTACCGCGCGATGGCTATTTAGCAATGCCGTGCACGGCGCTGTCACGATTTCCGCTGCTTGCTCGTCGCTACGACGCGAGCAGCCTTTGAGGTAAATGACTATGAACCTGCTTCCAAAACTGTTTTCGAAAAGACGCCTGTCACGACAATTTTTTCTCGCCCTTGCTTCGCTTCTGACTCTGGCTGGACTGAGTCATGCTCAACTGGCACGAGTCGGTCCTGTGGATCGGAACAACGGCTTTCCGGTCTGGTATCAGGATTCCACAGGCCTTGCGCTCGATGCATGTTTGCCGAACGCCCAGGAACTGGCCGATGGTACTTGCCTGGTCACACCGGATCAGCTTACAAATCCTGCTTCGCCGATCAGTTTTCCGGCAAACTTCCCGGATGAATTTTTTTACTGGAACGGCACTTCAACCCTGACCGTGAACGGTGGCCGCGCCGTGCTGGTGATGGCGCTGGAAGGAGCATTTTCCACTGGACCTGTGGTTGCCGGCGACCAAATGGTTTTTGCCCGCCACCGCCTGGTGATCGATATTCCTGCACCCGGCGGAACATACACCGTCACAACGCCGTTCGGTGTGCAGGTGTTTCCTGATGTCATTCCGGGGAAACGGGCCATCTTCCTCACCAATGATATCGGCCTTGTTCCCGGTGAATTTTCCGGCGCGCTCAAAGGCCAGATCACCACGTTTCTGCGGGCTTCGAGTGCCGCCGGAGGTGATCCGTTGTCTCCGATTGCGATTGACGGGGAAACCTTTATCGCCGACCCTGCAGCAACAACGGCCATCACTGGGAGTCCATTCGGAACAAACTTCTTCCGTATCGAGGGACCAAACATTGGCGGCTCGGGAGTCGACGTGGTGGAGACCGACCAGTTCACGTTGATGGGCAAGGTCCATAATGCGCCCATTCCCAGTCCTGTAACTGTCACACGAGCGACTTACCGGAGGAGTGGCAGTTCGGTGCAGGCGGATGTATTCGCCACGGCCAGGCCTTCCATCGGCGCGCCCGATCCGGTGCTCTCCATCACCGGGACGGGTATTCGCGGAACTCTCATGACACGGTCTGGAGATCACTACTATGCCCAGCCTTCATTCCAGTCACAGAATGTTCCGGCGTCAATCACCGTCACCAACAGTGCAGATGCCCCAACATCTACTGTGCAGGCCGCGCTTGTGGACGAAGTGCATATCACAAATGCGACATACGATCCGTCAACTCAGAAACTCACAATTCGTGCTGCTTCCGGCGACGAACTAAATCCGCCCGAGTTGCTGGCGGAAGGTTTGGGGAAGTTAAGCTCTTCCGGCGATCTTGAGGTCTCGTTGCCCATACCACCCCAGGAGGTCATCGTGATCTCGAGTCGCGGCGGCCGTGACACGAGCCCGGTCGTTGTAGGCTCGCCGGGCAACAGTGGCGCACCAGTGGCCGAAAATGACGAACTCAGCCATGACTTGGCTGCCGATGTAGCATCGAACATCGACATACTGGCGAACGATCAACCCAGCACTGGCGTGACTCCAAGGATCCTGGCTAATCCGCAGCATGGAACCGTACGCATCGATTCCGCAACCAACCAGGCGGTGTACACGCCGACGGTCGGTTTCTCCGGTCCTGACAGCTTCAGCTACATCAACACCGACGCAAATGGGATTGACTCCAATGTTGCGCTGGTCTCATTCAACGTTGCATTCCTGAACCATCCACCAGTAGCAAATGGCGATTCAGCAACGGCGAGCGCCACAACTCCAATTACAATCCCGATTTTGGCGAATGATAGTGACCCGGATAACGGCGATACCTTAAATCCTGCATCCGTCAGCATTGTGAGTTCACCCGCCAGCGGCACAGCGACAGTGAATCCTGATGGCTCCATTACTTTTACTCCTGCAGCAGTCGGTTCGGCCAGCTTCCAGTACACGGTGCAGGACAGCCATGCTGCTACCAGCAACGCGGCAACGGTGAGCATCACTGTCCAGGGCGCAGACACGCTCAACACTGTGCGTGCACAATTCCGCACTCGTGGTGACTGGAGAGTCACGGGAACGGCGACCATTCCCGGTCCAGGGAACATCATCACGCTCCACATTGGCCCAACGCTGGCGGGCCCGGTTCTGGGAACGGTGGCCGTGGACACTGCCGGGGGCTGGGATTTTGTGCTGAAAGGTTCAAACATCCGGCCGGACAGCACAAACACAGTCAGTGTGGAATCGACGAAGGGAGGGCGTCGGCTGGCAATACCGCTGCAAATCACCAATTGAGGAGGGTTCGTTCTGAGTAACTTTCTTGCTGCGCTGCTCAGACGATGAAGGGGCCGGATCTCAAACGGGTCCGGCCCTTTGTCTGAATCCAGAGTATCTCACCCCGGCATGGGTCGAGGCAGCAGATTATCGCCGGAATCGAAAGCCGCTAAAGAACACGCAAATTTCGGCGCGGGCCTGGCTTTGTAATCACTCGAATCGAGGCGACGCTGACCTGTGAGTGACCTGTGAGAGTACTTCTCCGATTCGTCGGGGATCTCCCAGTAACTCCCGTCTCCTCGTACAAAAATTTGAATAGGGAGTTCCTCTGGCTCCAAAAGTTTTGCCGCTTCCTGAGTTCTTAATCCCTTGAATTGAAAGAACAACTAGTCTCAATCCATCCGCAATCGGCAGTCGGAAGCCGCAGGATTAAGGGAAAAAGGTCTATATCAACTGATCAGGTCATGACCCCCAATTTAATAGAAGCTGGCTGCGCTCCTTAAACTGTGGCTGGCCCAGTCCAGGGCTTTCGCACGGGTGTGCGGGTATTCTCTTGGCACGGAGATATCTGTTCTCACCGAAGCCCTGGCTTATTTTGTTGGTGGCAAACAGCCAGCCGAAGGTGGGAGAATTCCAATGAACGAGAACAAACCAGCGATTGATAACGCGGTGCTGATCAAGCCTTGAAGCCATAGCGATCTGTCATTGCCGGACGGGATACGGGCTCTCAAGTGCAGCATAGAAGTGTTGAATGCCGCCCAAATCGCAGCCCAAACCAGCGAAGCCGCTGGAGGTCTGGTTCCACTAAAAGTTTTGGAAGATACTCCGGGATTCGAGCAAGCGCTCACAGTGTTGCTTGATGCCGAGCCTGATTGCCGCGCGGCGGCTGGTATCGCAGCTGCAGCCGTGAAAGTAAAACTGAAACAGATTGAGCCACGCACGAAGAGCATACACTGAAGCCGGTTTGATGTCACACGGCGGAGGCCTCCTTCAAAATGAGGCTGGATGGTTATAGGCAGCTCTCGAAACTCCGAAACGCCAGGCACAATCAGCTCTCGCGAACCTGATCATGCGGACGCGAAGGGCTTTTCACGCATGATTTTGATGAGTGTTGTGGAGTCTCGTGGGAATTACGGACAGGACGCCGCTATCTTCTTGATTATGGCGCCCCGATTTGAACCCGTGTTACCGCCGTGAAAGGGCGTAATTCGCAACTGGTAAGTTCGCGCCAAGGCAACGGTGCGCTGCTTCGGCGATTTCCAGATATTTCCTGTGCTGACCAGCGGCAACCATCAAACCGCATACCCTGCAACGGGACTCCACCAGAGAGTGGTTCGATGAATTTGGAATATGCGTGAATCGCGAGGGCTGCGCTGATGTCATACCTTGAGCATACGCAACCATGAGCGGCACAACTGATCAATTTTGATCATCTCTCGCGCACCGTGCCAGGTAGCTCAGACGCAAAGCAAATCGTGCAAGCGAGTGGGAGGAGCCCTCGTGGGTGGTTGCTTTGACTTTCAAGCCGTGCGGATAAAAACCTTGTCAAGAAACGCATTGGTCGCCATGTCGTATTCGCGCCTGTGTCCGCAGTTGCAACAGGTGCGGTCTTCTTACCAGCAATATCCTTGCAAAGAATAGCTATTGTCAGTGTGAATGCACCCCGGCGTAGCCCGCGAATATAGCCGGCATCTTCGTTTAACAGCATGAGCACCAATGCGGTGGGCAATAAAGAGGCCTTTGTCATTACTACCAGCAAAGACAGGTGGCGGTACTGGTGAACAGAGGAGAGCCCGGACGATTTCATGCGTCCCGTAGTGACTTTCCACAGTGCAGGCAGTGTGCTTCAGACCGTGCAGTAATTGAGCCGCAGAACGGGCACATGGTTTGCGATCCGTAACCTGCGATATGGCGTTGGTCGATCCTTATCCTGTACAGCCGGAAGAGCGCGACCATCGAGATCAGAAGAACAAAAACGGCAAAACAGATATTAATTGTGTTCATGAAAAGCACCTTCCTCCCACACATCAGCGTGGAAAAGCAAAAGTACACGGAAACGATAGGCTGAGCTCACGATGGACCCCGTTTTCAATCATTTGCGCAGGGGGCCGTTGCAAGGGTGGCGAAATGAATCCAAAGGCACGGCGGAAGGATGCGACTACACCTTTAAGGGTAGCCCCTTAAATATGCGAAAGCAATGTTATTCGCAGGAAGCTGGAAAGCGTCGTCTTAGAGCAAAAGTGCACAGTTTCCTGCTACCGCAGGGTGTCATAATCAAGGCACTGTCAATCGAATCGCCCCGCGCGGGGGAATCTTAGGAGGGGATTGATGCTGTGGACGGTTTTCATGCTTTTCATGTTCGCCTGGATGTTCGGTCTTGTCCTTCAGTTTCATCTGGACGCCGTGCCTGTGGTAGCTGTACTTGCAACCACGATGACCTTTATCAAACTGATTCGGAGTTCGCAGGCCAAATTGAGGAGGTCAGCAGCGCGCGCGATCGGAAATTTTAATTAACCGCTGCCCACGTCATGCCTCAAATCTCCTTGACCAATGAATCTCCGCTTGGCTGCGGTAGGACTTCTCCACCACGAACGTGGGCCGGGACTCTGGTGAAAGAAGCGGAACGCGCAACCCACTATCTCCATCTCATGGCGGTTCCATGTGAGAAATGCAAAGGCCCCGTCGTTGCCGGGTGGACCGGGAAGAGAGAAGATGACATAACGCAAGAGACGGACATCACTCTGGTAGGCGCAGTATGTATTTCTTGTGGCTCGCGGCCGGAAACACTGATTGCGCCCCTGCACGCGTGTCACTTCCGTCCCGTGCAATGGGAATGGATGGTCGAGATCAAGCCGGCGGTACTTGAACCCAGTGGCGACCCGCTGTCAGATGAACTGTCACAGGACGCCGATCCTCCTGAGGCATCACGACTTTCAGCGAAGCCTCAGCGGTGAGCAGTGCTTGCAATCTCTCGTGTCCCTGGCATGATGTTCTCCCGAGTGATGCGACAAGTCTGGGTGGCGATTCTATTGGTCGCCGCAACCGCAGCTTCATTGCCGCAATCGCCGCCTGTGATTGAAACCATAGCTCCTGATCTGGATGCCCTCCTGCAATCAATCGAGCGTACACAGCAGCAAAACCTCGCTGAGTCTCGGCCCTTTGAAGTAGCCCGAAGATATGAGGTTTTCCGTACCCGCGACAAGAAGCCCGTCTCGGAAGTGACCGCGCAAATCAGGTTCACGCCTCCCGATACGAAGACGTACACAATCATGCAAGTGAGCGGTAACCCGCGTGGACAAAAAATAGTGCGGTCGATTCTGGATCAGGAAACTACAAACAAGAGCGGCAACAACCAGATCAGCCGAACGAATTACAACTTTGCTTTTCTTCGGCGCGAGAATTTCGGCGCCATTCCTGAGTATGTTTTGCTGATCTTCCCCAAGCGTAAGGCCCGAAATCTGCTACTTGGGCAGATCTGGGTAGATGCGAACACGTTTCGGATCCGGCGAATTGAAGGCGTGCCAATCAAAAGCCCGTCCCTGTGGATTAAAGACATCCATATTACCGTGCAATTCGCACTAGTGAACGGCATGTGGATGCCGGTCTCGTTTGATGCTATAGCTACAGTGCGATTCCTGGGGCAATACACACTTACTGGACTTAACCTCAGTGCAGCGGACCTGTCAGCTTGACGCCTTAGTTTGGAAGAGCAATAGCGGGTCAAGCCTGACTGGTGCATTTTGCCCTGCGCATGAGCAAGCGAAAGCGGGGTCAAGACGACTCAATCCGTATCACGCACAGTTCCACATTAGTTGTATTCTCTTGGATCCAACGCAGCGCCCCAAAGATGAAACACGCGTCAAGACCTACTGGGGCCCCTTTAGCGGCTTACGCGCGGTGGCACCTGCAACCCCGGCATCAGCGGCCCAGCAAACAGGCGGCGGCACGATCGTGCCAGCCAGCAGAATTGTGTCTTTCGGTAGCTGTGCCAGGCGCGCCATTAGCTCGAACCGTTCGCCACGAATGGCCTTGAGTTCATTCAACCGTTCGACATTATTCTGCTGCTGGGCGAGTTTGAGATCGGTGAGGGTTACAGGATCAAAATTATCATCGGCCAGAGCGAAAAACGGAAGCCGAGCCGGCGCAACTGGACTACCTCTTCCATTACGGCATCTGAAGAACGCTGGCGCGGGCGCTGTCCATCGGTCCGCCACACAGAACAGAAGGAACAATGTTTGGGGCAGCCACGGACAGTTTGTACTGAGGCCCACATATAATTCTTGCGCGGCATCAGGACCCAGCGCGCAGGAACAAAGTCGTTTGCTTCAATTCGGCCGCCGACGTAGAGAGGCTTGAGATGGCCCTCCGCATGGTCAGCCAGGACCCTGGCCCAAACCACGTCGCCATCGGCCTTAACCACTGCGTGTGCGCCGCCTAATTCTGCCGCTTCTTCAGGATAAAGCGTCACGTGAATTCCGCCGCAAGCCCACGGTGGCCCCACAAGCACGAGCGGCTTTGCCGATCTCATATCCTCGAAGTGCGTTGCCAGTGTGAATGCCGATGCCCACAACATCACCCCTGCTGGATGTCGGTCGGCGCCACTGCCGCCAGCGTTTCATCAACAAGATGAGGATCACCGTAAGATGCGGGTGTTGCCCCGGCAAGCACATACAGGCAACGTGGAGTAATGACCGCGGTACCGAAAGATACGCTACTCGGATTGATTAAATGGACTTTCAAAATGATACGAGGGGGGCCGCAGCCAGCAAAGCCCGCGGCCCTTGCTCATCCGCCCTAAATTGTGTCTTTGTCAGGATCATCATTGCAAATGTTAGGGGCATCTTCGGCAATTCTCAGCCATGCTTTAATCCTGCCAGCTGTTTCAGCATACTGAGGCTGACCACCCTTGAAGGCGGTGATCCACGAAGTGAATCATTGATGTTATGAAGTCCGGCTTTGACACTGGGGGTCTGTTCGCTCCTGAGGCACGAACAATTCGCACAGCCCTCACCAATACCTTCATGAGAACGATAGTCTCACCTCAACGACTTTATAATCTGTTCAAAAAAGGACAGTTTCATATTGTCAAGATATAAAGGAATCGCTACTTTAAGGAAAGAAAGCAAATTTCATCGCGAGGCGAAGGATTAGCGGTGAAGACCAGGAGCCAGGACAGGTTGGACGACGCCACAGTTCAGCTGTCCGGCAAGCTGCCATGGCTAAGCAACGCAGCAAAATACTCGCCGAAGCAACGACGAGAGCAGCAGATATTGCAATCCCAAGAACTTCCCTTAAGAGAATACGACACTTCGACCCGCGCACATTTCTGGCGCAAGCCGGTTTAGGCCGCACAATTATTGATTTCAAAAAGAGGCAGATTGTCTTTTCACAAGGGGATGCGGCGGAAGCCGTCTTCTATATCCAGCGGGGCAAAATCAAGCTTGCTGTCATCTCCAAGGGCGGCAAGGAGGCCACCATCGCGTTGCTCGGCGAGGGCAATTTTTTAGGCGAGGAGTGCATCGCTGGCTCGCAACGGCGGCGCATGGCGACCGCGGTGGCAATTACCGACAGTACCATGCTCAAGATCGATCGAAAAGAGATGGTGCGCACGCTCCATGAGCAACATGCCCTGTCTGATATTTTCGTTTCCTACCTGCTGGCCCGCAATGCCCGCGTTCAAGAAGATCTGGTGGACCAACTCTTTAATTCCAGCGAAAAGCGGCTGGCGCGGACCTTATTGCTGCTTGCTCAAATTGGCAAGGAAGGAGAACCGGAGACGATAATTCCCAAGGTAAGCCAGGAAGTGCTGGCTGAAATGGTCGGGACGACTCGCGCGCGCGTCAATTTCTTCATGAATCGTTTCCGCAAGCTGGGGTTCATTCAATACAACGGCAAACTTCTTGTCCACCGTTCGCTCCTGAGCGTGGTCCTTCACGACTAATCGGAACGCTGCTGGGGGATTCGTCAAGCTGGAAGTGGGCTCGCCGGCCGGCTTTCCTTAAGCCCGGCTGACCAGTCCTTCGAGCCGCTGCTGCAAATACCACGCCTAGTCGGCGGAAGCTTTTGCCGTGCCGCGAAGGGTGGGCACAGGGGCATTCACTTCCGGCCGCGGCGAACCAACGGAAAGAGAAAAATCGATGATATAACGGACTGTATTGGGGCAAAACAGGCAGGGCGTTTCCTGGATTTTCTGCAGATCTTCTGTGATCACGCTCAAGGGAAACGACCGCAGGCACTCTGTGCAGGTCAGTACCACGTAGGGAATTCCGTGTGAATCTTTGCCGTTTCGGGGTATCCATACCGGAGCTGATTCTCTCTCGTGATCTTTGGCGTGCGCCGCAGAGGTTCGAATCATTTCCGCAACGGTATGCAACAGAGCCTGTGGATCACCGTTTCCCTTGGAATAGAATGCGTCTGCAATCACGCCACCGGGTACCGCGTCCCCTGACTCATAGGCTCCACTCATGGCGATGACGGAGATCTGGGGGAATCGCCGGCGGACCACCGAGAGGAACTCAAAGCCCGACATTTGCGGCATGTTCAGATCAGAAAGAAGAACGGTCGGGAGGCTCCTTTTCAATTGCAGAAGAGCATCAAAGCCGTTCATAGCCATACTGACGTCATAGCCGGACGATTGCAGCAGCAGCCCCAGACTGTCACGAACGGCCTCGTCATCGTCTACAACCAGAATCTCATGTTTTGAAGGCGCTGACATGGGGAACTCCTTACCTTTTTTGAAAGTCATGAGAATTGTGCCATCCCGCATCTTACAAAGCTGATCAAAACAGCTCGCTACCTTTGGACATGTACCACTGGTGCACGAAAAACAGAACGGCCCGCGCCAATGCTACGAGTGTCCAACATTGACTATGCAGCTCAAGGGTGTCTGCATAGAATGAATATAGGCGCTCTACATCTTCGCTGCTTTCAGGTCCTCTGAACCAAGTCAGTCCATCCTGGGGTTGTCTAACCTCGAACGTCAGGAAGCCAGGAACAATGCCCGCAAAAGGCCTTCAATACGAGATTGACCAACTTAAGGCAGTGAGCACCCGCCTTGATTCGTTGGCCGACCAACATCCGATCATGGAACGGGAGATCATGGGCATCTCTGGAAATATCCTTCGTAACGCTGTTCTGCTGGAAGTGTTGCTAACCACGAGAATAAAACCTGCTTAAAACGAATCTTAGGCGTCAGAGCTAGGTCACGCGGCGCGGTTGTCGTCCGCGCCTATCATGTATGCGGAGGAAGATGGGGCCTCGGAGTATGCACTCCACCGTTTCCACAAGATCCGCAACGCAGCTATGATTGGAATCGAAAGGTACACGCCTATGACTCCTGCGATTTCCCCACCTACCAGGATGGCAAAGATCGTCGCCAGCGGATGAATCTTAAGTTTGCTGCCCATGATCCTGGGCGAGTTGAAATAGTCCTGAATTAAACGCCAGACGCCAAGAAAAATCGCGAGCAGAATCAGGTGCGTGTAGTTGGCAAGGAATCCTACGCCGACTATCGCGATCGCGGCGACCAGCGGACCAATGATTGGTATAAACTCCAGCACACCGCCCAATGTGCCTAGAACAACGGCGTAAGGAACTCTGAGGAGTGACAGGACAGAGATGTAAGCCACCAGGGACAACGCAGCCAAAATCAGTTGGGCACGAATGAAATGGGCCAACATCAGGTTGAGGTCATCAACCAACCCCGTAAGAAATTGCCGCTGGCGCCCACGCTTCAACACTTCCTCCAGCGTATGTGCGATGCTTCGGCCGTCTTTGAGAAAGAAAATCGCAAGGATTGGGATCAATATCAGCCAAATCCAGTTCGCCAGAAATGTCGCTGCCCAAGAGCCCAGGCTTCGTGTCCAAGCGAGGATCTCGTTCCGATGGCTCACCAACAAGTGTTCGATTCGCAGCTCGGTGTCGTTGCTCCACCCTCTTTTCGCCCCGATCTGCCAGGCGATCTTGCCGGACGCAATTTTGTCAATCAGCCCGGGAAGGTCCGAGCTGAATTTACGTCCCTGGTTAACAATGTGTGGCCCGAGGAACACGAACACCACCGCAATGATGACCCCGAACACCAAATAAACTTCAAGGATGGCAATACCGCGAGAGCCTCTGGAGACTCTAGGCAAAAGCTGCAACCGCGAAACCAGGGGTTCCAGCAGAAAAGCAAAAAATATTGCAAACAGGAAAACGATCAGGATGCGGCGTGCAAAATATATGAACGCTCCGGCTGCTGCGAAGAGCAGAATCGTAGTCAGAACACTGGCTGTGCGCTTGTCCATGAACCGCATCATGATGAAATCCAATGTTGCGGCATTATCATCCTTCCCAGGCGGATTTATGCCGCCGCGTCTGTTTGCTTTGGTGATTTCGGGGTCCCGACACGCCGCCGATCCTTCCGGAGCAGGCTCGCCCTCCCGGATTGCTGGATCAGCTTCGCATTGATTTCGGCTCCGATTAGCATGATGAAGTTGCTCCAAAACAACCACACCGAAAACGCAATCGCGGCCCCGAGAGTGCCATACGTCGCATTGTAATTCGCGAAATCTCGGAAGTAGATTCCCAACAAGTAGGAAAGTCCAATCCAGCCACCTACGGCAATTACCGCTCCGGGCAGCGTTCGCAGGAATTTCTGTCGCACGTTGGGGGCCCAAAAGTACAGAAGTTCCACGGCAATCACCGTGAACCCTATAGCGACCGACCATCGGAGGTACGGCCAGATTGCTGCAAATGCCGGGCTGAGTCCCACTGTGCCGGCGAGCCATCCGCCGAATCTAGGTCCTACGATTAGCACTGCGAGAGCGATGACGAGTAACGTCCCGACCAGGACCGCCAGACCAATTGCTAACGCGCGAGTCGTCCAAATTCGCCGCGTTTCCGGCACATTGTAGGTCACGTTTAAAGCTTCGATCATGGCCGCGAAACCGCTGGATGCCGACCAGATGGTGAACAGTATGCCGAAGGTCAGCAGGCCGCCATGGCGTGACAAGAGAACGTGAGCCAAAATCGTTCGCACCATGGCCATGCTGTCAGGTGGAACCACGGTGGCGAGCACGCCGACAATTTGGTTGAACAGACTGGAAACTGGCAGATATGCGACTACTGCCGACACAAAGATCAACAGCGGAAAAACCGAAAGCACGAAGTAGTACGACAACCCTGCGGCAAACGCCATGATGTGCTTCTCGTCAACATCACGGAAAACAGCAGCAGCGATATTCTTGATGTGTACTGTCAACCTCATAGGCGTTGATTCCGGCTTGCTCGGAGTCACAAATCGAAGCACAATCCCGCGTGGAAATTGGGATATTGCGCACTGTTCGCAAGCGCAGCTTTTCGCGGAATTGCCAGGCCAACGCGCTGAACTCGTTCCTCGCGGCCTGGGACCACTATCGGCGCTCTCAATGACCGTAAGTTGTGATTCCGCCCTGGAGATGCGACTGCAAAAAATAAATGTCTTTATCTGCGGCGCGAACGATCTCGGTGAACACGTCCGCAGTAGCATCATCTCCCAAAGAGGCGCACTGCTTAATCGCCTGGCGTGCGACGTTCGCAACATCGGAAAGGTGGTCCAGCAAGGCGCGGACGTGATCCATGCCGTGCATCACGTTCAAATCGTATTCTTTGATGCTGGAGTTGGCTGCAACTTGCCGAGCAGTTCCATTCGCGCGGCCGCCCAGAGCGGTAACACGCTCGGCGATCAAGTCAACCGCGTCTTCCACGTGCTCTGCTATGGAATCGAACAGCAAATGCAGTTGATAAAAATCCTCGCCCTTGACGTTCCAGTGCGCAAATTTCGCTTGCGTCTGCAGGTCGATCGTGTCCGCCAGACGAGCGTTTAGAAGATCGATCAGTGGACGGCGATTGTTTTCCGGAATACCGACTTTGCTCTCGAACTGTCTCTCATCGGTTTTAGCTCCAGGATGCGCTAACACCCGGTTGCTCTTAAGACTTGGCATTGCTTTTCCTCCGTGATCGATGATGTGTGCCGCCCTGCGAACTGAGAAACAGCATCACGCGACCCGTTTGTGGGCAAAAATCTGCATGTGTCGCTGCAGAACTTCTTGTAACGCCACCGGGTTGTTGTGCTCAGTGTGATGCGAGGAGATGCGGTTCCGACCAAAAAATAGTCCGCTGAACCGCAGTCCGACTGCGCGATTGGCCGGCCTTTCGTGTCTTCCCGCACTACGCCGAATACCGTGACTGCTTCAGTCATCGTCAACAGTCGAAAAACTTCGGTGAGCACGCCAGGCACAGTAGTCTTATGGCGCGCACTTTATCGTCACAATTGCTGGAAGCGTTGCTGGCCACGAGAATAAAACCTGCGTGAAAGGGGCGGCCTAAGCTCAATCGTGAAGAACAACGTTCAGAAGTGAACTGTGGACGCTCAGTTTGCCGTTGTATTCGATGAACCCGAGTTTGCGGAAGCGGTTCATAAAGAAGCTCACCCGGGAGCGGGTGGTGCCAATCATCTCCGCGAGAGTTTCCTGGCTGATTTTGGGAATTACGGTCTCTGGAGTCCCTTCTTTGCCGAACCGGGCAAGCAACAACAGCGCCCGTGCCAGCCGTTTTTCGCTGGAGTTAAAGAGCTGATCAATCAGATCTTCCTGAAAACGAATGTTACGGGTCAGCAGGTAGCTGACGAAAACTTCAGAGAACGCTTTTTGATCGTGGAGCACCCGCACCATTTCTTTGCGGTCAATCCTGAGTACCGTGGAAGGCGCGAGAGCTGCGGCGGTGGCCAGGCGCTGAGGCTGGATGGCCGCAATGCACTCTTCTCCCAGAAAATCCCCGGTGTTAAGGATCGCTATCGTGGCTTCCTTGCCGCGTTTGGAGATAACGGTTAGCTTTACTCGCCCCTTCTGAATATAAAACACGGCATTGGCATCATCTCCCTGGGAAAAGACGGTCTGGTCTTTCTTAAGCTCAATCATCTTCCGCCCCAGGCCGTTCTTTGCCAGGAACACCTCGGGTTCGAAAGCCGGCTTGCCATTGTGCTGGGCAACAATTTTCACTGACCTTAATCTTACTCCTTTTTCACTGACCTTAATCTTACTCCTTCGCTCATCAGTAAAACTGTGCAATTGTGAACAAATGGGTCTGCATTGATGGCCCTCCGCGGCGCCGGCAAGCGAGGCACGATTCGTTGTGCCTTCCGAGGTGCCGAAAAAGCAAACCGCAACCGTCACAGTTGGACGGTTGCATTTGCGTGGACCGGATTCTTTCAGGCCGAAATCCTTGCTACTTCTTTTCTTCCCGCGCTTCCTGCAGTTTGGCTTTATGCGCAGCATTAGTGACTGCCTTCATAAAACCTTTGCCCATTTCCGGTGTTGCAACTTTCCCCTGCAGGACGGACTGGAAAGAAGCATCCCGGCCGTAGACCGATATAGTGGAGTCCGTATCCTGCTGAACCACTGCGCCTTCGAGCGTGAGGCCGGCAAAGACCCCGTGCGAGCGCGAGTAGGTGAGCATCTCCGTATCCATTTTCCAATCGGTTCCTGCGGAAGCATGTCGGCCTACCGGTCCGGCTGCTGCTGATCCTTCTCCGCTGATCTGGAACTTGCTGGAGAGCAATTGCTGCATTCCTTTGTCATTCATGATCAGCATGATCAGGTCCACACCTTCCACGCCGATCTGCAGGCCTGCGCTTCCGCCGCCAACCGAAATAAAGGCCGGAGCGCTCCATCCTTTGGCTGTGCGGCAAGTGGCGACGCCGCGGCCATGCTTGGCTCCGAAGATGAACCCGCCTTTTACCAGATCTGGAACTACGGCGATGCACTTGGCATTATCAAGAACTTCTTGCGGTATCCCTTTGTCCGGCGCAGTTGCCATCTGGCTTAATACGTCGGTCGCCATCTGCAGGCGCTCCGTTACATCCTTCTTCTGCTCGCCCGCCCAGGCGAAACTCCCCAAAGATCCCACTAACAAAAACGCGATGAACCGCTTCATTGATATTGCTCCTTGCTCTGTTGCGAAAACGAGAGATTGATTTAGAGGCGCCGGCAAATTGCCCAGCCTGTGATGATGTTGAACACCAGTCCGATGAACTATGTTCACCGCCGCCGCGATCGCCTGGTTTAATTGAAAGACGTCCGGCGGATGATCAGCTTGAGGAGCAGGACAACCAGAGTAAGCACCAGCACCATGGGAATAACCATCCCGCTCAAGTGAAAGACAAGCGCGAGCGCCCAGAAAACCATCAGGAACATAAAAACCGTCGAGAGCACAATGCACCTCCATGATGCCAAGTCAAGGTTGCCGTTGGCGCGGGCCGCCCTGATCTTTCAAGCAGTGATCTGGGAAAAACGGCCCGCCATCAATTCGCCTTGCGAGGACTGGAACAGATCCTGCCTGTTTAGAACTATGTCATTCAGCGGCTAGGCCCGTCTGATCTCATTTGCACACATTCTGTTTGGTGGCTGCTATGAAGGATCTGATCTAGCGGAGTGGCGAAAAAACTTTAGCACCGAACAGATGAGGTTTCACATCACGAATGGGAGCCGTTGCATCATCAGCGATGAACAAAGTCGCGCGCAGCAAGGGTCGCTTCAACAAGCGTGTTAGTGGTCAAGCTGAGCAGGTCTGCCCGGGGCCAGGGCTTGCGGCTGCTTCCCTGGTTGCATGATGTCGTCGCAAGTGAGCTTTGAATTCCACATTCACTTTTCGGCGTCTTTCTTCCGTAGTGAACTTGCCCGGCATGGAAAACACCTCGCGGCATTGGGAACACCGCCATGCGACGGGTGTGCCGTCAATTCTGTCAATAATAATCAGTTCTGGCATAGCAGCAGCCTCTCACAATCGCACAGTTCAAACTGAGCAATAGAGCACAGCTTTGTTTTCCTCCAGATGCAATCCTTTTCAATGGTTCTTGATGGCAGCCCGTTCGGTTATGGGTCCCGGTCCCACAACCGCCGCTGAGTCATCGCAGCCTTTTTTATATGCAACATCCATGGAGAACACTGCTGTACGAACTGTTTGTGGCGCAATTTGCGCGATTGCTGAGGCCGTTCATTCGAAAGCCGAACCCCGCCCCGACAAAAGCCTCCCCAAAAAAGAATTCGAACTGTTCAAAACTGAACAGCTCTGGATGAGGGATGGGAGTATAGTTTTTGTCCACTATGGCCAAGACCGAGATTCAGATCACCAGGCAAAAAGCGGTTGGAAAAGAGTTCACAGCCCAACAGCAACTGGCTCGCATCGTTTGCGAGGTCTCCCGAAGCCTGGAGGACCGCACCATGCAAGCCATCCTGGACGCCTGCCTGCGGAAACAAACGTAAGAATCATCATATATCGTTTGTTTACGCTGGCCAGGATCTCACGCCATTGCTGTAGGAATTTGTGCAAAGGTGAGCCCGAGATTCTCATACGCAAGAGTCATGCAGGCTGATGCCGCCAGGCTTTCCTGGTTTGTAGGCGGAGTTACCTGAATCAAGCCAGCCCCAGGGCTAACCAGACAAGCGGCAAAACTGTCCTGACGCTGCATGATCGTTTCCAACATCTCGGCCAAAGCTGCAGAGTGATAGTCGTTGCTGAACCTGATTCCATCACGAGGGGAAGAAACTTTCCCGCTTGGCATTGAGTATTCGCAAACGAGACTCCATTCTCCTTTTCCCGTCAAATCCCAGAGCTTCAAGTATTGGAGTGACTTCCCGGGAACATATTCGATGTGCATCAGGCCTCTTTGTGAGACGTGAAGCAGGTCTTTCCAGCTCAAGACCACAGCGCTGGTTAGAATGCGGTCCATCTGAATTATTGCGCGCTTTCCATTAGGGATGCTGCTCACGATATTTCCTTCTTTTTCTCTCTATGAACAATGACCAACTGTTAAAAACAAGCAGGTGGTGGCCGCTTTCCTGAACGGACTAACGGCCCCGCGTCGCTCAAGCGACAGGAACACCTGCGCGGATGTCGTGAAAAGTCGAATGCATCACTTCTGTCGTCCCAATCTCCGGTGTCCCTGCAATCATGCTTCCCAGCATCTTAAGCACATCTTTGTAGGCGCTGCCGTTGTAGGTCTCAGCGTGGTTTCGCGTGTCCCACAAGCTGATGGCAAGAACCTCGATTCCGTCCGGCGCGGCAAATGTAATTTCGTCTTTGAACCCCTCTTGTCTGCGGAGCAAAGGAAGTACGTCTTTCTCAAAAGTCTTGGTGAATTCGGCAAATTTATTCGGTTTCAACCGGACGGAGAGTCTGCGTGCAAACATTATCAACCTCCTTGGTTGTGAAGAGACTAAGGTGAAAAGGCTCAGAAGAGCTGACTTAGTTCAGAGAATCTGAAAAGTGAGGAAGAATGCTCGCTCTAATTCGACGCTACGCTCATTTATAGACAGTGTCAACGTAGTCCATTGAGGTCACAGCGGTTACGAAAGCATTGTGGCACTCGCGTAAGAAAGCTGAGAGCAGTGGCAGGTGCATCAGATGTCGCAAAGCGGATCTGTTCCGGCTCCCTCATAAGAACGATCCCATCTTTTTCTCCTGCAACCGCATTTCCTGCACCACCTTCTCAAGGGCTGCCGATATGGAAGGCGCCTCGGCCAGATGATAGAGCTTCTCCCCGTTGCAAGCGAAGACCTGGGCTGAGTAGACTTCCCGGGTCCCGCGATATTCAGCAGAGATCGCAATCGTGAAGAGCAACGTGGTCATATTTCCTTCTTCCGGATGCGGAACCGGCCGGCGAAAGCGAGGCCTGCTGTGATCAACTCTCCTACACTGGCCTTATTGGGACGGATATATCCAGGCCGGCTCCGTGCAGCAGCCCTGCAATATCGTCTTCGGCCAGACGCGAGATATCGTATTCTACCGTAACTGTTCTTTTCGCCTCGTTGAACGCGAGCTTTCGCACGCCGTAAACTTCACGGACGCACCCAATCGCTGCCATCTGGTGTTCTCGTGGCGGAATTCGATATTCAAAAGTCACATCCATTAATGTCACGCTTAACCTGCCTTTTTTGTCTGGTGAATCGCACGCCGCGGTCATTGGTGAGCCGAAATGTGTTAGTACGGAACACTTCTCTCGGCACCTACAAACCATGTCTTACGTGACAATTGAAGAGATCAGGTCTCCCTCATTTGCTGATCTCGACTTTTCCTCGATTTCCATGCTCAGCCGACAGCGTACGACGTCTATAAGATCCAGCAGCGGCTGTGGAACGCTAGCGCCCAAGCCGAGGGACTCTGGACGATCGCGTATTTGTCCCAGGGTTTCACACGTACCCTCGATTCCCGTCTTTGCAAGCACACTCAGGACAGGATCATTAGGACAACCCTCATCATTCATTCTTGAGAGGTCCTGCTCATCGCGCCGTGTTTCGCTCAGTGTGGCAAAATTCAAGTTCTTCATCGTCGCCCTCCCTTCAGACCGGCTGCGCAAACCCCGCTGCGACAGGAGGAAGAAGAAAGCGCAGTGGTAATTCCTACTATGCTCGGAGGCCCAATAATTTACTGTTCCATTTTGGACACTGTGCCTCTGCCAGAGAACCGGCGCGTTTGATGCTAGGCTGATTCCGGCTGCGCTGTTTGAAAAAGGAGACCTGCTAAAGATCGGAATACTAGTTACTTTGATTCTTGTGGCGGCGTTCGTCTATTCAGTTCACGATGGGCGTTGACATCAAGCCTCCAGGGAGCGTAGCGTCGCTATAGAGCGAGTATTCTTCCTCTCTTTTCAGATCCCCTGAACTAAGTCAGCTCATCTGAGGTCCCTCATACCTTAGCTCACCGTGGTTCGCGACCGGAAGAACCGATCGATCCATGAGTAGCCTCCCAAGTTGTACCAACCAACTTTGAAAGTGAAAACAAGATGAAGACGAATTTGATCCTACAAAAAGTGTCTTTTCTGCACGGACTCATTGATCCTAGCTGGATCGACGGCAATCCCGGCCAACCGGGACCAATCTTCCGGGCCGCAATGACGGACTACGTTGTGGCCGAGCTGTTGCGCGATATCAGCGTCAACTTGCACGAGCGGGATCTGGCGACAAAAGTGCATAACATCGGCAAGGAACTTGTGTCTGCTTCCTCGCATGCTCTTGCCGCTGGATGGGAAGATGGCGACGATATATGTCCGCCCTTCAAGGTCAGTCCCAGGCCGCACGGCGATACTCTTCCCCTCACTGCTCCTCAACCGGAGCCCTGGCTGGAGCACGTTACTCCGGCGATGAATGACATTGTTCTGGCCCATGCATTACGGGAGTTGGCTTCGCTTACTTCCAGTGAGAAAGCCAGTAACGGCATCAGGCAAGTGGGCGAGACGATTGTCAAGGCAGCCGGCAGTAAGCTGTTTGACGAGTACTGTGGGACACCGGTGAAACCTCATGTGCCGGCGCCAAGGCCCAAAGGCGTTGCAGCGGCATAAGTTGCCAGAAACAAAATCAGACGCCCATCGAGACTTTTACGAAGTTTGTGGGCGTCGTTTTTGAAACTGACGGCGTCAACGTATTCGGGAGAACAGGCGCCGTCATGAATTGCAATTAGAGAGTATACTCAACCCGCAATCGAAGACTCTTTGCACATATGCTACGTTGACCCCCTTCCTTTGAAGAAAGTCAGGTTTTATGTTTTCACTATCAGTCATCTCTGCTTACGTGGCACTTACTTGTACCCTCACGGCTGTAGTTCCGCTAACAGTTTGGTTTCTGCGGCGGAGACAACAGGCTCTGGTTTCGCTACCTTCGGAGAAGTTAACTTAGAGCGACACCAGCAGTTCAATTCGGGAATGGGACATCCGCGGCAATCGGCGCAAAACAGGCATTCTTTTGCTGCATGTTTTGCGGGGCGGCCGATACTCCCGACTGGAAGGAAGTTTGTTTCTCGTACATGATGTTGCCACCTCCTCGATTAACGTGAATCGTCCTGCTGCACGAACGATAACGATAAGAAGCCAGCTAAGAACTATAGGGGGCTGCGGCATCAGCATTGTCCGATCAGTCTTATTGTGCGGGATTGTGGCCTTTGCTATGGCGACCGAGAGGAGTAACGGAATCTTGGCCGGAGGAGCCCTGCACTTCCTGTTGTAACCTGTTTTTGCCACTGTTCTTGACGGAGAACATGACCTGATCCGCACCAGCAATCATTTCTTGCACTGAGACCGGCGGAACCAGGAAAGTCACTGCGCCTATGCTGAAAGTTATCCGCCAGCCGTTCTGTTGCATCGCGTGTTCGAGCATCGCCAACACTTTTGCCAGGACGGTATTTGCAGCACCCTTATTCGTATCCGGCAGGATTAGCGCGAATTCGTCGCCCCCCATGCGGGCCACCATGTCCGTTTGCCGGAGGCTTATCTGCATGGTTCGCGCCACGCTGACCAGCACCTTATCACCGGTTTGATGTCCCAGCGCGTCATTGATCCCTTTGAATCCGTCGAGATCAAGGTAGGCGATGGTGACCGGCTGATTGCTACGCCCGGCGCGGTTCCTCTCAGCAGTAGCAAACTCGTAGAATGCGAGTCGATTCCCAATGCCCGTGAGGCTGTCTACACGAGAAAGCTGCCGCTCGCGATCATGCAATGTTTTCAGGGCTGCGACAATAAATGTCACGGACATAAAAAAGCCGAGCCAGATCAGCGCATTCCAATATGCGACGGTGGGATGATCGATGTGCACAGGCGACGCTATGTTGGCCCACAACGTAACCGCAGCACTCACGGCAGACGCCATGGCGCCGGCCTTTCGGTGAATAAACCACGTAAAGTAGGCCACAGGGATGATGAAGAACACTGAGAATTCCAAGAGGCTGCTCGAAGCGAAAAAGGCTCCGGTCCCGACTAGCAGAAGGAGAATCGATCCCAGCGCAACCTGAGCCGCCCTGCCCTGTTTCCCGACGACCTCCACTGCGCTCATGAGACCTCGCAGGCGATAAGACGCGCCGAACGTTTGGATGAGTAAATCCCCGGTAGAGCATCGTCAAGAGTACGCGAACTGAACAGGCCCTAAACTCAACGTCTTTTAGATGCAGTTTTCACGTCTGAGCAATTTTGCTCAGTTTCGCACCTGCTCATTCCTGCACAATAGTCGTGAGCCGAACTGGTTGGTTCATGACCACGTGACTTGGAGCGCCCCCGCCGCCCTTGTACTCTCGATAACATCCGCGGCTCCATCGCATATCGACACTGCCGAGCATGATTGCCACAGAATACAAAACGCGGCTGAAGTACACGGAGAAATGTGGCACTGGCGCCATGGCTTTTTACTTCGACAAACCGTCAGGATTCACGTTCGAAGCCGGCCAGTACATTGACCTTACTCTGATCAATCCCCATGAGACCGATCCGGAAGGCAGCATAAGATCTTTTTCTCTGGCCAGTGCGCCAGCCGAAGAACATCTACTGATTGTCACACGGATACGGGACACGGCTTTCAAGCGGACGCTGCAACAGCTCCCTCTCCAGACCGAGGTAGAGATGGACGGCCCTTTTGGCTCCTTAGCGCTGCACGGGAATAGATCGAAACCCGCGGTTTTTCTGGCGGGAGGAATCGGCATCGCGCCTTTTTCCAGCATGATCCGTCATGCAGTAAATAACTCCCAAACTCACTTATATCTCTTTTATTCGAACCGGTGCCCTGATAGCGCGGCTTTCTTAAGTTATTTCCAGGAACTGGAGAAGAAGGCGTTGAATTTTCGATTCATTCCGACCATGACGGCGACCGGTAGGTCCTGTCATCCGTGGACTGGAGAATCCGGGTTTATCAGCGAAGAGATGTTGTCTAACTACTTGCCGCGGCTTAAGGGAGCGATCTGGTATGTGGCCGGATCCCCTCTGTTCGTTCAAGCCATGCTGAAGATGTTGAAGTTCACAGGCGTGGGAGAAGAAGAGATTCGCTGCGAAGAATTTGTGGGTTACTGAGCGCCGGTCGCCAGTGACCACCTTGCTTTCTGTTCAACCACGTTCGTCACTGGAAGGTAAATATGAATGCGATTTTGACCGCCGCTGTGATTGGAACCGCGTTACTGGCTTTGGCGATCTGGGTGGAAATCCGGGAGCGCCGAGTCGCGCCTGGCGATGGGGAGTACCGGACTTCCGGGCCACCGCGGAGTTGACTGAGTCTGTAATTTGTCTCGTGAGATCCGGCCAAGATTCGGGGCCCCGCTTTTCAGCAATACAAGTTTTGATCAGATACCTTGTTAGGAAGGGGAATAATGCGCGTCTTCTGGGAACAAACAGGAGTCCTGCTGCCGATTTATCGCCTGGCAGGACAGGGCATGAGCGATTACGACATCGCTGCCAAGCTCAGCATTACGGAAGTTAAAGTCCAAAGCTGCATGGCTTGGCTTTTGCATTTCTTACAAATGAGTCACCGCAACCAGTTGGTTGACTACGATCATCCGGCGCGACACCAAAACAGCTGTAAACTGCCTTGACGAAACGGGCAACGGCCGTCAACCCTGCAGTCCACAATCGGTTATAGATGAAAGTTGATATTCATGAAACGCACAATTTTAAGCGCACTGACTATGCTGGCCTGCCTGAACCTCTCGCACTCAAAAGCATTTGCTCAATCGTCCGATCATTTGCAGAATCTCTCGATTTGCATGAGCGGCTTGGATACTTGCGACCGCTCTGCACTCTCAAAGGCAGAGGCAGTCAAAGTGGCGGCCAGCGATCACCAGCGCAACACTGTCGATTGCAGAAGGGGCTCGGAATCCTGCGATGCTTCCAAATTGACCCCTGCTGAAGCCGGCGCGCTGGCAGTCGCCCGGTACCAGCAAAATTTTTCCAATTGTATGCAGGGCTGGCAGAGATGTGACAAGTCCAAATTGACCAAGTCCGAATTGAACGACGTCGAGCTGGCTGAACGCCGGTCCAATGCCGCCAATTGTATGAACGGCTGGTCATCGTGTGACCAGTCCAAATTGACAAAGATGGAAGCAAAGGGCGCAAGGCTCTCAGAGCACCGGCGTAACGTCGACGACTGCATGGCAGGCCTGGAACCCTGCGATCACTCGACGCTGACACCTCGAGAAGCCGGCCAGGTCGCTGCTTCGGGGCACGAGCGCAATGTCAGAGACTGTCTGGAGGGCTGGGACCGCTGCGACCACGCGGCACTCTCAGCGGCAGAGGCGCGTCGAGTTGTCATTATGGAACACCAGCGCAATTTGTCCAACTGCGAGAGCGGCCTTGAATCGTGCGACTACTCGCAATTGACTGCTTTGGAAACCGGAGTATTGACTCGTGCCGAGCACCAGCGCAATTACCAGGCATGCCGCAGAGGTATTGGCTACTGTGATCGCTTGCTGCTCACTCCAGCGGAAGCAGGCTCGATTCCCCCTGTGCACGATTCAGTTCCTGTAACTGACGAAAAGTAACAAAGTCGCTGTTCCTCTTTTCTTTATCCGCTTCATGACGCGACGGGCTCATTCGCACTTTCCCACCATAGAGTACAGTACAGAGATTGGCACTTTACTGCTCTTGGGCCCGTCGATTTAACCTGAGCGTTCTCGGTAATGACAGGCCCAGGTATAGACACACACATACGTTTTATAAAAGAGATGATTTGTTGAAAAGCCGGCAGAGATACGGAAATTTAATTCAAATTGGGACACGGCTGAGCAAAACCCTTTGGGAGATCAAGCCTGGTGGAGGAGAAGCGCCTCTTCGTTCCGAGTTGTTCAGTAGAGAGCAGATGAAGGAACATGGAAAGCTCCTGGCGGCCTCGCACTCAGTTGCTCGTGGACGGGCGTCGGACCGTCTTTTGTCGCGATTAGCCGATAACGAAAGGGTACTGAACGACACCTGCCATCTCCTGACCACAGCCATTCAAGCGCACCGGCGCATCGCGCCAGCCGGCGAATGGCTGCTCGACAATTTCTACTTGATCGAACAGCAGATCCGGACTGCCAGGAGACATTTGCCCAAAGGGTACAGCCAAGCCCTCCCACGTCTGCTCAAGGGTCCGTCAGCAGGTTTGCCGCGCGTATACGACCTGGCCCTGGAGGCGATTTCACACGGTGATGCTCGTGTTGATCCAGAAAGTCTCATCGGGTTCGTGGAGGCTTACCAGACGCTCACCACGCTGAAGCTGGGAGAGATATGGGCCATTCCCATTATGCTGCGGCTTGCGCTGATTGAGAATCTCAGGCGTGTTGCCGCGGAACTTGCCGCCGACCGGATAGACCGCGACTTGGCTCACAGCTGGGCAGACAAGATGACGGAAGTTGCAGGAAAAAATCCTAAAAACCTGATTCTTGTTATCGCCGATATGGCGCGATCGAATCCGCCATTGGTCAGCTCATTTATTGCCGAGTTGGCCCGACGTTTGCAGGGACAGGGCCCGGCATTGGCCTTACCATTGACATGGATTGAGCAACGACTCTCGGAATCCGGAACTACGATTGAGCAACTGGTACGATCGGAGAATCAGCGGCAAGCCACTGATCAGGTTTCCATCAGCAACAGCATCGCCAGTCTCAGATTTCTGGACGCTACTGACTGGCGCGAGTTTGTCGAGACGATTAGCACAGTCGAGCGTACGCTGCGCCAAGATCCTCCGGGTGTGTACAGCAAAATGAGTTTCGCCACGCGCGACCGCTACCGGCACGTCGTCGAACAGGTTGCCAAATACAGTAAGTCATCAGAACGCGATGTGGCTGGCCAGGCACTCCAACTTGCCTGTGAGAGTTGGACTAGGGAAGAAAGCCGGGCCGGACATGTTGGCTTCTATTTAATCGGAGAAGGACGCGAGAGGCTCGAACGATCGTTGCCGATGCGCTGGTCCATCACTCGGTCTCTGGGAACGCTGAGCCGGCAGCACTCGTTACTGCTGTATTTGGGCGTGATTGCGGTGGCCACCGCCCTTTTAACCAGAATCCTGATCGTAAAAGCGCATGCCAATGGTATGGGAGGTTCAGCCCTCGCCGTCGCCGGCATATTTACGTTCATCGTGGTCAGCCAGTTTGTTGTCACCGTTGCCAACTGGCTTACGACAAAACTAGCTGTGCCGGACGTGCTGCCGCGGATGGACTTCTCTAAAGGTATTCCGCATGAATTACGTACCCTGGTCGTGGTTCCTGCTTTGCTCACAAGTAAATCGAGCGCTCAAGACCTGGTAGACGCTCTGGAGGTTCGCTTCCTCGCCAATCGAGATAGTACTGTTCATTTTGGCCTGCTGACTGATTTTCGTGACGCGGACCGCGAAAACATGCCTGAAGATGACAACCTCCTGGATGTTGCTCATGCGGGCATTGCGAACCTGAATCACAAGTACGGTGACGAGCAAAGCGACACGTTCTTCCTTTTTCATCGCCCGCGTCGTTGGAATCCAGGCGAGCGTATGTGGATGGGCTATGAACGCAAGCGAGGAAAGCTCGACGCGTTGACCTCATTGCTGCGCGGCCGACCCGGCGATCACTTTTCACGTGTCGTGGGACGAACGGCGGTTCTCGAAAACGTTAAGTATGTAATCACCCTCGATACTGACACGAAGCTGCCTCGGGACTCAGTTTCTGAGTTTGTTGGGACAATGGCTCACCCGCTCAACCAGCCCATTTACGTAGAGGCAAAGCAGCGCGTAACCGCGGGCTACGGCATCCTGCAACCTCGTGTGGCAGTGAGTCTTGAAGGCACAAATCGCTCGCGTTATGCGCGGCTCTGGAGTGGTGAGCCGGGCATTGATCCTTACACACGCGCGGTATCCGACGTTTACCAGGACATTCTTGGTGAAGGTTCCTTCATCGGCAAAGGAATTTATAACGTAGACGCTTTTGACCAGGCACTGGGAGGGCGTTTTCCCGAAAATCGCATTCTCAGTCACGATCTTATAGAAGGATGCTATGCGAGATCCGCCCTGCTGAGCGACGTACAAGTCTACGAAGAGTACCCTCCCACGTATGACGCCGATGTGGCACGGCGGCGCCGCTGGATTCGCGGGGATTGGCAGATTGCGCGCTGGATTCTGCCGCGTGTGCCAGGTCCAGAGCGTCAGGCTCGGAAAAACCCGCTTTCTGTCCTTTCGCGATGGAAGATCGTGGACAACCTCCGGCGCAGCTTGGTACCCGCGTCGGTAGTTCTCCTCTTATTGTTGATTTGGCTTCGCTTGTCGCCCAGTCTGGTCCTGGACTCTCCTGATCCTGGCGATGATCTTTGCTCCCATTTTGTTTAGCTCTGCTCTCGAGCTGTTTCAGAAGCCGGAAGATGTTGCGCCAAGACAGCATCTGGCCGAAGTAATGCGCGCGTTGGCACGACACTCCGCTCAGGAGCTGTTCACATTTGCCTGCGCGCCCTACGAAGCCTACTTCAGTCTAGACGCGATCTTTCGCGCAATGTGGCGCATGCTGATCTCGCATCGAAGGCTTTTGGAGTGGAACGCGTCAAGCGAGCACACGCACAAAAATCAACCCCGTCTTGTGCAGTCCTTCCGGCGTATGTGGGCGGCGCCTGCTTTCGGTCTGGCTACCATAATCCTGCTTAGCGTGAGCAGGCCGGCGAGCCTGGGCATAGCTGCGCCGATACTGCTGATTTGGTTTTCATCCCCCGCAATCGCGTGCTGGATCAGCCTGCCAATCGCGCGTAACGCGACAAGTCTCTCTCTCGAGCAGACACTCTTCCTCCGGAAGCTCTCACGCAGAACCTGGTCCTTTTTTGAGACATTTGTCAGCGCAGAAGATCACTGGATTCCGCCAGACAATTATCAGGAGAGCCCGCTTTCTTCAATCGCTCACCGCACTTCGCCAACCAACATGGGATTGGCATTGCTTGCCAACCTTTCCGCTTACGATTTTGGTTATCTTACAGCGGCCCAGTTACTCCAGCGTACTGCGCTGGCGTTCCAGACCATGGGGTCACTGGAGCGGCATCGAGGGCATTTTTATAACTGGTATGAGACGCAAACACTGAAACCGCTCTCTCCTCTTTATGTTTCCACCGTGGACAGCGGTAACCTCGCCGCCCACATGCTTACTTTAGAGCCGGGGCTTGCCGGGCTCACGGACCAGAAGATCCTTGCTCCTCAGTTGTTTGGCGGGCTTCTCGATACTTTGCGACTTTTCTTGGACGTGGTGAATAGGACCGATATTAACGATACGGAGCTGACAAAGCGCACAGTTCTCGACGCCACTGAACTCAAGAAGGAACTGGAAGGCTTAGGTGTTTCCCCACCGGCTACTTTATCGGCTGCCCGCTCGTCTCTTGAGCAGCTTGTCTCAAAAACTGCGCGAATCAGAGACCGTTTCAAAGGCTTGCCAGAAAGTCAAGCCACGTGGTGGCTAGAAGCTCTCGCGCACCAGTGCCAGGCTGCGCATGAAGATTTAGCCTTTTTCACCCCCTGGCCTGTGGCTCCGCTCCTCCTGCCAGACGAGCTAAATGGACTTCAGTTAAATAAGATTCCAACTCTACGTGAGTTGGCTACGTGGGATTTGGGGCTGTTCTCAGTCATCGAACACTCGAGCAACACGGCCTTGCGCGAGTGGTTGGATGATGCGAAACCGCTCATCAGTGAAGCGGGGAATCGCGCCCGGAATCGGCTTGCAGAAATTGAGCGGCTCGCCTTGCGCTGCAAGGAGTTTAGCCGCGCCGAGTACGACTTCCTTTACGACGAAACACGCCACTTAATGACGATTGGATACAACGTCAACGCGGAACGCCGCGATTCGAGCTACTACGATCTACTGGCATCGGAAGCGAGACTGGCCAGTTTTGTGGCCATCGCACAAGGTCACGTTCCACAGGAGAACTGGTTCTCTCTGGGTCGCCAACTGACCAATTCCCCTGCGGGACCAACTCTGCTGTCGTGGGATGGCTCGATGTTTGAGTACCTTATGCCGTTGCTGGTCATGCCGACCTACCCGAATACCCTTCTCGATGAAAGTTGTAAGGCAGCGGTGGAGAGACAGATCGAATACGGCATAACACGAAACGTGCCATGGGGCATCTCCGAGTCCGGGTACAACGCTATTGACGCACAAAAGAACTATCAATACCGCGCTTTTGGTTCGCCAGGTCTTGGCCTGAGGCGCGGTCTCGCTGAAGACCTGGTGATCGCGCCTTACGCCTCTAGCTTGGCGCTTATGGTGGCTCCCGAACGGGCATGCGCGAATTTGCAAAGACTAGCCGCTGCGGGCTTGGAGGGCAAATACGGCTTGTATGAAGCAGTTGACTACACTTCGTCGCGAGTGCCTCGGGGCCAGGGAAGCGCCATTGTTCGTGAGTATATGGCCCATCATCAAGGCATGAGCTTGTTAAGCTTCTCCCATGCTCTGTTGGATCGGCCAATGCAGCGGCGATTCGGATCCGTTCCGATGTTCCAGGCCACCACACTTCTGTTGCAGGAGAAGGTGCCCAAAGCGAAGGCGCTTTATTCAGAGCCAGATGACTTACCTGAGACGGGAAGGGTCACGGATGAGTTCGCGACTCCAGTACGTGTCTTTCATAGTGCCAATACGCCAATCCCGGAGGTCCAGTTATTATCAAACGGCAAGTACCACGTGATGGTCAGCAACGCCGGCGGAGGCTACAGCCGGTGGAAAGACATGGCGGTAACCAGGTGGCGTGAAGACACGACTCGTGATTCATGGGGGACTTTCTGCTACATCCGCGACATTGCGACCGGGAGGTTCTGGTCCTCCGCTTATCAGCCAACGGTGAACCCCCTGGAGTCTTATGAGGCCATCTTTTCCGAAGCCAAAGTCGAGTTTCGCTGCCGTGAGGAAGAACTGGAAGCCCACACCGAAATTGCGGTTTCCCCTGAGGACGATGTTGAATTAAGACGAGTCACGCTCACCAACCGCGCCCGCAAACGCAGAGTGATCGAGATAACCAGCTACGCAGAAGTTGTTCTGGCCTCGCCTGCCGCAGACATTTTGCATCCCGCCTTCAGCAATCTCTTCGTGCAAACGGAGATCATGGAGCAGCGCCGGGCGATACTTTGCACGCGGCGGGCCCGGTCTCTCCATGATCAGACTCCCTGGATGTTCCATCTGCTGGTAATGCATGGCGCGGATGTCGGGTCAGTGTCGTACGAAACGGACCGCATGCGATTCATCGGCCGAGGAAAAACGGTAGCGAACCCGGAGGCGATGAACGGTTCGGCGCCGCTCTCAGGTAGCCAGGGCTCTGTCCTTGATCCTATTGTGGCCATTCGTTACCAGATCATTCTGGAGGCTGGACAATCCGCTACTGCCAACCTGGTTTCCGGTGTGAGTGATACCCGCGACCTCTGCGTACAGCTGATCGATAAATATCAGGACCGCCACCTGGCAGACCGCGTCTTTGATCTTGCATGGACTCACAGCCAGGTGGTCTTACGGCAGCTCAATGCTACCGAAGCCGACGCGCAGAACTTTGGACGACTCGCCAGTTCCATCCTCTATGCGAACCACTCGTTGCGTGCCGAGGCTTCTGTGCTTGCCAACAACCGCCGAACGCAATCTGGCCTGTGGGGCTATGCCATTTCCGGCGACTTGCCGATGGTGTTACTGCAGATCGGGGACATGGACAACATCGATCTGGTTCGCCAGCTTGTGCAAGCTCATGCCTATTGGAAGCTCAAGGGACTCGCGGCGGATCTGGTGATCTGGAATGAAGATCACGCGGGCTATCGGCAACAGCTGCAAGAACGGATCATGGATCTGGTTGCGGCGGGTGTTCAAGCTAACCCGGCGGACCGCGGGGGGGAGATTTTTGTCCGCGTTGCCGAGCAGATATCGAATGAAGACCGGCTCCTTTTTCAAGCCGTTGCGCGAGCCATTATCTCGGATGCGCGCGGCTCGCTCAGTGCCCAGATCAGCATGCGCCGAGCCATGGAACCAGAACTCCCCCAAGTGCAGATCAGAAGGCCTCACGGCGGCGAACATACCCGGCGAGACGAGTTACCGCCCCGCGATCTGATTCACTTCAACGGGTTGGGTGGATTCACTCGCGATGGACGCGAATACGTGATCACCATGGCTCACGATCAGGCGACTCCGGCGCCATGGGTGAATGTATTGGCAAATTCGGAATTCGGCACCGTCATCTCGGAGAGCGGATCAGCCTATACGTGGGCCGAAAATGCTCACGAGTTCCGTCTCACTCCCTGGTACAACGATCCCGTTTCCGATGCAAGCGGAGAAGCATTTTTCCTGCGTGATGAGGAGAGCGGAAATTTCTGGTCGCCGGGGCCGTTGCCGGCCCGAGGAACGGGACCTTATGTTACCCGACATGGCTTCGGCTACAGCGTCTTCGAGCACACCGAAGACGGCATCACCTCAGAGCTACAGGTGTATGTGGCGCCGGATGCCGCCGTAAAGTTCTCAGTCTTGAACGTCAGCAACAATTCCGGCCGCAGCCGCCGGGTGTCCGCGACAGGATACGTGGAATGGGTTCTGGGAGATACCCGTCCGAAGTCGACCATGCATGTGGTGACTGAGATCAATGCTGCGACCGGATCGGTATTCGCGCGCAATGCCTACAACTCAGAGTTTCCCGAGAGGGTCGCTTTCTTTGACGTGAACCAGTTAACCAGGTCGATCACAGGAGACCGAACGGAGTTTCTCGGCCGCAATGGACTACTGTCGAATCCTGCCGGCATGCACAAAGCGCGATTGTCCGGAAAGCTGGGACCGGGGCTGGACCCATGCGCTGCGATCCGCGCTCCTTTCGACCTGCTGGATGGCCAGCGGCGCGAGATCGTGTTCATACTTGGCGCGGCACAAAATGCGGCAAGAGCCGTTGAGTTAGTACAACGTTTTCGAGGAGCAGGAGCGGCCCACACTGTGCTGGAATCGGTATGGCACTATTGGACGCATACTCTCGGGGCCGTGAACGTGGACACGCCTGACCAGTCAATCAACGTTCTGGCGAACGGCTGGCTCTTGTACCAGACAATGGCGTGCCGTCTCTGGGCACGCAGCGGATATTACCAATCCGGTGGCGCTTTTGGCTTCCGTGACCAGCTTCAGGATGTCATGGCGCTGGTGCACGCCGAACCCGCATTGATCCGCAAACAGCTTCTGCTTTGCGCCTCGCGCCAGTTCCTTGAAGGAGATGTCCAGCACTGGTGGCATCCTCCTGCCGGCCGGGGAGTACGCACCCATTGTTCTGACGACTATTTGTGGCTGCCGTTGGCTGTTTGCCGCTATGTTGTCAGCACCGGCGACACCGGAGTGCTTGATGAGAATGTCGCCTTTCTTGAGGGGCGTGCCGTAAAAGCTGAAGAAGATTCCTACTACGATTTGCCGGGACGATCGGGAACAGCAGGAACCCTGTACGACCACTGCGTGCGCGCGATTTTGGCCGGGCTCAGGCGAGGCGAACACGGCCTTCCCTTGATCGGCACCGGCGATTGGAATGACGGCATGAATCAAGTAGGCGAAGGCGGCACAGGGGAAAGCGTCTGGCTGGGATTTTTTCAGTATGAGGTATTAACGCGCTTCGCTGAACTGGCCCGTCGCCGCGGTGACTCAAACTTCTCGGAGCGTTGCCACTCTGAGGCGGCCCAAGCGCGCCAGGGACTGGAAGAGAATGGCTGGGATGGGGAATGGTACAGGCGGGCCTATTTCGATGACGGCTCACCGCTTGGTTCTGCTTTAAATTTAGAATGTCAGATCGATTCCATCGCGCAGAGCTGGTCTGTTCTGTCGGGCGCAGGAGATGCACTGCGATCTCGTATGGCCATGGAAGCTTTAGACAAGCACCTTGTGGATAGAATCCACGGTCTAGTCAAGCTATTGGCGCCGCCTTTCGACAAATCCGATCTTGATCCCGGCTATATAAGAGGATACGTTCCGGGCGTCAGAGAAAATGGTGGGCAGTATACGCACGCGGCCATCTGGGCCGCCATGGCGTTTGCCGCCCTGGGCGACAGCGCCCGCGCCTGGGAGTTGTTTGGCATCATCAATCCGGTAAATCATTCTCGCTCCGGCGAGGGCGCCGCAATCTATAAGGTAGAGCCCTATGTGATGGCGGCTGATGTCTACGCGGTCGCGCCGCACACTGGCCGTGGTGGATGGACGTGGTACACGGGGTCAGCCGGCTGGATGTACAGGCTGATCGTTGAGTCCCTGTTGGGTCTGCGACTTGAGATTGATAAGCTCCATTTTGCGCCTTGTTTCCCGAGGGATTGGGCTGGATTCAAGATCCACTACCGGTTCCGGGAAACGGTCTATCACATTACCGTTCTGCAATCTCCAAATCACGAGGGAGAGACGAATGTGATTGTCGATGGCGTTTCCCAGGACGGCAAGGCCGTAATGCTGATAAATGATCTTCACGAGCATTTCGTGGAGCTAAACTTTGCGCAGGCAGAATCACCGATTTTGACCTGAGCTCGATTCGGATATCTCGCCTCGACGTGGCGTTAATTGAGTGCTCTCTGGAAGAGTTCGTCGGTCGTTGGGCCGAACATATTCCAGAGCGGTACCAACACTCCATGCGACATTTTGGTTTGTTTGGTCCATGGTATACAGCCCAAATCTCACCGGCCATTTTCGCGAGCATGGGACAAAACCAACGGCCGCGGCCCCAAGCGGATTCCCTGGGCAGATTCCCTGAAGAGAGATTTTGGTCGGGATCCACTCATCGATCGCGACGGAAACAGAATGCTTTGGGTTCGACGACTCCCGCCTGCACGGACCGAACACGGTCATTAACCCTCAGTACGGCTAAATTACAGTGAAGCCCATCACGCTTTTGGTGTTCCTCATGCTGGTGCAGGGCCTGAGTGTGTGGGGAAAACAGACGGTGGATCACTTACGAAACTTCGAGAGAACCCTATTCCAGCACTGATCGTGCTTGAGAACATGAATTTTGATTTTCCTATACATCGAGCGAAAAGCTGTTGCTCCCCGCCGCTTTTTGCCTTTGTCCATCGGCGCTTTCGCCGCGAGCACCATTTTTCCTCCGGGAAGATTCGGCTTCAGGCTGAAGGCAGCCCAGCCACTGTCGCCCAAAGGAGCGTCGAAGCTGATTTCAGAACATCCCGACCGGAAAGCACGAGCACCTCGAACACGTAATAGAAAATTGGTACATCCCCGGAGCCGAAGTTCTGCAGGAGGTTGAACGACGGGCAACCGGAGTCGCCCAAAGCGCAACCTCGCCTTAACCACCGTCTCGTCTGGCAAGGCACTTAGGCACAGCGCAATCGCCGGATACTCCGGTTGAAATCCTTGTCGTTTCGTGAGCAAAGGTGTCTCTCCCACCCGTCTTAAACGCAATCGCCCGATAACCATTGAGCTTGAGTTCATACGCCCACGCTTCGCCTTCGGGCAGTGTGCTTGTGGGCAGGAGCAACATCGGCTCAATGAATCCAGCTTTAACTTGGCGGCATGTTTTCCAAATCCTGGGCTTCCGAAGAGAATTCTAATCTTGCGCCTGCGACACTTCGTAGGAGTCATCCGTATGTAACCCCAGTGCTCAGGGAATTTTTTCAGAGAACGATTTGCGCTGCTGGGTTATTCTTAAGCTACTTTGCCTGTGCCCAGGCCCCAAAATGCAATTCAAACACTCGCCCTTATCTGAGCAGTCGGAACTAGTTGGTTCCTTTTGCTTACTGTGCGGCAAGCTCGTCGCCGCGAGTCCTAACCCTGAGATCCTGACGATTCTGGAGCAGTTACATGAGTGTCCACAGACGCAGCGTGCGGAGCAATTTCTGACGGCTTGAGCGCCAAACAAGGACTTAAGGAGAGCCGATTGGGAGAAGGTAAACGCTTGGAGTAATCTTTAGCCGGACGCTTAGCAGCCCCGGAAAACCATGCGGAAGAGCCCGGCCATTTGCGGGACTGCAGTTTGCGCCGGATCGTGCCTGCGCACGCGAAGGCTGCACAAGCTTAATTCACCAGATTTTGATTTTCCTCTACTTTTAAATCGCATTCCTTACACTACATTGTTCGCGGGGAATCCGGCATAATTCTTTGAGGGGGCAAAACTACTGTAAAAATTTCTTCACATCATAGTTAGAGAACGTATTCGCCAAATCTTGAGGAGAAACTCCGTGATTGTTTTTTAAATTCTTATCTGCAGAATGGCTGAGAAGGAGTTTGATCATCTCGCCTCGACCGTGCGAATAAAAGACGGCTCCCGATAAAGGTGTATTTCGTTCGAATCGATGGGATCGATCTCAGCACCACTGTCCAAAAGCAGCTCACCTAGTTCGCCTTGCTGTTTCTGTGCTGCGAAATGCAGTGGTGTTTCAAGGTTTTTATCGCGTGCGTTTACGTTTGCACCGTGCTGAATGAGTGCCTTCGCGGTGGCGAACTGGCCATCTACAATCGCCTGAAATAAAGTTGTCGTTCCATCCCGATCAACCCCATTTACATCCTCTCCGCTCTCAAGGCATGTTGAACCGCGGCAAGATCTCCCTTCATGACAGCCTGCAAAAGTGGGCCTGCAGTGGTGCGATGTGGATTTCCTCGAGCGGAGCCTATGACTTCCGATGCGGTCGCGATGATTTTGTTCCTTGAACCACCGTCATGATCGTTTTGGCCTGCCCCGCCAGTTCCCTGCGGCGCTCCTCGGCTTGGATAAACACATCATCCTGATCGCGCATCTCGTTTTCGTAGTTCTCGCGTACTTTGCCGAATCGGTACAGGTCGTCGTTTTCAATGCTCTGCAGGATTTCGATGACGTCGTCATTGATTTGCGCCTGTAGCTCCTGAGCAAAAGCCTGGTAGCGAGTGACGTACTCGGGCGGCAAAGCCCCAGCTTCCCCCAAGGCGGCGCAATGCTCCACGATGTGCGCGAAGTAGATATTGAGCCCGTAAAGCCCACGGTAGATGCGCAATTTCGCTCTCGCATCTTTTGCGATCATCTTCCCTCCTGCGCCTTAGGCGCGTGGTCATCAATAATCGCATATTATATGTCATTTACATAACAAATTATGTAAATGACTCAGTTATTTGGGCTTAAACCGCCGCGCATGGTAGCGTCCCACCGTGATCATCGTCACCGGAAGGCAGATTCGGGCCGCGCGCGCCCTCCTTAATTGGTCGCAGAGGGAGCTGTCAAAGAAATCCAAAGTGGCTTTCGGCACAATCCAGCGCATGGAGAAGTTCGAGGGTCCAGTCGAATCCCGGACCGAAACCCTCTCCAGGGTCGTCACCGTCCTGGAAAAGGCCGGGATCATATTCCTCAACCATGGCAGTCCGGGCCTTCGATTGCGGCCAGACACTCTTCAAATCAAAGGCAAGACTTGAGACGATGCTCACCTTCGCAGAGGCCGGCGCAGCTGGTGGTGAAAACGCAACCTAGTGGCAATAGGCATATCTGCCGCTTGGAGTCCCACCACGCATAGGATTAACTGGACCGACCACCATACCAAGGACCGTCTTACGGGACAGGCTGTAGAGGTTGAATTCTTCCTCCAGTTGGTACGCGACTCGTCCATCGTCGCAAGATATGGGTCAGAATCGCTTACTCCGCCCGAAATAGTGGAACGGCTAATGCCGCAGCTGCTCAAGGCGTGAAATTTTAGCATCTCCTGTCCGGCCTTGACCTGCCTGCTCTCGGATATCGGGTCACTGAGCACGTAGCATCGGACGCGGCGCTGCACGTCGTCCTGGCACGTGTCGCAAAGCGCTGAGCGGACGCGATGCGGATTCTGCACGAAGTCTGCAGGTACTCGCCCAAATGGATTCCGCCCAGCAGCGAGCATCAGTTCGGCTCACGCATCTTTAATGCAGTTAAAACGCTTGTTGGATGAAGATCAATTTAGCTCTCTGACGAGCGCACAGCTCAAGCTTTATTGACAAGCCGCTTCTGGAGTGCGCGAATCTCTTTCATACGCGAATAGATATTCGCGGTTAGCTGATGATTCAGCCTTGTCGCGGCTTTTTCGAATAAAACCAGCGACGCTTCGAAAAAGGCTCAGCAACGACGGAGACCAGTTCCCATCCGTGCCGCGCTGGGCGATTGAGACATTCCTTCTCAGTGGCCGTGTACTTACGCAGTGCGCCTGCAACGAAAGTTTGAGACAACATCTGTTATTTGGTACAAACCGCGACTCGCTGCTGCATTCTGACGTGAATCGGAAAAATTCAGAAGTCGTCCGGATCGCGTCAGTTTTGGTAATGCAATCTCATGCGGAACCCTATTTGAAGAGATTGCTCAAAGCTGTGATTCCTGCATACGAAGCTGCACCAGGTCTATTGACAGTAGCGGTGCTGAGGCGCTCATTGGTCGGCTACGAGGAAATCGCTACTGTAACCACTTGGGAATCAGAGGAGCACATGCAGAGGTTTTGTGAATCCAGTCCCGAGGTGAGCCAGAGTGGCGTATTCAATCAAAAAGACCCTCCACAGCTATATCAGCTTGTGTTTGACGCATCTCACGGCCAAGAGGCCGAATGACGGTGTACCATCCTGCCACTGAGAGCTTTGTCCCAACTGAAAATGCTTTTTTAGCTCGACTTCTTTGAGGTTTGATCGCCTTGGAGAACTGTATTTTACTTTGCGGGCATCAATTGAAAGCTTGCAATGGCGGAGATCTGTTCTGCTGCCCAGTGGCTAGTTCGGCGCCTGCGACGATTGTCTGCTGGCCCGGTTTGGAGTGTCGGGCATAGACGCATATTTTTAGGTATTTCTCTAAAATACCAGCCTAATTTTAACAATGCCTCGAAAATCTGCAATTTGTACCACGCAGAAATTATCTTTTTCATTGTGTTACAAATCCGAAATTCGTGATAAAAATGCTTCCAATATTAGTGTCCTTTAACTTTCCGAGGACGCCCCAGGACAGCAAACCGAAGGTTTGAAGCGCAAAAACAGGAATCTCCGAAGTCGGCATGCTCGCCCTTTGACGGTTTCGCGGGATGGCAAGATATCGTAAATTTTGGAAAATGGCTTCTGAAAATGGCCGACAATAATCTGCCAGAGCAAACATCAGCCAGAGATATCCCGCACGACTCCCTACGTCGTTTGCAAGAAGAAGAAGATCTAGCGCGGGCTTTGAAAGCAGGTGACCCCGATGCTCTACGGGTTATCTTTGATCGATATCATCGGCTGGTTCTTGTAACGGCTCTCCGCATTGTCCATGACATCGGGGAAGCCGAAGATCTGATGCAATCGATTTTTTTTGAAATTTTCCAAAAGGCGGCACAATTTGACCCTTCTAAAGGCACGCTCAGTAAATGGATCCTTCAGTATGCGTATCACCGCAGCATCAACCGCAAAAATTACCTGTCATTGAGGCATTTTTATAATACGGTGGATTTGCACGATTCTGATGGAGAGGAGATTTGGATCACAAAGGTATCCCTGCAAACCCAGGAAGCCGTTCGGCTCGTTCGTGAAGTTCTCGCAATGCTCAATTGTCAGCAGCGAGAGGTCATAGAATGCGTATTCTTCGGCGAAATGAGCCTTAAGGAAATTGCAGAAGAGACGAATCAAAATCTGGGGACCGTTCGCCACCATTACTACCGTGGCTTGAAAAAACTCCGGGATGTATTGTCACATAAGAACAATCAGGGCGAAGATGGCATTGCGGCTTACAACGGACAAATGGGGCCCGCCAATGCATGAGCGTTATCAGGAAATCTGCGCTTCCGCCAGCATTGGGGAGGCCAGTCCCCAAGATCTCGCTCAACTGCGTGCTCACTTGCGAAGATGCGACAAGTGCAGGCATGCGTATTCGGAATTCACGAACATAGCATCTCAGCGCTACGCTGAAGATCCTACCAAACAGGCCATCACACCAGAAGAGGCGGCCGTCCTTCCCGATCCTGATGTTTTACGGCGTCAGTTTCTGCAACGTGCCGACGAAGAAGGAATTCTGACCAACAAACCATTTCTAGTGAATTCATCGGATGACGTTCACGCATTGTCCGGTTTTTGGCAGAAGATGAAGACGACGAACTCATCGTTACCTTGGTCTGTGGCTGCAATTGTCATCCTTGTTCTCCTTCCGGCTGCATACGAATTGGGTCGGCGCGAAGCCAAAGCGCCGGCGGCAGCTGTGATCCAGTCCGTATCCTCTTCTAAAGATGCCGTTCTTGCCGCCACTTCGAATGCGAAACCTGAGTTCAAAAACTCCACGCTCGAGGTCCAGATCGCTCGATTGAAGGACGATTTAAGCGCGAAAGACCAGAAAATAGAAAGCTTAGGTGAGCGCCTCAAGTCAAGTTCCGAGAATAACGAGAACCTTCTCCAAACACGCGCGGATCTTGAAACTTCGATGAATGACTTGCAGAAGAAATTGCGTGAGACTCAGGGACGGCTCCAAGCCAGCATCGATGAGAACGCAGGACTACCGGAAAAACTGAACGAGCTCAAAAACGGTCTGAATGAAGTGCAGGCGTCCTATGTTGCAGATGAAATCAAAATTCGGGAACTCACAGAGCAACTCGCAGAAAAGGCCGGCACTGCAGAGACGGAATGCGCAATTGCTGGAGCGAGACAGGGATATCCGCGACCTGATGACCGCGCGAAATCTGCATATTTATGACGTATTTGACACTGACGCAAAAGGAAAAACCAAGCCTGCATTTGGACGAATCTTCTATACAGAAGGCAAATCTCTGATCTTCTATGCTTATGACCTGAACGAGACCAAGCTAGCCAATGCCAATTACCACTACCGTGTTTGGGGAGGCCAGGAAGGGCAAAAGGACAAGGTCACAAGCCTTGGTGTTTTCTATTCAGATGACAAAACGCCAACGGCGTTGGGTGTTCAAGTGCAATAATCCGAAAATCCTCGGGCAAATCGATTCAGTGTTTGTGACGCTCGAACCCTCCGGGCTCGGACTCCCCCCACCCGAAAGGCCAAAAGCTGCTAGATGCGTACTTGGGCGGCATCGCCAACCATCCTTAGCTTTTCCATGAGAAAAAATTAATTCCCATTTTGGTACAAAGCTCATCCTGCTGCTGCATTATCTGACAACGAAGGAGCAGTAAGTCCGCAAGTCAAGTTTGATTTTGCTCGCTGACAATGTGCCAGGCGAGAGGACGGTGATGTGCTTATAAGCCGATCCTAGATCAATCTGACGGCGGATGCCCAGGTTTCCGTAACGCCTAAGTTTAACAGTCGAGTAAGAGTACAGGTTCGCTTGCATTGAGAACCGATGCCGGAGTGTGTCCGTTCTTGCCCACTCCCTTGCGAGGCAGCGCGGAACGCCAAGACTGATAAGGAGCTTACTCATGGTGCGCAGATTGTTCCCCTGCTCTGTACTGTATCGATTCGCGTATGCTGCCGGATTCTTGGGGCTGACGGCACTTCTTATGGTTCCGCGCCTGTCTGCGCAGACCGAGTCCGCAACTGTTCTTGGCCGCGTCACAGATCAATCTGGCGCAGTTGTCAAAGGAGTAGAAGTCGAGATACGGAATATAGATACGAACGTCGCGACAACTTCGTCAACTAATGCTGAGGGACTGTACGCGATACGTTCATTGAAGCCTGGCCGCTATGTGATTTCCGTGCATAAGCAAGGCTTTAAAACGGTATCCCTCACTGGCTTGAACCTCAATGTTCAGGACAATCTCTCCGCAATTTCACTTTGCAAATTGGAGCGGTCTCTGAGTCGATTACGGTTACCGCTGAATCCGGCAAAATCAATACAACAGACGCTTCCGTCAGCACGGTCATTGATCGGAATTTCGCAGAAAACTGCCCTTGAACGGCAGGAGCTTTCAATTTGCTTTCCACTTACCCCGGGAGTAGTGACTGCCCCAAGCAATGTAGGTAACGGAGGCCAATTCAGTGTCAATGGGCAGCGCACGGAGTCCAATTACTGGACGATGGATGGTGTGAGCGCCAATATCGGCATGACCTCAGGAAATTTTCCGGGAAATGGGCCTGGCGGTGCGCTGGGCAGTTTTAGCTCTCAGGGCGGGACAAATAGCCTGGTATGTGTGGATGATATGCAAGAATTTCGTATCCAAATTTCCACCTTCGACCTGAATTTGGACGCACGCCGGGAGGGCAGATTTCT
>CAVWUW010000012.1:0-291017 GCA_963758275.1 Terriglobia bacterium | reverse complement strand
GGAGCTAGTCGGGATCGAACCGACGACCTCATCGTTGCGAACGATGCGCTCTCCCAGCTGAGCTATAGCCCCACATCAGAAAAGAACGTTCTGGAGTCAATTTTATCAGTTGAAACCTTCTCTGCGGCACAATTCTGGCTCTTGCCTGCGGCTCATGTGTCGCACTGGTTCGGTCTGCGAAGCTATAGAAAAGTCAATGAAGGTAGTTTTCAACGAAAAAAATGGCGCCTGCCAATCCCGCGCGGACTGGCAGGCGCCTTCCAGGAGCGCTCGGGCCGGAAGCTAAGCGGCACGAGCGTTTGGCTTTCAGTCACAGGGCTGAGCTGCGGGGCACAGCCCTGTAAATGAATAGCCTGCGTTTAGGGCAACGCAACTCGTCTTACGGCGCAACTCGCGAGGCAATCAGCGTGTAAGACGTGCCGTTGAAGAACAGCAGGCCGCGCACGCGGACGTTGGCGCCGTTGGCAAGCGTCACGCCCTTGTTTTGGGCGTTGCCCGCCTGCACTGCAATCGTGGTCTGGCCTGTGAGGGATGCAAACGCGGACTGCGCATCCACTGTCAGGGTAAAGTTGCTGCCGCTCAGGGCTGAGACGGTTCCCACAAAGCCCTGCTCCAGCAGTTTGATTTTGTCCGCTGAGACAGACGTGCTGCTGTCACCGGATTCGTTTTCGCTGTCTACTTCCACGCGCTGCGCTTTGCTGATACTCGTCGAGTCAAAGGCCGGGAATGATCCGCCACCCTGGTTGGTATGCACCTCGAACCTGGTAGAGGAAGTAATCGGCACCGTGACTGTTGTGGCAGTCGTGGGAGCGCTGGCGGTTGAGGTTGCTGAAACTTTATGAGTGGTGATGTCGATGGACGTGGCAACATTCACGCCGCTAGGGCAACCTGCTGCAACGGCGCAGGTCACGTTCGTGATCAGGCCTTCAACCTCTTCTCCGTCGCCTGTTTCGGTCTCAGACTCCACCTTCTTAGCCAGGATTGAGCCATCCGTTTGCGTGACGGCGTCAACGGAGACGATCATGCCGCTGGTCAAGTTGCTGAAGCTGGTGATTCCATCCTCAAACTTTGTGTTTGCATCCGTGGTGATGATCACAGGCTGCGCAGTCTGCGCGGGCTGAATCGTAAACTTGGGCGACGAAACATTCGTGATGGTGCCGCGCAAGTCTCCCATCTCGCCGTCGTGGTCGTCCTCGCCGGCTTCTCCGGTGGGAACCGTGGATGAGGTCACAGCGAACGTGGGCGTCACCGTGGCATTGGTTCCGCTGATGCTGACGGATGAAGCAAGGTCCATATCAAAGTTGATCACTGACGCGCCGGTATCAATCGTGACCGAAGGGCTGATCGGCACATTCACCGTGGACGACGAAAGGGTCGCCTTCAGCTTGGTGACTGCTTTCGTGGTCGGATCGACAATGACGATTTCAGGATTAGAGACCGTCAAAGTAGCGGCCGTATAGGTGCCGTTCGGGATTGTAGCCAGAGACAGAGGCTCGAACGTCGCCAGATTGTGCGTCAGTTCAATTTCCGTGGGCTCCGCCAGCACGCTGGGATTGCTGCCACCCGTGAGCGTCACTGCGTTGATGGTCAATTCAAAAGCGATGATCTGGTCGTTCGGAGCATCGCCAAAATTGATGACTGTGCCGGCAGCGGTGGCATTCGGAATGTTATTGCTGCTGCCGCAACCGGTAAACGCCAGCAGAGACGCCAGCGCGATAATCAGAATTGTGCCGAACATGGCATTTGTCTGGAGCTGAAATTTTGTAGTGCTACTTGAAGCTGTAAACATGTGTCCCCCTTCAGGTGTCTTTGTTACTCAAGCCGGGGTATTCCCCGTGCTTATGAGGTCTGCCTGCCAAGACGCAAGCGGAAAAACTGAAATACGTCTCGTGCAGCTGCAGAAGCTGGCCCGGCGGCGCTCCTGATCAGTTCATTCAAATGGAGAAGATTGCGGCTGCCACAAACCGAACAGGCATTTCCCGAATCGGCCGAGATGAACTCGCAGTCCTTGCACAGGACCGCGTCACGCAACGGCAGGAAACTGGATTTGTTCTGAATGTTCAAAGTGCTTTTCATCTCTGCACCTCCCGCATCCTTCGCGCCATCACTGACAGGGCGCATCGCTCTCCGAAGACCACTCTGCTGAGGTATAAAGCAGGTGCTGTTCCAAAGGGCTTAGGAGTATAAGTCTTTTCTGTTCATCTACTTAGAGTTAGAGGTGGAAGTTACGCTTGTGTTGATAGGGAACACATGTGTGGCGGATGGATACAGTGACGTCGCCCAGAGTTCAGCCTTATTCTTCATCTATACTGAAAAGCCATTTATGTTCGGAATACGCCCCAAACTCCCGGTTTCTGAAGAAGATCGAGCCTGGGTTGAGAATGGCTTTGATCGGCTCTCAAGAATGCTGGGACGCAGACGCATGCTGGACGCTAGGGTGATCTTGCCGGACGCCGAACATTTTCCAGACCCATTCGATAAAACCTTGGCAGCGGCGGAAAAGATGTTCGGTCGTATATGCGATTACATGAAGGTAGACCGAAGCCGCCTGGAGTTTGAAATCTTTGCCGATGAGACTCACGAGTTGAGAAATCTGCTGCCGTATTGGTCAGGCGGCCGTGGTGGATGCGCCGGACTATACCAGCACCCAGAAGACAGCAACAGCAAGATGGTTGTAGCTGTCAGGCAATCACATTTGGAAGATCCGCTAACGCTGGTTGCGGTTCTGGCCCATGAACTTGGGCACGTGATTCTGCTGGGCGATGGATTGATTAACCAGTCCGCCAAAGACATGGAGCCGATGACGGATCTGCTTACGGTTTTCCTTGGCTTCGGAATATTCAATGGCAACTGTTCCGGCCGTTTTCAACAATGGCAGAGCGACACAAAGCAGGGTTGGTCTATGCAGAGGCTTGGCTATCTTCCAGAAGAAGTGTATGGATATGCTTTGGCCAGGTTTGCACAGGAACGCGGCGAGCATCGCCCCGACTGGATCCGCCATTTATCAACCAATTTGTGTAGTTACTTCAAAAGATCTGCAGAGTGGTTGCGTGTCGAGCATGACCGATTAAGAGCACCGGTTAAATAATCTCGTTTTATAAGCTCAACGAAAAAAGGCACAGGCGGGTGCCTGTGCCAGATGTTTCTAACTTGACTGTTACCATTCCGGCGGGCGATGGCTGCCGCGGTCTCCACTGTCTTTGCCTGTATCAGAGTCGTGGCTGTCCCCGCCGGAACTGCCGGACGAATCGCCGCTGCCTCCACTGCTTCCACCGCTACTGGTACTGCTGCCGCTGCCACCGGAATCATGCGAGTCAGAGCCGCCATCGTGATGGTCATCACCCGTGGAAGCGCGCAGCCGTTTTACCGGATCGTCGTCATCATCGCGGCCATGGTGCTTGTTATCCATGCTGCCGGGCCGGTCGAGTTCAGGACGCATATCGCCGGTGTGCCGAGGCGTTTCCGGGCCGGATTCAAAACCGACGCGGCTTGAATATCCGGCGCGAATCAGCACTGATTCACCCATGCCTTTAGCAGAATCGAGTTGCACCACTCCTTCATGGACATCCACTTCAGTGATGCCGGCGCGGTTCACCTCGACGTCAAAACTTGTCCCGCGTACGGAGATCACTGCGCTAGGCGTGCCAATCTGGAACCCCGGCGCGCCGCCTAAACGCTTCTGGATTTCCGCGCGGACGTGCCCAAAAAGCATTTGCACATAGCGCCATGCTCCCGGCTGGGGCGCCTTCAGCACCAGGCGAGTGTTGGAACGGACCAGCAGATCACTGCCATCACCCAGACGGAGCAACATGCGTCCGCTGTCTTCAGTGGAAATGAGCGTTTCAGCGGGCAAAACCAGGCTTCGGCTCGGCGTGGAGAACCCTTGCCCCGGCAACTGGATGGAGACCTTGCCCTTGAAATCGGAAACTGTTGCGCCGGCAAACGGCGCGCTCATCAGGGGAGACTGTGTGCTGTTTTGTGGTTCCTGGGCCGCAGCCAGCAGGCTGCACAACAGGAGCCATAACAGGTTGAAAGCAAATCGGGTTTTCATGGAGCCACCTCACTGACTTCCCGGACACCTCGCGGCAGCGTGAAGATAAACGAGGTCCCCGAGTTTTGGTCACTGCTTACTTCTACATGCCCGCCATGTTGCTGGCAGATGCGCCGCACAAAGCTGAGCCCCAGCCCCCAGCCGGGAATGGACTCGCTGCGTGACGGACGGTAGAACCTTTCAAAAATCTGTTTTAGATCAGAAGCCGGAATCGCCGGCCCGGTGTTGTGAACACAAAATTCAATTTCGTTTTCGCGAGAAGTCACACGCAAGCTGACCTCTGATCCCTGTGCGCCATACTTGATGGCATTGCTCACCAGATTGAGCAGGGCCCCGGAAATCAGGGTCTCATCGCATACAACGTGCTCGTCTCCATCCGCAGAATCAATCTTCACAGCCACGGTGATATGGGCGGCAGTGGCAAGTGGACGAACCACTTTCTCAACGTGCTCCGCCATAGAACGCACGCTGGCGCGAGTCATGCGCAAAGGACGGGCGCCGGCATCGAGGCGCAGAACTTCAAGATAAGTGTTGATCATGGCGACCAGCCGGTTTGTCTCACGGAAGATGGTGGCTGGGGCCTCATTGCTGGCAGGCGAATTGGGATAGCGCATCAGGAGCTCAGAAAAGCCCTGAATTGCAATCAGTGGTGTACGCAGCTCATGTGTGACGAAGCTCAGCGCCTCTGAACGGGCCTGATCGCGCTGCCTGCGCGCGGTGATATCTTCAGCAATCAGCATCACGGCCCCGTCCTGCGCAAAGGACGTCCAGGGCAGCGGGACCGCGTAAAGATGCCATAGCTCCTCGCCCAATGGCAGTTCGGTTGCAACCCAGGATCCACCAGCCTGCGCAACTGCAGCCAGTTCCGGCCAGGCTGAATTCAGCTGTTTGAAAGCGGCAAGAGTTTCAGGCGAAGCGGATTGTTTTTCACAAAATTTCTTCCACGTCGGGTTGCCGAACCTGAGTTTGCCATCTTCTCCGTAGACGGCCAGACCTTCATGCATACTTCCGAGCAACGTCTGATGGAATGAATAGAGTGAAGAGAGTTCAGCCTGGAGTTCGCTGAGTGCTGCCAGTTTCCAATGTAGTTGGCGAGACGAGTTGCTGGGTCCTGTATTTAAACGTTGTAAATGGTCGGGCTGGATGGTCTGGTGCAGTTGCTGTAAACGAGCCGTGATTTCGCGGTTTACCAGCAGCAGGTTTTCAAGTTGCGCAATCGGCGCGGCGAAGATTCCGGCCAGGAGCAAAGGCCCGTAAAAGATGATCCGATGCCAGTGGAGAAAGACCAGATAAGAGCCAAAATAACCCGCAATGAGGAAGCCTGCGAGTAAAAGCAAGCCGTAAGCTCCCGGGTAGCGAACCACAAGCCATAAAGCGAAAGCTCCGGTGGCAACAAGGAGCAGGAATTGCCACACCAGGCCAGGCCGCTGCAGGACCATTCCGTCAAGAAGCATCTCCAGCGCATTAGCATTTACTTCAACACCGGGCATCGGCAGTTGTCCGGTGACCGGAGTAAACATTCGATCACTCATATCGACTGCTCCAAAGCCTATGAGCACGGCTTTTCCACGCAGTTGTGGAGCGGGCTTTCCAGCCAGGAGATCGCCGGCAGAAATCCGTCTCGAAACGAAGTCGGGCTGGCCGGGCTCAATCTGCTGGCGGTAATCGATAATGAGCTGCCGCAGGTCAGAGTGTTCTACACCCGAGCCGGGATTGCGCGGGGTCTCAATAGTCGCCAATTGCGGATTAATTAATTCAGCCAGCTTCGCAGCAAATGCAGGACGCGGGCCATCCAAACTCGGTTCTTCCGCAGGAAGGCTGCGGCAAAGGCCATCATCGTCCACAATTGCCTGCACATGGCCAACGCCTTTAGCCGCTTTTGCGAACAGAGGAACAGGATCACTCCAAAGCCTGCCTTGCTGCGAATCCGAAATCTTGGTCGCCAGCACTACATCGGGCGAGGCAGTAATTGCTGCGGCCAGATCAGCGTCGTCGCGGGGATCTTCCGGTTCCGGCAGCAGGATGTCTATTCCAATGGCCCGCGGCTGCTGATTGCGGACCGCATCGATAAGTTGCGCCAGTTCATGTCTTGGCCAGGGCCAGCGGCCAAAACGCGCGAGCGTGGAATCGTCAATGAGTACGAGCGCAACTTTTGCTGATACCGGCTGCGGCGGACGCATGCGGAAGTAGAGATCGCTCAGCTTCAAATTGAGCGTGGTGACCGGCGAAGTCATGCTCAGCAGCAACACCACAGCCGGCAGCAGCACATTCAGTCGCAGCCAGCGACGCCGGGACATCGCGCCAATACTCCGATTTTTGCTGAACCACTTCATTGCTGTCGGTTTCTAACCTCAGTGCTCCACTTGCAAATCAATGCCCAGCCGGCGCGCCTTCTGGTAGAGCGTTTTGCGTTCGATGCCGAGAGCGCGCGCAGCTTTGGATTTATTCCCCGCGTTTTCCTGCAGAACACGGACGATGTGCTGGCGTTCCATGTCTTCGAGGGTCTTAGCTGAATTTGGCTCCGCCGGAGAAGGCGATATTCCATTGCTGTGCACCACATGGCGCTCATTCTCCACTTCGGCGGAACCAATCTCGCCGGAAGTACAAAAGATGGCCAGCCTCTCCACCAGATTCTCAAGTTCGCGCACGTTGCCCGGCCATGACGCTGCGGAGAGGACGCGCACTGCCTCATCAGTGATCTTTATGTTGCGCTTGTTCTTCTGGTTATGACGCTTGAGGAAATGTTGTACCAGCAGAGGAATGTCTTCCCGGCGCTCGTCGAGGCTCGGCAGTTTGATTTCCACAACGCTCAAGCGATAGTAGAGATCCTCACGAAACTGGCCGGCAGCCATCATTTTGGTCAGGTCACGGTTGCTGGCAGCCACGATACGGACATTCACAGGAGTGTACTTGTGGGAGCCGACGCGTCGGATCTGCTGCTCCTGAACCGCGCGAAGCAGATTGACCTGAAAGCTGGGTTTCGTCTCAGAAATTTCGTCAAGAAACAGCGTGCCTCCATGTGCGGCTTCAAACAGCCCGGGACGGGTTGAGTCTGCGCCGGTGAATGCCCCCTTCTCGTGGCCGAAGAGCTCGCTCTCCAGGATGTTCTCCGGCAGCGCGCCGCAGTTGACCGGCACGAAAGGCATTTTGGCGCGATTGGAGTGATCGTGAATCGCTCGCGCAACAAGTTCTTTTCCCGTTCCGCTGGCGCCTAGAATCAGCACACTTACATCTGCTGGAGCTACGCGCGCAACTGCGCGATAGACCTCCAGCATTTTTGGTGTGCGTCCGATGATGGATGTTTCCGGGCCTGCGTAGTCATTTCCGCTGCCGTCCGCAACAGGTTGGCGTGTAGCCTGCACTTTCCGAACCACTGCCAGGAGATCATCAATCAGCAGAGGCTTGGCAAGATACTCAACAGCGCCGGAGGTTATGGACTTGGCTACCGTCTCCACGCTCATGTGCGCAGTCATCATCACGCAGGCACACTGCGGCTGCAGAACTTTGATAAGGTCAAGCACGTTGAGCCCGTTCGTGGTGCCTAAATAAAGATCGAGGAACGCCAGTTGTACCGGCTCCTGCCGGAGAAGAGCTTCCGCTGAGGCGATGCTGTTGGCGGTAAGACACTGGTAGCCTTCCGCCGTGAGTACCGAGCCAAGAAAGCTGCGCGTGGAATCGTCATCATCCACTATCAGGATCCGGAAGCGCGAATTTGATTTGCCGGAAGACATCCCAAGTCCCATCCTTACGTTAGTTCAAAAACGGTAGCCGATTGCGCCGCTTACCACGTCTGACCGGAAGGCCGCGGTGCTCTGGACCAGTTGGAAATGAGAAAAATTGGCTTCAAAGTTGAAGCGACGATAGAAAAATTCGTTGCGCACCTGCAGCTCACCGGCAGTAGTAAAGCCGCCCGCGTTGATTCTTTCCCCGCCCAGGTAGCCAAGATATTCAGCTCGGTAAAATTTGCCGATGTTCAGCCGCACTCCGCCGGCTCCAAGGTGGCTCCAGTACTGGCTGGGGCTGAAATACCCGTGGTCCAATTCCTCTTGAAAATGGATGTGGCGGAACGCGTAACCGCCACCCAGAGAAATCTTCCCGAGAGGAAACCATCGCATGGCTTCGCCGAACTCACGCTGTGAGCGGTTACCGTCTGTGTAGCGGCTCAGATAACCCGCGGCATTCAGAGAAAAATTCTTTGTGTTGTAGTCCACCCGCTCGTGCCAGCCGGACGAGAGAAGGTCAAAGCTGGCGGCATCAAAAGTCGGGAGAATAGGAAAGCGCGAGTAGCCGCCGCTCAGGGTCACCCCTTTATATGGATAGATTTCGACATCGCCTGAGTAGAGTGCTTCGCTGCTGGTGTCTGCAAAACGCACTGCGCCTCCAGCAGCTCTCGCCGCGAAGTAACGATTGAACCCCCACCGCACCTCTTCCCATCCGGAAACCACTGTTCGGTAGGGAACCGCAGTCTTCCACAGAGCGGTTTCATCCAGGCGTGTCCAGCTGGAAACGTTGCGCGCGATCTGATAGCTCACGGCCTGGGAGGAATATAGAGATCGATTGCCGGAGCTGTCAGAAAAAAAGGATTCGCCGCTCTGTACACGTCCGTAGTTGAACCTGCGCGCCTCCTGGGTGGATCTCGCCGAAGCAGAAAGATAATCGTTGTATTCGAGCAGAAGCAGGCTGGTGGGATGATGCTGGAGCGCTGCCTGCAACTGGAGGCGTGCTTCCTCGCGCTTGCCCTCAAGCAACAGGTTGTGGATGAGTCCCAGGGCGGCAGCTTCGTCCTCAGGGCTCTGTTGCAGAAGCTCTCTATAGATGGGATCTGATTTTTTGTACTCCTCGCGATAGCCGTAGATTTGGGCAAGGGCAAGTTTGGCATCGCGATTGGAAGGATTGCGACCCAGAATGGAATTGATCTTGGCCAGGGCCTCCACATCGTGCTTTTCATAGACGAATACGCGCGCGAGTTGAAGCTCCAGTTCCTCGTTATCAGGAAAGACCACAAGCCCATCCAGCACGAGCCTAAGCGCTTCTTTCGGGTTGTGATCAGTCAAAGCCTGCCGGCTTTGCGCGACGATTTGTGAGGGTTGCGACGGCGCAGGCTGTTGCGCTACAGAGGACAATAGCAACATCAGCAAGATCCCCGCAATGGATCCGGATCTCATAAACGACACTTATCCTCGCCTGTCTGCAAGCTCTCGTCGAAAGAAGGGCAATTGGCGTACCAACTCTGATTAACAAAAGAGCGGGAGTTCCGGGAAGTAATCCAGAGCTGATTGTGTACAAAATACCCGCTGGGTGTATCAAAAATCAACAGAGTTCCTGGTTCTATGTAGGAACCGGAGGGTGCGGGCGAAAGTAATGAAGCTTGAATGACCTTGAAGACAGTTTTTTCGGCGTGCCGCGTCGAGGTGGCGGACGGGGTCGCAGCAGATTTGTGCTAGGCTTTGGCGACTCCCATGCTCTTAACTGAAAGTGCGCACAAGAATATTAGAAATGCTCGCGGCTTCTTGCTGGCCATGCTTCTTCTGGTGTTAGTAGCTGCCTTTCACCTCATGCTCACCAGCAACAAAGTAAAAGTATCACTTCAATTTCCTGTCAGAGAAGAGAGCGAGCAAGTGAAGCTGCAACGTGCCGCGTTTTTCTGCCAAGCCGAGCAGCTTGCTCTTAGTCGATATCTATTCAACGGCGATATTGCGCAACTCGAGCAGCTTGACTTGGCACGGGGCTTGTTTCACAGCGTTAGCCCGGATGAAAGTCGTCACCTGAAGGATCTGGACAAGGCGGAAGGCGATTGGTACCGCACTGCTGCCCAGCCGCTCATCGCTCAACGCAAAGCCCTCGATGCAGGCCACGGCACGCTCGCAGAGCTGGAGGTTCGTTATTTGCAGGTGGGTGGAACTGGCTGGGAGCAGCGCCTGTCACAATTGAGCACGTATACAGGGCCTGAATTGGCTCAGGCCGTTTTCGGGGCCCTTCGTCAGCGCCTCTCCGCGAGTTTGGACGCGCGCGTGGGAGTTAGCCTGGCGCTGTGTTTTGTGGCTTTGCTGGTCGCAATTTTCGGGCTCCGCTGTATTACGCGTCTTGAAGAAGCGGCGCAGGAAGAGTGACCGAGTCGAGTGGCGCAGGCTTACTAAATCCTCATTCGCAACTTGTTGCGGAGCTCTACAGCGAGGCTCTCCTCACCACAGCCGAGAGCGCGCGGTTGCGCTCGTAATCGCTGTGAATTGATTCCGCAGCTTTGATGTAGTGATCACGCAACGCGCCTTCAAGGTGATACCCGCCGGCGACCGTGGTTAAAACGCGCGCCTTCTCGTAATCATTCCCAATCCGGCCCACTGCGTCAAAAACCCTGCCCAGAGATGCGTCGCTAAGCTTGTTGCGGCTGATCAGCGTGTCGAGGCTGCGTGAGCGTTCATAGTCCGCTTTCATGGAATCGACCACATTTAGGAAGTTTGCCATGTCAGCTTCGTTGAACTTATTCCCCTCGGCCAGCGAGAGCAGAATGCGCGACTTCTCATAATCGGCCGTCATGTGCGCAGCACTTTCCATGACGCTGTTGACCGAAGCCGGGCTGAGCGTATTGTGCTGCATGAGAGCGATCAGACTGCGGGAGCGCTCATAATCAGCCTTTATGGAGTCCACTACTTTCAAGTAGCTCGCCATCTGAGATTCGTCGAATTTGCCTTTCTCGCTCAGGGAGGTCAGCAATCGGGATTTTTCGTAGTCCGCAGTCATAGTGGCTGCGGCGTTCAGGATCTGATTGACCGCCGCGGGAGGCAGCTCATAGCGCTGAAGTGCGGTGATCAGATCGCGCGACTTTTCGTAGTCGGAACGAATGGAAAGTACCAGCTTCAGATAATTAGACAAATCGCTTTGGCTAAAAGATTTTTGCTCCACCAGCGCCAATGCGACGCGGGATTTTTCGTAATCGCTCTTCATTCCTGAGGCAGAATTGAGCGCCATCTGGACATTCGCGGCGGAGATATCAGGACGCTTCAACAATTCGATCAGCACGCGCGAGTGTTCATAATCACTCTTGAGCTTGCCAGTGGCGTTCAAGAATGCGGTGCGTGAAGTTTCGTCAGGCAATTCATATTGCTTGCTGAGCGTGAGGAGAACACGCGCCAGTTCGTAATCTCCCTGGATCTGCTGGGCCGATTGATTGATGACGCGGAGCACGATGGGCTCGGGTAGATTGGGTTGCTCAAGCAGTTTGCGGAAGTAGATGCTGCGGACGTAGTCACTCTGCAGATTGTTGATCTCGTCCAGGACGGCATTGGGGCCTCCCTTAGCCATCAGTTGCTTTACGCGAGCGTCGGCATTGAACCCTGTGGTGCGTTCCAGTGACAGCAGGAATCCGGCAAACCAGTTACGGGCCTCGGCAGTCAAAAGTCTGTTGCTTGCCGTTGATCTTGTAAACGTATTCCAGACCTGAGGCGCCGGGTGTCACTCTGACTTGGCGTAACGTGTCCTGCATGCGCTCATTGATTTCAAAATAGCCGCCGGAAGAGATGCCTTCAATGGCTGTGGCCTCGGCGTTGAAGCGGATATCTCCTTCGGCGTGCAGGCTCACATCACAGTTGTCTCCCGACCATGAAGCTTTCCAGACACGTCGGTTTCCATCGTCATTGATGTAAGAGTTGTGCATGCGCACGCGGCCGCAACCAGCGAGATTTATGCCGCCGGGTCCGGAAGGAGCTGCGGGAGCCGCCGGTGCTGCAGGCGCGGCTGGACACCCGGAGCAGCCGGAGCAGCCGGAGCGGCAGGTGCTGCTGGCGCTGCGGGCGCGGTTGGGGCTGATTGAGCCGGGTAAGCTGCGGGTGGTTCCGGTGCTTCCGGGGCCTCAGGTGCTTCCGATGGTTCAGGAGCTTCTGCCGCTTCTGGTGCTTCGGGAGGCTCAGGGGCTTCAGCTATGGCAGGCTCTGTGTCTTCGTCTGCGGAAGGCGCCGGACTGGATTGTGTGGCAGCAGTCGATGGTGTGCCGACAGGTGATTTCGCAGGTGCTGTTGAAGCGGGGCTGGGTTTACTCTGGACCGGTTTCTGAGTCGAAGCGTTCGGTGTACTTGCCTGCTGCGCAGGACGCATCGCGGCAAGTGGCACCACAATCGCCAGAGTCATCGCAGCAATTAATACCGCAGTAAGGCGTGAGACGGACCCTCGGCGCAACGCCGGATTCAACACGGCAAGAATTCGTCCTTCCAACTGGGAGCGCCGAGCGATGGCCAGCGCAGACCGCAATTCCGGTTGGTGGAATCCCGAGACAAAATCAAGAAGCTCATGGGCGTAGTCTGACGCCTTTGTTCCCGACGCGAGCACTGTGTCGTCGCACGCGCGCTCACGGTAAATCCGCATGGCCCGCGCGATCAGCCATACCAGGGGATTCCACCAGTAAAGCGCAACCGCCAGATCGGCCAGCAACTGAGTAAGCGCATCCATCCGGCTGATATGGGCCAGTTCATGCTGAAGCACCGCTTCACGTCGCAAGAGCGACCATTCAGAAAATTCAGGCGGCAAAATGATGGCAGGATAGAAAACTCCCGTCGTCAGTGGAACGCCGGTTTCATTACTCACGAGCAGCGCAACGTGACGCGTGATGTCCAATGCGGAAGCCGTAGCGCGCACCTGCGCGTTCCAACCTGCATCAGAGAGCAACAACGCGCGCCGTACCAACGCGCGCACCCGCGACCTGCCGGCCAATGAACGCAAACAGAAATACGCGCTCCCCAGTATCCACACCAAAGCCCAAATGAGCGGCCATGCAAGAGGATGGCGCGCTTTGCCTGCATTGTCGGCGATGGAAGGAGCGATGGATTGCGTTGTTGCGAGGGCAGTAATTGGCTCTTGCTGCTGATTTGATGCGACCTGATTACGGCTTGTATGCGGACGGGTTTCGACGCGAGATGATTTGCTGGAAGATCGCGACAAGGTGGTGGGAGCACTAACCGGCTCCTGGGTTACTTGTGGCAATTCTGCGTTCTGAACAGAAAGTGCCGGAGTAGCTGTTGTGCTCTGCGTCACGGTTGCCAGGCGTGAAGTGAGATCAGGAAGACCACGGACATGCCATTGCGGCAGCAAAGCAGAGAAGGGAAGCAGCAGCACCGCAATTACAGCGAACGCCAGCAGCAGGTGGCGCGCAGAAGCAGATAATTTTTTCAGCAACAGGGCGCCACACCACGCGAGAAACAGCACCAGAGTGGCTTTGATGGCCATGGCAACAAAAACAGAAGAGATTGCGGCGAGCATGTTCATTTATCTGCCCTCCTGCTGAGCTTTCTTGATTAACTGGCTGAGATACTGCTTATCTTTCGCTGACAGCTTTGCGTCTGACATCTCCAGCAGCGCTTCCACAGCTCGCTCCGGCGAGCCCCCAAAGAAAGTCTTCACCATGTGCTTCAACGCGGAGGCGCGGACCTGCGTAGTGTCCTGCATAGGCATATAGACGTATTTCAGGCCTTGTGGTTCGTGCCGCAGGTAACCTTTATCTTCCAGGAACCCGAGCATGGCGCGCACGGCTGAGTAGCTGGGTGGATCACTGAGTTCGGAGCGAACATCGGTGACAGAGGCTTTGCCGAGGCGGTAGATCACGTCCATGATCTGGCGTTCGCGCCGGCCGAGTTGGAGATCTTTTTCAGCAGCCATAATCAGTATGTGCTAATGTACTAGCACATGCTAATTGATTAGCATATCTTGTCAAGAGGAATTTGCGAAAAAAATTACTTAGCCCTATGGCGGGAATATCAGGGGCGCGGTGCAGGCGCCGGACCGGGAGGCAGGATCTCCGGCTCGCCCTCCTGGCTCGCTGCCATTTGGCGCGTCACAAAAAAGACTGCTGCCGTCCACGTTGGGACCAGATCAAGGCCTGGTACTGCTTCAGCAAGTAGAGTGGGCACAAACGCCCAATGCCATCCGAGCAGGCGGATGAGTACTACAGCAACAACGAGATCAAGAGCGTCATCCGCAGGAGAAAGCCCGCCCTCTGCGAAAGCGGGAAAGGCAAAGATCTGCAGCGCATCAGCAATAATGGCGACAGCCCAAGCAAGCCGGAGTTGCGGAGTGTTCATCGACTTCAAAAAATCCCACATGACTGCCTTCTATCTGCAAGGATATCGGAAATTGATCTCACATTCGAGACTCGCGTCATCATTGAGTTTCGCCGGGCTCCGCAAGTTTGTGGATAGCATTGATCCACTTTGAGTTACTGGCGCTTGTGGCTACGCATTGCGGCGATCGACTGGCGCAATCCGGCAGCAAGATCAGCATTGTTGGTGGCAATGTGAGCCGGGGCCGGCATTTCTGATTCGCGCCCAAGCCAGCTGCGCAACTCCGCAGCATCGGCAACGGTGAAGCGGCCTTCACGATGCACGGGCATGCCGTCTTTGCTCCAGCGCTGCGCAGTGGTTGCCGGAATCGCCAGGAAGCCGGCAATCGCTTTCCAGCCCCGAAGTGTATCAATGTTTGTGGGTTGTTCTTGTCTTCGGGAACGCTTATGAGATTTGTTCCTGCCTCGCGTGCCTTCAATTCGCGAGGCTTTGCTGGACTGCGACTTCTTCATGGGACACCAGACATTGAGATTTGATGCTGGGCGCATGTTTGCGGGAACTGCCGGTGCTTTACGTCTTAGGCCAGAGGTCCAGCTTAACATCTCTCCAGTGCATGTACTCCCGGGTTGCCGAACCATGTAAGACACCCTCCGGGGACACTGGAATCATCAGACAATACCTAGACGCTGAAAACGGCGCAAAATGAGACCTGGTTCCAAACTCGGTTTTGTGGCGCTGCTGCTGTGCGGCACTCTGACTGTCGCAGCAGCAGCGGCCCGCAACGCTGCAACCGCAACGAATGTCAGCGGATTGCTCTCTGCTGAACAGGGATCAATGCTGGTTGATTACGCTCTGCAGGCGGGCGCGCGGCTGACCAGACAGCCGGATTGTTCTCACCTGGTTCATATCATCTATTCTCACGCGGGACTGAATTACAGCTACCAGCCTTCGCGCGCTCTTTATGCCGGAGTGGAAGATTTCGAACGCGTGACCAGGCCGCAGGCAGGTGACCTGATCGTGTGGCGAGGGCACGTGGGCATTGTGGTTTCACCGCGTGAGAAGACGTTTTTCAGTTCGGTGCGCTCCGGCATCATTACCGAATCATGGACAGCACATCAGTGGCTCCGCCGCGGTCGCCCGCGGTTCCTGCGTTATCGCCTTGGACCTGAGAGCGACCTCGAGTTGCTGGCCTCCGTCGCCCATTCCGGAGCGGACGGAATGGCTGAGGCAAATGATCGGCCGAGCGATACCACTGGCAATAGCGATGCCAGCAGTGATGATGTGGAAAGCAAGGTAGTACAGCAAGAAGACCAGGTAGTGCAGCAAGAAAATGAAGACGAACCGCAGGATACGGCTCCAACAGACTCCGTGATTAATGCTGGAATTGTTGCTGTTATAAAACAGCGTAATAAGCCATCGAAAAAAGAGATTGCTTCAGCGGTGATGGAGAGCAGTAAAAAGACCGCAGAAGCCCTGCTTGGACCGACGGCTGGCCTAAGAGCGGACCGACCGATTTCAGTTTTGGCCCGGATCGAGGTCCAGAGCATCAAGGTTCGCCACGAAAGCGGAACCGTTGTTCTCAAATTTACGGAGACGATGGCGATAGACCAAGGCAAAGTATTGCCGGGCAAAACGGTTGAGCGTGTGTTCAGCATCCGCAAGACCACAGATGCGGGTTCCGCCGGTTGGCTCATCACTGATCCGCACATGCGCACGTATGTTCCCCAAGCTCAGGCAGTCGATGTCTTCGCGCATCAGGCCGAACTCATGCTTCATGATTCGCCCAACAGTGCAGCCGCCCGAACCCTGGTCAAAGCGCTTGATCTCCTCTACGACCAGCAGTCCAATGAGCCTCAACGTGCGTCACTGAAGTGACACGAATAATCTTCAAGCTGCCAAATTGGAAATCAGCAATTTTGCCTTGTCATTGAATCTCTCCTGCCGCTGAGACAATCCATATAGACCAGAGGATGTAAAGATGGCAGGAATCGTGACGATCGAGAAAGCAATTACCGGAGAGGAACAGTTGACTGATGTTCGTGATCCGCTCCATGCCCTATCAGAGTTCTACCGCGCCCTGAATTCCCGTGATCTCAAACTTATGGAAGAGAATTGGGACGCCTCCGAAGAGTCAGCTATGGACAATCCTCTCGGCGGGATTAAACGTGGCTGGAACGAGATCATGGCTGTATACGAGAGACTTTTTCACGTCGACGGCGCTTATCATTTTGAGTTCCACGATTACACTCTGCACAGATTCAAGGAGATCTTTTATGTGGTTGGCCGGGAGCGTGGCTATGTGGAAACACAAGGAAAAAGACTCGAGATGAAAATCAGGACAACGCGAGTGCTTCGGTTTGACGGCCAGCGCTGGAGGCAGATCCACCATCACGGTTCCATCGACGATCCGCAGTTGTTGGAAGCGTACCAGGACGCATTAAGAAAGCGTTGAGGCTGTTGCGCAGCAGTTCAATTTAAGGCATGAGCTCGTGTAATGTGGTCGCATGTCAGCCAAGCCAATTTCTACTCAGGAGCGGGAACAGCTTCTCTCTTCCGCGCGTGACGCCCTGAAGAGATCCTATGCGCGGTATTCCAATTTTCGCGTCGGCGCAGCCGTGCTAACCGAACAGGGTGAGGTCTTCACCGGCTGCAATGTGGAAAATGCTTCGTATGGGCTGACCAACTGCGCTGAACGCTCCGCCATTTTTACCGCGGTGCAACAAACCAAGGCTGCCCGGCTTTCTATTCGCGCCGTCGCCGTTGTCACCGCCGATGACGTACCCTGCTCGCCCTGTGGCGCCTGCCGCCAGGTAATCTTTGAATTTGGCGAAAACGCCACCGTGATCTTCAAAGGACAGAACGGCTTTCGGGAAATGTCGATCAGTGATTTACTGCCGCAGAGTTTCCGGCTATCCTGACGCGGCATGCATGTCACGGACCTGATCCGTAAAAAGCGCGATGGCGGCGAACTGGAGCGAGCAGAAATCGAGTTCCTGATTGATGGCTACACGCGCGGCTCAATTCCTGATTACCAGGTGTCCGCATGGCTCATGGCGGTGCTGCTTCGCGGTATGACTCGCGCCGAGCTTGCCGCACTTACCGAGTGCATGCTGCATTCCGGCCAGGTATTGAATTTCGCCGAGCTGCCAGCGGCAAAGGTCGATAAGCATTCAACCGGCGGTGTGGGCGACAAAACTTCCCTTGTGGTAGCTCCCGTGGTAGCGGCCGGCGGACTTTACGTCCCCATGATCAGCGGACGCGGACTGGGACACACCGGCGGCACTCTCGACAAGCTTGAGTCTATTCCCGCGTTTCAATGTGAACCTTTTGGCCGCCGAGTTTCGCCGTGTCCTCAGGCAATGCGGGGCCGCCATGATCGGCCAAACCGCCGAGATCGCGCCAGCCGACAAAAAGCTTTACGCCCTGCGTGATGTTACGGGCACCGTCGAGAGCCCTTATCTGATCTGCGCATCCATCATGAGCAAGAAGCTGGCTGAAGGCATTGACGCTCTGGTGCTTGACGTAAAAACCGGCAGCGGCGCTTTCATGAAGAAAGAAGAAGATGCGGTTTTCCTTGCCGAGCTAATGGTCCAAACCGGGCAGCGCCTGGGCAAGAAGGTTGTCGCTCTGATAACAGACATGAATCAGCCCCTGGGGCGGGCCGTTGGCAATGCGATGGAAGTGATGGAATGCCTTGACGTGCTCAACGGCAAGGGGCCTGAGGACCTTCGTGAGCTATGTTTGGTTCTTTCTTCCTGGATGTTTCTGCTCGGCAAGCGCGTGAACAATATTGTGGAAGGCCGAAAGTTGGGGGAGTCAATGATCTGCAGCGGAAAAGCCAGAGACAAGTTCCGGGAAATGATCAGGTTCCAGGGCGGGAATGCCGCAGTCATCGATGATCCAGGTTTGCTTCCCCGCGCCCGCCATACTGCGGAGGTTCCAAGTTCGGCTTCGGGTTACGTAAGCGCCATGATATGTGAACAAATTGGTACCGCTTGCGTGCTTCTCGGCGGCGGACGGGGGAAGAAAGAGGATGTGGTCGATCCTGCGGTCGGAATCGTGGTCCACAAAAAGCTCGGCGAAAAAGTAATCACCGGAGAGTCGTTGTGCACTGTGCATTACAACTCAACTGATCGCCTTGAGATGGCGATGCCGTTGATTGCAGAAAGTTACACGATTGGACCGGAGCTACCCAAGGAGCCAAGGAAACTTGTTTATCGCGTTATAGGCGATAGTGGCTGAGTGGACGATGCATCGCAGCCAACTGTTTGTGACGCATATAGCATGACGTTAGCAGTTTGCAGAGTCGATTCGCAGATCCTCAACGATCATGGGTACCACTTCGCGCAGGAGGGCCGTGAATTCTGATGCGACCCGTCTGCCTGTCTCCAGAACTTCTTCGTGATTGATCTTCTGCTTGAGAATCCCCGCTGCCATATTGGTTACACAGGAAATGGCCAGGACTTTCATGCGCAGTTGACGAGCAGCAATCACTTCCGCCACTGTGGACATTCCAACCAGGTCGGCGCCTATGGCGCGTAAGTAGCGAATCTCCGCTGGAGTCTCATAACTGGGCCCCAGCAAGCCAGCATAGACGCCCTGTCCCAGGTCAATTCCAAGCTTCTTCCCGGCGGCCAGGGCCATTTCGCGATATTTCTCGCAGTACGCGTCCGTCATATCGATGAACCGCGGGCCAAGCCGCTCGTCCTCAAAGCCCACGAGAGGATTCTGTCCCTGAAGATTAATGTGGTCGGTGACCATGACCAGCTTTCCTTGACCATATTCCAGATTAATGCCTCCGGCTGCGTTGGTCAGAATCACTGCTCGCACGCCCATGCGGGCAAAGACGCGGATTGGAAACACGACTGTGGCAGGAGGGTAGCCTTCATACAGATGGAATCGTCCTTGCATGGTCAACACAGGAATTTTCCCAACTGTTCCGACCACCAGCTGTCCGGCGTGGCCGGCGGCGGTGGAAAGTGCAAAGTGCGGGATCTCAGAATAGGGGATTCGCACGCAATCGCTCAGGTCGTCGGCGAAGCTTCCCAGCCCCGAGCCCAGAACAACAGCGAGCGAGGGGCGCACTTTGATCTTTGGTTGAATGAAATGTGCCGCTTCCTGCGCCTGGCCGACGACATCCATGTTTGACTCTCGCGAGTGCGCTGCTGGGCTGGTCATTTTCCTCGGATGCACAACGTCGATGCGTTGCGCAGCAAGACTTTTCTCAGATTCAACTCGGAATTGTAATGCTATATTGCCCCTTGCCTTAAAGCGAGGAGCTAAAGAGAGATGCGTGTGAAGCAATTCTGCCGTTGCTTTATTCTGCTGGCTTTAATTTCAACTGCTGCGTGGCCGCAAAAATCTGCACGGCCCGCGCAACGGGAGAGTGGTACATCGGCTGCTGAGAAGAGAACCGCGGCTTATTTTGATTCAGTGCGCAGCCAGCCCTCGCTCCTGTTGGATTTTCTTCATCGCATGCCCAAGGGGGCTGACCTGCACAATCATCTTTCTGGCGCGATCTACGCCGAGAGTTTCATTCAATGGGCCGCGCAGGATGGACTGTGCGTGGATGTTTCGAGTTCAACTTTTGTCGCCTGTGATCGCACTTCGGACAAGCCTCCGGCCAGCAGCGCTTTGATAAATCCCGATCTCTACACCCAGTTGCTTGAGGCCTTCTCCATGCGCGGCTGGTCCCCGGCGCGAGAATCGGGCCATGACCATTTTTTTGCTACCTTCGGCAGATTTGGCGCCGCCACTAATGGCCACACGGCGGAGATGCTGGTGGAAGTAAGGAAACGCGCGGCTCGCGAAAACCTGCAATACATGGAGCTGATGTTTAATCCTGATAACGGGCAGGCAGCCTCGCTGGGCAAACGCATCGGCTGGGACAGCGATCTGGTAAAAATGCGTGAAGCATTGCTTTCCGGCGGATTGCCGGAAGTTGTGACTCAGGCCAGCCGGAGCCTTGATCAGATCGAAGCGAAAGAGAAAGAAGAGATGCACTGTGGCCAGCCGCAGGCCGATCCGGGCTGTAATGTCGAAGCTCGCTACCTGTATCAGGTTGCTCGAGGCTTGCCTAAGGAAATGGTATTCGCGCAAATTCTTGCCGGCTTTGAGATGGCATCAAAAGATACGCGCGTCGTCGGCCTGAATCTTGTGATGGCAGAAGATTGGTATTTGCCGATCCACGATTTCAGCCTGCACATGCAGATGCTCGACTATGTCCACAAGCTCTATCCCAAAGTGCACATTACGCTCCACGCCGGCGAGTTGACTCCATCAGTTGCCCCGCCGGAAGACATGTACCATGTTCGCGCTTCCATTGAGCGTGGCCACGCCGAGCGCATCGGGCATGGCGTGGATGTTATGCAGGAGCAGGATCCGATTGCTCTGCTGAAAGAGATGGCGGCAAAGAAAATTCTTGTTGAAATATGCCTGACCAGTAACGACGTGATTCTGGGAGTCAGTGGAGACCGACATCCTTTGCCGATGTATCTGAAATACGGTGTGCCTGTGGCGCTGGCGACCGATGACGCCGGCGTGTCCCGGTCAAGCATTACGCAGGAATATGAGCGCGCAGTGGAGACTTACCACTTTAGCTATCCCGAGGCTTAAGAAGATGGTGAGGGCAAGCTTGGAGTACAGCTTTCTGCCGCCCAGTGAAAAATCCGCTGAGGAGAAGCAGTTGAAAGCTTCATTCACCCGCTTTGAAACGGAGTTCCCTGTCGTGGCAAACGCGAGCCGACGGGCTCCATCTGCGAAGAAACATCCCTGATTTCAACGGGCCGGGGATTTGACAGCAGCAGCTAAAATGTACGGGAATTTTTCGGTCAAAAATCTCCAGATTCGTAGCAAAGGGACAGGGATGTCACGATTCGCCGGCCTGCTGGGCATCATCGTCTTACTTGCGCTTGCTTATCTCTTTTCATTGAACCGTCGCGCCATTCGCTTCAAGACCGTGATTTGGGGATTGGGGCTGCAGTTTGTTTTCGCATTCATCGTGATCTATGCCGAATGGGGCCAACGCGTGATGACGCACGCCGGAGATGCAGTCAATAAGCTGTTGTCTTACGCGTTTGCCGGATCGGCGTTTGTATTCGGCAATCTGGGCCTTCCGGCTGATCCCAACGTGAATCTGCCCTTTCTGCCGCCGGGTCATTCGACGGTCGGCTTCATCTTTGCATTTCAGGTTTTGCCGACCATCATCTTCATATCCGTCTTCTTTGCTGTTTTGTATCACCTGGGGATCATGCAGCGCATTATCAAAGGAATGGCATGGGCCATGAGCCGATTCATGTCTGTGAGCGGCGCCGAATCACTGGACGTGGCCGCCTCCATCTTCATGGGGCAGACCGAGGCTCCGCTGAGCATTCGTCCACTCTTGCCGGACTGCACGACCTCAGAATTAATGACCATCATGACCGCCGGGATGGCCCACGTCTCCGGCGGGATCATGGCAGCTTACATTCAATACGGAATTGAGGCGCGCCACCTGTTGGCTGCGGTGATCATGACGGCGCCCGGAACTATTTTGATGGCCAAGATGCTGGTCCCGGAAACCGAGCACCCGAAAACGGCCGGTACAGTCGAGATTGATCCAGCCTCCATGCATAAAGACGCAAATCTGCTTGCGGCCATCGCGCGCGGAACCATTGACGGAGGAAGGCTTGCCTTCAACGTGGGGATCATGTTGATTTCGTTTATTGCGCTGATTGCTCTGCTGAACGGAATCATGGGAGGGATTCACAACCACTTTGCCTTTTTTCCCAGGAGCATTGAGCAGGTGCTTGGCGTGATTTTTGCCCCCATCGCGTGGCTCATTGGTGTGCCCTATAAGGACATTACGGCCGTGGGTAATCTCCTGGGTTCGCGCATGGTGATCAATGAGCTTTACGCTTACACACTGCTCGGCGCGCAAAAGGCCGCTCTTGATCCACGATCGTTCACCATTGCCACTTTCGCGCTATGCGGGTTTGCAAATTTCAGTTCTATAGGGATCCAAATAGGCGGCATTGGGGCGCTGGCGCCCAACAAGCGCGACGAACTCGCCAAACTCGGTTTTCGCGCCATGCTGGCTGGAACCATGGCTAACCTTATGTCGGCTGCTATTGTCGGCTTGCTGATGCGGAGCTAGTTTTCATGGCTTCCAGTGCACCTTTCTGCATCGGAATTGGCGGCCCGTCGTGCTCGGGCAAGACCTCGATCGCTCAGTGCCTGGCTTCGAAGTTGTCGGGCGAAGTCACTGTGTTTGGAACAGACGCCTACTATCTTGATCTATCCCACCTCTCATATGAGGAACGCTGCCGTATCAATTTTGATCATCCTGACATTCTGGAAAGCAGCCTGCTGGCGCAGCACCTTGCTTCGCTGCGAGAGGGACAATCAATCAAACAGCCGGTATATGACTTTGCGACGCACAGCCGGGTAGCAGCGCAAGTCCAGGCCGTGGAACCGGGCGACTTTATTGTTGTGGAAGGACTCTTTATCCTGCACTGGCCGGATGTGCGCAGCATGTTTGACCTTTCAGTTTTTGTCTCTGCTCCAGACAGTAGATGCCTGGACAGACGCAAAACTCGTGACGTTCGCGAGCGAGGACGAACCGTGGAGTCAGTACTGTCGCAGTACGATGCCACAGTGAGGACGGGAAATGAGCAGTACATATTGCCCTCGCGGGTGCATGCTGATCTGGTTCTGGACGGGGAACAGCCAATCGAGCATTCTGCGCAACAGATCGCCGATCTGGTCCGGAACCGAAAACGTCAATCGAAAGCCCAAAAACCTTTGAAACACAGAGGAACAGAAGCAGCGGACGGGAATGAATCGCAGTGATCGGGAGGGGAAGAGCCCGCCAGTAGCCACAAATTATCGGGCTCCTTTTGACGGCACTATGCTCCGACTTGCGATCGAAGCATTCACAGCCGAGGGCGACCGTACACGACTCTTCTGAACCCGAGATATCGAAATGGCTTTCGCGAAGCAGCGGCGGAGCAGATCCTTCGCCGTCACATTGCGAGACGAGAGAGGACGAGAGCATGGTGTGCTCGGCTCAGGATGGTGTCTCGAGAGGATGAGTCTTGACGTGAAAACTCCTGAATCAGCATGGCGGAGGAGACAGCCTCGGGATGTTTCGACTTCGTCCTCAGTCGTGTCCTCCTTCGTACGCTCATGACAAAGGGGACGCCGGTCGCATCCAGAAGGCAACGGAGGAAGATCCTGGGTCTTGCCGGGAAGTGGGTTTAACAGCCTGTTTCCTTCATGCAGCGAACGGCTTTATGGGCCGGAGCTGCGGGCGACACCGCTGAACGGTTTTCCCGGACCTGCGCACGCTAATAACGGGCAGGGAATTGGGAACCCGAAGTGGAATCTCCCCAGCTTGAGATTTCTACTGAGACGCGACCGCCGGGGTCCCGCGGTAGATGCTGTTCAGCATGCGAACTGGAAGTGTGCCCGTAAAGCAAGCCATTAGACTAGCCTTTAGCGCTTAGCCAAAACCAGACCAGCACTCAGCACTCAGCATTTGGCGCTCAGCAGTCAGCCAAGATTCATTCGCCGGTATGGAACGTGATCGCCGTGATCGGAAAATCAAAAGATTCAGCAACCGGCCAGAGGCATAATTGCCGCCATCGAGGCGTTTACCGCAACGGTTGCAACGGTCGCAACGGAAACCTGGCTTACCGCAGAGAGCGCAGATGAATACTGGATTCGCGGACACTTGCTGCCCCACCTGGCTTTTTAGAGTACAGACATGCCTGATTTGGCATGTCTAAAGTGAGACGGTAGCAACATAGCTTTGAATGCCGCTGCCGGGTTCATAGATGCCGATCAGATTGTTTTCCAGGACTGAATTACCGGTACTTATTCCTTTGGTGTTTGGATTCTTGACGGGCACCCATTCTGCCTTACCAAACGAGCCATCGGGATTCCGGGGAATAGTTGCGAAAGCGGCCCCTGTGTCCCCTTCGGCCGCCATCGAGTAGCCACTCCTAAAGGCCGTGATCCCTTCAAAATGGGTGACAATGCCCGGCTGGTTGTTGTAGCTGAAGTGCGTCAAATTGCTGAAAGCACCACTGCTCGCGTCATAATCCACCAAGTACCCGACATTGATTCCGTGTTCGGGCTTCAGGCCGCCGGCGATGGTGTAAGAAGAACTGGAGGCACCGCCATTCTGCCAAATGCCATAGGCAGTGGCCAAGCGGCCGATCGTCAATTTTGTGTACGCCCCGGTCTTCACGTTGTAGATGAATGCGTTCGCGGATGACAAGTCCTTCAAATCATAGTCCCCCACGACAAGGTCTCCCATAGTGCTGTGGGGAATGACGAAGGCCACCGGTCCTCCTGCCACGGAATCCGGCACATTGATCTGAGTCCAGATTCCAGAGCCGCTGGGGCTGCCTTGATACATCATTCCGTGGTCAAACTTTCCGCCATCCTGAGAGTACTTGTAGCTGCCTACCGCCCGAAAATTCCCGACGCCGATAGTGGGATCGAAAAGCGATGTGTTTGGCCCATAAAAGATAGAGGTCGTAACAGTCTGATTGGGAAACGACGGGTTCAGAAAGATGTATCCAGAGCCGTCCGTTGGGTAGAGCGGACCGCGATAGAGCAATCCTTGCGGCTGGTTGTTGGATTGGTAGCTCCCGGTGATCACAACAGGGCCTCCGCTTCCCGCGTCCTGCCTGATGCCGGTTACGCTGTAGTTTGGAGCAAAAATATTGTTGTACGTAACCTGTGCGTTAGCCATGCATTTAATGTTAGCAATATGGAGCCCAAGGTTGACCAGTCATGTATTCGAAAATTTTGATATGAGGCCCAAAATGGAACCGGTCATGTATCGCAAATCTTGGTTCAGAACGTTACTCGAAAGAGGAATTGCCTAGAGATTGGCTATAGCAACTCTCGTTTTGGGTTTAGGCAAAAAAGTTTAGGAACAAACTTCAAAATCGCCACCTTCGGGTGGCTTTTTTCATTTGTGGAGAAAAACGGTGACTAAAGAAGAAATGATCAGCCTGATGAAGAAGCTCGCCGCAGAACAGGGCGAAGCGCCAACCTTAGTGAAGTTTCTGGAAGCGGGCAAGTTGATGACCCGCGCCTTTAGAAAACAATTTGGCATGTACAACGATGTCCTGAAAACAGGCAGGATTGAAGCGCCAGGGAGCAGGGCATCCGGTGCCTATGAAGACCCTGTTTGAAGATTGGGCCAGAGTGGTGCGCAAATTGGGAAAGATCCCGACCGTTTCTGAATACGACCGATTCGGGAAGCATTGCGCGAAATGTTTTCAACTGAGGTTTGGGCGATGGCCGCAGGTTCCCACCGCACTGCAGGTTTTTGCGGAGAAAGAGAGGTTGGCAGAGGAGTGGAAGGACGTTATGGAGGTGGTGAGCGCGTACCAGGAGCGGATACTGGGGGTGGCATTGACCTCCGAGACGCAAGAGGCATGGAGTTCCAGGACAGGCGTTCTGGAGGACAGACCCATCTACGGTCCGCCAGTGGTTCCGCCGGCGCTGGCGAGCTGGCAAACTCAGCAGTCGACAATCAGAACTTAGCATTCAGCCCTCAACCCGATCGCTGATACTGCGTTCACAACATAAGTGTTGCGTCGCGGTCCTGGCACAACATGCCAGGACGGGGCAGATCCAAAGTCCATCCTGGCCCTTGCAGATGTTGTCCAAAGATATTTGCAGGGGCTGTCACTGTCAGAGTGGTAAAGTCCGGCCGGAGCCAGAGATCCTGCTGTCAGTTCCAGAGTCCCCTAGGCGCACTGGGCACTCAACTTGATCGCCGTTATCGTAAGGTCATCGCGATCAGCGAAAAAGAAAATTCAGAACAGGTCAGCGCTGGGCATTCAAGTGATTTTCTTACGCCGGGTTACGCCATCGTGAGCAGCGGGAAGTTATTTTCCTGAAGGGCAACTTCCGAAACACCCCTCGATTCTAGGTACTGTGTATACCTAATTTATCGCAAAGCGATATTTATCTTGAAGTTGCATGCAACCTGGGCGCAGCTCCTGAAAAGGAGACGTCTGTTGTCCCTTGAACCGGCTTCTTCCAGCCAACAGATTGGCAGATCTGGCAGGGCGAGAGGCAATTCGAAGATAGGTGTACAACGAGGTGAGACGCTGATCTCCACCGACTTCAAGAGATTTCTCCTCCCGGCTCATCGGCCAGAATTGCACCGGCGTTGTGACTATTCTCGATACAACATTTCATTCCAAAGTTTTCCAACCGCCTTCAGGTCCATCCTGTTGTGCATGAAAGAGAGGCGCATATGCGTTTAATAAGCCTCCCCTGGCTCAAGCCGGAACAACCCATCCCTCTGGATGTTCACGTGATATGGCTGCCTGACGGGTTGAGTTGCGATGGCGATACCGTATCTGTAACTGCCGCCGAACAGCCGGCCATCGAAGATCTGATCCTGGGCAATATTCCGGGCGTTCCCAAGATTGTGTTACATAACCGTGTCCTCGCCTACGAGCAAGGCGGCAATGACTTCATGGAATGGCTTTACAAGGCCGAGAAGGGCAAGCTTGATCCATTCGTCCTGGTAATTGAAGGCTCAATTGCCAACGAAAAAATAAAAAAGGAAGGCTACTGGACAGGCATAGGCAATGGTCCGGACGGCCAGCCAATCACGCTAATGGAGTGGATCGACCGTCTTGCGCCCAAAGCGTTTGCCGTCCTGGCTGTGGGGACGTGCGCCACCTATGGCGGGATACACGCCATGGCCGGCAATCCCACCGGCGCGATGGGACTGGCGGATTATCTGGGCTGGAAATGGAAATCCTGGGCCGGTATTCCGATCATTAATGTGCCCGGCTGTCCCGTGCAGCCTGACAACATGACTGAAACTTTGCTGTACCTGCTCTACCAGGCGGCCCAGATGGCTCCGATGATTCCACTGGATGAGAAGCTGCGGCCAACCTGGTTGTTTGGCAAGACGGTGCACGAAGGTTGTGACCGTGCCGGCTACTACGAACAAGGAGACTTTGCTCACGAATACGGCTCCCAGAAGTGTCTGGTGAAAATTGGCTGCTGGGGTCCGGTGGTCAACTGCAACGTCACCAAACGCGGCTGGATGCGCGGAATCGGAGGGTGTCCCAATGTTGGCGGCATCTGTATTGCGTGCACGATGCCCGGCTTTCCAGACAAAGTAATGCCTTTCATGGATGAACCGCCAGGGGCTCGGCTATCTTCGGTTGCCGTTGAGACCTACGGAACGGTCATTCGGACTCTGCGTGCAATCACCAATTCGGGGATCAACAAGGAGCCTAAGTGGCGGCACAAGGGACCGAATCTCGCAACCGGGTACGAGCCGACTACGTACAGAAATGGCAGGGGGGCAAGATAATGACCACCATCACCAAAGAAGAAAGAAAGCCTCAGACCGGGAAGCGCAGCCTGGTCGAGATGAACTGGGATCCCATCACACGGATCGTAGGCAGCCTCGGCATTTATACGAAGATCGATTTTGAAAACCGCGAGGTGGCCGAGTGCTACAGCACTTCTTCCATGTTCCGCGGATATAGCGTTTTCATGAAAAACAAGGACCCGCGCGACGCGCCGTTTATCACCAGCCGCATCTGCGGGATCTGCGGCGATAACCACGCCACCTGCGCTGTCTATGCACAGAATATGGCTTGCGGGATGAAGACTCCCGATACGGGAGAGTGGATCATCAATCTGGGTGAAGCCGCAGAGTACATGTTCGACCACAACATCTTTCAGGACAACCTGGTCGGCGTGGATTTCTGCGAGCAGATGGTGAAAGAGACCAATCCCAGCGTGTGGGCGAAAGCGCAGAGGACGGAATCGCCCAATGCCGACAAGCACCGGTATCGCACTATTGCCGATATCATGACTGCGCTCAACCCTTTCACTGGGAGCTTCTACAAAAAAGCACTGCAGATGAGCCGGTTGACACGGGAGATGTTCTGCCTGATGGAAGGCCGTCATGTGCATCCTTCCACGCTGTATCCAGGAGGGACTGGTACTGTCGCCACCATCCAGGTGTTCACGGATTACATGGTTCGGCTGATGAAGTACATCGATTTTATGAAGGAATGCGTGCCCCTGCACGATGACTTGTTCAACTTCTTCTACCAGGCGCTGCCGGGGTACGAAAAAGTCGGCCAGCGGCGCGTCCTGCTCGGCTGCTGGGGCTCATGGCAGAATCCCGATGAGTGCGATTACACGTACAAGAAAATGTCGAAATGGGGCAAGGAGATGTACGTGACTCCGGGAGTGATTGTGGATGGCGAACTGGTGACCAATGACCTGGTGGACATCAATCTCGGAATCCGCATTCTGCTGGGGAGTTCCTATTACGAGGACTGGGAGGACAAAGAGCTTTTCGTCAAAACGGACCCACTGGGGAACCCGGTAGACCAACGTCATCCCTGGAACCAGACGACCACTCCGTTGCCGCAGAAACGTGATTTCCGGGGAAATTACTCGTGGGTGATGTCTCCGCGCTGGTATCACGAAAAAACCAGAGAGTATCTGGCGCTCGATACGGGAGGCGGGCCAATTGCCCGGCTGTGGGCAACAGCGTTAAGCGGCATGGTCGACATAGGTTATGTCAAAGCCCATAAAGGCAAGGGGGTAAACATTACCCTGCCGAAAACCGCAGAGCTGCCGGAGATGGAACTTGAATGGAAGATCCCAAAATGGAGTAATGCAATCGAACGTGACCGGGCTCGCACATACTTCCAGGCATACGCTGCTGCAGCGGCCATGTTCTTTGTAGAGAAGGCGATCGCGCAGGTACACAAGGGACATACCAAGACCTGGGCACAGTTTCAGGTACCCGAGGAGGGATTTGGTTGCGGATTCCATGAAGCAGTGCGCGGCGTACTCTCACATCACGTGGTGATTCGCGGCAAGAAAATCGCGAATTATCATCCATATCCGCCAACACCGTGGAACGCTTCACCGCGCGACATATACGGTACGCCCGGCCCATACGAAGATTCGGTACAGAACACGCCCATCTTCGAAGAGAACGGTCCAGACAAGTTCAAGGGTATAGATATTATGAGGGCCGTACGCAGTTTTGATCCATGCCTGCCGTGTGGCGTGCACATGTTTTTGGGTAAAGGAAAACTTCTCTCAGCCCAACATTCTCCAATGCTGGGGCTGATGAACAAATGAGGCACAATGCCTGACGACAATTTGCAGCCTCCTTTCGCCGAACTTGAGAACCAGTTGCGAAAGCTTGAGACCATTGCTGATCCTGCCTGCCGCAGTGTTACAACTGAGCTACTCGCATCCGTGCTGCGCTTTCACACCACGGCCCTGGAACGAATGCTTCAGTTGATCGAAAACAGCGAGGCCGCCGAGGCGATTCTCGCCGGCCTGGACCGTGATCCGCTGATCCGCAGCATGCTTCTTGTTCATGATCTTCACCCCGAGTCAGTCAGCATGCGCGTGAGGCGAGCCGTGGCCGAACTCGAACCTTACTTACAAAAGCGTGAGGCAAAGCTCGAAATCATCACCATTGAGGAGGACTGCGTCCGGATTAAAGTCACTGCTGGAAGCCATGGCGGACCTGTGGGCGCAACTATCGAGCAGGCGATTCGCAACGCCGCTCCCGAGGTTGAGCAGGTGATCATTGAGGAGAGCGGCGGATCCGGTGCCGGATTTGTTCCGCTGGAAGCGCTGCAGCATCCATTACCGGCAGCAACCGCCGGCACAAATGAAAAATGAGGTATCCAAATGCCTGACCGCTACACTGAGAAAACCAGCAAGCCGTCGCACACCAAGGGAACAAAGCGCGGGGAAGAGCGCCTGAAGAGTGGAGGGAAGGAGCCTGGGCGAGAGAAGGACATCCCGACGGCCCGGAGCGCAACCAGCATCAACCCGAAGGCGCACGGTCCAATCGACAAAAAGATGCCCAGCATTCAACCGGCGTGAAGGCGATCATGCCGCAAACAGAAAACATTTCGGAAGCATCGCTCATGGCCCTGAAGCGGCTGCGGCTCAAGCGTTCTTCGACAGAATGGTGCGAGTTGTGCGCGCGAGCGCTGGAAGGCCGACACACCCACCTTTTAGATCCGCAAGCGCGGCGTATCCTTTGCGCCTGCGATCCTTGCGCCTTTCTCTTCCAGGATGGCGCTGGCCGATATCGCCGAATCCCGCGTGATTCGTATCTTTTGCCACATATTGCCGTGGAGAATCTCCAGTGGGAATCACTCTCGGTCCCGGTGAACCTGGCTTTTTTCTTTTTCAGCAGCCCGGCGAATCGCGTGGTTGCTTATTACCCCAGTCCCGGCGGAGCCACCGAATCGCTGCTCACGCTTGAGACGTGGGAGGGCATAGTGGCGGCGCATCCTCGCATTGGACAAATGCAGCCGGATGTAGAGGCCTTGCTGGTGAACCGGGTGGCAAGCCCGCCCGGCTACTACATTGTTCCCATCGATCGTTGTTACGAACTTTCTGGAATTGTGCGAAAACACTGGCAAGGTTTCACCGGCGGAGATGACGTTTGGCGCGAGGTGGCAAACTTCTTTGCTGCGCTGCGCTCCGATGCCGTTAGTGTGGAGGAGCAGGTTGCCTGATCTCCGCTTCCAGGTCGAATCGGCGGAAGTAATCCCCATACCTGCCATGTCGTTGGGACTGGCGATTGTGAATGCCTGTACCGGGGAGCAGGTCCAGTCCATTGCCTTGACAGCGCAGGTGCAGATTGAGCCTGCGCGCCGGCGTTATAGTGAGGCAGAAGCGCGAGCTCTGGCCGATCTGTTCGGTGAACGGGACCGATGGGGTACCACCGTCCGGCCGCTGTTCTGGACGACGATCAATGCGGTGGTACCCGGTTTCACTGGGAGCACCCGATTTGACCTGCAAGTTCCTTTCACTCTGGACCCGAACATCGCCGCAGCCAAGTACCTGCGAGCTCTCGAAGCGGGCGAGGTCCCGCTTACTTTGCTCTTCAGTGGCAGGGTCATCTATAACGTGGGCGAGTTGATTCAGATGGCGCCTATCCCGTGGTCATTGGAAACCTCCTGCCGTATTCCGGTTCTGCCGTGTCGTCAAGTGCTTGATGCTCCATCATGGGGTTCCGGCAGCCGCGGTGCGACATGGATGTGACGGCCCTTCGGACTCTGGCTAACGCAATTCTTTACGAGGGCTACCTTCTCTATCCGTATCGCCCGTCAGCGCTCAAGAACCGCTCACAAGGGTGGACGTTCGGGACACTGCTGCCGCAACCGTATGCCGTATCGCATCCGGGAGAGTCATCAGAATTTCAGGCGGAAATGCTTGCGACAGGGGATCAGCCTAGCTTCACGGCGGAGCTTCGTTTTCTTCATTTGACAACTGCGGATGCAGTGGAGCGCACGGCTGCCATCGGCCCGGTTGCTGTGCGGGATTTAATCTCATGCCCAGTGCACCAGGACTTTGGTTTTCCCACTGCAGGTGACACTTGCACCGGGTGCTCTGCGATAACAGGTACGGTGCGCGTTTCTGCAGAGATGGTCGGGGATTCCGTGTTCAAACTGAGGATGACTGCGACTAACTGCAGCCCTTCTGGCGCCTGTGACACTCGTGACGATGCGCTTCGTCAGGCGTTCGTGTCAGCGCATGCGGTAGCAACCGTGGCTCAAGGCCAGTTCGTCTCCTTGCTTGATCCGCCGGCTGAACTTCGCGCGCCGGCCGCGACCTGTAAGCAGGAAGGTGTTTTTCCAGTCCTCGCTGGAGTGGAAGGCGACGGGAGCGCCATGTTGATCTCGCCTATCATCTTGTACGATCATCCCAAGGTGGCGGCCAACAGCAACGGCGATTTTTTTGACAGCACAGAGATCGATGAGATGCTCACCTTGCGAGTGATGACGCTCACCGACGCGGAGAAGAACGAGATCAGAGCTGCGAGCGAACTAGGGCGTGCGGTATTGCAGCGGACGGAATCGCTCACTCCCAAAGAAATCTTGGATCTACACGGTGTAGCGCACAAAGCCGGCCGTGAAGAAGGATCATAGCGGAAGCCATGGCGCTTGCCGCGACTTAACACAGGAGTGAGACCATGAAATGTCCTGAGTCGGTGAAATGGATTGGCATAATCGCGGGGATCGCAGCGGTATATGGATTCATATCGATGCTGCCCGATATGAGGCGCTACATTAAGCTGGAGCGGATGTAGCCGAACACTATGGAATGGAGCGAAGAACAGGATAAAAAACCAATGGATGCCGTCAGCATCTTTGGCGTGCCGGTAAAAGCAGGAGATCGTGTTCGCCTGTGGCCGCAGAAGTCGGCTGACATCATGGACATGGCCCTCAAAGGGAAGGTGGCGATTGTTGAGGCAATTGAGTGCGATTTTGATGATCAGATCCATCTGGCAGTAGTGCTGGAAGATGATCCCGGCCGCGACCTGGGGATGCTTCGGCAGCCGGGGCACCGCTTCTTCTTTTCCCCAGCAGAAGTCGAGCCCATGGCGCTGAATGGCGAGGTTGCGCATGAAGGGTGAGGTACTGATTGCCGGGATTGGCAACATCTTTCTGGGGGACGATGCGTTCGGAGTTGAGGTTATTCAGCGCCTGTCAGGGAAATCGCAACCTGCAGGTGTTGTGGTAAAAGATTTTGGCATCCGCGGTTATGATCTGGCGTTTGCACTGATGCAGGAGTGGGATCTTGCAATTCTGGTGGATGCACTCCCACTCGGTGGTGAGGCAGGAACGGTTTACACGCTTGAGCCGGAATTGCCTTCGAGCGCAATGCCCGCGGCGCCAGACGCTCACAGCATGAATCCGGTTGCTGTGCTGCAGTTGGTTGGTGCCATGGGAGGCACGACAGGGCGCGTGCTGGTGGTGGGATGTGAGCCGGCCGCTGTCGATCCGGATCAGGAAGGCACCATCGGGCTCAGCGAGCCTGTAGCCGTGGCGGTCGACGAAGCAATCAATGTTATCGAAGGATTGATCACGCGCGTGCGCAGCCAATCAACCGCTGCCTAGCACCCGATGAGGAGCAAAAATCTTACGACCAAAGCTGTTGGCATGGGAAGTCTGGCTGCAAGCCGTGCTGGGCTCGTATATTTCCGCGGCGATATTTAAAGGTACTTCAAGATGAAGATGATGTGAGGCGCAGCGAGCCCTCGCCAGCGAAGTAGAGCTGCCAGGCCGTGCGATAAGTGTTGGCATGCGCTTCTGCACTGAGCTCAATTGGTCGCGAATAGCCGCCGCCCGAAGTAAGGACAAGGGGAATTCCTGCACCGCGAACTGCTTCCATGACCTTGCGATCACGCGCGATGAGACCCTGGTGAGTCAGCGACAGATGTCCCAGAACATCCGTCACCAGGCCATCTACGCCTGACTGGTAAAAAATTATTTCCGGTTGAAAGGCAAGTACCTGCGGCAGCACCGCATCCAGATGGGAAAGGTATTCTTGATCCTCAATTCCGTCCGGTAATCCAAAATCCAAAGTGCTTTGCTGTTTGCGAAAGGGAAAGTTTCGTTCGCAATGGATGGAGAGAGTAAAGACATCACTGTCGCCGCGAAAGATTTCCGCGGTTCCGTCGCCCTGATGAACATCAAGATCGATCACGGCGGCGCGATGGATGCGGCCGGCGTTTCGCAGAGATTGGATCGCCACCGCGATGTCATTGAAGACGCAGAAGCCCGCGCCTTCCGAACGAAAAGCATGATGCGTCCCGCCGCCGAGCGTTCCTCCCCAGCCGTTTTCTAAAGCATCATGAGCCGCGGCCAGCGTCCCTCCCACGGATGCCATGGCCCGTTTTATCAGAACTTCTGACCAGGGCAGACCTATCCGGCGCATCGCTGCAGGTGGCAGCGTACCGGCCATAAAGCCACGAACATACGCAGAATCATGTGCCAGCTCAATGGTTTCCGGAGAGGCCACGGGGGCCAGTTCACAAGAAAAGTCACCGTCGTTGAGGAGAAACTGGCGGACCAGTTCATACTTACGGGCAGGGAACTTATGCGCCTCCGGCAACGTAAGAGCATATTGATCGGTGAAGAAAAGCCGCGGCATCGTTTGAACAAAGGGTCTAACCAAATTGCGTCAGGCTGGTCTAAATAGAATGTTACACGTTGTAGCTGGAAAACATTGGGATCATCACCAAGGTTACTTAGTGCGCGCGAGGGTTTGACTGTTCGATTTCGAACAGTCGCTTTCAGGAATGGACAAGCGAAATCCTGAATGGGTCTGTTGATCGTGGTCTTAATTCTTTAGATTCATTAAGTTGCCAGAGCTCCAGTTTGGCATGGATTGTGCTTAAGATATAACGCTATGGATATCGTACGCGATGAATCAGTGAAGAGGAATAAGCGCCGCAAACAGGTAATTATCTCGGTGATCGCGGTAATTGCGGTGCTGGGGATCACACTGGGCGTTTCCCGGCTGAAACCGGCGGCTCCCAGCGTGGAATATGGAACCATCTGGCCTGACACCGTAAAACGCGGGTCAATGATGAGACAGGTGAGGGGTTTAGGGACGCTGGTACCGATTCCTGAGGATGTGCGACTAATACCCGCGGAAACGGATGTAAGAATCGAAAAGATCCTGATTTTGCCGGGTACGCCTGTGACGCCTGAGAGCGTGATTATGGAACTGTCAAACCCGCAGGTCACCCAGGAAGCCCTGAATGCCGATCTGGATTTGAAGTCGGCAGAAGCGGAGTACCACAATACCAAGGCCAAAGTTGACAGTGATCTGATGAACCTCAAGGGTGAGGCAGCGACGGTGGAAGCGGACTATGAAAACGCCAAACGGGATGCTGCGGCGAACCGTGAGCTGGTGAAGATAGGTGTTCTTTCCGATTCGGCGTTAAAGACGTCACTCGCGAAGGAAAAAGAAATGGGCACCCGCCATCAGATCGAACAAGACAGGATCTCTGAAAGCACCAAGGCGGTTGAAACTCAACTTGAGGTACAGCAGGCCACCATTGAGCAGAAGCGCGCTCTGGCTGAACTTAAACATCGTCAACTGGAAGCCCTCAAAGTCCGTGCCGGCATCACCGGCGTGCTGCAGGGAGCTGACACTCCGGTTCAGGTCGGCCAACGCGTGCCGCAGGGAACCATTCTTGCGAAGGTTGTGCAGCCGGACCACCTGAAAGCTGAGTTGAAGATTCCTGAGACCCAGGCGAAAGATATTCTCATCGGCCAGTCTGCAGAGATTGATACTCACAACGGTATAGTCAAAGGCAACGTAAGCCGCATTGATCCCGCCGTACAGAACGGTACTGTAACCGTTGACGTGAAGTTTGATGAGGCGCTGCCCAAGTGGGCACGTCCGGATCTAAGCGTGGATGGCACCATTACGCTGGAACGGCTGAATAATGTGTTGTATGTTGGCAGGCCGGCCTTTGGACAGGAAAAGAGTACTGTGAGCATGTTTAAGATCGATCCCGACGGGAAGTCGGCAACGCAGGTAAAGGTGGAATTGGGCCGCAGTTCAGTCAATACCATTGAAATTCTGGGTGGATTGAAAGAAGGCGACCAGGTGATCCTGAGCGACATGAGCCGCTGGGATAACAATGACCATATCCGGCTGGATCGGTAATTACGGAGTAGAATTTGGTTTTGCATTACAAGGAGAGAAAAGCGTGGCAAGCAGCGGACAAACCCTGATCAAACTGGAAAATGTAACCAAGGTTTTCTATACGGATGAAGTGGAGACACATGCGCTATCCGGAATTCACCTGGATATTATGAAAGGCGAATATGTTGCCATTGCCGGTCCTTCCGGCTGCGGAAAATCTACGCTGCTCTCAATTATCGGGCTGCTGGACTCACCCACAGACGGGTCATATACGCTGAACACCCGGGCCGTGCAGGGTTTGGACTTCTCTGATCGCGCCCGCATCCGTAATCAGGAGATTGGCTTCATCTTCCAAAGCTTCAACCTGATTGGCGATCTCACCGTCTACGAAAACGTGGAACTGCCACTGACCTACCGCTCCATGTCTTCTGCTGAGCGCAAAAAGCGCGTGCAGGAGTCACTCGAGAAAGTGGGCATGGCGCACCGTATGCGGCATTACCCATCACAGCTCTCAGGCGGTCAGCAGCAGCGCGTTGCCGTGGCCCGCGCATTGGGCGGATCTCCTTCCATCCTGCTGGCGGACGAGCCTACCGGAAACCTCGATTCGCGCAATGGCGAAGCCGTGATGGAATTATTGCAGCAACTGCACCGTGAAGGCGCAACCATCTGCATGGTGACCCACGACGCGCGCTTTGCCAAGCATGCCGAGCGTACCGTCCACCTGTTCGACGGCAAGGTTGTGGAAGAAACTGAGGCCGCCCGCCAAGCGGAGATGGTTTAAAGAAGGTATCCAGCCACTAGCAATTAGCTCAGGAAAGATCAACATAGAAGACGACTTCAACAGCGGTAAGGTCAGAAGGCCTTACCGCTGATTTGCAGAGAGGTGAAGTGTGACTGCAATCATCCAGGATTTTCGGTTTGCTCTGCGCATGTTGCGCAAATCGCCGGGCTTTACCGCGATTGCCGTCATTACCCTGGCACTCGGGATTGGGGCCAACACGGCAATTTTCAGCATCGTGAATGCTGTTTTGCTCAAGCCTTTACCGTTCCCTGAACCAGACCGCCTTCTCTACGTGACATCAGGATTCTCAAATCAGAAGGATGTCGCGCGCCCCTTTGCGATTTCCTATCCTGATTTTCTCGATTGGCGGGCGAATGCGAAGTCTTTCAACGGAATAGCCTCTTATCACGGTGACAGCTTTACTCTCACCGGCCTGGAACAGCCGCTGCATATCTCTGGTGTGACTGTTTCTGGCGACTTCTTCAATGTTGTGGGCCAGCAGCCGTTCCTTGGACGTGGTTTTACCCGGGACGAAGAAAAGCCGGGTACGCGCGTTGTGGTGTTGAGCCATCAGCTCTGGGAATCAGCTTTTCACGGCGATCGCGGCATTGTGGGCCGTGCCATCGCGATGGATAAGCAGAGCTATACCGTGGTTGGGGTGATGCCGGCGGGCTATGTTTTTCCCATGGAGGATGACCCTCCGCAACTCTGGCGCACATATGCTCCTGAAGCAGAAACAACCAATCCCAAAGAGCAGCCAATCACGGCGCAGCGTGGTGCGCATTTTCTGCAAGCCGTGGCCAGGCTGAAGCCCGGAGTGACACTGGAGAGCGCGCGCGAAGAGATGAACCTGATCACGCGCAATCTGGCGGCGCAATATCCTGATACCAACAAGAAGTTTCCCGTGGCCATTGTTACCCAGGAGCTCGAGCACCTGGTGGGCAACAATCGCACGCAGCTCATGATCCTGCTGATTTCGGTGGTTGTCGTGTTGATGATCGCCTGCCTGAACGTGGCCAATCTTCTCCTGGTGCGGGCCAGCAAGCGAAATCGTGAAATTGCCGTGCGGGCCGCACTTGGCGCGCGCCGGACTCGCGTGGTGCGGCAGATGCTGACTGAGAGCCTTGCGCTGGGAGTAGCCGGAGCTCTTCTTGGCATTCCACTTGCCATGTGGGCACTGAAAGTATTCATCAGCCTGAATGCTCAGAACATGCGTCGCATTGAAAGCGCAAGTCTTGATGGCACGGTGCTCGCCTTTACTGCAGCCATTGCGGTGTTGACAAGCATTGTGTTTGGTCTGGTTCCCGCATTGCGCGCTTCCAGTCCAAACCTGACTGAGTTTATGAAAGAAGGCCGTGGAACCACCGCCAGCAGTACACACCAGAGGCTGCGCGGAGCTCTGGTGATTGCCGAAACCACGCTTGGCCTGGCATTGCTGGTTATCGCTGGTTTGCTGCTGCGCAGCTTCCATCGAATTCTGTCGGTTGATCCTGGGATGAACACGCACAACGTCCTGACTATCAATTTCGATCTGCCGGACAAGAAATATAACGAGCGACAGCAAATTGAGTTTTACACCCAACTCCTGCCCCGATTGCAGGCCATTCCCGGAGTTACATCAGTAGCCGCAGTTGCGGGTCTTCCCCTCAGCGGGAACAACTCGATTATCACCTTTCAGATTGAAGGACGTCCGGTGCCGAAATCAGACGAGCCCTCCGCTGACATCAAGGTCATTACTCCAAATTATTTCCACACCTTGAACATACCCTTTATTGCCGGCCGGGATTTCACTCAGCGGGACGACGATAAGGCTCCGGGGGTGGTGATCGTGAACCAGGCATTTGCCCAGCGTTTCTTCCCCAACGAGAATGTGATGGGAAAGCACATCACCCCCGGCGCAACCAATCATGGTGAGCCGCAGCCACGGGAGATTGTGGGTGTTGTGGGGAATGTGAAGAGCCGCCGGCTGGATGTGGACGATCGCCCTGAATATTACATTCCTGATACGCAGCTCAACTTTGGATCCATGGCAGTATGCCTGCGCGCCAGTGTTGACCCTCATAGCGTGACGTCACAAGTGCGCAGCGTAGTTTCCTCCATGGATCCTGACTTGCCACTTTATGACATCAAGACCATGGACGAATATCTGGCGGCCACACTGACCACTCCTCGATTCCAGGCAATGCTGCTGGAAGGATTCGCAGGGCTGGCTCTTGTGCTGACAGCCATAGGTCTCTACGGGGTTGTTTCCTATGCCGTTGCACAGCGCACGCATGAAATTGGTGTGCGGATCACTCTGGGCGCCAGCCGGAGCAATGTTGTGAAAATGGTGCTGAAATCGGGACTGCGACTTACCGCGATTGGTCTGGCAGCAGGAATCGTGCTTTCATTGATTGCCAGCCGATTCATTGCTTCTTTGAGCAGCGTGCTGTTCGGCGTAAAACCCACTGACGCTCTCACCTTTGTGGTAGTTGTTGTTATTGTGGCGGCGATTTCGCTGCTTGCCTGTTATATCCCGGCATGGCGCGCGTCAAAGGTTGATCCCATGGTAGCGCTGCGATACGAATAGCCGCGCCCACACGATGAGCACTGATTGAAGCGCTTTGCTGGCACTGAATTCTTCATTCCTGCTGTATCATGAGGGCCGAAGCTCATGACCACCGGAAACCCTGTAGAAAAGCTTGATTCATGGAAGGAAATTGCCAGTTTTCTTCGGCGCGATGTGCGCACCGTGCAGCGCTGGGAAAAAAAAGAAGGCCTGCCCGTATACCGTCACCAGCATGAGAAGCTGGGATCAGTTTACGCATACCGGCCTGAACTGACGGCGTGGTTTACCGGGCGGCAGCAATCGGGCGTGGCAGCGGAATCCTTATCCAGCCGCTCCGCCGATAAAATCAAACTTGCCGTTTTGCCTTTTGGGCATCTGGGGGATGACCGTGATGGGGAGGCCTCCTACTTTACTGACGGCCTCACCGAAGAAATGATCACCCAGGTGACCCGGCTTCAGCCTGAGCAGTTGGCCGTGATCGCCCGCAACACCGCCCTCAATTACGATTCCAGCCGCAAATCTCTGGAACAGATGAAGGCCGACCTGGGTATTGATTACGTTCTGGAAGGCCGTGTGCGCCGGGCCGGAAATCGCGTGCGAATTACCGCGCAGCTCTGCGAAATACAAGACCAGACGCAACTCTGGGCAGAAACTTACGAGCGCGATATTAGCGATGTGTTGAGTGTTCAGGCTGAGATCGCAGAGGCGATTGCCGGGGAAATCCATCTTGCGTTGAAATTGCCCGAGAGCGCGCGTCTTGATGCTCTCAAGAAGGGTGGAGCCCGCACCCAACCGGAAGCGTACGAGGCCTATCTAAAGGCGCGGTATCAACTGCACAAGATGCAGGCAGCCGAGATTGGCAAGAGCGTGGGAGATTTTGAACGCGCAATTCAGCTGGACCCAAAATTTGCTCCTGCTTATGCGGGACTGGCCAGCGCTTATGCCCTGCTGGCGATAGCGCCATTTGATCTGTTGCCGCCGCGTGAAGCCATGCCGAAAGCAGAAGAAGCGGCGCGCAGATCACTGGAATTAGACAGCTCACTGGCGGAGGCTTTCACTGCACTCGCGCTGGTAGATCACCACTACCATTGGCGATGGGCAGAAGCAGAGGAGAACTATCGCCGCGCCATCGATTTGAATCCCGATAATTCCTCCGCACACCTGTGGTATTCATGGTTACTGCTGGCGCTCAATCGCCGCCAGGATGCATTTGCGGAAATAGAGAAAACAGCGCGCATTGTGCAGGAAACCGATCCCGGCCGCCTGGTAGCCGTCCACGCGACCAGGGCGTTCGCGTACTATTTTGGGCGCGAATTTGAGCGCGCAGCGCAGGAGTGCGAAAAGGCCCTGCAGCTTGATTCCAGGCATTTCATGCTGCACTTCATACTTGGCCGTTCCTTTATGCGGATGGGCAACAGCAAGAAAGCAATTGAACAATTAAAGGCGGCATCGGAGAGACCTGGTGAGATCCCGCTTGTGGATGCAGCCCTGGGATTGGCTTACGCCGTCAGCGGGCACAAGGAAGAAACGCAAAAAATGGCGGAGCAGTTCAAGAGGGTGTTCAGCAAGCGCTATATTCCTCCAACTTATTTTGGCATGCTCTACGCGGGCATGGGGGACCGCGACCGCGCTATGGCCTGGCTGGATAAAGCTCTCGCTGAGCGGGCCGATGGCCTGACCTGGCTGGCAGTTGAGCCAATGCTTGATGAAATGCGTTCAGACTATCGCTTTCAAGAGCTGGTCAAAAAGATTGGTTTACCTGTGCGTCCCAATTGAGCCTTGTTGTGAGCAGCTCTTTGAGCCGCCGCTGCAGATTTGTAGAAAAACGTGGCGTCGCTGCAATTGCGATGATGTGTGCTGCGCCTCCTCTTGCTAGTGTCCATGGCTGCCCACCAGATCGAAAGACTTTGCTTTCGATGGATCGTTGGACTGAGCCGTTTGCGATGGATCTTTGAGAAAGTCAATGATGAGGCTAACCTCGTCTGCGTCCAGCCGCAGATTGGGCATGTTCACCTGCTTGTATTTTTTGAACAGCGCTGTTGCAATGGCGTCCTTGGATGCGAGCACTTCATCTGGAGTAGCAATCTGGCGCGCCAGCCACGCTGGGTCCCGCACGTCAGCCACGCCCTCCAAATCCGGGCCGATCTTATCGCCGTGGCCGATAGTGTGACAGGCCGCGCAATGACGCGCAAACAGGTAGCGGCCGTCCTTCTGCACGGCTTTAGCTTCCGTGTAACTGCGCAGCGGAGTCCCGCTCCGGTTCTTCCAGTTGCTAATCCAGTCAGTGATCATGATCGACATGAAACGCGGATTGTCAGTAGCAGCGTCAAGCATCCATTGCTGCGTGGGTTCGTTGCCAATCAAAACTCCAGGCTGATGACCGTCGCGATTGTTCGGATCGGGATCCGAGTACAGGCCAAGTTTTTTGGCTATGAGTTCAATGTCTTCTCGTTTTCCGGTATAAAACGTCCAGCCAGGACCGGCGTGATAGTTCTGAGCGTATTGCTTCAGAACTTTGGGTGTATCGCGCTTGGGGTCAATGGTGATGGAGTAAAAGAAAACGTCCTTTCCTACTTTGTCGCCAAGCATCTTCTGGACCTGCGCCAGGCGTGCAGTTTCCAGAGGGCAGGAATCCACACAGTGGGTGTAGATCATGTCAAGGACAACGCTCTTGCCTTTGATCAAATCATCATAGAAGTGAACTGTCTTTCCATCCTGATCCACCAATGGAACATTGGGAAAGTAATTGGCTCCCCAGCGTCGGTTTTCAGCGTGAACGGGGCGGATATAGAGCAGGGCAATGGCACAAACCATCAGCAGCGAGGTTGCAGCAATGGTCACCCAACTTCTCCGTCGCATTTGAAAAATCTCCTGATAAATCCTAAGTGATCTTGCTGCTTTCAGAAATGTATTGCTTTACGTCAGAACCGGCGAGCCGCTGTTTTGCGACCCGCCGGCTTGTCTTGCTGCGCTCATTGCGCCCCTGATTAGAAGGCGGTGGGAGCGATATCGTCCGGAGCCACAAAGGTGACACCCTGCGGCGTAGGTACCGGCGTGGGAAGCGGACGCAGGAACGGCGCGCCTCCGTTGTCGATTTCCCAACGAACCAGCATGGCATTGTCTTCATGCACCGTGTTGTGGCAGTGCTCCATGAACATGCCGCCCCAATCGCGGAACTGCATGGTCAGGGTCACACTTCCACCCGGACGCAAGCGATACACGTCCTTGCGGCCCTTTTCCCATGCCGGAACGTTGGAAGCTTTGCCGTTCCGGGCCAGGATCTGACCTTCTTCAAAGTGGATGTGGACGGGGTGATCCCAACCGCCGCCACCGTTCTGCAGCGTCCAGACTTCACGGGTGCCGTAGCCCGGCGCAGCCGAGATGCGTCCCCAACTCGCGTTCATCATGGGGCCGTTATCTGTGGAAACGCCCCACGGTCCCTTCTGTCCACCTGCACCGGTGGTGAAGTTTTCATCCCGCACGGGCAAAGGCTGAGAAGCGCCGCTACCGAAGGTGAAGGTACGAGTACGCGAAACCGGAATATTGGAAAGATCCGGGTTCGGAATCATCGCCATTCCATTGAAGCACTGGCTCTGATCTGGCTGAGCCGGATCACGCACAATCCGGAACTCCAGGAACTTCCCGACGCAGGGATCGGCCGAAGTGCCGGACAGCGCCTGGGCCGTTGTGAGGTCCGCAAGCGGTTTCTTACCGTTCTGGTGTTCGCAGAGGTTCACGAACCAGCACTTGTCACCGATGTTGAACCTGGAGAAGTCGACCACGATGTCATACCGTTCGGCGATGCCTTGCTCATCAAGTTCGGTGAGCGTGATCACGTTCGGGAACAGGTTGCCGTCATTCGCAATCTGGAAGAACGGCACTTCGTTGCCCTGCGCGTCAGCAATGGAGATCTTGAAGAAGCGCGACACACTGGCATTCAGGATGCGGAAGCGGTACTTGCGGCGCTCAACTTCGAAGTATGGCTTGTAAGTCAGGTTCACTGTCATCACATCGCCCAGGAATCCATCAAACTGGAAGATGTCCATGAACAGCTGGCCCGTAGCGTCGAAAGCCTTTTCTGCAAGCATCAGGTTGATGTCATACTCCAGATTGCCCCAGCTCTTGAGAGTGCCGGAAGGCAGACGGAGGTTGACGCCATCATTGATGCCTTCATTCCCGCGATCAAGGGCGCTGTAGATGTTGAACATTGCAGCGTTGCCTTTGTACACGTTCTGTGAAGTAAACGTGAACATGTGATCGTGGAACCAGTGCGTGGACATGGTTTCATGCCAGTCGCCAGGGATCTTGGTGGATCCGCCGCTGTCATCAGGCGTGGCCGCTTTGGGATCGGTGGCGTTGGTGTTGATGCTGTTCAGACCCGCCAGAACGATGGGCCAGTGATAGTCATAGAACTGGTTGGGGAAGAAGAACGCGCCGGTAAAGCCGTCATTCTCCGCGCCGTGGTGGCCGTTGTGCTCGTGCGTTGAAATGGTGTTGCGGCCAAAGCCGTTGTTCTGCGTCACATCAGCCGGCAGCCGGTTGTGATGGCGGAACAGGATTGGCTCCATGTAGCGGCCCTGCACCAATTTTGGCGGAATCGTTCCATTGAAAGTCCAAACCGAGTTCGGGTTCTGCGTGGGGAACTGGGGATGGAATTTCAGCGGAATAGAATCCGCTGGATTGATGCCGCTGTTGAATTGCGAAGCGACACCTGGGTTATAAACGGCGTTGGCCTGCGCCTGGCTTTGTGACATTTCAACGGAAACTCTGGGCGGGAAAGTACCGAACTGCTGGTGCGCCCAGATTGGCCCCGGTGGACGGCCTTCAATGGGGCCCGTCAAGCCTGTCTGTCCTCCGACCAAGGCAGGATCCAGTGGCTGCTGCGTCTGGTTGGCCTGCGCTTGCGGAACAGGTGTGAGATCTCCACCCAGCGGATTAGTGCCGCGAGGGATCACATCGAAACGGGGCATCGGCGTGCTGAATGCCTGAACGCCAAAAAGCGGGCTGGGTGGTGCGCCAGTGGGTATGCCGCTGCCGACATTGCCGCTGCCGCCACTACCGCCGCTACCGCTACCGCCGCTGGCATGCATGCTGGGAACGAAGGGGCTCAATCCGGCAATCGGAGCAATCGCTCCGGCGGATGTGATGAGTCCCCACTTGATAAGTTCGCGGCGAGACACTTTTCCCTGAGAGTAAGCTTTGAGGATTTCCGCACGGTTCTTGCGGGCATTCTCGGCTGCTCTCAACTGTGCCTTGGACGCGTCCTTAGGCAGATAAATAAAGCTCATATTGGCTGCGCTCCTTTGTAATACGTACATCCCGCTGCGCAGGTTGTTGGTGCTCTGTCAGCGCGGATTGATGCGGCTGCCCGGAAGTGGCATTGCCAGATATGATTCCTGGTCTATTGCTACATCGCTTTTAGCGATACCTGCGCATGAGCATGCGTATCGGTCATGCGTTCGCTTCGAGGTTTTCGCTTAACGACCTCAGCCTGGAAGCGAGAATACTCGCGCCGGTATTAGAAAAGTACGAGAATCAGATTAAAGTCTTTAATTTGCTATTTCTCAGCGCGTTTCGTTACACGCAATGCAGGGGTCATTTCTACATTTCTTTTAAAAGCGATCATTTAGCGGATTTTCTTAGCCAGGGCGAGAAATGCTTCAGGAGTGAGTTCAGTAACGCTGTCGCGAGCAAAATTTAAACTTCTTTGGACTTTTCTAATATTTCGCAAATTCAGGCGAGAAGGTCAAGCCGTAACCTTTAGAACTACTACCGTCTGGTCGTCGAAAACCGGAGCTCCGGCGGAAAACTCAGAAGTAGCCTGAAAGAGAGCATCAGCAATTTCCTGCGCCGTTTCTCCCACGTGTTTGTCGATGACGTGTTCCACCCGGACTCGTCCAAACTGTTCGTCTTTCTCATTGCTTGCATCCACCACTCCGTCACTCAAGAACACAAACACATCGCCGGGCGAAGCCTGGATAGTGGTTTCATCGTATCCAGCATCTGAAAACATTCCCAGAGGCAGGCCCGCAGCCTCAATCATATGTGCGTGACCCTGGTGACAATAAATAGGACGAGGCAGCCCGGAATTCGCTACGCGCATGGTCAGCTTCTCGTCATCCCACAGTCCGCAGCAGAGGACAACGTAATTAGCATCCAGCCGGCGCTGGTTCAAGCCACGGTTGACTGATCCCAGCAAAGTTGCCGGCGCAGGCTCCCCGGTGGCAACGCTGCGGATGATACCGCTGACCAGCGCTGCATATAGAGCCGCCGGAGCGCCCTTACCGCTGACGTCGCTGACCACAAGACAGGCTCGTGGTGGCTTGTAATCAAGAAAGTCATACATGTCGCCGCCAATGGCGTGCGCCGGACTAAAGCGCGCAGCCACCTGAGCATTTCTGAGATTCGGAACCGTCGGCGGCAACAGATGATGCTGTACCTCGCGGGCCATCGCCAGGTCGCGTTCCATGCGCCGCTCTTCGAGCGCAATTCGCTCGTACAGCCGTGCATTTTCCACCGCGATGGCGATTTGCGCCGCCAATGTCGTCATCGTCCTGACGTGCTCTTCAGTAAAGAACGCTTTCCGCGTGTGCTCCAGGTCGAGCACGCCAATCACTTTCCCTTTGTGGATCAAGGGAACGCAAAGCTCTGACCGCGTCTCTGGATTGGCCTTGATGTATCGCGGATCCTTGCTCACGTCCGCCACCAGAACTGGTTTCTTCTCCAGCGCCGCCGCTCCCACCAGGCCGCGCCCGAGCGGAATGTCGTGCTTGAGCTGGATATTTTCCTTGAAACGCACAGAGAAGCGATGCACCAGCTTCTGCTTGTCCTCATCCAGCAGAAGAATGGAGAACATTTGATAGTCAATAATCTTCAGCAGCAGGTCGCCAATGCGCTTGAGTAGCTGGTCCAGATCCAGGATGGAAGTGAGGTCGCGGCTGATTTCATTGAGCAGGGCAAGGTTGTTGGCCTGGCGCACAATGCGTGTATACAGGCGCGCGTTTTCAAGACTGACGGCAATGCGCGACGCAATGAGTGAAAGCAGCCGCGCATGGTCTTCCTTGAAGTAGCCTGGCTCGCGTGCCTCAAGGTCCATCACGCCTATGACCTTGTTCTTGTTGATCAGCGGCACGGCCAGCTCAGAGCGGACCCGTGGAACCGCTTCAATGTAGCTCTGGTCTGTGCTGACGTCGTCTACCAGGATAGTGCGGCGCTCTTTTACCGCGCGGCCGGTCACGCCCTGGCCCACTTTCACGCGAATGCGCTCCACCACCTCAGGAACATGCCCAATCTGGAAGCGAAACCGCAGCTCCTGATGACGCTCATTCAGAAGCAGGATGGAAAAGATCTCGTAATCAATGACCCGCTTCACCACCTCGCCGACACGTTGCAGCAGGGTGTCCAGGTCGAGCGTGGTGTTCAGCACATCTGCCACTTCAATGAGCAGGGCTTCTACATCCACGCGTTGATCGGTAGCGGAAGTGACTACAGTATCCACAGTTCATGATAACAGCTTAAAGAGCTGCTCCCGTTGGGGTGAAAGGCCGCAGCTGTGGAAACTCTCACGCAGGTCGGCCTCAATACGCCGATGCTTATCTGAAGCAAAAAAGAATTCCTGTGGTCGAGCGGCCCAACTCAGCGAGATTCCGTGTGCTCAGTTTGTGGATGATCTGGCTAACGCGGCCGAGGTGGTGGCATCTTGTCAACAAAGTCAGAAAGAGAATCAACCGAAGGGCACGCACGCGGATGTTTTCTAGTGCTCCTGAAATTCCGGCGCGCCCAGCTCGTGCACAATCGCGACTCCTGAACTGGTGCCGATGCGGTTGGCTCCCGCATCGATCATGTCCTGCGCTGTCGCCGCGGTGCGAATCCCGCCCGACGCTTTTACTCCGGCGCGATTTCCCACCACGCCCCTCATCAGCGAAACGTCTTCCTTGCTCGCCCCGCCCAGAAAGCCCGTCGCGGTCTTCACGAAGTCGGCCTTTGCGGCCAGGCTCAGTTCGCAGCCCAGGATCTTTTCCTGCAGGGTGAGCAGCGGCGTTTCCAGAATGACTTTAACAATCGCTCCGGCGGCGTGTGCCACAGTCACCACGGCAGAAATGTCATTCTGCACCGCTTGGCGCTCGCCCGACTTCAGCGCTCCAATGTTCATCACCATGTCCAGCTCCCGGGCGCCCAGCCGGATCGCTTCTTCGGCCTCAAACCGCTTCACCGTAGTGTGGTTGGCGCCGAGAGGGAACCCAATGGTGGCAGCCACCTTCACGCTTGATCCGCTCAGCCGCGACGCCGCCAGGCCAATCCACCACGGGCTCACGCACACAGCGGCAAAGTTGAAGAAATGCGCCTCTTCGCACAAGCGGACAATCTGCTCGCGCGTAGTCTCAGGCTTGAGTAGGGTATGGTCGATGCTGCCGGCCAGGGCCTGCCACGGGCGTACAAGAAGCTGGGAATCACTCAGGACGTGTGACATCCAAGGGGGATTGTAACCACTTTCCGGATCCTTATCCAGTGCTTTGCAATGGCCTTTTCGCGTCTAAAACGTGGATGTCCGGCAGATGAGACCGCGCTCGTCTTTCGTGTGTGTGAAGGCTCGCGGGGTTCATGCCTGTTTACGGTCGGGGACATTATTTAACACTTTAGACCGGGCACATAGTTTCCCTTCGTGTCCTTTGTGGTTATTCTGCTTTGCGTTGCGGCTTTGCGTCCGTTGCGGTGAATGCTTTTCCCCAGCGCGGCGAAGCCGTGGATAACGACGATCACGTCGATTCCAGCACGCAGATATCGGGCAAATTGCGATAGCGCTCGGCGAAGTCCAGCCCGTAGCCAACCACGAACTCGTCGGGAATCTGGAAGCCCACGTAATCAGCCTGGACCGGAACAGCACGGCGTGACGGCTTATCCAGCAGCGTGGCGATCTTAAACGCCCTGGGCTGATGAGCGCAGAGATGTTTGCGCAAGAAAGTCAGGGTCAAGCCGGTATCAAGGATGTCTTCCACCAGAATCACATTTACATCGCGCAACGGCGTGGTTACGTCCTTGATGAGTTGCACTTCACCGGCGGTTTCCTTCTTAGTGCCATAACTGCGTACGGCGATGAAGTCAAACGTGGCATCGAGTTCAATCTGCCGCGCTAGATCGCTCAAGAAAAGACACGCGCCTTTCAGCACGCCAATCAGCACCACCGATTCGCCGGCAAAGTCCTGGCTGATCTGCTGTCCCATGCGGGCCACAGCTTCCGCAATCTGTTCGCGGCTGAGCAGAACTTTCATCGAAGCGGCTTCAAGAACCTCTGGTGTTTGGAGAAGATGGATTGTAACATTGCCGCGCTGACCCGCCGAAGACGTGTGGCCCAGCCGCCTTCGCCTGTGGCCTTTGGGTCCTCTCTCGAGAATGCAACCGAGAGCCGCGAAGGTCTTTTACACGCGGAGCAAGCCGTGAGCCAGAGCCCGGACCATCAGCCGTATGCGGCGGCACAGCCGCCTCGGCTTGGAGCCCGGTGGCGCATCCTTTGCCTTTTCCTTTGTGCCCTTTGTGTTTATCTGCCTTCCGTTGCGATGAATTACCGCGCGCTTCTGCGTTCTGCCTGGTGGCTGGGCAGAGCTTGCTCCGCCTGGCGAGCGGTAATCATCGGAGCCGGAACACGGATGCCGAGATACAGGCCTGCAGCAATCACTCCTCCCAGCATAGGAGCCACGATGAAGAGCCAGAGCTGTTGCAACGCCCATCCACCTACGAAAATAGCCGGACCGATGCTGCGTGCCGGGTTGAACGAACCATTGGTGATGGGAATGCCGCAGAGAATAATGGTGGTAAGAATCAGGCCGATAGGAATTCCGGCGAAACCAGCGGGAGCGCGATCATCCGTGGCGCCCAGCACTGTGAAAACAAGCAGCATGGTCAGCAGGGCTTCTGCCACAAAGCAGGCCGCAGCGCCGTAGTGTCCGGGAGAGTGCAGAGCACCGTAACCGTTGGCTGCGCCTGCAAGAGATGCCAGCGATCCTCCGGGAGCACCGGTTGCGATGAATAGGACCACGCCGGAGCCAATGGTGCCGCCGATGATCTGTGAAATCCAGTAGCCGACAGCCTCACCAATCTTCATACGTTTGGCCACCACAAAGCCGAGCGTTACCGCCGGATTGATGTGGCATCCCGAGATGGGGCCAACGGCGAATGCCATGCAGAGCAGAGATAATCCAAAAGCAAATGCCACACCCACGTTGCCAACCTGGGACCCGGCAAGTACAGCCGTACCCAGGCCTGCAAATACCAGGACAAACGTGCCGAATAACTCTGCTGCGTATCTCATCTTTCTCTCACCTCAGGAGTGCTGCTGAATTTATGGGAAACCATTCTACCCAACGGCGAGCAATTTAGCAGTAGATTAGTTTGCTGAGAAGTAAATCGGTGAAATTTGACAAAGTTACCGTGCCAGCTTATTGAAGCGCGCTGTAGTCACCTTCAAACTGCTGCACTGAAAATTCGCCTGAACTTGTATGGATCGCGCCCTGCCTGAGTTCCACCGTCACGTTGCCGTTTTCCCTGGCAAAGCTTTTCCAATGGTTCTGGACCACTTTCGGCGGCAGCACAAAATCGTGAAGATAACCATTCTCTTCCGCCAGCAGCACCAGCACGTTCAAAGGCCGGTCGGGAAAGCTGAACTTTTCTCCCGCGCGTGCTGTCTGCACTCCCACCTTGCGGCCTTTGCGAGTAATAAAGATCTGCGGCCTGTCCTTGCGTAACGGGTTCGACTTGGATACTTTATCGACCCAATCTGCGGTAACGATTTCGCGTCGCTCCTGATCATTTTGCGCCGAAGCCGCCGCCTCGGGCACTTGCAGCCGCATGGCAGCAGTGTCTTTAGGAAGATGTTGTTCAAGGCCTTCCATGCTGAAAAGGCCCACGGCATCGCGCACGGCACGCATAGTCTCTTCTGCGGACTGCTGCGCGGTCCTGTCGCCATCCTGAATGATTTTGTTGAGCAACTCCGGCTTGGCAGCGAATTCCTTTCTGCGCTCCCGGATCGGTCGCAGATGCGCCTCCGTACTCTCCACTGCCAGCGCCTTGCATTCCACGCAGGTGATAGTTGCCTGGGTGCAGCCTCGAGTGATGTAGGCCAGGCGGTCTGCCGGACTGAAGATCTGGTGCAGATTGCCCACGGGGCAGCGGTCCGGACTGCCTTTGTGTGTAAGCTTGGGACGGTCCGTAACGCTGTTGTTGATTTTCTCCGCTAGCGCCGCCGCCTCTTCACTCAGCAAGATTGAGTTCCCGTAGGACTTCGACATCTTCCGTTTATCCATGCCCAGCAGCTTGGGCGTCTTCGTCAGCAGGACATCCGGCTCCTTGAGCAGAGATTTTGCGCCGCGAGAATAAAACTGGTTAAAGCGCCGCGCCACTTCGCGCGTAAGCTCCACGTGCGCCACCTGGTCTTCACCGACGGGCACGTAATCTGCCTGATAGATCAGAATGTCGGCCGCCTGCAACAGCGGATATCCCAGAAATCCGTAGGTGTGCAGATCTTTGTTGGCCAGCTGCGCCTGCTGGTCTTTGTAGGATGGAACGCGCTCGAGCCAGCCCAGCGGCGTCACCATGGAAAACAGAACATGCAGTTCAGCATGTTGCTTCACATGCGATTGCACGAACATGGTGCATCGTTGCGGATCAAGTCCCGCCGCAAGCCAATCCAGGATGACCTCGACGGTGTTATCGCCCACTCGCGAGGTGTCGTCGTAATCGGTCGTGAGAGCGTGCCAGTCAGCAATGAAAAAGAAACACGTGTGCGTGTCCTGCAGTTTTACCCAGTTCTGCAATGCACCCACATAGTTGCCGAGGTGCAATTTCCCGGTCGGCCGCATCCCGCTGAGCACGCGCGGTCTGGTCTGTTGAGGCTGGTCAGTCATGGTCAGGAATGGTGATTTTTCTTGATGTTATCACGCCAGAGGCGGGGCTACTTTGCCTCCTTCGCTGCTCCCGCGGGCTGCGGTGCTATCGACTTCACCTTCACCGGCTTGGCCGGAACACCTACCGAAATGGTATACGGCGGAATATCCTTTGTGGCCACACCCATCGCCCCCAGCAGACCATGCTCGTTTACGCGAACGCCGCTCATTACGGTGGCATGGTAGGTGATTCTGGCGCGCGGACCGATTTCCGTTTTGACATTTGTGACGATCATTCCATCATTCAAATCATGCTCGTGCGAATACACGTTGGCGTAGTCAGAAACCGAAGACCCATCGTGGATCACGATTTCGCCCCGATCATCCAGCAGTGTGTACTTGTGAATCGTGCAATTGTCCCCCACGCTCAGGTTGTAGCCGAAGGAGAACTCCACGCCGTGAAAAATCTTCACGTTCTTGCCGACGTGCTTGAAGATGTGCGTGGCCAGCATGTAGCGTACGCGAAAGCCCAGCCAGTGATTCAAGCCTGCCGGCGAGCGGTCAAACATCATCCAAAACCAGATCAAGGGTTTGCGCTCCGCATACTTCTGTGCGTCCACATCGCCGTAGTATTCCGGCTCCAGTGTGGCATTCCGCGGATCAAAGCTGTAGATCAGAGTCTGCTCCGCCAGAGGCGTATTGGGGCCGGGCTCTGCATAAGTATCGGCCAAGGTAAAGCTCATGCAGCTCCTCACGCACTACTTTGGAACGATGCTCGACATCACGGTTGGAGAATTCCTTGTCAGTTTCTGGATCCAATCCAGAAACGCCTTCTCCGCGGCCGGAATTGGACGCAAGTCACGGTATTCAAATCGCGGCATCAGAACAGCCCCTTCTTGCTTCAATTACTGAATCTTCAATGATATAACGGCAATATCCCATTGGACGGCTGAGCCATTGGATTAAGAATAGTTCTGTTGGGACGCTTTTTCCGTATTGCCGAGCTGAAGGAAATGAGGGTTGGCTAGCCGCTAATGGCCAATTGCTAATGGCGAATTGTACTTCTGCGTCACCGTTACCTTGTGATACCCAACGGTCGCAACATCGATCTTGTCCGGCATCTTGAACTCAGAATCCATTCCGATGTTCGGATATTTGGTCGTGACGTACTTCTCAACAAAGTACTGCAACGCCATGTGAGGGATTTCCGAGCCGTCGAGATAAACTGATTTCACATGCACTTTGCCCACGCCGCCTGATCCTGCCGCATCGGACTCGACCTTTACGTTGTGAACCCCGCTGAACAGCCCCATTAGGGGATTGGAAGAATTCTGGCCTTCGCGAATCTTATCGAAATCAACCACCAGGAAGGCATTCACCTGTCCCGATTGACCTTCAAGGGTCACCTTGTTCACCCCTTGCGGCAACTTCACCTCCCCTGAGGCCAGGTAGTCATTGACTTCTTCTTCAGTTATCACTGTGGGACGCTGATCAGGGTGGGCTTTGCTTCCGTTCTGCTCAATGTAGTTGATTTTGGCCTGCATGCTGCCGGCCAGCCGATGCGTTCCGCCCGATGTACCCTGCGCCCACGGTGACCCGGCTGCGGCAGCGACTTTTGTATCTTGCCGCCGGTTCAAATACACGAAAGCGCAAACCAGCAGGACAGTAAAAATGATCCAGGAGAACTTCATTGTGTTCTTGCGGCAGTGGCTTCAATGTGCGGCGAAGCGGCAATGATCGGCTTGTCCAGCGCGCCGCTGACCTCCCAATGCGAGCTCCTGTTGCCCAGCTTGAGTTTTGTCTGCATATCAACCAGGGATACTGTTCCGCTCATATCATAGATGCGGTTTTCCGCGCTGAATTTGCTTGGCAGCACCCGCAGCACCTGCTTATCAATTTCAAGAGCTCCTTGAAGAGTCTGGAACTTCAAGGGTTTGTCCCCATCCAGCAGCAGGGAACGAGAAACGCCGTTGTTGATCACGTATTCCACGCGCCCGCTTACGCTGTCAGCCATGTCCTGCGGAGTTGCGCCTTCGAATTTCAAGGCATAGTTTAAGTCGGCATGCCCACTAACCCAGGATGTGGCAAGCGCCACGTCGGGCTGCTTCAGATCAAGCCGGTCCATGGCAACGCCGCTCGCATTGCCGGTGGCGGTAAAGCGTGGCCGCGACGTGCTCCAGTCCGCGTGCCACTCGCCTTGTGCCGTTCCGCCTGCAAGCTTGGCGTTGATTCGGCTTACCAGCAGCGCCTTTTCGCCAACCTGAACATGTGCAGTAAATTTTTCCAGCGGCAACTGTGCCACGCTGAACTGGCCCACCGACAACGTGCCGCTGGCACGAAAATCCGGTAGTTTGCTGGAATCAGAAAAGAAGGGAATGCTCCAGCCCTTTTCGGTGACCCCCAACAGTTTGCCCAAATCTGTCATGGCCAGCGAATCAGAATGCAGATCAAACTCCAGCGGGCATGGTGACGGGGCGCCGGGGCAGTTCCACGGGAGATTTACGGTTCCCGCAAAAGAAACCGGCGTATGTTCAAACTGGGCCTTGATGTTAGCCAGCACCAGTTCAATTTCGCTGAGCTGAGCGTCGGCTTCAGTGATCACCAGCCGGTCTTTGATTCCGGGTATCCATGACGCCACATTCTGCAAATGTGCAGTGCCGCGCACGGCGGGTGGCGCAAAGTTTGCCCAAGGCCCGCTGATGTTCAGGTCCACCACGGCTGATGCCGTAGTATTCCCGATGTCAGCGGAGAAGCCGGTGGCGCGGCCCAGCGCGATCAGCCTCTCCAGCGGAACCATTCCTTTTACTCCCAGCCAGTACCTGGTCCCATCTGCAGTCGCCTGTACCTGCACTGATGTTGAAGGCCCCATTTGCACGGAGAAGGAATCAAATGTGAGCGTATCGTCAGTCGCGTGCGGCTGCTGTTTCTGTTTGCCTTTCCTGGCAACCGCGGGAGTTGTACTCTCCGCTGGACCGATATGAAAGCGCACGGGACTTACAGCGAACGCCTTTTCTGCCGCCGCTGACTCCAACAAAAATGCTGAAGTCATTCCCGTGCCGTGCCAATCACGTACGCTGTTGCGTGAGTGGAACCCGAACGCCGCGTTCAGGTCGCCTGTCGCTGTCAGATCATCGGGAAGCGTACGACGGGCATGCCGCGCGAATGTTGTCAGCATGGATAGCGGGATGCGGGTCGCCACCATGGAAAGGTCGTAGTCTCGCGGCGTTTTGGCCGCCCAGCGTGCGGTGAGCAGGACGCCACCGCCGCTCAGCGGAGTATCACATTTCATTTCCAGGGAGTTATGCTGGTAATCGCCCAGGCAGCGCGTAGTCACGCTGGGCATCTGATTGCGGTTGATGTCATAGCGCCGGAAATCCCTGAGCTCGGCCGAAGCCACAATGTGCAGGTTGGTTACCGTTCCTGAGAGCTCTACGCTACTGCTAAGCCCACCACGCCAGCCGCGGTCCTTACCCATCACCAGAGTGGATAATTGCCCAAGCTGGCCCTTGTCCCACGCGACATCAAGTTTGATTGGCATCTGCAGTAAATCAGGAGAACGGCGCAGGTCGCCCTCCAGCCGAACTCTGCCCGTGTCAGTCAAATTCATGTCCGTGCGGACAGGTTGACCTTCCAGCCTTACGTGCCACACGTCTTCGGCAGCCAGCCAGAAAGCAAAATCTGTATTAGTGAAGGAAAATGGCTTCTTCTCCGGCCCTGCTTTGAAGTTAATGCGGCCGCCCGTGGCCTCTATGTAGGGGAAACGAGGACGCCCTTCCGCCTGCCGTTTTGCCGTAGGCGCGGAAGGTACCTGTTCAACACGCTTAATCAGCGACTCAAGGTTCCAATGTCCGTTGGAATAGACAAGATTCAAGCTGGGAGCTGCTTCATCGTCAGTCAACTTCAGGTTTGCAATCTCAAGCCGCCCGTGCCACAAGGAGGTGAGCCTCAGGTCCGCCGTTACCTTTCCACACATCAGCAGCGGCTCGGCGCTGAAAGCAGGGTCGTCCATTACCTTGAGGTCGTAAATGTCAAACCCCGGACGTGGGAACACGCGGTACTTCACCTGGCCAATTTTTACCTGTCGGCCCAGAGCGCTACTCAGCGATCCTGCGAGGCTGTCGCGAAAGCGTACGCCATTGATGTTGGGCGGCAGGAAAATTGCCAGGGCCAGCAGGGCAAGGGCAGCGACGATGAACTTCTTCCGGCTGATGAGGTACTCCCTGACTCAGTGCACCAGGTGCAAGGTTCGGCGCCAGCGTGTCATTCCTATGAAGTGCGTGGCCGTATAAATGAACGACCCAATGCGTTCCGGAATGCTCCGGGGTTCAAAGTCTTCCGCAGTTTGATTCAATGACCAGGCAATAAACAGTGGCCCGCCCATGATATTTTCCTTGGGAACAAAGCCCCAGAAGCGGCTGTCATAGCTGACGTCGCGGTTATCTCCCATGGCGAAATAATGTCCCGGTGGAACCACAATGTCCGGTCCGGCACGATAGTTGTGCATGTTTTGCGCCCATTCCGGAGTGGCCCTGCCAAAAGGGCTGACCGCCGGGAAATCATCACGATATTCATCGGGTGCATGATACGGGCTGTTTACGTCGTAATAGACATACGGTTCTTTCTGCTCGGCCCCGTTCACGAAGAGTTTGCGGTCAACCAGGTGAATGCGATCGCCAGGAACGCCGATGATCCTTTTCACCAGGTACAAGCCCGGCTCAGCGGGCGAAACAAACACCGCGATATTACCGCGATGAATGTTGTGGTAGGGCATCAGGGGGTTTGCAGATTCCTTTCCCGTGGGAGTCAGGCGGTCAACGAAGACGTGATCTCCGATCAGGAGCGTCTGCTCCATCGACGACGAAGGAATTTCAAAGTGCTGAATGATGAAAGTAATAATGAACAGGCCAGAGATAAAAACCGCCGCAAATCCGGCAATGGATTCAGCCAATGTCTCTTTCTGCTTTTCCTGTTCCCGGTTCTCGGTATCGTTAGCCAAAATCTATAGTCCTGAAGAAAATCTCAACGCACCATGTGGAACATCCGGTTCCAGCGGGTTTCTGTAAAGAAATGCGTGATGATGTGAAAGATGAAGCCTGCCCGATCAGACAATGAAGTGCGCTGGTACTCGTCAGAAGGAGTCTCGAAAGACCAGTAGATGAACAGCGGTCTTCCAATAATATTGGACTGAGGTATAAATCCCCAGTAGCGGCTGTCCAGGCTGTTTACCCGGTTATCTCCCATGCCAAAATAGCTGTCCTTGGGGACCACCAGATCGCCGTTCTGAATATTACTCCGTAAAATCATGGGCCACTCAGGCGCTACACCCAGCACTCCGGCGGCTGAATACTTGGGAAAATCGTCGCGATATGAGTTGTAGAAACCACGATCAGGATTCAGGTACGGCTCATTCTGCGGCTGCCCGTTCACAAACAGCTTCCCATTTTCCAGGTGAATCCTGTCTCCTGGCACACCGACAATCCGTTTGACCACATACATCCCCGGCTCGGTGGGATGAAGGAAGACAATAACCTCGTCCCGATGCGGCGCCCGGTAAGGCATCAATGGACCAACGTATCCCGCCTTTGGGGCCGGCGTAAGGCGGTCCACGAACACGTGATCGCCTATCAGTAACGTGTCTTCCATGGAGCCGGAAGGTATTTCGAATGCCTGCACCACAAAAGTGATAATGAACAGTCCGGCCACGAAAACAGAAGCGATGCTGGCAATGGACTCAGGCAGCGTTTCTTTGTGCTTTTCCGGAATTTTTTGTTTCCTGGCTTTGGCTTGCAAACGGGCTTCCCTGGTCAGAGCTTGACTCACATTATGCGATGAAAGATGCGGTCCCACCGGGCCAGCTGGAGAAAATGGGCCAGCACTTGTCCTGAATCAAACAGTTTACCATTGGAACTGTGTCCGGTTCCGGAAGCGCTTCCATCATTGATGGAGAGATAGATTACCAGCGGGCGACCCATGATATTGCCCCGAGGGACAAACCCCCAGTAGCGGCTGTCCAGGCTCAGATCGCGATTGTCACCCATCACAAAATACTCATCCTTGGGAACTACCAGATCACCATGGTCCACATGTTTGCCCAGCTCGCGGCTCCACTTACGATCCACATCGAAAGGCAGGCGTTCGTGCGCTGGAAAATTGTCACGGTAAATTTCAAAGTCCGGCATGGAGTGGATGACGTAGCTTTCATCCAGCCCCACGCCGTTAACGAACACCATCTTGTTTTGCAGCCGTATCCTGTCTCCCGGGAGCCCGATCACCCGCTTCACAAAATATTGAGTCGGGTCCACAGGATAATGAAAAACCACCACGTCTCCGCGTTGGATGGGACGATAAGGAAGAAGCCAGTGCCAAATGCCGCCGCCATCGGCAAAGTGCATTTTGTCGGCGAGAAGGAAATCGCCGATCAACAATGTATTCTCCATCGACTCTGAAGGCACGCGAAACGCCTGGATAACGAAGGTGATCATGAAGACCACGATCACCAGTACTGAAATCGCGAATTGGATGCCTTGCGGGCCGTGTGCAGAAGGAAAACCTTGAGTCGGTGGCGTCAGGTTTGGCCCTGCAACCTGCGTCGGCTCAGTGGCCTGTTGAGTCACGTTCTCCGGTTCCCCAGCGGGTTGTGGAGCAGCCGCCTGTTCGTGGCCCTGCAGGTTATCGTTCATACCGGCTCCACTGATTGGCCGCGCAAGTAGTCAAGCGCCTGCTTGGCCGCAAGCTGCTCCGCTTTCTTCTTGGTTGCGCCTTCAGCCCGCGATACATACTCCGGCTTCGCATGACCCTGAGAATAGATTCGTGCCTCCACCGTGAACGTCTTACGATGATCCGGCCCTTCCTCCTTTACCGTGGCATATACCGGTTGCAGCCGTCCCGAGGACTGTAGCAATTCCTGGAGAGCGGACTTATAGTCAGCCAGGCTGAATTCATTAGCGCTTTCCGTGCTCACACGGTCCAGCTCAGGCAGGAGGATTTCGTCAATGATGAAAGACCTGGTCTTTTCCATTCCAGCATCCAGGTACATGGCTGAGATCACTGCTTCCAGCGCGTCAGAGAGAAGTGTGGATTTTGTGCGGCCTCCGCTGCGCTCCTCGCCACGGCCCAGCCGCAGATACTTCCCCAGCTGCAGGCGGCTGGCCACACTCACTAGATGTCCGGCGCTCACAAGATGAGCCTTTAATTTTGAGAGCTGGCCCTCATGAAAAGCGGGGAAGCGTTCAAACAGCAACTGGCTCGTAACCATGCCAAGTACCGCATCACCCAGAAATTCAAACTGCTCGTTGTCGCGGATTTCCAGCCCGGATTCGGCAGCGCCTTTGGATTCTTCATGCGCGTGCGAGCTGTGAGTCAGCGCCCGCTGTAACAGCTCCGGACGGCTGAACTGGTGCCCGAGTACGTTTTGCAAATCGGCGAGATCGGGATTCATATCCACTATTGCGGAGGTTCGGCTCCTGTTTCATCCACCGAACGCTGGCCGCGGCCCGCCAGACCGGCAAGACGGTCAAATTCGATTTCCGCCAGCCGCTGCAATTGCGGGTGGGCACTCGCAAGCTGCAGAGCCTGCTGCACCGAATTTAGAGCTGCTGCGTACTTTTTTCGATGATCCTGGGCCAGGGCCAGGTGGTACCAGATGTATGGGTCAGGGGCTATTTTTTGCAGGACGGCCGCACGGGTAAGGTCTCTTTCCGCCGATGCGTCATCCCCGGTTTTTAAGGCCATCAATCCCAGGGCAGAGTACGCCATGGATTGCAGTGTTGTGCGATAAACAGTCACTTGCTGGGGTGATGCGGCCGCAGGCGGAACAAAACCACCTCCCACGCTCTCAATGGCGTGATTTGCGGTTCTGCGGATCTCGTCCACCTTTTTTGCCTTGTCAGCGTCGTTTGCTCCCAGCCCGTCAGCCAGCACTGTGGCTGTTAGCACAAGGGCCACAGCGTGATCGGGATTTAGCGCCAGAACTTTCTGAGCCATGGCCAGCGTACCGGCGGCATTGTTTTCCAGTTCGTAAGCCTTCATGGCCTTGGAATAAAGATATTGGCGCAACTCACTCTCGGGATATCTGGTGGAAAAATTGTTTGCCGCCATCTCTAATGCATTGCCTTTTACTTCGGCATAGGAAACATTGAAATCATCGCGCTCCTGCTTGCTTCGGGCAGGCGGATGCAGCGCCGCTCGCTCCGGCGGAGTAATGCTGCCGCCATCTCCTGCCTGGGCGAGGAGGGAGCTTTCAGGCGCGAACGCCAGAATCAAGGCAACGAGCAGTACCAGCACCGGCACTGTGAAATTTGTTTTCATCAGGAATTCTGATAATTGCAAGTGCAGCGTGATGCTTGTGCTGCAACGGTTGTGCTTTCTCCAAAATACTTCATTTAATGCGGAGGCTGTGAATTATTTGGCTGGGCCGGTTGTGTACCGGTCAGCTTCATCAGCCTGTCGCGTTCGCCGTGTGCCAGCTTCTCCAGATCAGGATTTGAAGCTGTATAGCGGAGCGCTTGATTCACTGATTCGAGCGCCGCCGCGTATTTGTTCTGGTGGTCCTGAGATAAGGCCAGGTGATACCAGATATAAGGATCAGGCTCGGTCTTACTTAACTCAGCCGCGGTCTGCAACTCCTTCTCCGCGCCGGTGTCGTCACTCATCTTCAAATCCGTAATTCCTATCGCTGAATGCGCCATGGACAGCAGCGTATTCTTATAGGCCGTCACCTGTTCAGGAGTCGCATTGGCAGGAGGCGTAAATGAAGTGTCCACAGTCTCCAGGGCACGGTTGGCATTTTTCTTAATTTCAGCCACCTTTTGCTGCCGGTCTGGGTCAGAATCGCTCAAGCTGTCAGACAAGACTGTGGCAGTGAGGACCAGCGCGATTGGGTTATCAGGATCCAGCCCAAGTACTTTCTCGCCCATTGCCAGCATTTTGCCCGGCTGGTTCTCATTCTGGTATTGGTGGAGCGCCTTGGAGTAAAGGTAGGAACGCAATTCGCTCTGGGGATATCTGGCGGAGAAATCGTCGGCTGCCTTTTCCATGGCAGCGCCGCCCGCAGTCGCGTAAGCGGCGTTGTAGTCTTTGTATTCCGCCTGCGATTTTGCCTGCGGCGGTCGTTTACTCGCTGGTGTGGGCTGGGGTGTTGAAGCGGGCGTCTGCTGCAGAGACCACCCGCCAACAGTCAATGTGCAAACCACCAACAGCGATGTTCCCAGTTTTCTCATTCAATTCCTACTGTTGCTTTGGTCTTCCAGCCGGCTGGTAAGGCGATTCGATCCCTTTTTCCGCCGCGGCGCGAGTATCAGCCGCGGGATCACCCGCTGCCAGCGCCGCACGGTAATGTTGCAGGGCTGCATCACGATTTTCCTGCAGGTCATTGATTCTGCCCAGGTAAATGTGGCTCCAGGCCAGCGTACGCGCGTCACGCGCTGACTGTACCGCCTGCTCAAAATCAAGACGCGCTTCCTCCATCTTGCCGTCCAGGGTGGCAATCCGCGCCAGCAGGAAGACGGCGCGTCCGGGTTCTTCACCGCCATGGTTGTGAAGCAACACCTGATTGGCAAGTTTCTGTGCGCCTTCCTTATCACCGGATGCCAATTTCTGTTCTGCTTCATTCAGCAGACTGGCCTGGACCACGGCCGTAGCCGGGCTGATGACTTCAGGGTCTGCCTGCGCGGCGAAACTTACTTCACGAGCCCTCTTCCGCTCATGGTCCAGGTCCAGGCCGTGCAGAAGGTCACCGTAAACCGTCTTCATTCCGCCTGAGCCCTTTTCAAAATTGGCCAGAGCGTCATAGAAATACCGGGTCAGCACAAAACCCTGCTCCACCGAGTGTTCCACATACGCTTCCCGAGCGCGTTCATTGCTTTTTGGAATGGTTAGCCTGGCTTCAATCGCCCGGATCAGGCACTCGTTTACCATCAGCGCAATGTCCTGTTTGAAAGAGCGTGAAAGCGGAGCGCTGCGTATATCCAGCAGAATTGGCTCCAATCTCTTCAAGCTGGTTCCGTGGGAAGCTGCCAGGGGATCAAGCACAAAATGAAGATAGGTGTGGCGAATCTCATTGTTGGGGATCTTTCCCTGCTTATCCGGAGAGTAAACCACGAAGTAGTCGTTTCCGTAATTTCGCGCCTCAGTCACGGCTGGCGAAAGCTGAGGCTCCAGATAAACCGCGAACCTTTGTCCCGGATAGTTAGCAAAAGGTAACTTCAAGAAAATATCGGTCTGGTTGATCAATGCCGAAACAGGATCATGCAATTGCTTGACCAGCGATTCATAGCTCCCCTGGTGCTTTTGCCAGAGCCTGTGAATGTCTGCTGCCCGGTAGTACGTCCTGAGCAGAGGGACGATTCCCAGCACATAGGCCGCGTCCGGAGGCATGTCAGCTTCCGGAATTTCGGTGGTAAAGGCGGGAGGGTTGCTCAGTTCCAGGGCCAAAGAGACGTATTGTGAAATCGCATTCGCGCCATTGGCTGGCTGGTGCTCTTTCCAGAACTGGCAAATGGCGTCGCGCGAACGGGCAGCTTCCGGCGAGCGCTGCGTCATTGCCATCAGGTCTGCTTTTACCGCTTCGCGGATGTTTAATGAGTCGCCTAACCCTGAGTCGTAGCCACAGCTGTTCAACGCCGAAAACAATGTAAAGAAGGACTCGCTCACCTCCAGTTGCGCCCGGGTCTCCTGAGCAACCAGCACACGGGAGCCGGTGATAAAGAACAGCAACACGGAGAGAAAAAAGGATGGAAATTTAGGCCTCAGGGTTCCTCCAGAATGTTCGGGAAACTCAAGTTTAGGCCAGAAAAACTGAGGCGGTCAAACCTGATCAGTGCCTAGCAGCCAGAGAGCGCGTGGTCAGCTTTGCCGCCACGACGCCGGCTACCGCGCCGATCGGGAAGCCGAACAGCCAACCTCGAAACCCGGACGTGGAATGTCTCTCAAGATATTTATGCGTTTCCCAATTGGCGTAGCCCAGCATGAAGAGGAATTGGCTTATTAAACACACATCAATTCCGATGCGGATAGGCAGCCAGTTCCCATCCGTGTATTTGCTCATCTTAGAGAACTTATCCCTTTACGTTCACGTGGGAAAACGACATGATGGCTTTCCCCGGTACGGCCTTGCCAAAAGATTGCGCCGGAGCAAAGACGGTAAAGAGAAGAGCGCGGTTGAGTTCCATCCGCACCTGCTCGTTGTCCTGTCCGGAGATGATGCGGTACGCCTCAACTCGGCCATCCACACCAACATAGGTCTCAATGACTACTGGCGAATCCAGGTTTAACTGGCTGTCAACATCCGACATTTCCAGCCGCGGCGGAGTGTAGAGAAGGGTAGGGACATCGTCATCCGCACTGACCCTTGCCGGAACAAAGAATCCGATTACTGCCGCAAAGAAGATGACCGCGGCAAGCACTCCCGCGGTTGCGGGGAACATTACGGCATTGGCTGCATTTTGCAGCCGCACCCAGTACGCGGTCAGCCAGTTCTGCCGGCGGCGTGATTTTTCACTGGCAATGGCAATGTGCAGCTTCAACGCCAACTCAGGAGGAGCGTGCTTACGGCCGAGCCCCGCCACAATTTCCCGCATCTTCTCAAGCGATGCATATTCAGACTGGCACTTTGCACACTCGTGCAAATGGCCGGAAACCTGATGCATCTCCGCACCTGTAACAGCACCGTCAAGGTACAGGGAGAAAAGCGGCTTTGCCTCTGTACATCTCATGACTACGCCTCCACTTCCCGTTGCCCAGGCAATGCGGATCCAGTCTTTACTGACTCTGGCCGCTTGCCGCTCCCCACTTCAGAACCCAGTTCACGGACGAACATTTCCAGGCGTTTCCTCAGCGCGTCGCGGCCCCGGATGAGCCGGGACTTTACTGTGCCAAGCGAAACCTGCAAGACGTCCGCGATTTCTTCGTAAGCCAGTCCCTCAATATCCCGCAGCACCAGGGTGGTGCGGTAAGGTTCGGGGACCTGTTTCAGTTCACTTTCAACCCGGGCTCGGATCTCTTCATGCGCGAAGATCTCCATGGGGGATTCGCCACGGTCTACCAGCGTGTCACATAAACCAAAAGAGTTGCCCTCCCAATCCTCGTGCGCTTCCATGGAAGTTTCTTTGCTCTTGTGGCGGAACCACCAGCGCCTCTGGTTGGAGGCTTCATGGATGGCAATCCGGTACAACCACGTTTTCAGGCTGCATTCGCCGTTAAAACGCTTAATGCCACGAAATACCTTGAGAAAGACTTCCTGTGTAGTGTCGGCCGCATCGGCAGGATCGGTCAGGATGCGATAAACAAGGCTGTAAATCGGTTGGTGATAATGCGCAATCAGCCAGCTGTAAGCCTCGTCAGAACCGGACTTAAGTTCTTCGACGATGGAGGCTTCTTCTGCCCGTACTGCTATGGCGCCGGCTATGTTGCCCACTGCTGCTGCTGCTCCCGCCATTCTTCTCATGGCGTCACCTCAACGTTACCAAGAATATGGAGCCGCGACAACTTTTTCCCCATTTGCACTGCGTAACCGCCGTAACTTGCAGGCACTTACATGCGGTTTCGCCCCGCAAGTTCTTAATCTATTAGACTCCGGATGAGAGTTGTAGGTTCCAGAAGGAAGAGCTGTGTGGGCAGGGCTATTTAGGACTGGGGGTTGGGGATGGAGACGGCTTGGAAGTCTTTTTCTTTGTTGCCTTTACGGCTTTCTTGTTGTCATCATCATCCACCACAATGCGTTTCGTGCCGTTTTTCTCAGTGATTATATGCACGCCTTTGGGCGCCTTGCCCCCGCCTGGCTGGGCGGTGGAAGATGACTCAGTAGCGGTCTCGTTAGGCACCACGGGAGACCGCTTCCTGCTTTCGATCTGCGAAGCCGTTTGTTCGATATAAGTGGAAAGATTCTGCCGGGCAGTGTCGAGGCCGGCCGCATCGTTGGCCAGGGGTGCGTATTCCTCGCGTTTGCCCAATACCCCGGCCGCATCCGTCAGCGATGTGAGGTACTCGTAAACAATGGTTATGTTGTGATACAGCTTGAAAGTGGCAGCCATGCTGCCCCGGCTGTTTTCCACGTCATTGATCAGGCCGGGGATGGCGTAGGTGACGTTGCGCTGGATGGAATCCGCCATCTTCTGCAGTTGGTCTCTCTGGTCGTTGTCGGTCTTCCATTTTTCAATCCGCAGCTTGCCCAGGTCTCCGTTGGTGGAGAGCGCGGCTTTCTGAATCTGCTCGATAATCAGGTTCAGGTTCGCCTGTATGGGTTGAGCATTTCCCGGTGGTTGCGTTTGTTGTGGCGGTTCCACTGCCTGTCGTGCCTGCGGACCGCCCCGCGGCTGAGCCAGGGTCGCGATTGCCGTCAGACACACGAGTGTCACAGTTGCAAGGGCCTTTTTCATTCTCCCTCCTGCTAGTACTAGATGAGAGTAGCCGGTTGGCAGGTTACTTGAGGGGCTTACAATCTCCTGGGAAAAGCACATGCCGGCACACAAATCACCCAGCCCAATAGGATACACAAAAGCCAGGCAGGCGCTCCGGCGCTTCGCCAATCCAGCCCGGGCGCAGGTTTATCGCTGGTATTTCAAAGATCCCGGCCGGGACAGGTTTCTCGGCGTCAGTACGAAAGATGTGCGCCGCGTGGCTCGCGAATTCCGGGAACTCGCCATGACGGAGGTTCGAAAACTGATGCGCTCGCGCGTGCATGAGGAGCGGTCTCTGGCTCACGCCATCCTGCGCTGGAAGTTTGAAAAGGGCACTGAGGCGCAAAGGGAGAAGATCTTCAATTTCTATATTAGGCATCGGAACACGATTCATAGTTGGGACGGCGTGGATGATAGCGCGCCCTACATTGTTGGAGCCCACCTTCTGGAACGCGACAAAAGCCTGCTTTATCAACTGGCCCGTTCCCGCCGCATATGGGACAGGCGGATCGCCATGGTGGCGACGCTCTGGTTCATTCGCAATGGACAGACTCGGGACACTCTGAAATTGGCGAGGATATTGGTCCGCGACAGAGAAGATCTCATCCACAAGGCTTGTGGCTGGGCGCTGCGCGAAGTCGGCAAAAAGGATTTACGAGTGCTGGAGAAATTTCTAAAGGAACACTGCCGGACCATGCCGAGAACGATGTTGCGGTACGCCATCGAGAGATTTGAGGAGAGCAAGCGGCAGAAGTATCTGAAGGGCGCCATTTGACCCAGTTCAGCGCCGGCCATCCAACCATCAGCAGGTCGCGGATGTTCTAAAATATTGCGGATCCGTGATCTCGGGCGGGAGGATCTATGCCGCGCTTCGTCCTCGCTTTCGTACTTCTTCTTACCTGGTTGACTCCCACTGGCGCGCAACACCTGCTGCATACAAAGAAAGGCAAGCCCCAACCCTCACCACAGGTGACGAAACCTGAGCAGCCATTACAGTTTGTGCTTTGGGAGAAGCAATCCGACTTGCGCCAGCGCGCGGGAGAGCCGCAGCAATATTTTGTGCCTGCCATTCAGAAGCTGATCAAGCCATCAGAGCTGCGCTATTACAGTGATAACTACCAGAAAGTAGATGACGTTTTTTACCGCGATACTGCCGCCGGGGAGGTTCGAATCCTTGTGGCGTATGCCAGGGACGAGTCGCAGGGCCACCTGCATCCGGAAATCCGGGTGGAAAAAGTCCATTTCTTCTTTGATAAAGACGTAAACCTGCGTCGGGCACTCGCTGCGATCCAGGAATTACGCCAACTCTGTTTGGGTGGATGCATTATGAACGGAATGTCGTCGAGCGTGGTCGCGCAGCCGGCGGACCCCACCGAAGCTCAAATCAAGCTTGCCCATGATATGAAACCTCACTGGCGTGGACAGGACATGAGCGATGCGACGCCCGGAGCGGAGGTGTTTTACGTCGACAGTCCGTATCCCCTCGATTTCGAGCATAGCCCGGTGGAACGTATTGATTACACGCTGATCAGCAATGCGGGCCGCGAGCGTTATACCATGGCCATCGTAAACAAGCATCCCACGGTGCTGGATGTCTGGCATCCTCACATAGGGGATTCCCAGGTCACGGCCCAGTAAGGGAAGTCTTAATACTGGTTTGTGTACTGGATGGGCGCCTTCTTCTTAGCCACCGGCTTCTTGGCCGGCGGATCATCATTATCAATAATGATCTTGCGCGGCATGTCTGTAGGCGATGAATCAGAAGGATACACATTGAAAGCAGCCGGACTGCCGCTGCTGAAACCGCCGCTATCGGCAGCAGCCGCGCGCTGCATGATGTAAGAGGAGAGTCCGCGGCGCAGTCGTGTGAGCTGGTTGAAATCCATGGCCAGCGGCTCGTATTCATCCTTGCGGTTGCCGTATTCCTCGGTAGCCATCAGGAGAGTATCCAGCGTTTCGCAGACCAGGCCGAGGTCTTCATAAACCTTGAACGTGGGAGCAAGATTCCCATGAGCATTCAGCGCATCGCGAATCATCTCCGGGAAGGGGCCTTTCAGGTTGCGCTCCAGGGAAAGGGCCGCTTCTTCCGCGTGGTTCTTATGCGCGCTGCTGGTAGTGAAGCCGGATTTCCAGCCGCCTTTCCAGCGCTCGATGTGCGTGTGAGATATGTCTGTGAACGTGGCCGCCGTGGTGCGATCAAGCTCCAGCAGCATGGAGGTGAGGTCCGTGCGGACTGGAGCAACCTGCGTTCTGCCGCGCTGTTGGGCGGCCAGTGGCAGGGCCAGCGCGAAAACGATAATGGCAGCCAGGGAAGTCTTCATGGGCACACTCCTGTTGGCAATAAAGAAGGATAGCCTCACTTCGTCCGGAAGACCCTGTTACCTATGTACAACGAACTGCACCATAGGGCATGGATTTGATGGCGGGGGACGGTGTCCCTCTGGTGAAGCAGCACGCTATACTCATCCATGATCCCAAGCCCCGTAGTCTTCATCCATTTCTCAGATTCTTAGGAGCACCATGGAAGAGAACATCATCTCCACCGCGCAGGACCGCATTCTCACGATCCAAATCAATCGTCCTGAGAAGAAAAACGCGCTCACCCGGGCCATGTACGTTGGCATGACTGAGGCCATTCGCCGCGCGGATGAAGATCCCAGCGTCCGTGTCATTCTGCTCACCGGCAGCGACGATTGCTTTACTGCCGGAAACGATATTGCCGATTTTGCTGCGGCCAAACCGGGCGAAGCTCCGGTTGCCATTGAATACCTGCGTGCGCTGGCATCGGCCCGGAAACCCGTGATCGCAGCAGTCGCGGGAGTGGCCATAGGAATCGGGACCACCATGCTGCTCCATTGCGACCTGGTTTATGCTTCAGAAACTGCCCGCTTTCAGCTTCCTTTCGTGAATCTTGGGCTGTGTCCTGAAGCGGGCTCAAGCCTTATTTTGCCCATGATCATGGGTCACCATGAGGCAGCCGATTTGTTTTTTTTCGGCGAGCCATTCGGGGCTGATGCCGCGCGTCATCTTGGCCTGGTCAATCGCACGCTTGCTCCCCATGAGCTCATGCCCAGGACTCTGGAACGTGCGCAGCAACTGGCGGAGAAGCCTCCAGCGGCCCTGCGCACTACGAAGATGCTGCTCAAATCCGGCGCCCGCGATGCCATTGCCAAAGCCATGGACCGCGAGACAGAACAATTCGCCGCGCTCTTGCAGGCCCCTGAAGCCAAAGAGGCCATGATGGCGTTCCTGCAAAGACGCAAGCCGGATTTTTCAAAGTTTTGATATCAGTGTTATGTCGAATTTAATCGTTCGTCCTGCCAGAGCCGCAGACATTCCTCGGCTGACTGAGATCTACAATCACTATGTGGTGAACTCGCCCATCACCTTTGACCTGGAGCCATATACCGTTGGGCGTCGTATGCAGTGGTTCTCGCAGTTCGGACTCACAGGACGGCATCGTTTGCTGGTGGTGGAAGAGGACGCGCTGGTTCTTGGTTATGCGGGAACAACCCGGTTTCGTCCCAAAGCGGCTTACGACACTACCGTCGAAACCACCATTTACTCCAGCGCGGATAACACACGCAAGGGGCTTGGAAGCATGATGTATTCCGCATTGTTTGAAGCTATTGCTAATGAGGACATTCACCGCATCGTCGCCGGTTTTACTGTGCCCAACCCGGCGTCACAAGCGTTGCACCAGCGCTTTGGCTTCAAGCTGATTGGCATCTTCCGTGAAGTGGGACGCAAATTCGGGCGCTACCATGATGTCGCCTGGAACGAAAGGCCCCTTCATCTTGAATGAGGATCTTCGCCAGGCAGCCATAAAAAAAGCAGTCCAAAAAGAAGCGACACTCAGGCTGCCCGGAAGATCAGTCCGACTGTCGCGTTGCCGCACGATAATCAACAAGTCGCTAGAAGTTGAAGTCCAATACTCCCGAGTCGCGAAGCTCGTAAAGCCAGATTGCGAATGCTGCAACAAACAAATGAAGGGGCAAATGCCATTGGATTGCTTGTACTCCTGGAGCGCAACGATGGCCCAATGTGCCGTCGACTGCTTCACCTGCACCTGAATCTTCCCGCAAGCGTCGGAAGATATATGGCAATGGCGACAAATAACGTTATGAGACGTTTCATAGCTCGTCTTCGGAAACGCGTGTGTCTGGCAGTGTTGGTGCGGATGGGCGGAGGGGTAGCGCGAGAGTACCTGCGAGACAAGGAATTTTGGGACAAGGAATCTCTAACCCAGAGAACAAAGCTAACGTGCCTTGAATCACGTGTCCTGATTGCGCGCCTTGCGGCAATTGTGCACGCAGAAGATTGTTTGGTTGCCGTTTCGTCTTCCGGAAAATGGAGGGTTCGGGAAGAGCATTGGGAGAACACTCTGAGAGGTGTGGTAAGGGATACATTCTCGGGATCTTTCGACTCGCGCTCACTCCCTGCGTCGGTCGCTAAAATCGACTTGTTACAGGGAAGAGATGCCGGTCAAAGTTGGAACGCAACTTTTCCCAGCCTTTGCGACTGAAGTTACCGCACGCAAGCTTACGGCTCGAAGCAATCGCACAGACAAGAGTGTCTGTGCTACACGTTTGTTTAGAGGACAAGGCCGGTTATGGCTGATGCCAGTCAGCAGCTCACAGCCGAGAATGGCCGCGCCACAAGGACGGCTTCGGGCTGGGGATAGTCTGTGGATTTGAGACATCGAGAATTTAAAAAGCGACAGGCCGGATCGGCCTGCCGCGTTGCTTGTGTTCAGGTGCGAATTACGGAGTTTTCTTGGTTGCGCCCTTCTTGGTTCCTTTTCCTTTGGGAGCGGTTTTGCCTTTCGCGCGCGGTTTGGCGGTGCTGGCGCCCTTGGGGTTGATGAGGTTGAGAGCGTCTTCAGCGTTGAACGGGAACTGGCGGACAGAAGTCTGGCCAGTGGTGCTCAAAGTGACGTCCACACGGCGGCTCTGTGCCAGGGCCAGAACACCGGCTTTGGCTGTGAGTTGTTTCTTCTGTGCATCCGTCAGGTTGGTGTCCTGGTCGACGGCCTGCTTGACTTGGTCGACGCTCATGGGCTGCTCTTCACCGAGGCCCTGAGTTTCGATGGCGTCGGCTGAGACTCCGTGCTCGACAAGGAACTGCTTGGTGCGTTCGACACGACGATCTGAGAGGGCCTTGTTGTAGTCGGCGCCTCCACGCGGGTCAGCATGTCCCTGCAGGATAAGGTGAGCATCCTTGCGGAAAGACAGATACTGGGCGAAGTCCTGCGCCAGGGTCGTGAGAGTGTTTTGCTGGCTGGGCAATAATCCGCCGTTGGGGTTTGCTGCTGTGGGCTGCGCGGTGGGGAAGTAAATGCTGTGCAGCGAGAGACGAGTTTCAAGTCTCTTCTGCTCAGCTGGCGCCTGCACTTCAATGTCAGCGGTGCCATCAGCCGTGCCGCCTTTGCCATCGTCCGCGTGGCAGGTGACGGTGTAATGCCCGGGTTGAACTCCGGTGGTATCAAACTGGGCCTGGGCTCCGGAGCCAGTCACCTTGCCTCCGCTGGATGTCCAGGAGTAGGTGAGCTGGTCATTATCGGGATCATTGCCGGTTGCGGTGAGGTTCACGGGCTGTCCGGCGGTGACGGTCTGTGGAGAGGCAGCGCAGCTTACCGTTGGCGGATGGTTGGGCCGCGCTTCTACGGTGACATCAGTGGATGCGCTGGCGTTTCCGCCGCGTGCGTCATCGGCCTTGACAGTTACGGTGCAAGTGCCGGGAGCAATGCTGGCCGAATTGAGATGAACTTCCGCGCCAGTGCCTTCAACATTTCCGCAGGTTGAGGTCCACGCGTAAGTGAGCGTGTCGTTATCAGGATCGCTTGCCTGGGCCTGAAGCACAGCCGAATCGCCAACGGTGAGCTTGTTCGGATTCGCGCTCAAGCTTATGGTCGGAGGATGATTGGGTGGTGGTGGAGGAGGTCCACCGCCAAAGCGGAAGACAAGTCCGGTGGCGGCGCGAATATTGTTTTGCTGGTTGTTATTTCCGTCAGGGAATTTGGTGAAGAGATACTCGGCCTGAACCACGCGCCAGGCAACATGCTTGGTGAGCGTGAGATCGAAGCCTCCACCGAGCGCAGTGGCAAATGCATTCTGATGAAACGAACCGAGGCTGAAAAAATCAGAGCCGGAACCGGGAGGCAGAGGAGTGGTTACATCTGACTTGACGTGCGCGAATCCAAAAAGGAATTGCGCGAATGGAGTCCAGCGTTCGCCGCGATGAGAAAATTTGGGACCAAAGAGAAAGGTAGATGCACTGCCACTGGTGCCGGAAGGAAGTCCGGTAACTTTATAGCCAGCGAAATCGGCTACGAGACCGAACCAACGGTTGACATTGCCGGCGATGGACCCGGTGCCGCCGTGCAGATCAAAATTTTCCTTGTCGAGCAGCCTCTTGTCGTTGAAGCGGATATAGGAGTAGCCGCCGAAAAGTTCAACTGCAGGAGCGTTCTGATTCTGGTCAGAAGAATTTGCCTTGGGCGCTGAAACGACCGCGAGCGCGTTTGCGAAGTAAGGATCTGCGGGCCTGAAACCGGAAGTGGCGGTATCAGTTGCCGGCGGCAGTTGAGAATTGAAAGGCTTGGGAGTGTCTTGCGCATAAATTGCGATTGCAAAAACGAAACCGAGGATTGCGGCAGACAATACACGCACACGCGGTACCATAGTTCCTCCTGCGGGTGTCGGCTTTAACAACGACGTATCATAGCAGACAGCAACAACGAGTTTAGGTAGAGTCGGGATGGGAATCCAACTTAATATGACCTTTATGTTGCTGCTGAAGGAATGAGTTGAGCAACGCGGCGGCGATGAGTGTCAACAACGTGGGTGCATGAGTCTGAGCGATTGGGTGCGATGAGTGAGCAATGTGTCCGGCGAGTGTGAGCAACGCGTGAAGGATGAGAGTTTGTTGGCAGACCTCAAAGAGTTCATGACACAAGCGGTGCCTTACTGGCGGACGCTGGGGCTTGAGTTGAAGGAAGTGTTGTCCGGTCGGGCCGTCTTTGAAGCGGAGTCGCGCGCCGACTTGATGCAGAACGCCGTTGTGCATGGCGGAGTGCTGGCGTCTATCGCTGATTCAGCATGCGCGGTGGCAGGAATCTCACAGGTGTTTCCGGCAAACTACGCGACCACAGTAAATTTGCAAGTCGCCTACTTGAAGCCGCTGGTCCAGGGAAAGTTTCGGGCCGAAGGAAAGTGCGTGAAGGCAGGGAAGACGATCCTTTTCTGCGAGGCCGTGGTCTACGACGAAGAGAATGCGATTATCTGTACCGCGACGTCGCAGCTGATGGTGATTCCGTGGAAGAGGTGAGGCGGGGATGTGGGGGAGCGGCTAGTGGAGATGTTGGTCAGGTGCGCTGAAGGCCATAGCCGATAGTGGCCGTTAGTACAGTGCGGGCTGGATTCGTCAGAGAAACTGCGCCGTTTTCCACTGAAAATGCGGTAATTTTGATTGCGCGATCGAGGAAGATGCTTTATGATAGAGGGTTTTGGCGGTGGTTTGCAGCGCTCTCTGTAGCAGGTCGAATCCCGGTATTATTTCGTTCCAAATTGAAACCCAGGGCTGCAGTCGGGAATCCAACACTTAAGTTTTAGTACGCACTTTTCTATCCAAAGGTAGGAAGACATAAATATGGCAAGGAGACGTGGAAATCCGAATTGGGGAAAGCCTGAGCCGATTGGCCCGGTGATACCCGTCGTGACCTCATTTGAGCAGGCAGTAAAAGAATTTAAGCTTACGCCTGACCAGTACATTCGCTCTACCCGTCTGCGCGAATGGGCACGGCGCAATAAAAACAGCAAGTACATACCCGAACCTCTGCTCGAAGCCTGGGGGTTTGAGATTGAGAGTACTTTGTAGTTCTATCAGTAGTCCCGAAAGGCCGCCGTCCCTGGCGGCCTTTTAATTTTCAGAGCTGTGCAAATTGCTGGCATCAACCCGAACGATGTGCTTCCGATTGTCGTGGGTGCAGGTTTTGCCTCCGGGCTGAACGTCTATGCCACGGTGGCCACTCTCGGTGTTCTCTCGCGACTGCAGATTTTTGCGCTCCCACCGGCGCTGCACAGCCTGTCCTCATGGGCCGTGATCATTGCAGCCGGGCTGCTTTTCGCTCTGGAGTTCGTGGCCGACAAAATTCCTCTTTTCGACCTCCTCTGGAACGCGCTGCACACGTTCATCCGAGTCCCCATTGCCGCTCTCCTTGCCTATGGCGCAACGCAAAATCTCTCTCCTGCAGCCCAGCTTCTCGCCACTGTTCTTAGCGGCGCGATTGCCCTTGCTGCTCACGGAGGCAAAACCGCAGTTCGCGCCGCAGTCACTCCGTCTCCCGAGCCTTTCTCGAACATGGCTCTGAGTGCGGGTGAGGACGTTGTTGCCGTTTCGCTCACCTGGTTTGCCACGCAGCATCCCATCATCGCCACTGCAATCGTCGCCGTCCTGCTGCTAACGATCGTCTTTGCCGTGCGATTTGTTTTCCGTGCTCTCAAGAATCTTTATTGTCGCGCCCGATCTCGCACCGCCCAGGCAGTTTGACCCCATTGCAGCCCGCATGCGATAGTTCTAGGTTTGTTACCGTTGTGTTAAAGCGGTCAGTACCGCCCAGGAGCGCCCAAAAAGCATGGTCCGTTTCATACCGCGCGACACCAAGTTCTTTGAACTATTTGCAGAAATGGCCAGCAATCTTGGTGATGGCGCTCGTCTGCTCAAACGCACGCTGGATGATTTTAAGGACATTGAATCCCGCGTCCAGCAGCTCAAGAGCATCGAACATCGTGGTGACGAGATGACCCACAACGTGCTCACCAAACTTAACCAGACGTTTATCACTCCTCTCGATCGTGAAGACATTTACCGTCTGGCTTCTTCTTTGGATGACGTTCTCGATTTTGTTTACGCCGCGGGCGTGCGCCTTGTCATGTACAAGATCACGGGCGCGCCGCAAGCCGCTTCTCTACTTGCTGAAATTGTGATCAAGCAGTGCGACCAGCTCTCTGAAGCCATGGGCAGGTTGGAGAAAAAGAATGATCACGTGCTCGATAACTGCGTGGAGATCAATCGCCTGGAAAATGAAGCGGACCAGATTGCTCGTGCCGCTATCGCTCTGCTCTTTGAAAAAGAAAAAGACCCAATTTCTCTCATCAAGCTGAAAGAACTCTATGAGGTGCTGGAAACTGCCACGGACAAGGCTGAAGATGCGGCCAATGTTCTGGAAGGTGTGGTGCTCAAGAGCACGTAATCCCAAACATGCGCAAGAATCCAATTATTTGAGGCGAGCCAGGTGCACCCAAGCTTACTGCTGGTTTTCGTTACCATCCTGATCGCGCTTTCCTTTGACTTTCTCAATGGTTTTCATGACGCCGCCAACAGCATCGCCACTGTGGTCTCCACGCGCGTTCTTTCTCCGCGATTGGCAGTGGTTTGGGCCGCGACTTTCAACTTCATAGCTGCATTTATCTTCGGCACCGCGGTTGCCAATACCATCAGCGGAGGCCTCGTGGACCCGGCCCAGGTCACGCAATACGTAATTCTCTGCGCTCTGGGCGGCGCCATCATCTGGGACATTCTCACCTGGTGGTGGGGACTTCCAACTTCATCCTCGCACGCGCTCATCGGTGGACTCGCAGGAGCTGGGATTGCGCGTGCAGGCTGGCAAGTGCTCATCCGCCAGCCCAAGCTGCACTGGCCCCTTATCGGTACCATACCCGGCCTGGGCGAAAAGTGGATGTCAACTCTCATCTTTATTGTGCTCGCGCCTGTCATCGGCTTGGTCATTGGCCTCATTCTGATGATTGCTGTTTCCTGGATCTTCCACCGCAGCGCGCCCCGCACTGTAGACAAACTTTTTCGCAAGCTCCAGCTTCTCTCCGCCGCTGCATACAGCCTTGGCCACGGCGGCAGTGACGCGCAAAAAACCATGGGCATCATTGCCGGCGCGCTCCTTGCAGCCGGTTATCTCACTCCGTCCCAATTTGCCCATGGCTGGGGACCATACAAGTGGTGGATCATCCTGGGCGCGAACGCCGCCATGGGATTGGGCACATATTTCGGAGGATGGCGTATCGTTCACACCATGGGCTCAAAAATCACCAAGCTCAAGCCCGTGGGTGGATTTTGTGCTGAATCTGCGGGCGCAACCACACTGTTTCTTCTCGCCTATCATGGGATCCCTGTGAGCACCACGCACACCATCACCGGGGCCATAGTGGGCGTCGGCTCAACCGGGCGTCTCTCCGCCGTCCGCTGGGGCGTGGCTCAGCGCATTGTCTGGGCATGGATCCTCACCATCCCCGCATCTGCTGCCGTTGCCGCCCTCAGTTTTTTCATTGTCAAAATGTTCGTGCCCGGCGCGTAGTTCTTAAACAGTTGGGTTCCAAGCCATAATTTTTCTGCGAATTCTCTTTTTCTCACCGTACAATGTTGCGCAACTGAGGGTGCTACATGTCCACCTCTGTTCCGCTCAGTGCCCAACTCTTCTGGAGCAAAGTTAATCCAGAAGGCCGATATGAACTTGCGTTTGATGGCCAGACCATAGGCTGGCTGCAGCACGGAGAGTACTGCAATCCGGAGTCGCACGCGCAATTTGGCGGACGGCAATGGCTGTTCCGCCGGCCACGCAACGCTGTCGGCCACACCGAAATCCTTTACGATGACAATCCCAGGCCCGTTGCCGCTTACAAGTCGCACTGGGGTGGCGGCACACTCACTTTTGCTGATGGAAGCAGATTTGTTGTTTCCAGTAGCGGGGTCTGGAACCAGCCATGGTCACTGCTGGATGGGAATGGCGACACTTTCTTGCGTGTCGATCCCCAATCGCGAAGAGTGATCGTGAGCGGCAGCCATAACCTCACCCTGCCCGGAGAAGATCGTAATCGTGTGCTGCTGTTTGTGGTCTTTGTCTGGCATGAAATCCTGCAGACCCGCGACGAAGCCGCCATGCAGGACCCGGTGAGCGCTATCGGCTAAACGTGCAAGCTTTCCTCTGATTACTCCGGTCCTCTGTGTTACAAAGGTTTTGGGTTCTTCGATGACGGCGATGCGTTTGCTTCTGAAATTGATCAGTGGAAATCAGTTGGATCAGCGTTAATCAGCGGTAAGGTTTCTGATGACGGCGATCTCACACCGCCTGCAACCACACTATCTGGTGTTCCCCACATCCCTGCTTGAGCGATTCCTTCAGCCTGCCCGCCACGCCGGTTCCATATTTCAAAAGAAAATAAGCCGCGCCAATCTCTCGTTCCTGCAATTCTTTGTTGGGGTAGAGCAGACTAGATAGCTCATCCGCATGGTGCTGAATTTCAGAATCCTTGCGAGCCTCGGCCCGCGCGGCTTTTTCGCGCAACGTCTGCAACTGATGACGCATCTTGGAGCCTGCGTTGCTCGCGGCATCCACCAGGGTCCGATCAAGCTTTTCGAGCGATTCCTGAATCAGTCGCAGCGCCGTCTCCAGATGATTTCCCGCTGCGTCAAAACTTTTGGTCACGTTTTCCGGCAGCCCGCGCCCGGCAATCATTTCCCGCAATTTCTCCGGCCCGGCAAACAGGTCCATCAAGGTGAGTCCGTAGCGGTCCAGGAGCTTTGCCTGTCTGGGCTCAACCAGTGTGGCGAAAAAGCGCGGCAGCACAGGAGTAACGCGTTTAGCCAATGCGTGATAAACCGTTTCAATCTGGGCGAAGTAGGCAATCTCAGCTGGCCCGCCAATGTAGAAAAGGGTAGGCAGGAGAAAGTCCTGTACAATCGGCCGCAGAAGCACGTTGGCGCTGAAACGCTCCGGACATCGCTGCGCTTCCTCCAGCATTTCCTTCCGCGAAAACTTGCGGCCGCCCACCACAAAATCGTTGTCGTCGAGTCGCACCGGTGTTCGCACGCCATCTTCCAGATAAAAACATAGTGTGTGCGTGGGTGTAATCTTCACCTGCGCGTGATAACCGCCGGACTCGAGTTCCTGGCTTCGATCGACCAACTGCTGATTGATTTCAGCTGTCTGTTCCAGTGCTTTGCTGAACACCGGCGCGGTCAGCCGGTACAACTCCGGATCAAGTGGGTTCAGAAAGATAATTCCGAGTTCAGCGCACGTCTTAGTGTAGAACTTGGCAAAAGCGGACCCAAAATTTTGTCCTGGACGGTAACTGGCCGCAAGCAATTCGGCTACTTCAGAAGCGCTGAACAGCGCCTGAATCTGCTGCACTGCGGCCGTGATTTCGTCGGAAAAGACAATCTTTCCCACTGGCGCGCCTTCAGCATGCGGCACATTCACGCTGAATTTTTTGAGATGGTCCGTTTCAGGGAAATTGACGTAGTTGATTTCTTCAAAGTCGTGGTCTTCCGTTGCCAGCCAGAAAACCGGAACCGCTCCAGCCTTTTCCGCGTGTACGGCCGCAGTGAGAGCTTTCAACAAACAGAACAACGGCCCGCCAAACAATCCCACCTGCTGGCCTGTCACAACTGCCGCGGCTCCCGCGCGCAGCCTCTCAATGTTGGCTAATGTCTTTTCACCTGCGCCGAACTCACGGTTTTGCCGCTCGAGAATTGCCGCCACCGCCTGCCGACGCTCTACGGGGTAATCGATCCGTCGCTGCTCTTCCTCCCACCAGGAACTGTCCAGAGGAGGCCGCTTATAGAACTGTTGCACGCGCTCGAAATGGTGAAGAAAATCCTGAAAAAGGCGGCTGCTGTGGGGAATGCTTGAAAACGGAAGACACTCGGAATCCACGGTTCTGGTAGTCTCCACCATTGGCATAAGTAGATTGGACGCAAGCGAATGCGGCTGGTTTCACAAAATCTGCAGCCTGCAGCCATTCCGATTGTAAAGGATGGCCTTCGCTGGGTGGGCCTGACCTTCGGCAACACTACCATCCCTGAATACACCATCCCGAACTCGCGCAAATCTGGGTAATTTTCTCCTGTCGGTGCCTTTTACGCGCGAGTGAGGGATCGGCTCCGCTTGCCGCTCCGCGGTAGCCAACATCCCATCTCAATTTCAGTGCTGCCGGTTTGACGTCGGCCCTTTCCCAGCCGCGCTACACTGCGATTCATGTTACTGTTCGCTTTATGAGAGCCCTGCGTGCGGCACTATTCTGGCTGGCTATTTCGATCTTCCTCGCTCTGACTGTCCCGATATTCATTGACAGGCCACAGAGTGCCCGTGCTGTGGTGGCATATCAAAAAAATCTGAGTCCGGAGAACGCTGCCGCTGTCGCACACGAACAAAAGAAAATGCAAGCCATGCGCCAGGACGCACAGCTCCTGATTTTTGCAGGCCTCTGGGCAGCAGGCACGATTGTGTATGGCCTTTACCGCACCTCACTACGCCAACTCGGTCGCCGTCGGATCACCTCGTAATCCACAGAACCTGCATTCCCTCTACTTCCTCTGTTCCTCTGCGTTTCAAAGATTTTGGGGTGCCTCCGTGTCTCCGTGGTGAGTATGGTTGCGTTGGGTTCCGATGACGGCGGTGTCGGCGATGGCGCGCGATCACGGCGATTCTCCTGAATCCCCATGCTCTTTGAAATCATCAAATATTTTGTGTAGCAGCGGCTCTCTGCTACCCTAATACCAGCTCTTTGACAACTTGGACTGGTCCAAGTTCATACCGTTTGGGGGCGTCACGGCTTCGACGGAAATGCTTGCGGCCAGGAGGCATACCGGGGCGCATTCCCCCGTAAGTGGTGCAAAAACAATAATTGCCAACTCTAATCAGTTAGCATACGCTGCTTAATTAAATAAGTAGCCGCTCTACACGGCTTTGTCTGCGGGCTGTGCAAGGGCGTCACACAGTAGGCTGGTTCTTTTTGCTAAGCCAGGGCGGAAGGACGAGACATACGGGCTAGCGTTTTGCGTTTCTTGTCCGTTCTAAGCGCAAACCGCGAATCTGGCGGGGTAATTCCCGTCGGGTGAACTGGACTAAGTATGTAGGCTCTTGACCAGTAACATTTTCGGACGTGGGTTCAACTCCCACCGCCTCCACCAACCTTTTTTTAGAAAATCCCTAGCGTCAGCGAGGGATCCCTATTCGAATGAAACACCGGCTAATCTCCAATCCGTGTCTTTGTGCGACATCCCTTATCCCCACGACACACCATCCCGAGCCGCAGCCGATCCTTACCGCCCGTGATTCGAATGAACCTGTTTTTGGCGAAGGCAAGGGATCGGCTCCTGCTGCAGCTTCCGGAAGCCTTGATGCTACTCAAGCCGCACCTTCCGTTTGAGTTTCGGAAGCGCTTTCGGAACCAGCTTCACATCCCGGATTTTCCTGCCACTCTGAGCTCAAGTCCGCCCAATCCGGATTTTCGGCAAGGATGAGCTCCAGTTTCTTCTCGCGCCGCCAGCCCTTGGTCTCTTTCTCCCTCATCTTCGCGCTTATCACCCGACCGTACTCCTCATACCACACGAGCATGTCAAAAACGTATCAGGCGGTGAAGCTGCGTGGATACAATTTCTCCTTGTGCTCAATCACCCGACCGACGAGATCGTTGGTGAAACCCACGTATAATTTCCGTGACCTATTTGACATTATGTAACACCAGTAGCGTTTCATCAGTGCGCGATTCTATCAATCGCGCCGGCTTTGGGCAGAGCAGATTCCTCGGCCTCACATAAACGATTTCGGTGCTTGAAATAGCCTGAAGTTCGGCCTCGGAACGGTGTCTCGCATTGTGGTGGTTTTGTGAACGACTCAACGCATATCTCGATTCTACCGCCGACTCCACGACACACCATCCCGAGCCGCAGCCGATCCTTACCGCTCATGATTCGGAATGAACCTGCTTTTGGCGGAGGCGAGGGATCGGCTCCGCGGCAGCTTCGCACGAGCCGAGATACATTTCATTCCTAAATGGATTGTGTGGCACAGCCGCCCTCGGCTGTGAGCTAAGGAGTCTTAGCGAGCAATACTTATCGCGTGGCGCGAAGGATCTGCCCCGCTCCAGCCGAGCGGAAGCCAAGATTCATCAAGTCGACTGTAGCATTCCTCCGTGTCTCGATGGTGGATGTCTCACCTTTCGGTCACGCGCGATCACGGCGATTCTTCACGTACTCCGGCTCCTCAATACCCTCAATCATGCGCGGATCGGCTACCGGCTGCTGAGACATCAGCTTCAACGGGAGCACTCCTGCCCACACCGGCAGGCTGTAGTCTTCTTCATCATCCAGCGGTGGTCCTTGCCGCACCTTGGCTGAAGCTTCGTCGATGGCAAATCTGAGCACCGCCGTAGCTTTCAGCTCCTTCTCGGAAGGTCCGCGGACATCTTCCCAGCGGCCTTTTAGAACGTGTTCTGAGATCACGTGCAGCGCTCGTGTCTTCTCCGCTGCCTCCGCAATTTTCTTTGCGGTGCCGAAGGCGACTACCGAACGGTAGTTCATGGAGTGGTTGAATGCTGAGCGCGCCAGCACTACGCCGTCCACCAGAGTTACCGTAACGCACGCCGGCATGCCCGTCTCTAGTTCGCGCAGCATGCGGCTTGCCGCAGAACCGTGCAGGTAGAGCATGTCTCCATCACGCCCATACAGCGTGGGAATCACAAACGGCTGGCCTTCCACTTGAAATCCCACATGCGCCAGAAATCCCTCATCGAGGATTTGGTGAATGACTTCGCTTTCATGCGAACCGCGATCAGGCAATCTTCGCAACTGGCTCCGCTTAGTCGCTTCCATCCCTTCTCCTGTTTGTAAAGCTGTGATCCTTCCATCTTACGGAATTTCGCTTGTGCTCTCAAAGCGCGCCGGTCTGCACTCAACAGTTTCTCTTCTCGACTATCGTCCCAAGCCACGACAGATCAAATTTTCTGGACCATCTCACCCCTTCGACACACCATCCCGAGCCGAAGCCGAGCTTCACTCTAATTTGTTGGGGGAGAACTGTTCTTGGCGAGGCGCGGGATCTGCTCTGCTAAATGCGTGGCGCGAGCCGCGACACATTTCATCCCGAAAGAATCGTGGCACAGCCGCCCTCGGCTGTGTATAGAAATCATGGATAATCTGCGCTCATCTGCGCCAATCCGCGGTAAAACGGTTCTCCTATCACGCGCGACCACGGTTGCGATTACGTGCGATCACGGCGATATCCGCTTAGGGATCAATCTGGACTGCGCCAAACGCCTTCCCCACGATGTCAATGGTAGTGATCGTGGTGGAAACAGCATCGGTATTCAGATCGAAAAAGTCCAGTTCTCCACCCTGGATCACGTAAGCAACGCTCCGGTTTGAGATGGGCTGGATGGCGGTAACATCAAAATTCTGACGGAAAGCAGACTCTGATGGGACTGTAGCCGTTGGTGCGGCAGGGTTGGTGATGTTCGCAATTGTCAGGCAGCCTGTGACTGTATTGTTCGGCTGCACCGGCCCAACCGTGCAACTCTGCGAAGCAATATAGAGCCTACTATTGCTGGTGAGCACCATGAAGGTATGCAGGCCGTCAGTGATCGGCACTGGCGAACTCCCCGGTGTGAGCGAAGACGCATTCACCACCTGGAGAAAACCGGTTCCCGGTGAGACAGCCGCAGTGGGTGAAGTGGTACCGGCAATGAAGAGATTACCATTCGCGAGCAGTCCGGCAGTCGCCGCCGGTACAGCCAACCGCGCACCAATACCTGGGGCTGCAGGATTGGTGAAGTCCACATTCAAAACGCTGGGAGCTGTCGGATTGGCAGCAGCCGTGCCGTCATTGCCTCCACATCCTGAGCCGCAGTTCAGGATGAACGCCTGTGTCTCACTCGTATTGAACACGGCCGAAAAGGGCTGGTCGCCGGGAGAAAGAAGGATGGGCGTTGCCTGATGCGTTGTGACTGCGTTGGTGGTATCGATCACGAAAAATGCATTTGTGAAAGCACCTGGATTGCTGACAGGGCCCGGCAATCCCTGTGGATTGTCGCTGAACGCCAGCAGCCGCGTACCATTCGGGCTCAGCACCAGCCGGTGAACGCTCGGCACTGGAACGCTGGTGGTCACAATTCCCGTGGCGGTATCAATGGCCTGAACAAATCCGTTGTTTCGCTCCGCCACCCACACCGTTTTTCCATCCTGCGTGATGACAATGTCACTGGGAATGTCCGCGACCAGCGGTGCGAAGGTGACCGTCTCTTGCGTGTTGTCAAAGATGCTGACCTGGGCGACGCTGGAATTGAGAATGGCCGTCTGCCCTCCACCGGTTACGATCTTCGTGGGAGCACTGGCGGCAATGGTTTTCGTGGAAAGGACGTCTTTCTGACCATCCAGAATATTGACAACGCCACCCTGCTGGTTTGATAGCAGAACACGCTTCTTAAGCCCGGTGGGCGGCGGCGTACTGGGATTGCTTGGAGAGGAGCCACACCCTGCCACCAGAACGGCCAGGCCCAGAATCAGCATTGACAGGACAGACTTCTCTCTAAACATTCTCTATTAGCCCTAAGCCTCTTTGGATGAAACGGCGATTATAACAGAGCAACTTCCGCGGTTCGACGCACTTCTCCCGTCGGTAAGAACGCCGCATGTGCCTCCGGCTTGCAGGAATTTTTCGGCCACAGGTTACCCCCTCCAAGCGAGCAAACTGCTTTGCCATGATGGCCCGCTGCGTTATTCTGAATGGATAATCACATGGCGCTAGACCTGCTATCACGACTCAAAAAAGGGCCCGTTCTGTGCGACGGAGCCACGGGCACGCTGCTGTATGCAAAAGGCGTGTTCATCAATAAGTGTTATGACGAGCTGAACCTTACCCAGCCGGATATGGTCCGCAGCATCCATCACGAATACCTGAATGCTGGCGCGGAGGTGATTGAGACCAACACCTTCGGCGGCAATTCATTCAGGTTGATGCGTCACGGACTCGCCGACCAAATCCGCGAAATCAACCTGCGGGGCGCGCAACTGGCGCGCGAGAGCGCGGACTCGTTCAACCAAAAAATGGCGGCAGACGTTCTGGTTGCCGCCTCTGTGGGGCCGCTCGGAATGCGCATTGAGCCTCTTGGCAAGACTTCTCGCGAAGAGGCTCGCGAGTCATTCCGTCAGCAGATTGCCGCGCTCGCTGAAGGTGGGGTGGATCTGATCATGCTCGAGACCTTCGGCTATCTGGAAGAGCTGCATCAGGCGATTCTGGCCGCGCGGGATGCCGCTCCCCAGCTTCAATTGGTAGCCCAGGTCACCATTGATGAAGATGGCAACTGTCTGGACGGCGCCAGCCCGGAAACCTTTGCCGCCAAACTCGATGGATGGGGTCCGGAGATCATTGGCTGTAACTGCAGCGTTGGCCCCGTCGCTATGCTGGAAGCGATTGAGCGCATTCGCCGCATCACAGAGCGCCCACTTGCCGCGCAACCCAACGCCGGAATCCCGCGCAGCATTGAAGGCCGGAACATCTATCTCTGCTCGCCAGAATACATGGCCAGCTACGCGCGCAAATTCGTGAACGCGGGCGTTGGCCTGGTGGGCGGCTGCTGCGGCACCACGCCTGAGCACACCAAAGCGATGAAATCCGCCCTGCACATGAACGACGCAAAAGGCAAGGCGCCTTCCTTTCGCGTCGTGAGCGAACGCAAGCGCGAATCCACAATTTCACCACCGCCCATGGCCCAACGCTCCAACCTCGGCCGCAAACTTGCATCTGGCGAATTTGTCGCCATGGTGGAGGTTGTTCCGCCCAAGGGCATTGACTTCCGCAAAGAAGTGGAAGGAGCAAAGTTCCTCAAGGCCGCGGGCATTGACGCCATCAACATCCCGGACAGCCCCCGCGCCTCCGCCCGGATGAGCAACCTGGCTCTGTGCACTCTGGTGCAGCAGCAGGCGGGGATTGAAACGGTGTTGCACTTCACCTGCCGTGATCGCAACGTGCTCAGCATGCAATCCGAGTTGTTGGGCTGCTACACCATGGGGATGCACAATCTCATCTGCATCACCGGCGACCCGCCTAAGATGGGCAATTATCCGGATGCAACCGCGGTCTTTGATGTGGACGCCATCGGACTGGTCAACATTGTTCACAACCTGAATTTTGGTCTCGATATTGGCGGCAACCCGATTGGCACAGGAACCAAATTCGTTATCGGCGTGGGCGCGAATCCCGGCATTGTGAACATCGACGAGGAAGTGCGGCGCTTTGAATACAAAGTGGAAGCAGGCGCGGAGTATGCCGTGACCCAGCCCGTCTTTGACGTTAATCTGCTCGAACAGTTTCTGCGTCGGATTGAGCACCATCGTATTCCCGTGCTCGCCGGGATTTGGCCGCTGACCAGCGTACGCAACGCCGAGTTCATGAAGAACGAGCTCCGCGTCTCTGTCCCCGATTCCATCCTCGAACGCATGGCCAAAGCACCGAATGCAGAAGCAGCGCGCGCGGAGGGAATTTTGATTGCCCGCGAAATGCTGCGCCAGGTACGCGGACTGGTGCAGGGCGCGCAGGTAGCAGCGCCTCTCGGCCGCTATTCTTCAGCCATTGAGGTGCTGGAGGGCATGGGTGGAACCGCGACTGCGGTGGGATAAGGCACAGCCATTGCGTGATCCAGAAATCTCAGAGGACAACGCCAGCGTGAATGATCTGAACGGCAAGACCGTCCTCATCACCGGAGGCGCGCGCCGTCTTGGTCGTGCCATGGTGCTGGCCGCGGGACGCGCCGGCGCTCAGGTTGCGTTCACCTACCTGAACTCCGCCTCTGAAGCCGACGAAACCGGCAGGGAACTGGGAGGGCTCGCCATCAAGTACCGCGCTCTGCGCTGCGACGTGCGCAGCGAAAACAGTGTTGCCCGAACTGTGGAATCCGTCCTCGAGACCTTTGGCCGCATCGATGTGCTGGTCAACAACGCAGGCAGATTTGAAACCGCAGCGCTCGATAATATCTCGCAGGAACAATGGGAGAATGTTTTCTCCACCAACGTAGGCGGCCCGTTTCTCATGACCAGGCACTGCACGCCGTCTCTGCGTGAAGTTAAGGGACACATCGTGAACTTGGGCTCGCTGGGCGGAGAAAAGCCGTGGGTTACTCATGCTCACTATTGCGCTTCCAAGGCGGCACTGCACATGCTCACCCGCGTGACTGCGAAGGCTTTGGCGCCTCACGTCGCTGTGAACTGCGTTGCTCCCGGAATGATCGACAGCGGCGAAGGTGAGCGCGATGCTTCCTTGCTGAAACGTCTGGCTGAACGTGCCCCCGCCGCCCGCAACGGCACTCCTGAAGATGTGGTGAGCGCCGTAATGTATTTTGCCACCTGCCCACACTACATCACGGGCCAGATCCTCATTGTCGATGGCGGATTAGGACTGGTTTGAAGGTTGATTGCGGACTGATCTCCCGACCAACTTGACTTAACGTAATCAACGGGAATCAGTGCTATCAGTGTTCATCGGCGGTAAAGTGTTCTCGCTACTGCTGGCTCACAAACGCCTTTACCACAATCGCCCTTGGATCTTTCCCCAGCGGAATCATGGTTTCCATTACAGGAGCGTTCGGCTGTGGCCGGTCATTGCGGGGAACGAGGGAGAGCACAGACAAATCACTGCTTCCCGTGTTCACCACCAGCAGCATCAGATTATTGGGAGAGAACGCCATGCCTTCGGGATGGCTGCCCACGGGAACTGACGTCAGGAATTTACCGGTATCAATGCTGCGCACCGCCACGGAATCAGACCCAAAATTTGCTACATAGAGAAAGCTATTATCCGGAGAAACCAGCGCTCGCACGGGTTTATCGCCAATCAGGAAAGTATTGTTGACGTTGTTGCCATCGGTGATGATCTCTGAGACGGAACTCGCTCCGTAGTTGCAGACAAAAATCTCTCCGCCATCGGGCTTCACCGCAATATCGATAGGCGTATCGCGGACATCCAGCAGCGCCAGAAGTTTATTCGTGGTCAGGTCAACCACGGCAATTTGTTTTGATCCGCTGCAGGCGACGAAAACCTTGTTCGAATCCTGAACAATCCCCAGGTCCACCGGCTGGGCGCATGTCTTTACTTTCCCGCGCAAAGTCAGATTCGCGGTATCGACAATCGCCACCGCATCTTCATCATGCAGGGCCACCACCACCAGCTTTCCGTCCGGCGTAATTCTTGCCAGATTGCTCCCATTGCCGGTTGCAATATTGCGAATCACTCGGCGTTGCTCCAGGTCGATCACAGAGAGATTTGCCGACCCGGAATTTGCCACGTAAGCCCGCTTTCCGTCCGGGAGAAACTGAAATGAAGAATGGGCGGCCATGCACGCCGATCACCGAAACCACTTTGTTCGTCTCTGCGTCGATCACGCTGACGTTGTTCGAATCACTGTTGGCAACGTAAATTTCATTTTTCCGTGGGTTCGGCGCCAGCCCGGTTGGACTCTTCCCCACAGGGACTATCGCCTTGATGTCCAGAGCGCGCAGGTCAACGACAGTAACCGTATTGCTTTCGCCGTTGCTGATATAGGCGTATTCGCGATAATTCGGTACCGGATCAGGCGTACTGCGGCATCCACAGAGGGCAACAGCAAGCAGGCATAAAATAACAAGCCAGCGCTGGGGAATTCGCTTGCGCAATTACTTGCCGGCCTTTACCGCCACAGGTTTACCCTGTGGCTGCTGCACATTTCGGTGCACCACCGGGGCAATTTGGCGGATCTCCGCCATCAACTCATCAAACTGATCAGGGAACAGTGACTGCATCCCGTCGGATAAAGCACGATCGGGCTCATGGTGCACTTCCACAATCAGCCCATCTGCGCCAACCGCAATCGCCGCCCGAGACAGCGGCACTACCTTGTCGCGCTTGCCGGTCCCGTGGCTGGGATCCACAATGATGGGCAAATGGCTGAGTTTCTGTACTGCAGGAACAATACTCAAATCCAGCGTGTTGCGGGTGTGGTCCGCAAACGTGCGGACACCGCGCTCGCAGAGAATTACTTCATAATTGCCTTCGCTCAGAATGTATTCGGCTGCCATCAGAAATTCTTCCAGCGTTGCTGACATGCCGCGCTTCAGCAGTACAGGCTTGCGCAGACGGCCCGCTTTCTTGAGTAATGAGAAATTCTGCATGTTGCGCGCACCAATCTGGACGCAATCAGCGTACTCGGCCACCAGATCAAGAGATTCGTTGTCGATCGCCTCGGTCACAATCCGCAGCCCAAAACGGTCACGGATTTCTGCCATGATCTTGAGCGCCTCTTCTCCCAGCCCCTGGAAGGCGTAGGGTGAAGTACGAGGCTTGTAAGCTCCGCCACGGAAGAACCGCGCTCCAGCTTTGGCGATGCGCTCAGCAATGGCAAAAGCCTGCTCGCGCGACTCCACCGAGCATGGCCCCGCTATGATCCCAAGGCTTCGCCCTCCAAAGCTGCCGTCGCTGCCCGGGAAAAGGACCTCCGTATCTTCTTCTTTCACGTCCCGGCTGACCAGCTTGTAAGGCTTGGAGACGACAATGACTTCCTGAACGCCGGACATTTCTTCCAGCGCTCCGGCTTCTACCGCTCCTTTATTCCCAGTGATCCCGATGGCAGTACGCTGGGCGCCCGGAATGGGATGCGGCCTGTAACCGAAACTTTCAATCCGTTCACAAACCGCATGTACCTGCTCTTCCGTGGCGTGCGCTTTCATTACTACGAGCATGATGACCTTTCCGTTATTGAGTTCTCAGTTTACTGTGATTTGGCGAGCCGGAGCAATGAAAACCAGTGTATTTAACATGTTAGAATCAATCATTTATCGCATGTCAGCGGGGGAAACAGGGTCGAAGCGGAAACTCAGCATGAAGGATGTGCTGCTGTGGTCGCACGGTGACCCGCCGGCTCCCGGGCCGCGACGCGTCGGCATTCATACCTCCACGGCCGGTGGGGTGGAAATGGCTGCCGAGCGGGCTTACCGGCTGGGAGCCAACTGTTTCCAGATTTTTTCCTCCAGCCCACGACAATGGAGACCGTACTCGCTCGGCCAGACACAATGTGAGGAGATGGGCAGGCTGCGGGCGAAATATAAGATCTCGCCGCTCGTGATTCACACCAGCTATCTGGTGAATCTGGCCAGCGCAACGCCGGAGTTTCATCGCAAGTCTGTGGAAGCGTTTCGCGGCGAGTTGCAGCGTGCTCTGGCTCTCTGTGCAGATTACCTGGTATTGCATCCGGGGTCGTTTCGTGGGCGCAGCCGCGAGGAAGGTTTGCAACTGGTAGCGCAGTCCATTGCGGAAGCGGCGGAGGGGCTCGGTCTGGAAAATGGAAATCTGATGGTCCTGATTGAGAACACTGCCGGGGCTGAGTTCTCTCTTGGCGGATCGTTTGAGCAGGTGGCGCATCTACTTGAATACCTTCGACCGGTATGCCCCGTAGGCGCCTGCATTGATACCTGCCACACGCACGTGTGCGGTTATGACATTGTGAGCGAAGGTGGATATGAGCAGACGATGAAGCATCTGGAAGAGAGCATCGGGCTTGCAGAACGTGCGCGTCTGGCACTGCAATGACGCCAAAGATGCGCGGGGCTCAAAACGTGACCGCCATGAGCATATTGGCCACGGAACCATCGGCCTGGAGGCGTTCCGACGATTACTGAATGATCCGCGAACTGAGCACGCCGCTTTCATCGCGGAAACGCCAATCGACGAGCCGAAAGATGATTTGCAGAACGTGAGCTTGCTTAAATCGCTGGTTGCAACTGCGAAAGCGCCGGCAACAGTTCCGGCAAAACGGAAAAGAGCTTAAGATAGAACATGGCTGAGACTAAGGACATTTCCGCCAATCCCACGCAGCGGCAGACGCAGATAGACGACCGCTACGATCCCCATCGCATAGAAGAGAAGTGGCACGCCCGCTGGCAGGCGGAACCGCGCGTTGTTCGCCGCGGCTACGGCCGACAGCTCGCGCAAAAAGTATTACGTCCTGGAAATGCTGCCCTATCCCTCCGGCGTGCTCCACATGGGACACGTCCGCAACTATGCCATTGGGGATGCGCTCGCGCGCTACATGTGGATGCAGGGCTATAACGTGCTCCATCCTATGGGCTGGGATTCCTTCGGCCTTCCCGCGGAAAACGCAGCCATCAAGAACAAAGTTCCGCCCCGGCAGTGGACGTTGCAGAACATCGCGGCCATGAAGAAGCAGATGAACCGCATGGGGTTCAGCTATGACTGGTCGCGCGAAGTTACCACCTGCTTGCCCGAATACTACCGCTGGAACCAGTGGTTCTTCTTGAAGCTTTACGAGAAGGGGCTTGCCTATCGCAAGAACAGCAAGGTGAACTGGTGTCCGGAGTGCGCCACTGTGCTAGCCAACGAGCAGGTGGTAGGAGGGAATTGCTGGCGGCATGAGGATACTCCCGTCCAGCAGCGCGAGCTTGGAGCAGTGGTTCGTGCGCACCACGGCCTACGGCGAAGAATTGCTCCAGGGGCTCGACAAGCTCGAAGGCTGGCCGGAAAAAGTGAAGACCATGCAGCGCAACTGGATCGGCCGCAGTGAAGGTGCGCTGGTGGAATTCAAAATCGACGGCCCCGTTGCCTCCGCGGGTGACAAGATCAGCGTCTTTACCACCCGGATCGACACGATTTTCGGCGCCACCTCAATCCAGCTTGCCCCAGAGCATCCTCTCGTTGCCGATCTCATTGGCAACGATCCCAGCCTTCATGCAAAGGTTGAAGAAATGCTCCGCGAGCAGACCCGGGCCAAAGAGGCCGGGGAAGTGGAGTCAATGGAGAAGCACGGCGTCTTCCTGGAGCGCTATGCCATCAACCCCTTCAGCCAGGAGAAGATGCCAATCTGGGTGGCCAATTACATCCTCATGGATTACGGCACAGGCGCCATCATGTCCGTGCCGGCGCATGACGAGCGTGACTATGAGTTCGCCCAGAAGTACGGGATCGATATTCGCGTGGTCATATTGCCCCGCCGCACTGGCGAGCCGCCGGCGGAAGGCGAGCCGGAAAAACCCGTGCTTCCTTACACGCACAAAGACAGCATGCTCATCAACTCCGGCGAGTTCAATGAGCTCTCTAACGAAGAAGCCATTCAGAAGATGACCATTTACGCCGAGCAGCACGGCTTTGGCAAGGCGACAGTAACGTATCGCTTGAAGGATTGGGGTATCTCGCGCCAGCGCTACTGGGGCACTCCCATTCCCATGGTCTATTGCGAAAAAGATGGCGTAGTGCCGGTGCCGGAGAACCAGCTCCCCGTCATATTGCCCGACAACGTGGACATTACGTTGCGGGGCGGGTCGCCACTTGGGCGCATTCCTGAATTTGTCAATACCACATGTCCTAAGTGCGGCGGCGCGGCGCGGCGCGAGACCGATACCATGGATACCTTCGTTGATTCGTCCTGGTACTTCTATCGCTACACCAGCCCGCAGAGCAAAGACAAGCCGTTCGACACGGCCAATATCGATTACTTCTTTCCCATCGATCAGTACATCGGCGGCGTAGAGCACGCCATTTTGCACTTGATCTACTCTCGCTTCTGGACCAAGTTCATGCGTGACATCGGCCTTGTGCACAATGACGAGCCGGCGACACGGCTCTTCACCCAGGGCATGGTGATCAAAGACGGCGCAAAGATGTCGAAGAACAAGGGCAACGTAGTCTCACCCGATGACATGGTGGCTCGCTTCGGCGCCGATTCAACTCGTTGCTACGCCTTGTTTGCCGCACCGCCAGATCGTGATCTCGACTGGCAGGAAGCCGGGGTTGAGGGCGTGCACCGGTTCTTAAGCCGCGTGTATAGGTTTGTGGCGCGGAATTCCGAGGCAATGAATGGGTCAGCGGCTGGAGACGGCACAGGCACTCTTTCCAGCGAGCAGCTCTCGCCCAAAGTCCGTCAGGTTCAGCGCAAGCTTCACCAGACGATTAAGAAAGTTACTGACGATTTCCAGGGCCGCTGGCATTTCAATACCTGCGTGGCCGCCATCATGGAGTTCGTGAATGCGCTCTACGGAGCGGAAGACGAAATTGCAGCCGGCCGTTTCCCGGCGCCACTGCTCGCTGACGTGCAACGGAAAGTGGTGATGTTGTTGCAGCCGTTTGCGCCGTACGTCGCCAGTGAATTGTGGGAGATCCTCGGTGAAGAGAACAATCTGCTACGTCATCCCTGGCCACAGTACGATCCGGCTTTGGCCAAAGAGGATGAAGTCGAGTACCCGGTGCAGATCAACGGCAAGCTTCGCAGCCGCGTGACTGTTCCCGCCGACAGTCCGGAAGGACTCGTTCGCGAACGCGCACTTTCTGAAGAGAAAGTTAAAGCTGCGGTTGAAGGCAAGCAGATCGTGAAGATCATTGTCGTGCTGGGTAAGCTGGTGAACATTGTGGTGCGGTAAACGAAACCCAAAATCTTCGAAACACAGAGGAACAGTGGAAGCGGAGGATGTTGATGGTCTTCCGCTTTTTCTTACGCCGAACCAGATGCAGCTAAGCCTCGTGGCCGACTTCGAGTATTAATAACGCGCTTTATGCCTTCGCGCAAATGGATCACGTTGAAATTGAGGAGCAAACCAAGAGGTTTGTTGGCGAGCTTTAAGTACGTCAGGAGCTGAGCTTTGTGAATCGGGAGCAGGGCCTCAACGCACTTGAGTTCGACGATCACAGTCTCTTCGACTAAGAAATCAATTCGATATCCAGACTCCATTTCCAAGCCATCATATTGAACCGGCAGTGAGACTTGTGCTTCCACACGCAGACCTGCTTTTCTCAGTTCGTGATGAAGGCACGTCTGGTACACGCTTTCAAGAACCCCAGGTCCAATTGCTGTATGGACCTTGAAAGCTGCTGCGAGAACACGCGAAGAAATTTCATTCAGCTCCATTACCTCTGCACTCCTCTCGCTTAGCATTCCAAAGAAAAGACTGTAATCTCGAACCAGAGTATCAAAATCAGGCAAGCAGCCCCAGTCGGCCCGGGTGCTTTTGTCTTTGGTTTGCGAGAGGTTAGCATGGCAACAATTAAGACAAATTTTTGTCCCCTCTGTTTCCTCTGTTCCTCTGTGTTTCAAAGTTTTGGGTTTATCCTTTACACGACCTGAAAACTTCAGGCACAATCATTCGTGGAAGCCCAATCCATCGTCATCCTCGACTTCGGCTCGCAATACACCCAGTTGATTGCGCGCCGCATCCGCGAACTCAAGGTCTTTTCTGCCGTTCTGCCGTGTTCTGCCTCGCTTGATGAAATCAAGAGCTACAAGCCGGCAGGAATCATCTTGAGCGGCGGGCCATCGTCCGTGTATGACGTTGACGCGCCCCCGGCTGATGAAAAAGTGCTTGCGCTGGGAATGCCAGTGCTCGGCATTTGTTATGGCTTGCACTTCATCACGCAGAAGCTTGGCGGACAGGTTGTGCCTGGGCCAAAGCGTGAGTACGGCCATGCCGAAGTGGCAATCTCGCACGCAGAGTCGCGGCTATTCAAGGGATTGCCGGCCACAATGAACGTCTGGATGTCGCACGGCGACGAAGCCAAGGCCCTACCGTCAGGGTTCAACGTGGTCGCCCGTTCCAGCAACGCCCTGGCCGCCATGGAAGACGACCAGCGCCGCATCTGGGCCGTGCAGTTCCATCCTGAAGTCCACCACACCAAACTAGGGATCGACGTGCTGCGCAACTTTGTTTACGAGATTTGTGGCGCACGCGGAGACTGGACGCCACAGCACTTCATTGACGAGACCATCCGTCAGGTGCGCCAGACGGTGGGCGATAAGGGCATTGTCATCTGCGCGCTGTCGGGCGGTGTGGATTCCGCTGTTGCCGCCACTCTCGTACATCGAGCCATCGGCGGACGGCTGGTTTCAATCTTTGTGAACAATGGCGTGTTGCGCAAGAACGAATTCCAGAAAGTACAACAGAACCTGCGCGAGAAACTGGGCCTCAACCTTGTCGCCATTGACGCCACAAAGCGCTTTCTGGACGCGCTCGCCGGAGTCACCGATCCGGAGAAGAAGCGCAAGATCATCGGCAAAGAATTCATTGAGGTTTTCGACCAGCAAGCTCATCGCTTGGAAAAAGAGATCGGCAAGGTTGACTGGCTGGTGCAGGGCACGCTCTATCCTGACGTGATCGAATCGCGCAGTGTGCGCGGGCCATCGCAAACCATCAAGAGCCATCACAATGTTGGCGGGTTGCCGGAGAAGATGAAGCTCAAGCTCATTGAGCCTTTAAAGGATTTGTTTAAAGATGAGGTTCGCCGCATTGGCCGCGAACTCGGTATGCCGGAAGAAATTTTGCAACGCCAGCCCTTCCCGGGGCCCGGTCTGGCGGTGCGCATCCTGGGGGAAATCACGCCTGAGCGCATTGCGCTTTTGCAGGAAGCAGATGACATTGTGGTGAATGAAATCCGCCGCGCCGGACTGTACACCCAGATCTGGCAATCGTTTGCCGTGCTTCTGCCCGTGATGTCCGTGGGAGTCATGGGCGACCAGCGCACCTACGCCTACACCTGCGCCATCCGCGCCGTGCACTCGGAAGACGGCATGACCGCCGACTGGGTGCCGCTCCCGTACGACGTTCTGAAACGTATCTCCAGCCGGATCGTGAATGAAGTCCGCGGAATCAACCGTGTGGTATACGATGTGACCTCAAAACCTCCGGGAACCATTGAATGGGAATAGGGCCTTATCCCCGAGTGCAGCGCGGAGCATCTGTCACGTTGAAGTTTCATCTGAGCCGTATCACGCTCCTGTAGAAACTCTGTTTCCTCCTCTTCCTCTGTTCCTCTGTTCCTCTGCGATTCCAGGACTGTGGGTTTTGGTCAAAATACTTGCAACTCTAGCCCCGCTTCGTGCGTATAGACCTGAGTAGACGCCCAAACCAGGAGAGAACCGATGAAAAAGCTCCATTTTGCTCATGCCCTAAAAGTGGGATATATCGCCGTGTGCATGCTGGGACTTAGCGTGACCGTAATGTCTGCGCAGGACAAGACAACAGAAAAACGGGAAGCTTCCAGCAAGAGCATTGGGTTCGTCCTCAGTGCAGACGCCACCGAACAGGACCTGGGCTTGCCCGTCTATCCGGGTTCCAGGCGCTACAAGGAAGATGGCAACGACAGTTCTGCGCTGCATATGGGAATGTGGGGTGGCGGATCAGGGTTCAAGCTGGTGGTGCTGAAACTCGAGTCGAACGACTCTCCCGCAAAAGTGGCAAAGTATTATCACAAGCCGCTTTCACGCTATGGAACCGTAGTCGATTGCGGAAAATATGTCTCCGGTGAATCCAAAGACAATGTCAACTGTGAGAATGATCACCCTGTGGAAGGTGGCTACACCTTTGAGGCCGGTACGAAAGAAAAAATGCATGTCGTTGCCGTTGAGCCAAACGGAAAGGGAAGTCTGATCTCACTGGTGTACGTGGAATCGCCAAAATCCAAAAACGACAACAATTAAACGTCTGTCCGGCAGAACAAGGACAGCACAGCCACTTTAGCTGTGCCGTTCCATTTCCTTCCGCTTTCTCAAAACAATCTGTGATTTCAAAAGCCCGTCTTAGATCACGCCGCCCACGGAATGGCCCGCTTGTTCCACGGGCTGTCCGGATAGCGCTGCTTCAGCTCCGTTACCACGTTTCCAAGCGCGTGGTGATCGTGAGTGGTTTGATACTTGGCCACACCCAGCCAGTACACCGCCGCAGGCGCAACCGCAGTTTTCTCATAATTGTCCAGAATTTCCTGGTAAAGCTTTTCCGCATCTGCCCATTTCTTTTTCATCACAGAAACACGCGCCAGTCCCATCAGGAGCTGTGCCGTGAACTCCTCTTTCGGCAAATAGCCCTCAATGCGGAAGCGCTCCTTGCCATTTTCATCCAGAATGATGACGGTTGGCGTCCAGACTGATTCAAACCGCCCGAACCCGGCGGGATTCTCCTTGATGTGAACAGCAATAGGAATGAAGTTCTGTTCGATGAAGGACGCAAGCTGCGCGTCGCCGTATGACTCGGCTTCCAGCCGAGCGCATGCGCCTCAGGCCGGCGCGGCGCTGAAGTCCACTAAAATGGGTTTTTGTTCCGCTTTGGCTTTGTTCAGGCCGGTATCAATGTCTTTAATCCAATGAACTGCCATGTGTCTCTCCTTAGCCAGTCGTCTTGAACCGCAAAAGAATTTGGATGCAGGCCTTTTGACCCAAGTCGCAAAACCTCTTTCAGTCGCTCTTGAACACTTGCGGCAAGCCTGTATTTATATTGCACTTCAGCAAACCAGAAGCGGGACCAAGACGGCCCCGCTTTCAAGTGATACTTTACATATCAGCTAGTCACCCGCCATCGCTGGTTCGCGCACTTCATACAGTGAAAACCAGGGCGTTGCGGCTTTCAGGCGTTCGTTCACGTTGCTGATGTTCTGCACGCCTTCATTCTGCAGCCATTTCCTGAAAGCGTCGGGACCCTGTTTTGCGTAGACAGGGATGCCGTCTTTCCAGGTGGCGCGTCCGCATAACACGCCGTTGAATTTCACGCCTGCTTCAGCGGCGAGCGCCAGTGATTCGTTGAACTCGGCGTTGCTGACTCCAGCGGAAAGATAAATGAAAGGCTTTGTGGTCACGGCAGCGGCTTTACGGAAATGTTCCATTGCTTCCTGCTTTGAGTATGCCTTCTGGCCGCCGAACGCTTTTGCCCCTTCAACAAATTTCATGTTCACCGGAACTTCCACTTTCAGCACGTCCACGCCATATTTGTCTTTGGTGAATTCGGCCATGGACCCAATCACCATTTCCGGCTTCTTTTTGGCAAAGTCCAGACCCTTTTCATCCATGCCTTCTTCATAGCAGACAAACTCCAGGAAAAAGGGAATGTCATTGGCGCGGCATTCGTCGCCAATGCGCTCTACCCAGGCATGTTTCTTATCGTTGATGGCCGGCCCGTCGGCAGGGGTGTAATAAAGCAGGACTTTCACGCAGTCTGCGCCTGCGCCTTTGAGACGTTGCGCAGACCAGTTGTCCAGCAGATCAGGCAGGCGGCCGGGACCGGTTTTGTCATACCCGGTTTTTTCATAGGCCAGCAGCAGGCCGGCATTCTTCGCGCGGCGACGGGATGCTGGAAGTCCCCACTCAGGGTCGAGCAGGATGGCACTCGCATGTGGCGTCAAGACTTCACTCACGATGGTCTTAAATTCTTCCATCATGGCGTCGGAAATCTCGGCGCCCTTCTCCTTGGCGAGCGCCTTTTGCAGCGACCCGCGCTGGTCCATGGCAGCGGCGGCAATCACGCCCCGGCTGTCAGAGACGCGCTTCATTCCAGCAAGTTTTCCCGGAGTAATCTTCACAGGTTTGTCCTCCTCCAATGTTTTTCGCCCGGACCGTCGGCGGGCTTAAGGTAACTGGCGCAAAATGACAGAAACGCAAAAAATCCAGAAAGTAAGATGCTGAATGGCCTTAAAACATTGCTTTAGCCGCAATCGCCCATCGCCCATCGCCCATTGTACTAAAACAACAATTCGGGAACTTTCCCGCGAGTCAGCTTGCATCCGGAAAAATAGGCGTTATAAAATTCCGCTCCAGTGAAAGCGATGCAAACGAACCCGCGAACGAAACGAAGACTCATGGACCGGGCCGGTCATTCGAGGCCTCTCGCCAAAAATCCTGGTGGAGGGCCAGGCAAATTTCATTCAAGACGCGGCCACGGCAAGGTGTTTCTTCCCGGCGTACCCGTGCCGGAGACTGGGATCTATGAAGTGATTCACGATCGCGCCCATCGTGAGCCGCACGAGGTAGTCATGCATCGCGGAGATTCGTTCCCGCCTTGTGACCAATGCAATATGCGGGTACGCTTCAAGCTTGTTCGCACCGCACCGTACATTTTCGATGACGAAGATTTCGTCGAAGAGCCCTGATCCTGTTCTTCCGATCAGTTGGTAGGGCGCAGTAAATCCGACAAAATGGCTTTCTGGCGGGCAATCAGCGAGTCGACCCCACGTACTGCCATATCCATCATGATTTTCAGCTGATTTTCATCGAACGGATGCTGTTCCGCCGTTGCCTGAATCTCCACGATTTTTCGTGCCCCGGTCATGACAAAGTTCAGGTCCACATCCGCCCGCGAATCTTCTTCGTAGCACAAGTCCAGCAGGATTGTGCCCTCTACAATGCCCACGCTCACCGCGCCGAGAAAATCGCGGATAGGTGGCTTGCCCAGTGTTCCCGCCTCCACCAATTTCCCTAAGGCCAGCCCGAGCGCGACGAAAGCGCCGGTGATGGATGCGGTCCTTGTGCCTCCGTCGGCTTGGATCACATCGCAGTCCACGGTGATTGTCCTTTCTCCCAATTGGTTGAGGTCCACTGCCGCACGCAACGCGCGGCCAATCAGTCGCTGGATCTCATGAGTACGGCCGCTCTGCTTGCCTCGGCTGGCTTCGCGCGGCGTCCGAGTGAGCGTGGAGCGGGGAAGCATGCTGTACTCGGCCGTAATCCAGCCCTTGCCCGAGCTCTTCATGAATGCGGGAACGGACTCCTCGACGGAAGCCGTGCAAATTACGCGCGTGCTGCCGACCTCAATCAGGGCTGAACCTTCTGCCATGGCAATGAAGTTAGGAACAATGTTGACCGTGCGCATCTGATCAGGTGCGCGATTGTCGGATCGAAAGACAAGATCTCTTCTATTTTTCAATGTCAATCAGCTCGATGCTTTCTATGGGACAGCCCAGAAACTTCTCGCCCAGCCGCCGGAACTTTTCCACCGAATCAGTAGCATAACAGCGTAGCGTGCCAAGGCGTCCCTCTCCTTTGAGCCCGCCGATCAACTCAAGGACCTTGGCCGCAGTTGATTCAGCGGAGTCCACGATTTCAACGTGCTGCGGCGCCACGCGGCGCAGCAATGGACGGATCAGCGGGTAATGCGTGCAACCCAGGACCAGAACGTCAGCATTGCGCACGCCGTCGCGAAACATTTCGTCCACGTAAATGTGCGCCACTTGTTCGGTTACAGGATGTTCCACCCAGCCTTCTTCCACCAGCGGCACCAGCAGCGGACAGGCTTTTTCCCTCGCCTGCAGGCCAAAGCTTTCCAGGGCGCACTGGTAAGCATGGCTGGCGACCGTTGCCTCCGTGGCAATCACGGCTGCGCGCCTTGTTTTGGAAATCTGTGACGCCCGCTGTGCACCCGGCTCAATCACGCCGACTACGGGTACCTTCACCGCTCCCCGGATGTCTTCGATCGCCAGTGCCGTGGCCGTGTTGCAAGCAACCACCAGCATGTTGATGCCATGTTGTTCCAGAAATTGGGCGCTGGCGATTGCGTACTTGGCCACCGTTCGCACGGACTTGGCGCCATACGGCAGGTGTGCCGTGTCACCGAAGTAAAGATAGTCTGCATTGGGCAGCACCTTGCGCAGCTCGCGCAGCACGGTGAGCCCGCCAAAGCCGGAATCAAATACGCCAATCACGGGCGGCATTATTCGAACTCCTTCGCGAGTTCATGTACCGCATTAACCTGATAAAAATTCATGAGATCCACATGGCCTGCGAGTGTCTGCCTTTCCTTGCCTTCCACTAAGAATTTGACCCTGGTAATGCCGGGAACATTCGCAGCCAGTGTTTCAATGAGTGATGTCAAAGTCATTTCCTCCAGCACAACGCTTGAGGGATGGCCATCAGCAAATGGGGCCGTCGTATCAACCAGCAACGTATCGTCGTTCAGCAGGTACACGTCCTTTATGTCTGCTCCGTTGGCCAGGGGGTGAGGTGAAGGCGACTGCTGATATTGCGCCAAAACGGCCCGCAGTGCTGCACGCGCGCGTAGATCACGCTCGTCCGGCATAAATGCGTCTGCCTTGCGCCACCGTAGCGCCATGTCCTCGTCATAAGCCACCAGCACTGGAATTGTTTCTTCCTTTCCCAGGGCCTGCGGAGCTTGCGGGCCGGCAGCCAGTCCTTGTTGTGTTTTTGTCTCCTCTGAATGCCGAAGCTCAATGATGAAGATCCCGGCAATGAGGATTGCGGCCAGCAGGAACGAAATAGTGATCTGGAAGTGTCTGGGGATCACTTGCGCGCTCCCAATTGGCTGCGCGCCTGTGCAATTCCCGTCGCAACCGCCGTGGCCACCGCGCTTTGCAGCCTGGGACTTTCGAGCGAGTGCGGATCAGAACGGTCCGTTGCGAGCTCAACCGCAATTGCCGGCGCCACAATATTGTTCAGCGGACGGAGAAACGCTTTCAGATCCAGTGCTTTTATGTCTTTTTTTTGCAGTTCCCGAGTGACTACGTCGGCGACAGCATTGCTGTTTTTGAGGACTGGTTCCTGCGCCGCATCCCACGGCAGAAAGCTGCTGGCGGGCTGTTGAACCTGCGGCAGAAGAGGACTGTAGACACGTATGCCTTTCCCCGGTTCGCCTGCATGTATCGCAATGTACAACGAAGGTCTCTGCTGATTGCACAGTTCGGCACGACGCTCCAGGGGGATGCCGAAGTCAGAATCACGTAGCAGGCGTGCAGCGATGCCCCGCTCTTGCAGTTCTTTCCGTAACAGCCTGGCGACGGAAAGAGTGAGGTCTTTTTCGAAGACGCGCGGAGCAAAAATAGCTCCTTTGTCATCGCCGCCGTGACTCGGATCGATGATCACCAGAAACTCCGGCTGCGTCGAGTTTTCCGCGGTAGCCGGTGATGGCAACGGGCTGGCTGAAGGCGCCGGTGAAACACTCGGCGTTGCAGGTTGTGGCTGCTGACGTGCAACTGACGGCTGTGCAAAGCAAAACAGCACCGCCATTATCATTGCCTCTCTGCTGAAGTAGTGCCTACTCCAGAGCATAGATTGTCAGGCCACTCAGGAGCTTGGGATAAAAATCGGTTGATTTCTGAGGCAAGACCTCACCACGGAAAGCAATGTCACTTACCTGCTGAATCTTGGCGCCGTTCATCAGGAAGGCGACGTTGGCGCCCTGACGCACCCAGGAGATCGCTTCGAAGGCATCGCGCTCGTATTTGACGTGTTCCTGGTTGCGAATGGCTTCTTCTGAAATGCCGAGAATACGTTCAAGCAGGAGCTTATGAAGCTGCACCACATCCAGTTCACGTTGAAGCTCAGAAACGTTGTCCAAAGCATCCTGAATAGCGCGCTTCTTTGCCCTCAGCAAATATGGACCCTGACGAGTCACGGCAACAAAAGCGGTTCCATTCTCTCCCGCCTCTTCCAGCAAAGTAGTGGCGCTCCGGCTTTCCGTACGGAGATCAATGCGGTCGATGTCAAAGAACCGCTTCGAAGCTTCCAGCATATGTTCCCGGTCAAATGCTGCCAGGCCGTGCACAATGCGGTGTGTGGGCAAGATCACCAGCCCGCGACTCTCCATCGGCACCAGCGTCATCATTACAAACTCATAGGGAGCGTCCGTTTTAGTCGGCCCGGTTTCCTGGCGGCGCTCATCGCGATAGGCAAGGGAAGTCTCGTAACGATGATGCCCATCGGCAATGAGCAGCTTTTTATCGCGCATTTTCTGCTGGACCGTGGCGACCAGCGCGGGATCGGATATGCGCCAGACGCGATGCAGGACTTCGTACTCGTCCAGCATGGAAATATCCGGATCATCCTCAGTTTTTTTGCTCAGCAGCTTCTCGATGGCTCCTTCCGAGTCGCTGTAAAGCATGAAGATCTGTCCAAAGTGCGCCTGGGTCGCCCGGAGCAGGTTGAGCCGGTCAGCGCGGGGCTTGGAAAGAGTTTGTTCATGCCGGAACACCACGCCATCCGTATAGTCGTGAATGCGGCCAAGCGCGATGAGTCCACGACGTTCCGCCAGGTCGCGAGTTCCGGGCACGGTAAAGGTCTGGGAATAAAAGTAAAAGCCGGGCTCAGGATCTTGTTTCAGGATGCCGGCTGAGCGCCAATCGTGGAAGTATTCGGCTGCCCGGGTATAGGTATTGAACGCAGGGGTATCGGTTTCGCCGGACTTTCCCAGAATGATCCTGACCAGATTATGAGGACTTAAACCATAGTAGCGGGACTGCATCTCCGGGGTGATCTTGTCATAGGGCTGAGTTACCACATCCTCCAGTTTTACCTGGTTGGGATCATAGCGAAGCGCTTGAAATGGAATGATTTCTGCCATCTGCTCTTTAGGGGACCTACTGCATTCTATCAAGCAGACCGGAAAACCTGCTGAATCCGGAACACATCAAATGAGGCGGACGGAAATCGCTAAAACCGGCCGAGCCACTTGAAGTTGCTGTGTTCAACGCTACCGCCGCTGTGGTAACATCGGCGAAAAATGAGGTTCCATATGGCCCGCTCTGAATGCTGCGGGTATGGTTCATCCCATCCCCCGATGGCTCGTCGTTCGGTTCCTTTTCGGACTGTTGCAGTCCGATGCATGATTGTGCTGGCGCTCGCCGTCAGTTTAACCGCAAGAGCTGCCGCCCAGGACGATGTCAATGTCCACATTCAGCCCCGGCCGGAAGCTCCCAAGCCCCCTCAACCTGCCGAGGCCAAACAACCTGCCAATCCTGCGTCTGCAGCAGATGATCCCGGCCTGAAGCTGAACCATGGCAAGCCGATGCAGGTGGACGTTGATTTGGTTCTGGTCAACGTTACAGTTACGGACGATTGGAACCGCATCGTCACTGGCCTCGATAAGACTAACTTCGCCATCATGGAGGGAAATGAAGTCCAGATGGTGAGGCATTTCTCCAACGAGGATGCACCTATTTCCCTGGGCGTGATCTTTGATATGAGCGGCAGCATGTCCGATAAAATCGAACAGGCCCGGGCCGCCGTGATTGAGTTCTTCAAGACCGCCAATCCCATGGACGAATTCTTCATGATCACCTTCAATGACCGGCCGCAGTTGCGCGCCGATTTCACCAAGTCAGTTGAAGATGTGCAGGGAAGGCTGGTTTACACAGTGCCGCAGGGCACCACCGCGCTTCTGGACGCCATTTACATGGGCGTGAGCAAGATGAAAGACGCCCATAACGCCAAGAAAGCGCTGCTTATCATCTCAGACGGGGGTGACAATCACAGCCGCTATACGGAAAACGAGATCAAGTCGATGGTGAAGGAAGCGGACGTCCAGATCTACGGGATTGGGATTTTCAGCGCCGCTCCCTCCCAGCCGGAAGAAATTGCCGGTCCGGCCCTTCTGGGGGAAATCACCAATGTCACGGGTGGGCGCCTGTTCACCATCAGTAATCCCAATGAGCTGACCGATGTAGCTACGAAGATTGGAATAGAGCTGCGCAACCAATATGTGCTCGGATACCGTCCAAACAACAAGGCCAGAGATGGCCGTTGGCGGAAAATCAAGGTAAAGCTGCTTCCGCCCAAGGGTCTGCCACATCTGAATGTTTACTCCAAGACGGGATACTATGCACCTTCGCAATAAGACGGCTGTTCGGGTCCTTTTTGCCTGCTGGCTGCTGGCATTTGCAACCACGGTTTTTGCACAGAGCCAGCAGCCCGCTTCGTCCGGCCCAACCAAGGTTCAACCCACCCCACTTCCTTCTGATGTGGATCCCTCTGACCCGGCCGTACCGGTATGGTCGCGTCCGGCGGTTCCGGTAACCCCCGCCCAGCCTCCTGCGACGGCCGAAAATGCGCCCTCCAAGACCAAGCCAGGCACATTGCCGCCCGATTTGCAGCGGGAAGGCGGCGTAGTCGGCCAGGTGACCAAAGGCGACAAGGGATTTGTTTATCGCCAGCAGGTAGATGAAGTCACTCTGCACGCCACCGTTCTCGATCAGAAACACCGCATCGTCACCGATCTCGGCCAGCGCGATTTCACCGTGTACGAGGATGGCCAGCCGCAACAGATCAAGTACTTCAGGCGTGAAGATGTCCCAGTCTCTATCGGCATTCTGGTGGACAATTCGGGTTCCATGCGAACCAAGCGGAATGCAGTCGGCAAAGCCGTGGTGAATCTGGTTCAGGCCAGCAATCCTAACGATGAAGTTTTCATCGTTAATTTCAATGATGAGCCCTATCTCGACCAGGATTTTACTGACAAGGTTCCCAGGATGAGAGAAGCGCTCGAGCGCGTGGACAGCCGGGGAGGCACCGCCCTTTACGATGCGGTGTACGCAGCGGCCGATCATCTTGCCAAGGGTGCGAAACAGCAGAAAAAAGTTCTGCTGGTGGTCACGGACGGCGAAGACAATGAAAGCCGTATGTCTCTGGAACAGGCAATTCGTGCTGTTCAGAACGATCAGGGGCCTGAGATTTACACTATTGGTATTCTGGGAGATGAAGGGAAGCAGCGGCGGGCCAAGCGGGCTCTGGAAGCTCTTTCTGTGCAGACCGGCGGTGTTGCATTCTTCCCCAAGAACCTTGATGAAGTGGATGAAATCAGCCGCGAAGTGGCCCATGATATTCGCAACCAGTACAGCATCACTTACAAGCCCACTAACCCGCAGAGCAATGGCGGATACCGGCAGGTGAAGGTTGTGGCGCACGCTCCTGGGTATAGAGACCTTGAGGTGCGTACACGGACGGGCTATTATGCCAACCAGGAAACAAACCGGGCGAGCTCAAAATAAAAGAATCAGCAGTCAGTGTTCAGGATGATGAATTTAAGACCTCGCTGAAACGGCCGATTGGACCCTTTACCATCTCGACACTACGCCCGAAAATCACCTCGCGTGATGGCGTGAGAAATCCTATATTTCCACAACCATGATGTTTCCCCAACCAAGAAGATCAAGTGTTGCAGCCACCGATAGCGACCGCCTGATGAACGAGCTGGGACAGGTAGAGGGCCAGCTGCAACATTGGATCAGCAGGTCGGAAAAGAATGCCCGCCTGTTCCGAAAAGATCCTGTTGCGGCGATTCGAGCCGCAGGGCTGGCCATGGAAGATGATCTGATGTGTGAACTGGAAATGATCCTGGGCGGCATCGCAAGAAAACTCAAATAGTGGTTCCGCAGGCACAGAAAACGCTGCCGCCGCATCCTGTAAGGGGTACATCTGCCGCGTGAGTTCCTGGTTTCCTTCGCCAGCTAGCGTGAAGCGCGCGCTGCAGGGCCGTCATTCACCGCAGTAAATGAGAATTTAATCGCGACGTTTGGGTACTCCTCCCCATTCAACTCTGCGTACGGATAGATGAAATAATTCAACCTCTCGCCATGCTGTCTGGGGTTCAGTTCCAGGTCGCGGCCTACAGTGAACTGCATCCGGTTTACGTCATTTGCCCCAAAAAAATATTCTCTCTTGTCCTGCTGCCACGCTTCCGAAATGTCCACCGGGAACCAGCCGCGCTCGTGCGTGTAGAACTCCGCCCAGCAGTGATATCCGGCAATCTCGGATGTGGTCTTATTGTCCGGTACCGCAAAGCCGATCTCAAATTTTGCCGGGATATGCTGGGAGCGGGCCATGGAGATAAAAAGTGAGTGAAAGTCGGTACAGTTGCCGTGATGTGAGTCGCAGGCCCAGACGGCGTCACCATGGCCCCATCCGGTGCCGCTCTTGTCATACCGCATGTTATTGAAGGTGTAGTCGTATAACGCGTGGGCCTTCTGCATGTCAGACATTTCCGGTTTTACCTGGCTGGCGGCAATTTCGGCCGGCTTGCCCGTAATCGGCACCAGACGGTCAGGTTGCAGGAAGCGGTTCAACTCACTCGATCGCGCTGGCGACTTGAGCGACGCAGCAGCAAAGTGCTCCAGCCTCACCACCTGGTATTTCACACTGAAATGGTATTCGGGCTTGTCCGCCTTTGCGGTGTGTGCATAGAACATTCGATTTCCGTATTCCGGTTCCGAAGTTTCCTGCAGTGGCAGATCGCCCTGCTTAGACAGGATCTTCACCTGCTGATATTCGTCGGAATGCGCCATTGGAAACCAGATGTCCAGTGGCTTGCCCGGATCCGTGACCCGAACCGTAAAAGAGTAATCAAAGGTAAAGTGGCGGGCCTTTGTGGCTTGCGACACAGAGGTCTGGGAAAAAGCAATCGCGGTGCTGAGAAGAAGGAACGGAACAATAGAAAGGTTTCGCAGCATGGCTGGCTCCTTTTGGCTTTGATGAGATTGACAGTTATTAGGGAACGTCCGACCGGAGTTTGGCGGGCTGCTGTCAAGTAAAGCCGTGAGAGGGGCGAGACATTACACCGATCAATTTAACTTTGGGTTTTCCGTTCTGTCAAGGCACATGAAAGCGATGGCGGCTCACTGAGAGATCGCAACAGGAACATTCTGTGTCTTCAATAAGCTGGAGATCTGTTGTTCAAGCTTCTGGAAATCTGTAGCGCCCACAAGGCGTCGGCGGATGTGTTTCTCCTGATCGATGATGTAGGTAGTAGGCAAGCCGGGGACGCCGCCATAACCGTCCGCAATCTGTTGGTCGCCGCGGATAACGGGGTAGTTCATCTTGTGGTTTTTATAGAAAGAGCGTAGCTCGCTTTCGTTATCGTCGATCGAGATCCCAATCACCTGAAGCTTATTTTCATATTTTTGCTGCAGTCTCATGAACTGCGGGATTTCTTCTGCGCAGGGCACACACCATGCCGCCCAGAAATTTACCAGCAGGACTTTTCCTCTATAGTCGCCAGTGTTGATATGGTTTCCATCCAGATCGGTCATTGCGAGATCAGGCGCAGCCACCGAAGGTGGTGGGGACGGTATTCTCGAGGTGCGATGCGCAAAATAACGCCCAGTTTCGAAGATGACGAGAGCCGCGACGACGGCTAGCAGAAACGGCACTGCTCTGCGCATGGTGCGTTTTAGCTGCCCTTTTGAACCGGGTAGCCCTTTTCTGCCCAGTCTGTTCCAAAACTCATTTGCAAATAAAGAACGCGGAGATGAGTAAAGCCCATTTTCTTGAGTTCGTTATATGCGGGATGGATATTAGGGCAGTGGGACCAGGGACAGCATCCGCAATAGATCACAATGGAACTGTTGCGGGGGAGCGATGCAGCGCGAGCCTGGAGTTTCTTGAGGCCTTCCGGCCGTTCGGCCGGTCCCAGGAACTCGGCACCCGGTATGTGGCCCTGCTGATAGAACATCTCCGGACCAACATAAAAAACCAGCGGTTTTGTCGGGTTTTTCAGGGCCTCGGCCAATTCCTGCGCCTGCATGATAACAGGACTTCCCGGTTGCAGGTCTTTATCTGCCGCGTCCGGCGCAGCCACGCCAAAAGCAGGTAAAGCGAGTGTGAAAGCAATGGCAATGGGGAGGATGTGAAGTGTAAGCGATTTACGGTTCATGGGAGCGTACCGTATGTTAATTGCTCATACAGGGGCTCTGTCAATGAGAAGGGATTGATGTTGCCAGACAAAAAGGCGCATAAAATTTCAGGCGACAGTCGCTGCCGGCAGTACAAGTCATCTGAACAAAAGAAGTGGCATGATGAAAATTTTGAGGCACCCATACCAATGAAAAGCACAGATCCTCTTCACCAACATCTGATAAACCTGCTTACCAAAGCCGAAGCACATGTAGACGTGCGCAACGAGCTCAAAGACTTCCCAGTCGAGCTGCGCGGTTGCAAGCCGGCCGGCGCACCGCATAGCCCCTGGCAGCTCCTCGAACACATGCGGATTGCGCAACGGGACATTTTGGAATTCACCTTGAATGCGGAACACACGTCTCCCAAGTGGCCGGACGAGTACTGGCCCAAAGCTGATGCGCCGCCTGATTCCAAGGCTTGGGACAAGAGCGTCAAACAATTTCTGGACGATCTTGAGAGTGTTTGCGACATGGTGAGCGATCCCAAGTACGAACTGACGGCGGCTATTCCGCACGGAGATGGGCAAACATACCTGCGGGAGGCCCTCCTGGTTGCTGACCATAATGCCTATCATCTGGGGCAATTGGTGATAGTGCGAAGGATCCTGCAAGGCGAGTAGCGGGAATCACGCCACAGATCCGCGGAGACTTGCGCGACCAATGGCTTGCGTCAGGAGCCGAATTTACCAGCCTCAATAGCAATGTTGAGCAGTTTGCAGCGGAGCGACAATGCTAAGGGCAAATCCAAGTTGGGTGGCGAGATTGGAGACAAGTACTGAGTCGCGAGGCCGACTTGCGCGCCGAGCGGCTTGCTTCAGGAGCAGAGTTCCACAGCGCTTGAGAAAAAATTTCAGCGGTTTGGAGCGGAGCGACAGAAGTGAGGAAAAAGGGGGCCGCAGTCTTCCGGGGATCCACGTGCCCCCCTTTTAGCAGTCGACGGATGAGCCTGCTGGTTAGATAGAGTAATTTGACATGGAAAAGGTTTCATCAGGTTTATAGGCTATCTTCACCCCTGCCCGTTCGGGCAGGCAGGGGATTGCGAGATTGGCCTTAGTTCGTCTCTCATTGGGACATTTGTTCGGAAGCTAACCTGTTTTGTCATTTCTGTTGACATATTGAGCATTGACAGCACCAAGACTGCTGCAGAGGCGAGTCTTAAGCAGGGAAGCACTTGCGGTCGTTTGACGTTCTTATCCGGCTCCAATACTCTGAAAAGTTTGGCTATGTCGACGATTACGGATTTGCAAGTCGCTGAAAACATCACAGAGTTGGTAGGACACACGCCTATGCTGCATTTGAGGCGAATGTCGCCCCACGGGGGCGCACAGGTGTTTGCCAAGCTGGAATATTTAAACCCTGGCGGAAGCGTCAAGGACCGCGCTGCCATCGGGATGATCCAAAAGGCCGAAGCTGAAGGCCGATTGAAGCCCGGCAGCACCATTTTAGAGGCAACTGCCGGCAATACGGGGATCGGGCTGGCGCTGATTGGGGTCAACAAAGGCTACCGCGTGATTGTTTGCGTGCCGGAGAAGTTTGCCGAGGAAAAAGTCAAAGTCATGCGGGCCCTGGGAGCGGAAGTGATACGCACTCCTGATGCCGCAGGGATGCAGGGCGCCATTAGCAAAGTCAAAGAATTGGCGGCCACCATTCCCGATTGTTTTACCGCCTTGCAGTTTGAAAATCCCGCCAATCCTGAATTCCATCATGACACCACAGCAGCTGAGATCTTTGAGCAGATGAATGGGCGAGTGGACGCGGTGGTTTTGGGTATAGGCACCGGTGGAACCTTCAGCGGGGTGGCGCGGTACATGAAAGAAAAGAACCCCGGAATCCACTGCGTTGCCGTTGAAACTCAGGGGTCGGTGCTGCAGGGCGGCAAGCCGGGGCCGCACAAGGTGGAAGGAATCGGGAGCAGCTTTATCCCCAAGACGTTTGATCGCAGCGTATGCGATGAAATCATCATGGTAACTGACAAGGACGCATTTGCCACCGTGGCAGAACTGGCGCGGAGTGAAGGTGTGCTGGGTGGATCCAGCGCGGGAGCTAACGTGTTTGCCGCACTCCAGGTCGCGAAAAAGCTCGGAAGCGGTAAGCATGTAGTTACGGTAATCCCGGATTCCGCCGAAAGATACATGTCAAAGAACATCTTTGAAGGCGGAGCATAGGCGTGGGCAGCGAACGAGGAGCATAAGTAACCAATGGCAAAAAAGAATCGCTCAGAGAGTCCAGAGCGCAACAAGAAGAAGAACACTGGCTTTGCTACCAGGGCCATACACGTTGGCCAGGAGCCCGACCCCTCCACCGGCGCCGTGGCTGTGCCCATCTTTGCCACGTCGACTTATGTGCAGGAAGAGCTGGGCAAGCACAAAGGATACGAGTACGCACGTGTTTCCAACCCCACCCGCACGCGGCTGGAACAAAACCTGGCGGCGCTGGAGGGCGGCAGTTCCGCGCACGTGTTTGCCAGTGGAATGGCGGCAACCGTTGCCGTTACGCAATGTTTTCTCAAGCAGGGGGACCACCTTCTTTGCGGCCACAATGTTTATGGTGGCGTGCCACGGCTGTTCAACCAGGTAATCGCGAATTACGGAGTCGAATTCAGTTACGTTGATACTTCAGACTTGGATGCCGTCAAGAAGGCCATACGCTGGAACACGCGTATTGTGTGGATTGAGACGCCGACCAATCCTTTGATGGTGCTCAGCGACATCAAAGCCGTTGCCGCCATATCGCATTCTAAAAACGCAGAGCTGGTGGTGGACAATACGTTCATGTCGCCCTATTTCCAACAGCCTCTGGCGGTGGGGGCGGACATGGTGGTGCATTCCACAACCAAATTTCTTAACGGCCACAGTGACGGCCTGGGGGGAGTAGTTGTGGCTACCAAGCCGATTCACGCGGAAAAGCTGGCTTTCATGCAGAAGGCGGCGGGGGCCATCATGTCACCCTTTGAGTGCTGGCTGGTGCTGCGTGGCGTGAAATCGCTGGCCGTGCGCATGGAAAAACACAATCAAAATGGCTGCGCGGTGGCGGAGTTTTTGCGCAATCACAGAAAAGTCAAAAACGTCCTGTATCCGGGATTCTCTGACCATCCGCAGTACGCGTTAGCGAAGAAGCAGATGAGCGGCTTTGGTTCCATGATTACGTTTGAGACCGGCTCACTCAAAAACGCAAAAAAGATGCTGGCCAAAGTACGCGTATGTACTCTGGGTGAATCATTGGGCGGAGTGGAATCACTGATTTCTCATCCGGCAACCATGACCCATGCGGCTCTGGGTGAGGAAGGACGCAAGCAGATTGGGCTGACGGATGGCATGGTTCGGATCTCCGTGGGTATTGAGGATGCGGACGACATCATCGCCGACCTTGATCAGGCTCTGGCGGCGATTTGACGCGTGGCCATGGAATGGGATTCTTCCGCTTATCACCAGCTATCTGATCCGCAGTTTGGCTGGGCACTCAAAGTACTCAAGAGACTTGACGTGCTCGATCTGGGCACGCCCGAACGCATCCTGGATGCCGGTTGCGGTAGTGGACGCGTAACTGCGGAGTTGCTGCGAAAATTTCCGCAAAGCCACGTTCTGGCTGTCGACGCGTCAGAAAACATGGTGGGCAAGGCCCGGACCACACTGCAGCCATTTGGCGAGCGCGTAATCGTTGAGCAGCGCGATTTATTGGAGCTTCCGTTCTCGAATACTTTTGATCTTATCTTCAGTACCGCCGTATTTCACTGGATCAAAGATCATGAGGGGCTATTTAGCGTTTTGTTTCGAGCCCTGAGGCCCGGCGGGTTACTTTTTGCTCAATGTGGCGGTGGTCCGAACCTCAAACGACTCCGCGACCGCATTCAGCAACTGGTTATGGCGGAAAAGTTCAAGCAATATTTCAAGGATTGGGAGCGAGTTTGGCAATATCCCGGGCCGGAATTAACTTCCGAGCGGCTCAAAAAAGCAGGCTTTACAAACGTTTCTTGCTCACTCGAAGAAGCGCCAGTCTCATTTGCGGAAGAGAAGCCGTACGCAGATTTCCTCAGCGCAATAATTATCCATCCCTATATGGAACGGCTGCCCCGATCATTGCAGTTGGAATTTAAAGCTGAAATAGTCAGGCAGGCAGCTCTGGACCGGCCTCCATTTGTGCTGGACTACTGGCGTCTCAACCTGCAGGGACGCAAGGTGAAATGAAATTTCAGCGCGTGTTCTCCTCAATCCAATTCAGGTAAGCCTCGCTGCCGCTGCTCACTTCCAGCATGATGCACTCGGGGAGTTCGTAGGAGTGCAGCTCCTTGATGGCTTCGCGTACAGATTCAAACGCGCTGATATGGGTCTTGATGATCAGCAGCCACTCGGTTTCCTGCTCAACCTTGTCTTTCCAGCGATAGACAGATTGGATTTGAGACACGATGTTAACGCAGGCGGCCAGGCGCCGCTCAACCAGTGCCCGCGCGATCTTTTCAGCTTCCTGAGGCGAACTCGCTGTTGTGAGCACAATGCGCGCGTCAGTCATTCGATTGAGGCCTCCCCGCGCTTCAGTTTAGCAAGGTTCTCTGGTGCAGCATTCAACCAAAGCTGCAGCGGAAGCAACTAACTTCAGTGCTGCATTTAACAAATTTGATTCATGATTCAAAAATGATCAAAGTTGCGCTTGACGAAGCAACAGCAGCAGACGTTAACTGAAAGTTAACGTGTAATTTGCCGCTGCGCAGATGCGTAGACGGCGAAAAAGGATAAGGATCAGGAGTCCCGTTGAATTCTAAGCAGTCCTGGATCGAATTGATTCGTATTCGTCTCTTTGCAGTACGAAACCGGTTAGCCATTGCGGTTGCGGGCGTACTGGCGGTGGTGATGGCATACCACGTTCTATTCGGGGCCAACGGCGTGGTCGCCTACCGGCATAAGCGTGAGGAGTCAAAGGACCTGCAGCGGCAGATCGAGACCCTCAAGCAGGAAAACGAAAGCGTTCAAAAGCAAATCAAAGCCTTGAAAGATGATCCTGAAGCTATTGAAAAAGAAGCACGAGAGAAGCTGAGATATGCCCGCCCCGGTGAAGTCGTTTATACTCTTCCGACCGGAAGGGCCACACCGCCGCCGCCCACACGCAAGTAGCGAGCTTGAGACTTGTACCCCTTCGATCTTGTGCAACTAACGAAAATCATTTAGAACAATTCTGCTTGTAACCCGAGATGGAAACCGGACTCCATAGTACCGGCTATTCCTCAATACACGAACACCCCGGAGAGATCCGTACAGGAGAACAACTTCCAATGAAGAAATTTGCTTTTGCTGTGCTCACAATGGCGCTCATGGTGTCCATGTCGCTGGCCAAGACCAAAGATGCCCCCAAGGCCAAGACGGAAAAGATCAGCGGCTGGATCAGTGATGCCAAGTGCGGCGCCAAAGTCGACGCCGCGTGCGCCAAGAAATGCGCTGATGCTGGCGAAAAGCTGGTAGTGGTAAGCGATAAAGACAAAACCATCTACCAAGTTGAAAACCAGGATGCCGTGAAAGAGCATGCCGGACACCATGTCCGCGTGACCGCAACCAATGACAATGGCACCCTCCACGTTGAAAAAGTGGACATGCTGAAGGACAAGGCAGAAAAGGCTAAATCCGGAATGTAAGACCGGATCTGGTTTTGAACACGGCGAAGGCCGTTGCAAAAATCAAAAACCCCACCCCGCTTGGGTGGGGTTTGCTTTTGTGGCACAAAATGCCGAGAGAATCTGCCATTGCGGGAACGAAATGTGACTTTTGTACCGTGCATTAATGCCGCCCGGACTGAAGAGAACTGGGTTATCATGAGCAGAAACTCACAAGTCAATTGAAGGCGGTATTGTGCGACGGAATAACTTCTTTATTTCCATCATTCTGTTAGTGTCTTTTGTAGCGGCGATTAGCGGTTGCGTGATCTCTCCCCGGTTGATTCCCGGGCAGGCGACGCCCACGCCCTCAGCCACCCCGACGCCAACGGCCACTCCAAGCCCCACGCCTACCCCCACACCCATTCAGCCAACGCCTCAGGGCAAGCTTTACGTCACCAATCAGGACAGCAATTCTATTCTCCGGTTTGATAACGCCTTAAATGCCACAGGGAATGTGGCCCCGGGCGCAGTTATAAGCGGCGCTGCAACCACCTTAGCGGCGCCCCAGTTCATAACGCTGGATGCAGCGGCAGACCGTCTTTATGTGGCCAATGCTAATGGACCGTCAGTTTTGATCTTCGACGGCATCAGCACGAAGAACGGCAATATCGCGCCCACCCGAAGCATCATCGGGGCAAACACCCAATTCATCAGGCCTTCCAGCGAAGCCCTCGATAAAGGGCGGGACCTGCTGTACGTGGCTGACGGAGCAGAGATTGATGTCTTTTCATCCGCTTCCACAGTAAACGGTGATGTGTCGCCTGCCAGGGATATCATTACGAGCTTCAACAATATCCAGCAAATCTTCGTCGATGCCAGCAATGATAGGTTGTACCTCACGGATGCGGCTAGCAATACGGTGGCCGTTTACGACAATGCAAGTACTTTGACGGGCGCGGCTACAGCTACCCGTAGCATCACCGGGGCTCAGACTCTACTGGCGCAGCCTTCGGGAATGGCAATTGATTCTTCCGGGAATTTGATTGTCACCAATCAGGGCAACGGCACGATCACTGTTTACAGCAATGCGGCGGGTGCCACTGGCAATGTAGCTCCCATAGCAACCATCAGTGGTGCTGCCACCACTCTGGCCTCACCAGCGCAGATCATCCAGAGCAGTGCTGCGAACGAAGTTTACGTCGCCGATTCGACAGCCAATGAGGTGGTGGTCTTTTCTGGAATTGCGGGGTTGAGTGGCAATGCGTCCCCAACGCGGAGTATCACCGGGCCGGCAACTACCCTCACAACGGGGACGACGGCTCGCGGCGTAGCGCTGGATCCGACCCGCTAAAGCTTTAACGCACCATGCCCTGAAGCGGAGAACTTGCTGTGGCGTAGAGCTTCTTCGGCATTCTGCCGGCGAGGTAGGCTGCTCGGCCGGCTATGACCGCGTGCTGCATGGCTTCAGCCATCAGAATGGGCTCTTCCGCGTGCGCGATACCGGAGTTCATCAGCACGGCATCGGCGCCCAGTTCCATGGCTACGGCAGCATCTGAGGCCGTGCCCACGCCGGCATCCACAATTAAAGGCACATCCGTGATCAACTCGCGCAGGATCTGAATGTTGGCAGCATTTTGAATCCCCATGCCGCTGCCAATCGGCGCTCCCAGGGGCATAATGGCGCTGGCTCCTGCATCCAGCAAGCGTTTGGCAACCACCGGGTCGTCAGATGTATACGGCAGAACAGTGAATCCTTCCTTTACTAAAATCCGGGTGGCTTCAATGGTGGCCTGCACGTCTGGGTAGAGGGTTCTCTGGTCACCGATGACTTCCACCTTGACCCAGTCTGAAAGTCCCACTTCGCGGCCGAGCCTGGCCGTACGGACGGCCTCCTCCGCGGTGTAGCACCCGGCCGTATTAGGGAGCAGGAAGTACTTCTGCGGATCGATGAAATCAAGCAGCGATTCCTTGCTGCGGTCCAGATTTACCCGCCGCACCGCCACGGTTACCATCTGCGCTCCGCTCGCCTCAATGGCTCGCGCGGTTTCCTGGCCTGATTTGTACTTGCCTGTGCCGACAATGAGCCGTGAATCGAATTGACGGCCTGCAATGATGAGTGCATCCATGCTGAGTATTGTAATGATCTTCAGCAGGGTAAGAAAGCCTTACACTAGGTGAACTCCAGGCCAGCGATTATCGTTTTCGACCACCAGCGTGGCATTGTTGCGATCAAAAAACACAAAGCGGAAGAGGGGAAGCCGGCAATAATCCGTCCTGAGGATAAGAGTGAACTATCGTAGGATGGTTCACCATTACGAGGAAGATCGTTTACGCGCGCGAACTAATGTGGGAAATGTGATTATCAAAGTCGAATGCACTCACCTCGCAGATTGATCCGGGGATCAGCGGTGCGACTTCAACACTGCCGCTTCAATTCGTGCAGCAGGTTGAGCGCTTCAAGGGGAGTAAGGTTGTTGATGTCGGTGGCGCGCAAACGATCAATGATCTCCTGTGACACCGGAGCAAACATAGTGAGTTGAACTTGCGTTTCCGGAGCGCCCGCGCCGTGGGCAAGGTGCGCTGTGGCTTCGCGTTCCGCGCTTTCATGCTCATGCAGAACGTCGCGAGCGCGGACGACAACCTCAGACGGAAGGCCGGCCAGCTTGGCCACTTCAATTCCGTAGCTGCGGTCAGCCGATCCAGGCTCGACCTTGCGCAGAAAGACGATTCCGCCCGCATTTTCTTTCACTGAGACGTGGAAATTCTTGATCCCCTCAAGCCGGTCCAGTTCCGTCAGCTCATGGTAGTGAGTAGCGAAGAGCGTTTTGGCGCGGCTGGTGAAGTGAATGTATTCCACCACTGCCCAGGCGATGGCCAGACCATCATAAGTCGCGGTGCCGCGACCAATCTCGTCGAGCAGGATAAGCGAGCGCGCCGTGGCCGTGTTCAGGATCGCGGCGGTCTCAGTCATTTCCACCATGAACGTGGAACGGCCGCGGGCCAGATTGTCACTGGCGCCAATGCGCGTAAAGACGCGGTCCACAATGAGCAGTCGCGCTGAACGTGCGGGAACAAATCCTCCCATCTGCGCCATGAACACGATCAGCGCTGTCTGGCGTAGATAAGTTGACTTGCCGCCCATGTTGGGGCCGGTGATGAGCAGAATGCTGTGAGTCGTCGAGTTGAGATAAAGGTCGTTGGGAACAAAGCGATCATTGCTCCCGGTGAGCTCCTGCTGCTCCAAAACGGGGTGACGGCCTTCGATGATCTCAAGCTCACCGATCGTGTTGCCTTCCGCAAACTGTGGCCGGCAATAGCCGCGGTTCTGGGCAATGAACGCTAGCGACGCAAGGACGTCGACTTCAGCAAGTGCAAGGGAGGTCTGGCGGATACGACGAGCTTCGCCAGCAACGGCAGTGCGCAGTTCGGCAAAAAGCCGCCGCTCAATTTCGACGATTTTCTCCTGCGCGTCCAGAACCTTCGCTTCGTATTCTTTCAGCTCGGGGGTGGTGAAGCGCTCAGCGTTAACCAGTGTTTGTTTGCGTTCGTAGTCGGCTGGCGCGTGGTGCAGGTTGGCTTTGCTGATTTCAAGGTAATAACCAAAAACACTATTGAACTTTATCTTGAGCGAGTTGATACCCGTGCGCTTGCGCTCGCGTTCTTCAATTTGGGCGATGTACTGTTTGCTGTTGCGGCTAAGGTTGCGCAATTCGTCCAGTTCAGCGTCGACTGCTGGTTGAATCACGCCGCCATCGGCCAAAGTGAGCGGAGGTTCGGAAACAATAGTCTTTTCAATCCGCTCGCGCAGATCGGCCAGTTCATCGAGCAGGGAATAGAGTTCCAGCAGCCGAGCCGGCGCACCGTTCTTGACAAGGCGGGCGAGCGCAATGCGGATCAGCGGCGTGCGATTGAGGCTGGCACACAACGCAAGTACGTCGCGAGGGTTCGCCGTTTCAAGCGTCACCCGGCTCAGCAGCCGCTCAATGTCGAGCACGCCTTCCAGAGCGCGGCGCAACTCTTCCCGCGCGATGAAATCCTTTACGCCGGCTTCAACGGCGTCAAGCCGTTGGTTGATTTCCATGACGCTAATTGAAGGCCGCAGCATCCATGAGCGCAGCAGGCGCTTGCCCATGGGCGTCAATGTGGCGTCCAGCGCACGGAAGAGCGTGACCTCTGAGCCCGTGTTGGCGAATAGCGGCTCTACCAGTTCAAGATTGCGCACAGTGACCGCGTCGAGTACCAGATATTCCTGGCGATCATAGAAGCCAATGCGATCCACGTGCTCCAGAGTGCCTTTTTGCGTGCTGCGGACGTAGTGCAGAATCGCGCCGGCGGCCGTTGCTGCAGCGGGCTTGTTGTGCAGCCCGAACCCTTCCAGCGAAATCACGCCAAGCTGGTTTTCCAGCAACGGCACCGCGTAATCGGCGGAAAACACCCAATCTTCGAGCGGCGTCTCGGTGAAGCGGGCCCGCTCGCCCGGTTGCTGAAGCGGAAGCTGTGACTGGTTAGAGGGACTGCGATCAAACAAGGGCAGGGAACTGGGATACAAAATTTCTCGTGGACGAAGCTGTTGCAGTTCCTCAAGGATACGGCGTTCGGCTTCGGGACCGCGGAATTCGGTGGCCCGAAACTCGCCGGTAGAAAGATCGAGCGCGGCAAGGCCGACTGCTCCGGACGATCGGGCGAGGGCGGCAAGAAAATTGTTTTCTTCCGCTCCTACCGAGCCGTCGATGGCTGTGCCCGGCGTTAGTACACGCGTGACTTCGCGCCGCACCAGCTTTTTCGCCAGCCTGGGATCCTCCATCTGCTCACAGATGGCCACCTTGAATCCCTTGCGCAGCAGCTTGGAAAGATACCCTTCTGCCGAGTGATACGGAACGCCACACATGGGAATGGCCTGGTCTTTTTCCTTGTTGCGCGAGGTTAGCGTGATCTGCAGCTCTTTGGCCGCTACCACGGCGTCTTCAAAAAAGAGCTCGTAAAAGTCACCCAGACGGAAGAAGAGCAGGGCGTTGGGATGCTGCTTCTTGATCGCGGCATACTGCCGCATCAGCGGAGTCGAGGGCTCGGTCATTCAGGAAACGACTTTCAGGCTGGTCAGCGGATTATATAGTGTCCTCGCATGTGCAAAAAGGAAATCCACCACGGAGATGGCATGAATAAAGTGCAAGTTCTGAGGCGGTATGCTCCAGGAGTTGGAATCTGGGGCAGACAGGTTGCAGGCTGTGCTCGTGCAGTGAGGCAGTACGACCTCGACACGGAGATTAGTCAGACCTGCGGATCGAAGCGTCACCGTAAGGCCGGTATGAGCTTGAATGGGAGTGTGGTGATCGCCTAAGAGCTGCGTCTACTCCAGAACCAACCAAAAGAGGAGAGACGAGGATGAAACGTTATCTGGGAGTGGATTTGCATCGCACACAGTTTGTAGTATGCACCCGGTGGGAGAACGGAGAGCAAGAGATACGGCAATGGCGGATCGGCGAGCTGCCCAAGTTCGTGGAACAGTTGCGCAACGAGGACCAGATCGCAGTGGAAGCCATGGGTACGACCGCGCGCTTCTACGATGCGGTGGCGGGACGAGTGGCGCGGGTGGTGGTGGTGAATCCGCATCAGTTCAAGGTGATCAGCGAGTCGGTGAAGAAGACGGACCGCAAGGATGCCCAGGCGCTGGCGCTGTATCTGGAAAAGGATTTGTTGCCGGAGGTAAGAATGAAGCCGAAGCAGAATCGGGAGTTGATGCATCTGGCCGAGACACGCGATCTGCTGGTAAAACAACGCTCGGCGCTGAAGGGCAAGATCAACAACCTGCTGGCGATGCAGGGGATCGAGTTGAAGCGGGAAGCCTTGTCGAGCAAGATTGCGCTGGCGCGGGTGCTGGCACTGCCGGTCAGCGGGATGGTGCAGTTGGAGTTGCGGATCCTGGTGGAGCAGATCCGGGCACTATCAGAGAGCATTGCGGAGTTGGACGAGCGGTTGGAAGAAGAAGGCCAACAACTGCCCGGATACGAGAACCTGACCAGCATCAAGGGGATTGGGTCGCTGAGTGCAACGGTTCTACTGACGGTGATTGGCAAGATCAGCGACTTCGCGGATGAAAACAAGCTGGCCTCTTATCTGGGATTGGTGCCCAAAATAGCCAATTCCAACGAGAGTGAGCGTAGCGGCCGCATCACCAAACAAGGCAATAAGCTGGCCCGCACGGCGTTGGTGCAGTGTGGGTTGGTGGCGAAGCGGTACAGCCCTTACCTAAACCGGTTCTACGACCGGATCAAACAACGCCGAGGAGGAGGAAAGGCCAAAATCGCTTTAGCCAGAAACTGGTCAAGATCGTCTATGACACCTTGAAAAACCAGTGGGTCTTCGAAGACTTTCCCAGCTTTACCCTGGCTGCCTAAACCCAGCCAAATTAACTTTTGAGTAGACATTATTCATGGGAGTCACTGAGACACGGAGAAAAGCACTCCTTGACCCTTTCACCCTTGCTCTGTTTTCCTTAAGGCAGCATGGAATTGCGGAAAGATCCCATCACGCGCTCCTGGGTCATTGTAGGTGACGATTTTGAGAAGCCGGTTCAATCCGGGTACTGCCCATTCTGTCCCGGATCACCGAACCCGCCGCAAGTCATCACGACGCTCAATGCCAGCGAGCCAGGGCCGGGCCCGGTGATGGCCATGGTCCATCCTTCACCTCTTTATCGCATTGAGGGTGAACCCCACCGTCACGCTGAAGGAATTTATGACGCAATGAACACCGTGGGGGCACACGAGGTGCTGGTGCAGAGCGTGCGCCACGATATCGAGCTGTGGCAATCGTCAGACGCCGAGCTTTCTCAATTCTTACTGCTGGCCGCGCAACGGATCCAAGACCTCAAAAACGACACACGCTTCAAGTATGTGACTTTATTCAAAAATTATGGTGCACCGGCAGGGCAGGAATACAGCCATCCGGTTTCTGAGGTTACAGCCACAACGTTTGTTCCGCGAAGAGTTTTGTATGAGCTGCGTGCTTCCCGTGACTATTACGCGGACAAGGAGCGTTGCGTCTTTTGCGACACCCTCAACCAGGAGTTTCGCAATCCCACACGAATTGTTGAAACGCATGGCAATTATGTGACCCTTTGTCCGTATGCGCCGCGTGTGCCTTACGAGATGTGGATCATGCCGCGCAAGCACGAATCAGCCTTCGAGAGTTCTATGATGTCCCGGTCTGGGACGCTGAGTGACTTGAGCAGCCTGATCCGGCATACCTTCCAGCGGGTGATGAGCATCGCTGAGGCATTCCATATGGTCCTGCACACAGTGCCTAACACCTATCAGAAGTCGAACACGTTGCAGTACTGGAAGACGGTGGATGACGACTACCACTGGCATATCGAGATCTTGCCAATTCTTGCCACCAAGGCGAAGCCGTATTTCCTGAAAGAGGTTTACTACACGCCGGTCTCATCAGAACTGGCGGCGGAGAGGCTGAGAAAGCTGGACGTACGGTAGGATTCAACGCAATCAATACTGCGCATCAGTCTGTGCCGGTTACGAAGGTCACGGTAAGCCTTTTTCTCCCAGCAACTTACGTCGAAAAGAGGCTAAAATATTTCAGGGCTGAATGCTGATCGCTGACTGTTGAGTGCTGCCGCGCGTTTTGTCACTTAAGCTGCCCTGATCAATGTCATAATCTGCTTTTTAACTCTATGCCCCTGTTCTGGTTACGAGTCGCGCTTTCACTTTATGCAGTTGGGCTGGTCTATGCCCTGGCTTCCTTCTGGGGTGGACGCCACGTGCTGACCCGCATCACCTTGCCCGCAGTCGGGCTCGGCATGACGTTTCACTTTGTCGCCCTGATTGAGAATTCCATGCTCAGCGGCGTGTGGGCTCCGGCTTCGCTGCATGAGCTTGAATCCATGCTGGCATTCCTGCTCATGGTCTTCTTCTTTGTCATTTATGCGCGCTACGGGGCTACGTCTCCGGGCATAGCGGTTTTCCCGCTGGTCTTCCTGCTTACTGTATCGGCGGCGTCGGGCAATTCGCCGTCTTCTTCCGCCATGCCGCTGCTGGTCAGCCGGCAATGGATATTTGTTCACGTGGGGCTGATCTTTATCGGCTATGCCGGACTGATTTTCAGCTTTATTGCCAGCATTCTCTACCTCATTCAGGAGAAGAACCTCAAAAGCAAGAATTCCAGCGGAATCTGGACCCGCCTGCCGGCATTGGCCGTGATTGATGACATGGGCTACAAGTGCCTGCTGTGGGGCTTCCCGTTCATGACGCTAGGCCTGATTTCTGGCGCGATCGTAGCTGAAGCCCGGGTGGGACCTCACTATTTCCTCGACGCAAAAATTTTGATCTCCATTGTCATGTGGGTGCTCTACATGGTGCTGCTCTATACGCGATGGAGCGCCGGCTGGCGCGGGCGCCGTGCCGCCTATTTGGCCACCTTCGCCTTTGCCACCGCAGTGCTGGCCTGGGCCGCCAACAGCCTGAGCCATACCCACAGGTTTATTGCTCCATGAAATTTCAGCTCATCGGCGTAAACCACAACAGCGCGCCTCTGGCTGTGCGTGAGCGCCTGGCTGTGCCGGAAACGCAGCTACCACATGCCGTGCAGCATCTGGTGAAGCAGCCGGGCGTGGATGAAGGAATGGTCCTTTCCACCTGCAATCGCGTGGAAGTGCTGGCCAGCAGCAATGAGGGGCCGGCAGACCTGCGCGGATTTCTGGGCAGCTACTTTGGCGTGAGTCCAGACACGATCAACCCGCACATCTATGAATTTCAGGAGCGCGAGGCGGTGCGCCACGTGTTCCGTGTGGCCTCCAGCCTTGATTCCATGGTGGTGGGAGAGCCCCAGATTCTGGGACAGGTGAAAGAAGCTTACACGGTAGCGCGCAGCCTCGGCGCCATCAACTCCGCACTGGAAGCGCTGCTGTCACGCGCTTTCGCGGTAGCCAAGAAGGTGCGCTCGGAGACCGCCATTGGCAGTTCCAGCGTGTCAGTCGCTTCTGTGGCAGTGCAATTGGCAGAAAAGATTTTTGGATCTCTCAGCGGCAAGACCGTTTATCTGATCGGTGCCGGCAAAATGGCGGAGCTGGCGGCGCGCCACCTGATCAGCCACGGGGCAAAGAAGATCATCGTCAGCAATCGCACTTATGAGCGTGCAGCCAGTCTGGCGGAATCCTTCGCCGGCCAGGCGGTCCCGTTCGAAAAAATGCATGAAACAGCCGCGCTGGCTGACATCATTCTCACTTCCACTGGAGCACCGGAACCAATTTTCCGGCGCGAGCACGGCGAACGTTTGCTTAAAGGCCGTCGTAATCGTCCAGTGTTCTTCATTGATATTGCCGTGCCGCGCAACGTTGATCCCACGGTCAATAAGCTGGATGGTCTATTTGTCTACGATGTGGATGATCTCCAGTCCCTGGCCAGCAACAACAGCGCGGAACGCAAGAAGGAAGCAGAACGGGCAGAGAAGATTGTGGAAGCAGAGGTGGATCGTTTCGCTGTTCGCATGAAGTCGCTGCACCTGGTGCCGACAATTGTTTCATTGCAGGAATACTGCGAGACCATTCGGCAGGCAGAGATTGACCGTATTCGTGGCCGGCTGGGAGGGATTACTCCCGAACAGGAAGCGGCGATTGAGGCCATGACGCGCGGCATCATCAACAAGCTTTTGCATACGCCCATCACCACGCTCAAATCTTCAGTGGCCGAACCGGAGGCTGCTACCATCCAGGAAATGGTGCGCAAGCTGTTCAATCTGAACAATGGGAAACCCAGAGGCTAATGGCCAAGCTCCGCATCGGGTCGCGAGGTTCGCAACTGGCGCTGTGGCAGGCCAATCACGTTGCCGGATTGCTGCGTGAGCTGGGCCATACCGTGGAAATTGAGATTATCAAGACAACGGGCGACAAAATTCTGGATGTTGCCCTGGCCAAAGTCGGCACCAAGGGCATGTTTACCAAGGAGATTGAAGAGGCTCTGGCCGATAAACGGGTAGATCTGGCAGTACACAGCCTTAAAGATGTGCCTACGGAATTGCAGCCTGAATTCACGTTGGCCGCGATTATGAAGCGGGAAGATCCGCGTGACGCGTTTATTTCAGTGAACTACGAGAGGCTTGAAGATCTGCCGAAAAAAGCCAAGGTGGGCACCAGCAGTCTGCGTCGGCAGTGCCAGCTCAAGGCCATGCGTCATGATCTGGAAATCTTTCCCTTGCGCGGAAATGTGGATACACGCCTGCGCAAGCTTGAGTCAGGTGAGTACGACGCGATCATTCTTGCCGCAGCAGGCGTGAAGCGGCTTGCGCTCGACAAGCACGTGCGTTCGTGGATTGAGCCGGAGCTAATGTGTCCAGCCGTTGGACAGGGAGCATTAGCGGTTGAGGCGCGCAGTAGTGATACCCACGTTCTGAAATATCTTGAATTCCTCAACCATCCTGAAACGCGGATTGCCATCGAGTGCGAGCGCGCGGTGTTGGGCAGCCTTGGTGGCGGATGCCAGGTTCCCATTGGCGCCTTTGCAGAAAAGCGAGATGGGACTCTGCATTTACGCGCAATGGTGGGTCGGCCCGATGGCAGCGAGATTCTGCGCGAATTTGCGCAGGGTACTGAGCCCGAACAACTCGGACGCGAAACAGCACAGAAGCTGTTAAAACGCGGAGCAGACAAAATTCTCAGCGCTGTCTATAGCGAAGAAGTGGCAGTGCCGCCACAGCCATGAGCGAAGAAGGCGCAGCCCAACCCGATTATCAGCCGCTGCTCGGCTGGCGCATTCTGACGACGCGGGCCAAAAAACAGTCCGGGCATCTGGCGGCGCCCTTGCGTGATCTCGGCGCCGAAGTCATTGAAGTCCCCACCATCGAAATCAACCCGCCCAGCAGCTATGAACCTCTCGATTCCGCGCTCAAAAACATCAAGGACTACGAGTGGCTGGTGCTGACCAGCGTGAACGGAGTGGATGCAGTTTTCGAACGATTACAGAATCTGGAAATGAGCGCAGCGAATCTTGCGCATTTGGAGATTGCTGCGATTGGGCCGGCCACACAGAAAGCAATTGAGAAGCGGGGCCTCAAAGTGGCGGTGACTCCGGAAAAATATATCGCTGAATCCGTCGTGGAAGCCCTCCACGGCAAGACGGAAGGGAAGCGCGTGCTGCTGGCACGCGCGAAGGTTGCGCGTGACATTCTGCCCAGCGAACTGAGAAAAGCCGGCGTGCTTCTCGAGGTGGTAGAAGCCTACGAAACCAAGGTGCCCGCTGCAGCTCAGGCAAAACTCAAAAAGCTCTTTTCCGGCCGCACCCAGCGGCCGGATATCATCACTTTTACCAGTTCCTCCACCGCAACCAACTTCATCAATTTGCTGGGCAGTTCCTATCAGCAGGCACTCGGAGACGTGCACATTGCGTCCATTGGCCCGGTAACCAGCAAGACGCTGCGGGACGCAGGCTTTGCCCCAACCATCGAAGCCCGCGAGTATACAGTTCAGGGATTGATTTTGGTCATTGTGGAACACGTGCACAAATTGGCGGCTCAGCAGTTACTGGATAGGCTGGGATTGAAATAGCCACCTGTTGATCCCGGGCGTATGCGAGGGACCCTATCAGCATGAAATGACGTCGCACGAAATTTGCAACATCAACATTGCGCAGAGTAGCCATCCGGGTCACCCGCTTCACGGGTTCGGGATTTCGGAAAACAACTGCTACTCATAAATATTGCACCCGCACTTCTCCGGCGGATCGTACTTCTTGAGGAACTCCGCGATGCGTGTGATGGAGTCAATCTGATTTTCCAGTTTGGCGAATCCGTGGCCTTCGTTCTCATAAACCTTCAGTTCCACCACGCCTCCATGTTTCTTCACTGCGCTGGCCACCTGCTCGGCTTCCGTCCGAGGGCAGCGCGGATCATTGCCTCCGGCCAGAATCAAGCAGAGGAGCTTTGATCTGGTCGACAAAATTGATAGGTGACCGCTCCTGCAGTCGGGCTTTATCTTTCATGGGATCGCCCATGGTTGCCATGTCATATTGCTGCAGCAGCGGGTCTTCGTTTTGGATCTCCGTGAACCAGTTGACAAATGGCACAATGGGCACGCCGGCTGCCCAGCGATCAGGGGCCTTAGTGACCGCCATCATGGTGAGATAGCCGCCGTAGCTTCCACCCATCACTGCAATTTTTTTCGGATCGACATAGCCGGTCTTCGCCAGCCAGTCGGCCCCGGCAATCACATCCTGAAGATCTCCGCCGCCCATATCAAAACGATCGGCGTCCTGGAACTCTTTTCCGTAACCGGTAGACCCGCGATAATTCGGAGAGATCACGAAATAGCCCTGGTTCACCAGGTACTGCACACTGCGATTGAAGCTATTGATGCTCTGAGAGGTCGGCCCGCCGTGAATCATCAGGATTGCGGCATTCTTCCCGTTGCGTTCAGCGTTGAAAGGTGCGTAAACAAAAGCTGAGATGGTCCATTTCTTGTCAGTGCTGGGGTAATGAACCAGGAATGGCACCGCCATACTGTCACTCTTCACGCCGGCCAGCAGCGAATGCGTAAGCTGGTGGGGCTTGGCCGTTGCGAAGTCGTACACCCAAAGATCGTTAGGAGCGTCTGGGCCGTCATGGTAGTAAAGCAGATGCAGGCCGTTGCGCGCGAAAGCGGTATCTGAGCCGCCAAACGTGTTCAGGCCCGGCCCAAGCGGTAATGGCCGGGCGGAACGTGTGGACAAATCGTAGACAAAAATACTGATGTTGCCGTCTTTGTTCTCGGTCCAGGTAAGAGATTTTCCGTCCGGTGAAAAGCTTCCCGAGGAGATTTGCCATTTCTCATTGGTAAGCCAGGTGATTTTCCTCGTCGCCACGTCCAGCAGAGCCGCGTTGTCGTAGCCGTTTTCTGCGTTGGACGTGATGAGCAAGGTCTTGCCGTCAGGCGAAATACCTGTAGCGGAAAAGGTCTGCTCATCTTTGTGCAGCGTAAGGTTAGTGGCTTTTCCTGTGCTCGAGTCGGCGATAAAGATGTTGGAGCTTTTTCCCGCCGCGTCCATTTGCGTGTACACGATCCATTTGCCGTCCTTAGACCAAATCGGCCCCAGGTTGCTGAGCTGGCGAGGAGTCCCGCTGGTCAAATGTGTGATCTTCTTTGTAAGTACCTCAATGACATCAATCTCATAGTTTGGCGCTTCCTTTGGCTTTATGCTGTAAACCAGTTTTTCTCCATCCGGAGACCATGCGAAGCCCTCTTCTGAAATCTCAGGAGTGTTGGTCAGGTTGACCACCTGCCCGTTCGATGGCGACACCAGGAAAATGTCCCATTGTTCGTTGCCGTCTTTGTCCGATCCATACGCGATCCAGCGCCCGGTAGGCGACCATGCGGGAGTTTCCTGACGCTGATCGCTAACCGTGAGCTGTTCTGGCCACCCGCCCGCGGCCGGCACAAGCCATAGATTCCTCCTGCCTGAAATGTTGCTGATGAAAGCCACCTGCTTCCCATCAGGCGACCACGTGCTGTCACCAACTGAATGCGTCAGGTAGAGCTTCTCTATGCTGAGCGGTTGCACATCCAGCTTGGACTTCGATGTGATCTGCTGCGGATCAGTGATGACGCGATTGGAATTCACCGTGTTGCTTCCGGCAGGATTCTGACAGATGGCGGAAAGAGACGAGAGCAAGAAGATGACTGCTGGAAGAATCTTGCGGATCATAGCGTTCTCAATTTTGGCAATCTTTGGCAAATTTGGCACTCTTGGCAATGGTTATGGTTTCGCGTTCTTATGAATCTCCACCGTGGACCAAGTTTTGTCAGCGGCGTGGCAGACGTTTTCCAGTGGACATTCAGCGCATTTTGGTTTGCGAGCAATACAAAGGGCGCGACCATGGTGAATGATCTGGTGCGAGAATTCGATCCACTTCCCCTGCGGCAGCACTTTCATCAGGTCGCGTTCGATATCTTTGGGGTCTTCGCTGCGCGTCAGCTCCAGCCGGCGCGAGATCCGCTGGACGTGCGTATCCACCACTACGCCCACAGCTTTCTTAAACCATGTTCCCAGTACGACGTTTGCTGTCTTCCGCGCCACGCCCGGGAGTGTCAGCAGTTCTTCCATCGTGTCTGGCACCTGCCCGTGGAACCTTTCCATTACACCCTTCGCTGCGCCTACCAGCGATTTCGATTTGTTGCGGAAGAAGCCGGTGGAGCGAATGTCCGGTTCAAGCTGTTCCGGCTTCAGCGCGGAGAAATCTCTGGGCGAGAGATACTTTTTGAAAAGCACAGGGGTGACCATATTCACGCGAACATCCGTGCATTGGGCGGACAGGATGGTCGCCACCAGAAGCTCCCATGGGCTCTTGTGATAGAGGGCGCACGTGACCCCGGGATAGCGCTGGTCTAATCTCTTGAGGATTTCATTGACCCTCGCTGGCGCGACCGGGTTGTAGCCGTTCTTTGTCGCTTTACCGGTTGATTTACGTCCAGCAGGCTTTTGGGTCGCAACCTTGCGTGGCTTGCTTTGGGTGAGAGGCATAGCAGAAAATCTAAAGCACTGAGGCTTACAATCACAAGTCTGAGAGGACGGGCGACCCAACATGGCGACCACGACCAAGCCGGAGATTACCCCTACCAGCCGCGAACTTCATGGCGTTCCCATTACCCTTGAGGGCTCCAGCGTTTTGCACCAGATGTTCCGCTTCCGCTGGGCGGAGTGGCGCAAGCTGAATGACGCAGAACGTCACGAGATTACCGCTGAGGCTGCCAGGGCGCTGGAAAAGATGGAGCATGACGTCAATGGCCAGAGCGCACTATTTTCCATGCTGGCCAAGGGCGATCTTCTGCTGGTGCATTTCCGCAGCAGTTTTGACCAGCTCAAGCAGGCAGAACTGGAACTGGCACGCTTGCGCCTGAGTGATTTTCTGGAATTGACAAGTTCCTATCTTTCCGTGGTCGAGCTGGGTTTATACGAGTCTTCTGTAAAGCTTTTTCGCACTTTGCGAGAGAAGGGAATTGAGCCGCATTCGCCTGAGTGGAACGCGGCGATTGAGGACACCATCAAACGCCAGACGGAAGCGATGCGTCCGCGGCTCTTTCCGCAGATTCCGGCTGCGCGCTACATCTGTTTTTATCCCATGGACCGGCGTCGCGGCGAAGACAAGAACTGGTACAGCCTGCCCATTGAAGAACGCCAGCGTCAGATGGAAGAGCATGGGCTCGTAGGCCGCCGTTATGCCGGGACAGTGAAGCAGATCATCACCGGGTCCATTGGCTTCGACGACTGGGAGTGGGGTGTTGACCTGTTTGCGGACGATCCATTGATCTTCAAGAAGCTGATTTACGAGATGCGCTTTGACGAGGTTAGCGCCGTCTATGCTCTGTTCGGCAAGTTCTTTGTGGGTGTGCGCGTGCCAGCCGGGAATTTGGAAGACCTGTGCAACGGCAAATTGCCGCAGTGACTTAGGGGATTTGACCAGATCGCACCCTGCTGTTTAGTCTCTTTTCATGGTCAAGCAAGTCCAGGCAGGGCAGATCTGGCGCAATGATGAGAGTGGCTCAAATTTCCTTGTCACCAAGGTTTACAGCGAATTGTTCACCCAGTATGCCATGCTGCGTCCGGCCAACGTGGGCGCTCCCCAAGCCGAGAGTATTCGCGTCAAGGTCTCAAGACAAGATGACGGCATGACCCTGCCCGGCTACACCTTCACCCAGGACTCGCAGGAGTTCTAATGCGCAAAGCGCCGCCACCCCATGACAGAAAAAATTGTTGCTGTATTGGCCGCCATCATCATCGGCGTGATCTCCAGGACCGGATATCTCGGCCTGATCATACTCATGGCCATTGAGTCGGCGTGTATTCCGCTGCCATCGGAAATCATCATGCCATTTGCCGGAGCGCTTGCAGTTCCGGCTGTTGCCAGCTACCACAACACATCGTTGCTATCGTTGTACCTTGTCGCCATTGCCGGAGCCATCGGCTGCAATGTCGGTTCGGTGATTGCCTATGAAATTGGCTGCTACGGTGGGCGCCCGCTGGTAGAAAAATATGGCCGGTATCTCTGGATCAACCGTCACGATCTGGAGATGGCGGACCGCTTCTTTCTAAAGTTCGGATCGGCGGCCGTGTTCATCGCACGGTTGCTGCCGGTCATCAGGACGTTCATTGCCTTGCCTGCGGGCGTGGCGCGTATGCCGCGCTTGCGATTCCATCTTTACACCTTTGCTGGATCGTTACCTTGGTGCTTTGTTCTGGCCTGGATTGGAATGAAGCTGGGCGAGCAGTGGGACAAGGATCCGCGGCTGAAGCAATGGCTGCACCGGCTGGATGCTGTGATCATTTTGCTCTTTCTCGCGGCCGTGGTCTGGTTTGTGCGCTCGCACTGGAAGAACAGGATGACGGCGGCCGCTTAATCTCAGGTTTACAAACAATGCAACGATGCGAGAAGATAATGAGTTTGCACTCACATCAAGGTCCGTCGTAGAGCGCTGAAGCCGCAAACAGCTCAGTGCAGCACCTCATATTTTTCGTTCAGGATGGATTTCAACTCAAATGGCAAAGTCGTCCTCTGAAAAGTCAGCAAAAGCACAAGGATCAGGAATCGCGCCGGCGCGCGGCAAATTAGGCATCATGATTCCCGGCATGGGTGCAGTTGCCACCACGTTCATGGCGGGCGTGGAAGCAGTGCGCAAGGGAATTGCCCAGCCCATTGGATCACTCACTCAGATGGGAACGATCCGTTTGGGAAAGCGCACTGACGCACGCTCTCCCAAGATCAAGGAATTTGTTCCGCTCGCGAATCTCAATGACCTGGTGTTCACCGGCTGGGACATCTTTGAGGAAGATGCATACGAATCGGCGATGCATGCTGCGGTGCTGGAGAAGGACCTGCTCAACCAGATTAAGCCTCTTTTGAAATCCATCCAGCCGCGCAAAGCGGTGTTTGATCGCAATTACGTCAAAAAGCTTGATGGCAAGCACGTGAAAAAGGGCAAGAACAAGATGGAGCTTGCCGAGCAGTTGCGTGACGACATCAAGGATTTCAAAAAGAAGTCCGGCGCCGACCGGCTGGTTATGATCTGGTGCGGCTCCACGGAGATCTTTCTTGAACGGGGCGAAGTACATTCATCAGTGAAAGCATTTGAGAAGGGGCTGGAGAAAAATGACGAAAACATCGCGCCTTCCATGATCTATGCCTATGCGGCACTTTCTGAGGGTGTTCCGTTTGCGAATGGCGCTCCCAACCTGACGGTGGATATCCCCGCCATGATGGAGCTTTCGCGCACGAACAACGCGCCCATCGCCGGCAAAGATTTCAAGACCGGGCAAACTCTCATGAAGACCATTCTTGCGCCCGGATTCAAGGCACGCATGCTGGGGCTGAACGGATGGTTTTCAACCAATATTCTCGGCAATCGAGACGGCGAAGTGCTGGATGATCCCGGCTCGTTCAAAACCAAGGAAGAGTCCAAACTTTCAGTGCTGGAGCAGATTCTTCAGCCGTCATTGTATCCGCAGCTTTACAAGGATTTCTATCACAAGGTCCGGATCAACTATTATCCGCCACGCGGCGACAATAAAGAGGGCTGGGATAACATCGACATTTTCGGCTGGCTGGGCTATCCGATGCAGATCAAAATTGATTTCCTGTGCCGAGATTCAATCCTGGCGGCGCCAATTGCGTTGGACCTTGTCCTGTTCCTCGACCTTGCTCAGCGCAGCGAACAACTGCGCGGGATTGGCATCCAGGAATGGCTGAGTTTCTATCTGAAATCGCCCATGACGGCTCCTGGCCTTTATCCGGAACATGATCTCTTCATCCAGTCGATGAAGCTTAAGAATACGCTGCGCCATCTGCGCGGCGAGCATTTAATTACGCATCTGGGCCTGGAATATTACGACTGAGGGAACACCACCCAGATACAAGGCATCAGATTGTCTATGAAGCGTGGCTGGGCCAGGGAACTGCTTGTCGCCATGTTGCTCTGCTGCGTGCCTTCGCTCGCTGTGGAAGGCATGTTTCAGGGCAGGGTGGTGAACCCGCCTTATGTTGCCGCCCTGAAGCCCGGCTGGATTTATGTCCAGGGCCGGAACCACAGTCTTCGTCGGGTCGAGGTTGCCCATGCGGAGATCATTTTGGGGGAAGAGGTCCCGGCCAGCCAGAAGCGCAAATGCCATATGGAATGCCTGGAAGTGGGACAGGAAGTGAGAGTCTATGCTGAACAGGACTCCCGGGGAGAGTGGCGGGCCACGCGCGTTGAGATCCTGCGCTTAGTGACCAATCATGCCTGACGTCAATAACAACTCCTGCCTTTACAGAACTTTACCGCTATCGACTAAGCGCTGCTGGATAACCAATCTAAAAAACTTCCGCATCAAAACCGTCACGGAGAAAATCCAAAAGGAAGAACCCAGTCATGGTCCAGCGGTATAATGAAGCTATTAAGAACCGCCATTGGATCGTTTCCGGCAGGAGTGTGTGCCAATGAAATTCCGTGCTTTGCTGCTAGCCTCCATCATGGGCTTGCTAAGCCTCTCTGCTGCAGTCGCGCAAGACGACAAACAACAAAATCCACCGCTGGCTCAGACTCAGGCGCAGCAGCCTGCAACTCAGCCCCAGGCGCAGCAGCCTGCGAGCGACCAGACCCAGCCTGCTGCGCAAGACCAAACCGCCGCCGACCAGAGCGACCAGGATCAGGCTAAAGATTCCAAGGACAAAGACAAAGATAAGAAGGAAAAAAAGGACAAAAAGTACAAGCATGATGGCAGCAAGGACGATGTGGAAGCCATTGGCAACCGCCATGTAGGCGGGTTGGATTGGTATTCAACCGAGACGGACATCAAAATCGGGAAAACTTACGCCCAGCAGATTGAGCAGAGCATGAAGTTCATCACCGATCCGGTGGTGACCGAGTATGTGAACCGCGTGGGCCAGAATCTGGTGCGTAACTCAGATGCCAAAGTGCCGTTCACGATCAAAGTAGTGGATTCTGACGAAATCAACGCCATGGCTTTGCCGGGTGGCTTTTTCTATGTGAATTCAGGCTTGATTATGGCGGCGGATGACGAAGCTGAACTTGCCGGCGTGATGGCGCATGAGATTGCCCACGTTGCTCTGAGGCACGGCACCCGTGGCCAGACGCGGGCCGACATTGCCAACATCATGTCCATCCCGCTGATCTTTGTGGGCGGCGGAATTGGTTACGCGGCGCGACAGGTGGCAGGAATCGGGCTGCCGATGACCTTCCTGAAGTTCTCCCGCGGTTTTGAAGCGGAAGCTGATTTCTTTGGCGTGCAATACATGTACAAGGCGGGCTACGATCCCAACGAGTTTGTGAACTTCTTTGAAAAAGTCCAGGCTCAGGAGAAAAAGAAGCCGGGATCGCTGGCCAAGGCATTTTCCACGCATCCACAAACACCGGATCGCATTGAGAAAACGCAGGAGGAGATTGCAACCATTCTGCCGCCTCGAGACCAGTACATTGAGACCACCTCTGAATTCAACGATGTGAAGGCCCGGCTTGCGGCTATTGAAAACCGCCACAAGGTGAATGATCAGAATCCCAACAAGCCCACTCTGCGGCGGACGGCCAACGATAATGGTTCAAAAGACGGCGACAAGAAAGATGACGATCGCCCGACTTTGCATCGCCGCGACAACAACTAAAATCCAAGCAATCAAGTATCAGGCGGCCTCCCTTCGGGCCGCCTGTTTGCTGCTCAATATTTGGTGCTAAAGGTCGGAAGAAGCTAAATGTCAAACGCCGCTCCAGTTCACGGGCAGGAAATACCCATTCAAGAGCGGCTCATTGAAAATACAGACAAATTGTGCGGGTCCGCAAATGCGGTTGCAGGCGATCATTCCGGGACCCGGATGAAGTAATTCGGTGTAACCCAGCCTTATTTCGGCTTACGCTGATTTTCCAAAGGATTCAGCGGTCGCGCTGGCTGCCACTCCCTGGAATTCCTTGGGTACTGAGGTCAACACTTTCATTTCGTGCCAGTCATAGGCGAATTCCTTACCACAGTCGAGGCACGCCACATAGGTTCCAGTCACGGAAGCCACTGGAGAAAGCCTTTGCCCGGGCTTTTTCGTAATCGGAAAGCTGAAGTTCTTGTGATGACACCCAAACAGCACGTCGAATAGACTCGCCATAATTCACCACCCCGTTTAAAGGGACCTTGGAGACTTACCGCCAACTCCTTACCTTCTACTCAGGCGGTAGTGTACCACGGGACATGGCCAATAGTACATAAAAAGTCATGCCCCTATCGTACTCACATCATTAGATTCAGAGCTGATGAAAAAGGTGGCAAGCAGAGTAGAAAAATTACGGTGTTTATCTTAACCCATTGAAAAACAGGCACTTATGCAAATTAGTGCACTTGTGCTGTGAAATGAAAAGGTTTAAACGTCTTTTTTGTGATGTTTAGAGTTTCGGCACTTGCTCATGATGGCGTCGTGGAGGCGGGTCCGGAGGGGGTCTGGAAGCTCGTAAATCTGATTATCTCGGTAGATTTCAATGGTCTTTTTGGTGGTGTTCAGAACCACATGGCATTCGTGGCACCAATGCAGGTGCTCATCTAATTCAGCCTTGAGGCTTTCTGTAATCTTGCCGTCCAGGTAATCAGATAGCTCTTTCAAGAAATCATTGCATTTCACTGGCGCCCGTCCCGTCCCTCTTGGACTTGAAATATCTTGCCAGACGTTCCCGGAGCTGCAACCGGGCACGCAGGAGCCGTGATTTCACAGCCGGCACGCTCAGGTTCAGCATTTCTGCAGTCTCCTCCGTGGAAAGTCCTTCAACATCGCGTAACACAAACACCGTCCGGAAGCCCGGGGGCAGGCCCTGGACGGTCTTCTTAAGAATATCCCCCAATTCCGACTGCCCGTAAAGCTGCTCAGGATTGGGCGACCAGTCTGCTACTTCGCGCGGCATCGAACCTTCTTCCGTCTCCACGTCTTCATCCAGCGAGACGGTCCGGTCCGTGCGGCGCTTGCGAAGCTTCATCAGCGCTTCATTTACGGCTATCCTGACCAGCCAGGTATAGAACTTTGAGTTCTCCTGGAACTGCTCGAGATTCTGGTATGCCTTGAGAAAGGCGTCCTGGACCACATCCTGGGCGTCTTCCTCGTTATGCGTGATGTGCTGCGCTATGCGGAAAATGTTGCGGTCATACCGATTGACCAGCTGACTGAAGGCCTCCAAATCCCCGCCTTTAGCGGCGTGGACCAGCGCCATCTCGTCAGTAACACCTTCTGCAGCCTTCTTTTGGATGGTTGGCATGCAACTCCGACTCAAATAATTTACTATGTTATGCAGTCCGAAAGGACCAACTCCAAATAAAAAAGAGCCCCAATCGAGTGACTCAGACCGAGGCGTAACTTTTTGTACCGCGGCGGCTCTGATTCCGTGTATATGAAAACGAATTCCTGGTTTTTCCTTATCCCTCTAAGTTTCCTTTTATTTGCCGCAGGATGCCACAAGAGCGAAGGTCCTGGCCAACACATCAATGTGGTCATGCGCAAGTACAGCATTGATCCCGCAGTCATTCGTGTGAAGAGCGGGCAGCCGGTTTCGCTGGACGTGACTACCGCTGACGTACAGCACGGATTTGACGTTCCCGATCTCGGAATCAAAGAGGCGGTACAACCGGGGCGCACAACCACCATAAACTTTACCCCCAAGGACAAGGGTGAATTTGCGGTGAAATGTGGAGTAATTTGCGGCCCGCATCACGATGACATGACAGGCAAACTCGTGGTGGAGTAGCGCGCGCAGCTATCCAGCGATGCGGGTGGCTTGCTGCGCCGCAAGTTGCCAGTCCAGCCCCTGCCTGATCCACACGCGGATATAGCGGAAACTGCCGGAAACGTGCTGTCCCCGTATGGTTCCATCAAGCTCTACTTTGCCACTGAGGAGCACGGTATCCGCATTAAACGTCAGAGCCGTACCCTCACTGAGATTCCACGTTTCATATTCGGGTTGAGTGGTGCGGTAGAACTGGATCACTTCTTCCCGGGTGCTGACCTTACCCTGCGCATCCACGTCAGCGTAATTTGGCGCCAGGTGCTGCTCAAACCAGGATGCATCACCCTTCATCGTGGCAATGCGGAGCTCGCTTTCCAGATGCTGGATGGTCTCGGCAATCTGCTGCGGGGAAGGCACAATGGCACCCGTACTGCTCCGTTTGCGGATAGTCTGGCCGTGAAGAAGAACCAGCGAGGCCAGCAGAAGCGGAACCAGGACGCTGATTTTGGGTTTCATTAAAGTGCCACCTCCGGCTTTGGGCCGCAATGGCGAGGAAAAATGGCTTTCCGGCCCAAGTCACTACTAAGATACTAGACAGTGTTCACTTCAGTAACCTCACAGGTTGACAGGAATGCAGTACAACATATAATCGCGGCTAAAACCGAAAAAAAAGTGAAAAATGCCACGTCCGTCTGACATCCGTTCAATAATCGAACAGGCCGTCGCTCAAGGGCTCGAAGCCGCGCTACCCCTATTGCGCGAGGACATCGTGAACCTGGCGACGGAAGCGGTACAAGCTAGCGCTCAAAGCAATGGTCCTTCACCCACTGCGTTGTTGAGTGCAGCAGCTACTCAGATCCAGGATGGAACTACACAGGTTGAGATTCTCCGTTATTTGCTGGATGGATGTTCCAGGTTTGCTGCCCGTGTGGCGTTATTCGTGGTGAAAGGCGGTACGGTTAGCGGCTGGCAGGGAACCGGCTTCGAGAATAATGATCTAGTCAAGGGGACGAACCTGAGTACCGGACGCGGGCTGATGACCGATGCGATCGGCGGGCGCGTGCCCGCGGCAGGCAAGGCTTCTGAGTTTGACACGGGGTTTCTCGCCGCAATGAAGTCACCTGCTGAAGATGCGTGTCTGGTTCTGCCTCTTGTGGTCAAGGACAAAGCCGCTGCGGTGATCTACGCGGACGGAGGAACAATAGCGGATGGCGCATTTGATGCGTCGGCTTTGAGCGTGCTGACCCGTTTTGCGGCTTTGTGGCTGGAAACAGCAACCACACGCAGAGTCGATAGCGGAACTATTCCCGTCCAGGAACCTGAACCTGCCCCGGCGGCAATGGCAAGTGCGGCGGCAACGTTTACAGGTCCGGCCACACCCGCCACATCTCCTGCCCCGCCCGCGGCTCAAACTTTTGCTTCGTCCGATGAGGCTGACCTGCATAAAAAGGCCAAGAGGTTTGCCAAGCTGCTGGTGGAAGAGATCATGCTTTATAACCAGGCTAAAGTGGCGCAAGGCAAGAAGAACCAGGACCTTTACACGCGTTTGCGTGACGACATTGAAAAAAGCCGAGCCACCTACGATAAACGTTACGGTGAAAGCTCAGTGGCCGCGGCGAATTATTTCAATCAGGAATTAATACGGATACTCGCGGACAACGATGTTTCCTTGATGGGAGACGGATTCCCGCGTTGACGAAGGAATTTGTGGCAGTTCGAAGGTTATTATCTCTGATTTGTCTGGCGGCTGTGCTCACCCCCGCAGCTCTTTTTGCGCAGGCTTCCCACAAAAAGAAGCAGATCTCGCACAGCAAGAAGCATGGGATGTCTGCCAAGGAGCGTGCGCGGCTGCGTCACATAAAGCGGGCCTTTGTGGCTTCCGCCGACCTGAAGCCAATGGCACAGCAACTTCTGGAGAACCGCTCGCCCCAGGCGTATGCGGGAGTGGAGGAGTACGCGCACCGGCACCGCAAAGACGATGCTGCGCCGCTGGCATGGCTGGTGCTGGGATATGCGCACTATCTGGACAAGGACTATGTCAAGGCGCGCGACTCGTGGAAAAAGGCTGAGCCGCTTGAGCCGGTGCTCGGCGATTATTTGGAGTGGCTGAGGGCCAGCGCCTGGCAGGGCGAAAACAATTCTACTGAGGTGCTGAAAGTGCTGGAGGGGTTTGAGCAAAGGCGCCCGGACTCCGTGCACCTTCACGATGTTGTGCTGCTGTACGGCAACGCTCTGGTGGCGACAGGCAAGTCGGGGGAAGCAGTAACTTTTTTTGAGAAGCATCGCACGCCATTGAGTGCAGACGTTGAGTATGCCCTGGCCAGCGCCTATCAAGCCGAGGGCATGAAGGACCAGGCGACAGAAACGTTGCGCAAGATTTACTTTGAGATGCCTACCAGCGATCAGGCTCCGCTCGCAGCAATGGTGCTCCAGAGCCGGGGAGAGACGCCGCCTTCAGGCAGCTTTGAGCAACACTACACCCGCGCCGAACTGCTGATGAAGGCGCGGCGCTATAACGATGCTGTCGCAGAGCTGAGTTCGCTTACCGAGCAGGCTCCGCCGGAAAGAATGCCTTTGGTGCAGACGCAGTTTGCGGCTGCCCTTTATCGGGCGCGTAAACGCGATGATGCTGAGCGTCTCTTTGAAACTGTGATTCAGAACCAGTCAGCGCCTGATGCGGCCAAAGCTGAAGCGCTTTACTTTCTGGCGGAAATCGCGCGCGACAAGGACGACAAAGAGAAGCACGACAATTTCGTTTCCCAACTCCGCTCCCTCGCTCCTGAGAGCTTTTGGTTCCAGCAAGCCCTGCTTTCGTCCGGCAACATGTATCTGCTCAAGGAAGATTTTGATACCGGGGCGAAGTACTATGCAGAGATTTATGAGCGCCAGCAGAACGGAAGGTTTTCTCCCTACGCTCATTGGAAAACCGCGTGGCTAACGTATCGGACGGGGAAGCAGGATGAAGCCAAACGGCTTCTGGAAGAACAGCTCGCCTTTTATCCTTCATCGGCTGAGGTTTCAGCAGCCATTTACTGGCGCGGGCGCATCGCTGAAGATGAAGGCGATAAGCCCCTCGCCCGCGCTTATTACCAGAAGCTTTCAGAGAACTACCGCTATTTTTATTACGCCAATCTCGCACGTGAGCGCCTGACGAAGATCGGTGTGGAAGACGTGGGTGACCCTGACGTGCTGGACAAGCTCCCACCGCTTACAGCTCCGCCAAAAGACTGGGACCCGCCTGCGGATGACCTGCGAGCGGAGAAGGCAAAGCTTCTGGCCAATGCGGCGCTTTACGATTTTGCCGTCAAAGAACTCCAGGCTGCCGGGACTGCGACTGCCCCGTGGATGGCAAAAACTTTGGCGGATATTTTCAGCGATTCAGGCAGTTACATTCGAGCCATTGAAGCGCTCAAACGGGCTGTTCCGGGCTATTTTTCTGCCGAGATCAGCCAGATGCCGCGTCCGGTTTGGGAGAGTCTGTTTCCACGTCCTTACTGGGATGAGTTAAAGCGTGATGCGCAGGCCAACCACTTAGATCCATATTTAGTGGCGTCATTGATTCGGCAGGAATCGGAATTCAACCCCCAGGCAATTTCATCAGCCAATGCCATGGGACTCATGCAGCTTCTGCCGAGTGTCGGCAAAGGATTGGCCAGGGAGATGAAGATCCACCGTTTCTCCAGCGACCAGTTGCTCTCGCCAGATATGAACCTGCGACTTGGGACGAAGTATTTCAAGCACATGGTGGACCACTACGACGGCCAGGTGGAGTATGCGCTGGCAGCCTACAACGCCGGCGAAGATCGCGTGGACCAGTGGCGCAAAGAAGGGAATTTCAAGAGCGTGGAAGAGTTTGTGGAATCAATCCCATTTACAGAGACGCGCGAGTACGTGCAGGCCATCATGCGTAATGCGGTGTTGTACAAGCTGCTTTACCCGAGCAGCTGAGAGTCCTTCAGTGTGCATACAGACAACAGAAGACGAGGGCTTGCGGCTCGCTGCGCCGTGCTACAGACGTCAAGTTCTAAGCTGAATCACTATTCTTGCCACTCGGACGGGCTGCATTCTTCGCACTGGGACTCAATAAATTCCAGCCATCGCACGATCTCTTCTGGACTGGGGAGCGAGGACGGATCTTCGCTCCGAAAAGCTGCAAACACTTCACCGAAACGATCCGTGATGTAGATTGCAGGAAGTGGATTTTGTTCGGCATCCGTTGCGCCCAGAGCCCTGTGAATGCCTTTGTTGTCGTCTATCGCGAGCAGGACATGTTGACTCTGCAGTTCAGAGTTTGCCACCAGCTGGTCGCGAGCTGTAGCAACAGTCAGCAGCCGGGCGTTGTGCTCCTTGAGTATTGATTCGAGGCCGGCAAGACGAGCAAGAAGATTACTTGCGTCGCGGCCCGCGGTAAACACCATCACGAGGCTGTAACTGCCACGCAATGTCGAAAGCATGCAGCGAGTTCCATCGGCCATGGGTATTTCCAGGTCACGCACGACGGTTCCTTTTTGCGGGCGCGGCCCGGGGGAGTTCGTCAATCGTCCTGCAGTTTCCGCCTGTGATTTCATGGCAGGATTCATTAGATGGTCCCCTGATTGTTTCGGTCAAGGGTTCAGCTTGCGCCTGCCGGGGCACTATCCCATTGCACCCCTTGCAAGCGGAGAGCGCCCGCCACTTGCGCGGTAACATCCTCGCCGCCATGGAAGTTGATCCATAAGGAGTGCACAGTACGGATGCGACCCCAGGGAATGCCCCACCAACCAGCGACGAGAGTGAGCAATGACCAGGGAAGGCCTTTTGTGATCCGGCTTTCGCCTGACCGAACGAGATAAATGTCAGTGCCTTCCATTACCGTGACAATCACGGCGGAAAAGCAGAAACGGTAACAAACGAACTTGCCACCCCGGTTCAGTTCAAAAGTGATTTCCTGCGGCGGCATGCCATTGATGCCTTGTATGTTGGCCATGAGACCTCGCGCGTTCTGGTAGGGGGTGCACAAGAGAGTAGCTCAATTGCTTGGACTTGAGAAGGAAAATTGAGAAGGGGGCAGCGGAACAACGCTGGAAGGCACCGGGATGTTCCTGTCGCGGGATTGCGAACTCAAATTGCTCGACTGATTCTTTCCAACGAGGAGAAGCTTGCTGATTAAGTCTCGATAGAAACCGTCCAAAGCAGGAATTGGCCGTATCAATGGCCAGTCCGCGCAGACAGAGGGTGCGGCCTTTACAATATCAAGAGCGGGAACCGGCTTGGATCTCGACTTTAGGACATGAAACCATTCTTAGACACAGTTCGCGAACGGGTCGTCATCTACGACGGAGCGATGGGTACGCAGATCCAGCAACGCAATCCCTCGCTGGATGACTTTTGGGGCAAGGAAAACTGCTCAGAGATTCTCGTCCTGAGCCGGCCTGACATTATCAAAGATATCCACGCGGCATATTTCAAAGCGGGTGCGGACGTGGTGGAAACCAACACGTTCGGTGGGACCAGCATTGTTCTGGCCGAGTTTGATCTCGCGGATAAGGTGCATGAGATCAACAAGCGCGCAGTGGAACTTGCGCGTGAGGTCGCGGCCGAGTTCTCAAGTCCTGTCAAGCCGCGTTATGTCGCTGGGTCCATCGGGCCGGGAACCAAGTTGCCCTCGCTGGGGCATATTGGCTTTGACGCCATGTGGAAGGCGTACTTTGACCAGGTCATTGGGCTGCTGGATGGTGGCGTCGACATTCTGCTGATTGAAACCTGCCAGGACATTCTGCAAACCAAGGTTGCGCTGGCGGCTGTCTTCGACGCGATGAAGCAGGCGGGCAAGCGAGTGCCGGTGCAGGCGCAAGTGACGCTGCAGGAAAACGGCGCCATGCTGCTGGGCACTGAGATTGGCGCGGTGGAAACCACGCTTGAGCCTTACGATTGCGAAATTATCGGCCTGAACTGCGCTACAGGGCCGAAGGAAATGAACGATGCGGTCCGCTACCTGGCACACAATGCACCCAAAGAGGTTTCCGTACTGCCTAACGCCGGTCTGCCGTTTTCCAGCGGAGAAACCTATCGCCTTACTCCGGCAGAGCTGGCCAAGTGGCATACAAAGTTCATTACCGAATATGGCGTGCGCATTGTAGGCGGGTGCTGCGGCACAAACCCTGACCACATCAAGGCCGTGGCCGATGCGTGCAGCAATCTTGAACCGGCCAGGCGCGATGTGAAAGTCACGCCAGCAGCAGCCAGCGCATACAGCATGGTGCCGCTGGACCTGGATCCAAAGCCGCTGATTGTGGCCGAAGAAATGAATACCACCACGCGGGTGGAGCACTTCAAGAACATGGTCCGCGGCGGCAAGTATGATGACATTCTGGCATTGGCGAAGAAGCTGGTGGCGGAAGGGTCGCACATGCTGGACCTGTGCTGCGCCATTGTGGGCGAGGACGAAAAAGGCTACATGAGTTCCATCCTCGAAAAAGTGGCCACGCGTGTACCTGCGCCGATTACGGTGGATTCCACCGAAGCGGACGTGATTGAAGAAGCGCTGAAGCGCATTCCCGGCAAAGCCATCATCAATTCCATCAATCTGGAAGACGGTGAGAAGCGGACCGCAAAAGTCCTGCCGATGGCCAAGCGTTATGGAGCCGCAGTGATTGCACTCACCATTGATGAAGACGGCATGGCACTGACGGCAGAGAAGAAAACCGCGATCGCCAAAAGAATTTTCAAGCTGGCAACCGAGAAGTATGGAATTCGTCCGGCGGACCTGATTTTTGATGCGTTAACGCTGCCGATTTCAACGGGACAGGAAGAATACCGCACGGCGGGCATTGAGACGCTGAAAGCCATCAAGCAAATCAAGCAAGAGCTTGCCGGAAGTAAAAACCATTCTGGGCGTGAGCAATATTTCCTTTGGCCTGAATACCTATGCTCGTCGCGTGCTGAACAGCGTGTTCATGAAAGAAGCGGTGGACCACGGGCTGGATATGGCGATTGTGAATTACGCCAAGATTTATCCGCTCTACAAAATTCCTGAAGTGGAAGTCGACCTGGCGCGCAAGTTGATTTACCGCGACACGAGTAATGGCGATCCACTACAGGTTTATATGTCGCATTTTGCCGGCGCCACGCAGCAACCGCAGACTGAGCTGGCGCCCTTGGAATCGCTTTCAGTAGAGGACAAGCTGAAGCGCTGCATCATCAATGGCGAGAAGGCGCTGGGTGAAGGAGCAAAGCGCGAGTCGCTGGAGCAGATTCTGGACGAAGCTCTTACAAGCTACAAGCCGCTCGAAATCATCAACACGGTCCTGCTGGATGGAATGAAGACAGTAGGTGAGCTGTTTGGCGCGCGCAAGATGCAGCTGCCTTCTGTATTGGATTCGGCGGGAGTGATGAAACAAGCCGTCGCGTATCTTGAGCCAAAGATGGAAAAAGCCGAAGGCACGCAGAAGGGAACCATTGTCCTGGCTACAGTGAAAGGGGACGTCCACGATATTGGAAAGAACCTGGTTGACATCATCCTGAGCAACAACGGGTACAAGGTGGTGAACCTGGGAATCAAACAGCCATCTGACACCATCATTACTGCCGCGCGCCAACATAATGCGCACGCCATTGGGCTAAGCGGATTGCTGGTAAAGTCGACGCTGGAGATGAAATATGTAATCCAGGATCTTCAAGCGCAGAAGCTGGAATTCCCCGTCATCTGCGGAGGCGCAGCGTTGACGCGGAAGTATGTGGAAGACGATCTTCGCCGGGAATACTCGAATTCTGTCTTCTATGCCGATGACGCCTTTGCAGGTTTGCACATTATGGATGATCTGACATCCGCGAATGGCGGGCGTGAGAAGCGGCTGGGAGAAGGGCGCAAGGTAAAAGAATTCGCCCGGGCTGCGGCAGTTGCTGCGAGCGATGGTCCTGCAAGTACAGAGCGGTCGCCAGTTGTGCAGCCTGCGCCGAATATTCCAGTGCCTCCTTTTTACGGTGTGCGGGTACGCAAAGACTTTGATTTGAGCGAATTGTTCCAGTACATCAACCACACGGCGCTCTTCAAGAACCAGTGGCAGTTGAAGACAGCGTCACAGCAGGATTACGCCCGGCTGGTGGAGGAGAAATACAAGCCGATATTGGAGGACTTGCAAAAAGAAGTTATTGCCGGCGGCTGGTTCGAGCCCAAAGTAGTCTATGGATATTTCGCCTGCCAGAGTGAAGGCAACGATGTGATCGTTTATGAGTCGCCGGAATCACGAAAAGAGATCCAGCGATTTACCTTCCCGCGTCAGCGCGAGGGAAGAAAGCTGAGCATTACGGATTTCTTCCTGCCGAAAGGGAGCGGCAAACTTGATGTGGTTGGGCTCTCCGTCGTTACAATTGGAAGCCGCGCATCCTCTGAAACGAAAAAGCTTTTCGATGCCGGCGAGTTCACGCGATATCTTTATCTCCACGGATTGAGCGTGGAAACTGCAGAAGCGCTGGCAGAATATTTCCACAGAAAAATGCGTGAAGATTTGGGAATCACCGGCGGCGACGCAGCTCGTATCAGCGATCTTTTCCATCAGAAATACCGCGGGTCGCGTTATTCATTCGGTTATCCGGCGTGTCCCAACCTTGAGGACCAGACAAAGATTTTTTCCCTTCTTAAACCGGAGATAAACATTGGCGTGTGCCTGACCAGCGGATTCCACATGGAGCCGGAACAGTCAACGTCGGCGATCATCGTGCACCATCCACAGGCAAAGTACTTCGTCGTGTGAGCAAAGACACTCGCGAGAGACATACACTCGCACTGCAAAGAGTGTTTGCCAATGACCAGGCCGAATCTGTTAGCCGGGCCAGTGATGATGTGTGATGCAGCTCCGTAAATCCATAGGTTCGTGTGCCTGCCTTTCCTTGCGATTATGAAAAAAGGTTCATGAAGCTTGCACTCAAGATGAGATGAGTCTCATAAACGTGCCGCAAACGGCGTGCGACTGGTCAAGCTAGTAGCATTTGTTGCAGCGTGACGCCAGAAGTTTGAAGTTGTGACTTGGCGAGCACCGAACTCCTGTGCGGGTTGAGCACTGAGTATGCAAAACGGAATCGCGCAACATTGGCTATTGAACATTTGGAAGGAAACAGTTGGACGCCCTCTATAACTGCTGGCCTGCAACGTGCAGACGCGTAATGCAAAGCGCATGCACGCTGTACGGTGCGACTCAGCAGTGCTGGCTTAGTGTTCAGCAAGCCAGGAGTTTCCAATGGTTTTAAGAGCGCGCTACTCGTGTTTAGTATTTGCCACCTTGGTTTTAATGGCGTTCGCCATTCCAAGTCTGGCCCAGGTGCTCAAAGGATCAATCTCCGGAACAGCAACGGACCCGCAAGGAGCCGTGCTGGCTGGAGCCAACGTCAAAGCCACAAACCTTGCAACGGGAGCTGTTTACAATATTACAAGCGACAGCTCGGGCCTTTTCCGGTTCAATCTGATTCCTGCCGGGGAATATAACGTCGAGATTTCAGCACAAGGTTTTAAGACAGCCATCCAGAACAATATCGCCGTAGTCGCGGGGCGCGACAGCGGTATGGGTGGGATCAAACTACAGGTCGGGGAAGCTAGTACGACCGTCGAGGTCACCGCCGAAACGCCGCTGATTGAGTCCACCCAATCGCAAGTAACGAACACTTTCTCCGGGACGCAGCTCGCAACCTTCCCTGGAGCTCAGGAGAATGAAGGGCTGGATAACGTGGCGCTCTTTGTACCCGGCGTCGCCCCTGCCCGCGATAACTTCTTTTCAAATGCCAATGGTGGCACTGGATTTTCCGTCAACGGTTTGCGAGAACGCAACAACGACCAGCAAATCGATGGTCAAAATAACAACGACAACAGTGTGGCCGGCCCGTCAACCTTTGTGACGGACGCTGAGTGGGTGAGCCAGTATGTCATAGTAACAAATCAGTTTGGTCCCGAGTACGGGCGCAATGCCGGGTCAGTGGTGAACATCATTACCAAATCTGGTGGTAACGCGTGGCACGGCAGCATTTACGGAAGCGAGAACAACTCGATTTTCAATTCGATGACGAACTTTCAGAAAAACTTCGATACCGATCCCATCACGGGCGAAAACTTAAGGCACCCGCCGCGCATGAACGACGAGTTTACCGGATTTCAAATTGGTGGTCCGTGGGTCAAGAACAGGTTGTTCCTGGCGGGCGGCTTTAACCAGGAAATCATATCCACCAACAACCCTTTCACCAGCGGAGGAATTACACCCACGCCTGCCGGTCTCAGCGCACTCGCTGCCTGCTTTCCCAGCGGCGTTGGCGCGCAGGCTGTAAATGCTTTGAGCAAATTCGGAGCTTTTGGTGTTTCGGCCGGCAATCCATTTCCAACCAATGTCACCACCGGCGTGGTTACGGCGTGTCCCCAAGCGGAGTTTGGCAATGTTACTCGCACTCTCACTACTCCTGACCATATCTACGACTTCTATGCACGTACCGACCTGCAGCTCGGCAGCGATACTATCGTCGGCCGCTACATCTACAATCGCAACACCTTCTTCAACTTAGATTCACCCGTAGGTGAACAGCCCACACCAAATGCTGCCGGATATCCGATAAACGAACCGGCGCTATCCCAGGCAATTCTGTTGAGCTGGACTCACAATCTCAGCTCGAGCATGGTGAACGAATTGCGTGGTGCCTTTGGCAGAGAAAACGTGGAATTCGGCGGGAATAACATAGGCAATACTGTCCCCGGTCAAAATCAATTAGACCAGGCACTCACGAATATTACTTTCCAAAACCCCAATGCCAATCTCGGTTTCGGACCTGGAACCATTTTCCCCCAAGGGAGAATCGTGAACACCTGGCAGGGACAGGACAACTGGAACTATGTAAAGGGTAAACACACGATCAAAGCAGGCGTGAACTTTACGTATCAGCGATCGCCTAACATCTTTCTCCCCAATATTAACGGCCAGTTCCGCTTTGATGATTGGAACGCGTTCTTCGCCAATACGCCGAATCGTATTCGCATCGCGCAAGGAGCTTCCAGCCTTGACTTCCGTGAATACGACACGTTTGCTTACATCGGAGACGACTGGAAGGCGGGCCGAAATCTCACGTTGAATCTGGGCATCACCTGGAGCTACTACGGTCAGCCGGCGAACCTGTTCAATGATCTTACCGTCAGTCGTGAGTCAAACCCAAGCACCGCGTTCTGGAACCCGGGCCTGCCGCTTTCCGTACGGACAGATCCTCGAATCGATACTCCCACAAACAGCTTTGGACCGAGCGTGGGTTTTGCCTGGTCTCCTCAGATCGGAGGCAAGTTGACCGGCGGGGGCAGAACGGTAATCCGCGGTGGTTATCGCCTGCTGTATGATCCACCGTTTTATAACATCTACCTCAATGTCTCCACCTCAGCCCCAACAACTTTTCTTCAGACCATTACCGGCACTGCAGCGGCCAACACGCCAATCTCGGCGCTTCCGACAGGTCCCAACGTTCGCGCGCAACTGGCGCCTGACCTGCAAACGGGAGTGTTTGATCCGCGCACTTTCAATCAGACAACCATTGTTCCAAACTTCAAGCCCGACATGGTACACACCTGGAGCTTCGGCGTAGAGCGGGAAATCAGCAAGAACTCAGCAATTGAAGTCCGGTATATTGGAAACGCAGCAAGGAAGTTATTCCAGAGCCTTAACGGAAACCCGTTTATTGCAGATCTGCAAGCGAATTTCCCACAGTTTGTTCCCCCTGGTCTGACTCCTTGCTCGGCAACCCAACAGTTACCGCCGTTTCCGCTGGTAAGTGGAGTCCCCACGCCAACCGATCTGGGACGTGTGTCTTGTGGGAATGGCGTTATACGCCAACGCGCCAACAGTGGTTTCTCCAACTATAACGGCGTGCAGCTTGAGTACCGTGCCAACAATCTAATGAACCAGTTAACCCTGCGAACTGGTTACACTTTCAGCAAAAACCTCGATAACGTGAGCGAGATCTTTGGCACTGCCGGGGCGGGAAACACCATCGCCTTCGCGCAGAATCCGGTTCAGCAGGTCAATGGCCCTGGCGAATACTCATTTTCGGGGCTGGATTACCCGCACACCTGGAGCCTTCTGGTTAGCGAGCAGTTACCCTTTTTCAAAGACCAGCACGGAGCACTTGGTCATGTGCTCGGGGGCTGGTCGGTCTCGGGAAATTACTACCTGCAGAGTGGTCAGCGCTATACGCCGGCGCAGCTTAGCGAAGTTGCCGCCTTTACTTCCGCGGGCGATTTTTTTGACGCTGCGTTTGTTAACGCATTCGCAGGCACAGACATTGCGCGGCCGTTCTTCGGAAACAGAAGTGCACCTGAAAACAGCGTCGGCGCATTTGCAGGTGACGCATGTTTCGTTTTCGGCGTCACCGGAACAGAGCCGGTCTGCACCATCAGTCCCACTACGCTTGTCAGCGTGAATGCCCTTAATTTGAACGGAGCAGGCATTATGGGTGCGCCGGTCACCATCAGCCAAAACGAGGTTCGCTACATCATCAATGGAGGCGCCGCGCAAAGTGTATTCGGCACGCCCTTTGGCAATGTACCGAGAAACCCCGTACAGAATGCTATCTCCAACATCGCAAATATCTCACTTGCCAAGAACACAAAGCTGAGTGAGCGCGTGTCCTTTGAGCTCCGTACGGCGTTCATCAACGCATTCAACCATGCGAACTATCAAAGTATCGATCCGTTCCTTGAGGATGCGAGCGGCAATCCGAGAGCCCCATTCTTTGGTTTCGCTGATCCCACGGTAACGGACAACGTACCAGGCAGCATCAACTTCCCAGTTCAAGCCAGTCGGAGGATCGTCTTTGGCGGAACGTTGAGATTCTAACGGTTCTTTTGCCCGCCGGGATTGTCAACCCGGCGGGCCTACTTGCGGCCCGTCGTCCTCCCGGCGGGCCTCTCTTCTTTTAAAAGCAAATCAAATTTTCTTGTGACTGCTGTGACACAAGTGTTGTTGTCGCCGTGACACGTTCGCTCGATCGTTCACAGTGAAAACATGCGATTGGTCTGATGTTACCGTTGGTGGAAATTCGGCTGCTCTGAATTGGGCGCGCGAGCTACGATATGCGGCAAAGCAGAGAACAATCCTGAATCGGCTCGAACGCCTGGCGCTCCCCTCATCGCCACGTGGGTCTTTTGTACTAGCGGCAATGAAGAAATTGTCCTGGTTGAATTGGCGATACGTAGTTACTCTCGGCATCTCTTTGGCTGCCATATGCCTGGCAGGTTATTGCGCTGTAGGGCGATAAGGCGTACGTGGACACTGCGGCCGCATAGCTGAATTTCAGGACGGACGCTTTGCGTGCGTCCTTGCTCCTGGTGTTTTTGCCCGTGTCCTGTACGCTTCAGGTTCCACAGTTTTCGCCGGCGGCACAGGAGGGGGGAATCGTAGAGATCAACACTGCATCATCCCAACAGCACTCTCAAGCAGATACCGTGAGGACAGTTGATCAAAGGTGCTGCTCCCAATCTGCGGCCCGCAGGTGTCCGCACAGTTACTCGACAGCAAGGTCCGCGAGCCTTAAACTCTTCCATCACGCTGTTTCAAAGGACACAAAGATGAAATTTCTGAGTGGGCTCGAACCTGTTGCATATGCAGTTTTCCGTGTCGTAGTTGGATTTCTATTTATGTGTCATGGCGCCCAGAAGCTTTTTGGCGCATTTGGAGGCCACGCCCAGCTTCACAATCCCATGATGTTGGCAGCCGGGATCATCGAGTTCGGCGGCGGCATTCTGGTAATACTGGGGCTCTTAACTCGTTTTGCTGCTTTCATCGCCAGCGGTGAAATGGCGGTGGCCTATTTCATGGTGCACGTACATAGAGGACTTCTGCCCATTCAGAATGGAGGAGCGGAAGCCGTCCTGTTCTGCTTTGCATTTCTCTACATTGCCTGCCACGGTGCGGGAAAGTTTGCTGCTGAGAAGGACTGAGTGCTCACACGCGACTGAGCAAGGAAGCTTTGTAGCGATCAAGACCTCGCTGGAGTTGTTCCAGAGCTGCGCGCACGTCCTCGCTCGGGAGGCCGACGCCGATTCTGAAGTGATCCGGCATTTCGAAAAACTCTCCGGGGACAATGCTGGTATCGAATTCGCTGCGCAGCAGACTGGAAAGCTCCGTTAAATTGCCATGCTTCAGTCGGGGAAAGACGATGGCGCCGTACTCGGGCCAGAAAAATTCGAGGTCGTCCCGGCTGGCAAGAAAACTCTGCAGCATTGACCGGTTCTCATCCAGTAACGATTTCATTGCGCTTGCGATGTCAGGGAGTCTTGCCAACGCGCGCACACTGAGATATTCCGTCATAAACGGATATGTGGCCGCGTGCACATCGTGAATGTGCCAAATGCGTTCTGCTAACGCCTGCGGAGCCAAAATCCACCCGCAACGGAGCCCGCTTAATCCGTAAGCTTTGGTCAGGCTGCTGGTGACAATAAAGCGCTCAGGATCGATATGAAATGCCGTTTGCGGCTCAGCCGCAAAGAGCATTTCACGGTAAACCTCGTCCACCATCACATAGCCACGATTCTTGCCAGCTAACCTTGCCAATTCACTGAGAACTGAATTTGAGGTGGATGCTCCGCTTGGATTGTGCAGATTGCAAAGAACAATGACACGCGTTCGCGGAGTAAAATTCCGCTCTACCTCGGCGATATCAACAGCAAAGTCATTTTCGGCCTTTCGATGAAAGCGTGTGATCCCCAGTCCCAGATACCGGGCAGCCCCCAGGATGGGATCGTAAGTTGGCTGCTCAATCAGCACTTCATCCCCCGGCTCTGTGGCAGCGGCAAGAGCCAGATAGTTCGCAAACGAGGTGCCCGTGGCGCTGACTACGGATTCCTGCGGGACCGTATAACGCGCCGCCACCGCTTTCATCAACGGGGCATAGCCATAAATGGTGGGGCCATTGATTTCGAGTTGCTCCAGCGTGACGCCCAGAGCTGAGAGAGGCAGGTTCATCATCCCGCTGGTGGCCAGGTTGTATTTAGCTGTAGAAATCAACTTGGCCCACTGCATGTATCTGGAACCTGCGCCGCTGCGGATCTGAGTCATTTTGAAGTCCACTTCCAAATGTAATATACCGGCACGCCGGTAGCGAGAATCGCGAACCCGATCAATGTGTTCTCTGGATAGCGATAAATAGCATTAGCCACCACGCTGGCGCTCGAGATGCAGAAAAAGCCGGTTGTCCATGGGTGTCCTGGTACGCGGAAATACCGACCCCTCTCGTTATCCCTTCGGCGGAGAATGAACAGGCAGCTTGCCGTGGCACAGAAGAAGAGAAAGTCCATTGAGGTAACGTAGTTCAGAATCTGGTCATAGCGTCCGGAAAGAAGGATCACCACCGTCCAGATACTTTGCAGCGAAATGGCCACCACAGGAACACGAGTTTTGGGATGAACCCAGGCAAGCTGACGAAAGAATACCCGGTCTTCTGCCATGGCGAAGTACACTCGCGGCGCGGTCAGAACGCTCTGGCTGAGAAAGCCCAGGGTTGAGATGGCGATGCCTAGTGCAATGATCATGGCTCCCCTGGACCCCATGGCCAGATGCATTACGCTCGATGCTGGAGTGGTTGTTGCTGCCAGCCCTTTCACGCCTAGACTGCGGACGTAGATGAAATTGACTGAACTGTAGAGCACCGCCACGCCGATGACCCCCAGCACCAGCGCGCGGGGCAGATCGCGCCTGGGCTGTTTGAGTTCTCCTGCAACAAAGCATGCTGTTTGCCAGCCACCATAAGCAAATAAGACGGGCACCATGGCGCCGCCGAAAGAAGAGAGCAAGCTGCCGGAAACAGGTTGATCAAGCACCGGATTCCAGGTGATGTGTGCGCCCTTGATAAAAAGTCCGCCGGCTACCACGAGCAATGCGATGGCAAAAATCTTGATGACCATCAATCCGCTTTGTACTGACCCGCCCGCGCGAACGCCCAGGCAGTTCACAACCGTCAACAGAAACAAAGTCACAACCGCAATTTGCCAATCGGCGCCATGCATCCCGGTGAGTTCAATGAAATAGCGGGCGAACGTCACGGTTACGGCCGCCATGCCACCGGTCTGAATGACCAGGAGCAGCACCCAACCGTATAAAAACGCAATCAGAGGGTGGTAGACATCGCGCAGATAGGCGTACTGTCCTCCGACTTGCGGCATCCGGTCTGAAAGTTCGGCCCAGATAAAAGCGCCAATCAAAGCGATCACGCCACCCGCCATCCATGCTCCCAGCACAAGCGCCGGAGTGTGAACCACCTGGGCAACAACATACGGATTGATGAAGATGCCGGCGCCGATAGTGCCGCCCATCACCAGCATGGTCGCGTCGAACAGGCCCAGCCGGCGGGCCAGCGGTTCAGAGGTTGGAGACGGAATGGCTGGTGAGTTCACTGGAAGCGAAAATCAGTTGGAGGCTGGCGCTGTCAGCGGTTCTTCTTTCTTCTTTTGGGCACAGCAAAACGTGCAAGCACCCGCTGGCACAACATCCCAAACAGGAATGACAAACCCAGCAGCGCACCCCAGTGTGGCCGCGGAAAATTGAAGAGCCCGGAAAGATATTCGTGCACGGCCAAGCCACCCAGTCCGGCAACCGATCCAAACAGCACGGGAGTGAGCATCACGAAGACGTTAGGAATAAAGGAATCGTTCTTGCCCTTCATCAAGAACTGAGCAGCAGAAAAACAAGATCCAAGCAGCCCGAAAAGAAGGACCGGTGCAACCATGCGAACCGGCCCGGAAAGCAGCATCAGAGGAAGCATAACAACCACAGCGAGAGCGCAGATCGTAAGCAAAATCCGCAGGTGGTCTCCAGTCAGTCGATTGCGGTAGTACTGATTGGTGGATTCCTCGTCGCGCAGCTTCATGGCGTCTGCCAGCCTGTCGGCTGAGATCTCTTCATCGTTGGCGGAGAGCACACCATCCATAGCGTCACCAGGCCAGAAGGCGATTTTCTGTGCCTCCTCGCGCAATATATGGGCACGCGTGATCAGCTCTGTTTTGTTCAATCCATAGACGGCGAAGCGCCGGGCGCCGTGCAGGCAAAAGAGAGCGCCTTCAATATCGTTGCCTTCAAGACATCGCAACACGTTCGTCAACTGGTCGTGGGCGGCTGCCGCCCACGCCTTGTCACCTTGACTGCTGCGGCGTTCAAGAAATGCAAGCTCCACGCGGAATGCTTCAGCTTCGCGGAGGACCCGCGCGTGGACACGCTCATCTTCAATGGAGCCTTTTTTCCTTTGCGAAGCCGCTTCAGAAGCCCAGGTTGCCGGCTCAATCTGCTGTGCGCGCCGCGCCGTATTGCTCAAGCGTGAAAGCAACGCTTTTTCCTGTGATTGTGAAAGTTTCTCGACTGCTGCCGCAAGAGGCAACCAGACCGCCTCGCCGGTCTCCTCGCTTACTGTGACCGGGTTCTCTGCAATCGCAGTCATTTTCCAGAACATAATGACTTTTGGGGTGCCATGGTCGGAGTAACTGATGGTTCCAAGGTAATTCCCCAACTGGCAGGAGCAACCGGTTTCCTGCGCTACTTCTCGTAGAGCAGCTTCCTGGAATGATTCGCCATCTTTGACTTCACCCTTGGGCAGGATCCAGTCCTGATAGCGTTTGCGATAGACGATCAAAACCTCATCGCCGCGTGGTGTAACGCGCTGAAGTATTCCACCGGCAGCGCGAATCACCGGGGTTTCCACGGTTACGATTTCTGTCGCCATAATTTTGAATTGATCAGGATTGTAACGTCTTAGTCCCGAGACAAGGAACCTAAAAATCAATCCGAGTTTTCCACAGGCGCATGTGGGGATTGCCGGTGGTTCTGCGAATTCGTTGCGCTGCCCCTGATGAAGAATGGTCGGGTGGACATTCATACCGTTCCACTCTGCGGACAATTTTCCCCACCGTGACTGGCATCAGCTCATAAACCCGCGAAAGCGGTTCGCTGGCTCTCGTCTCGCGTTCAACTTCATACCAGTGGTAATCGCTGCCAATTGTGATATTGGCATTCCAGCCGGGTTAGGCAGCGCAGCCGAAACGCGCACGCGCGCGTCAGACAGCATTCGACGTGGTCAGCGGGCAGGGAGAGCTCTTCTTCGATTTGCCGAGAATTCCGCAACCTTGAAGGCACACCCAACCGGCAAATTGGGCACCACCTCGGAGGCAGCGATGCCCGCAGCAGAACGCAGCCACCCTTCGATACTGAAATAGAGTAACGAAAAGGAAAGAGGATAAAGAAAAAGATCGAAGGTTATGAGTGCTGCGTATTGTACCCACTCAGGCCGCCCGTTCAACTGTGTTGCCCACAAGTGTGCGCGCAGTCATAAAATGCTTGTAGCGCTGGAGCAACAGCAAAGCGCAAGCCACCAACTGAATCAATCCCAGAACGATGGCAGCTGTTACCAGAGATGAAGAGGATATGGGCGATGCTCGCGCCGGAACGCTTCGGGATGGAACGAAAATCAGTGCGTCACGCAATAAGTTCATCTTGACGCTCCAGCATCTCACGAAGGTTCTAACGCAGTTGCTCTCTTAAGGTTCTTGGTGTCGACACCTTAGTCCAAAAGTCCAACAGAGTCTCTGTTAAAAACCTATTGAACTCAAGCCAACTACTCAAGAGTACCTCGTTTCAAAATATGCGAGGTGGTGAATATTGAAAACCATTGGTAATTTTCTCCTGGGCATTCTTTTGCTTGCCCTGGCGGGTTGCGGCGGAGTGGGTAGCAATCCTAACCCGTCTCCTTCCCCGACGCCTGGTGGCAGCGTCAGCAATGTGATTGTTGTCGTGATGCAGAACAGGTCGTTCGATAATCTCTTTGGCACATTCCCTGGAGCCGAAGGAATCAAACCGGGCGTGCCGGGTTTCAGTCAGGTTGACGCGAACGGCGTAACCGTGAATCCAACTCTTTTAACGGATCCCGTGGCGCCGGACCTGCCTCACGTGAGGCAAGACTTGCTTAAGGTGTGGGACAACGGACTGATGGACAAATTTGCCTTCTTTAATGGCGATATTTCCATGGGGCATTACGACAACAGCAATCCTGGTGTTGCCACATTATGGAGCTGGGCACAGCAATTTGCCTTGGCTGATCATTTCTTCCCCTCGGCCATGGGCGATGCACCTTCCAACCAGCTCTATCTCATTGCGGCTCAGGACAACAATTTTGCATTCACCATCAATCCCTTTAACGGGCCTTGCACGTCGCCTGTGACAACTTCGGGACCTTATACCTTTCAGCATGTGGGCAACCAGCTTTCTGCAAAAGGATTGACCTGGGCGTGGTATCAAGAGCAACTCGGGGTCTGTGGCAGCTATGTTCCGCAGGAAAATCCCTTTCAGTTCTTTACTGCAGCAACGCCCTCTCCCACCATGCGAGACCTCAGCTCGTTCAATTCCGATCTGAATTCCGGCAACTTCCCGTCCGTTGTGTGGGTCCAGCCAAACCCGGTGCACAGTATGCATCCCAACACCGGCATCCCTTTGACCGACGGAACCACCTGGCTGGATGGTTTCATCAAAGAAATCCAGGCATCCCCGGTCTATCAGAAGGCAGCCATCATCGTGATCTGGGATTCCAGTGGCGGCTGGTATGACCACGTACCGCCCCCTCAAGTTAACGCGGAGGGACTGGGGCCGCGCGTTCCTATGCTGGTGATTTCACCATTTGCCAAAAAGAATTTCATCTCGCACGTGCAGATGGATGATGTCTCGATCTTAAAATTCATTCAAAACACTTTTGGGCTGCCCTCACTCAATGCTCGTAATGACCAGAGCGGCGACATCAGTGACATGTTCAATTTCTAGTTGTTGGACGCTTGATTGGCACAAGACCGCCCGGCTGAATGCCGGGCATTTTTTGGCTAACGATCTTCTTTCAGGCTCCCGCTGGCGGGTTCGAACCCGGCAAATGATCAGACAACGACTGTTCGGGAGAAACACCCAAGTAGGCTTTTCGAACGTGGTCGTTGTCGAACAGCATGGCGCTCGGACCTTCCAGCGTGATGCGTCCAGTCTCCATGACATAGCCGTAATGAGAAACTTGAAGGGCGTAGTTTACGTTTTCACCCACCAGGAGGATCGTCACGCCCTGGGCAGCGATGTTTGTAACTAGACGGAAAATCTCGTCCACCAGCTTTGGAGCGAGGCCAAGCGTGGGCTCGTCCAACATAAGAATTTGAGGCTCAGACATGAGCCCGCGCCCGACAGCGCACATTTGCTGTTCACCGCCGGACAGGGTGCCTGCAAGCTGTCGACGCCGCTCCTTCAGGCGGGGAAAGAGGTCATAAATGCGTGCCAGCCCCGATTGGGCTTTGGCACGAAAGGCCGGCAGAAAGCAGCCCATCAGCAGATTCTCTTCCACAGACATCCCGGGCCAGAGTTGCCGTCCTTCCGGAACGAGGCAAATATGATTCTTTACTCGTTCCCGCGCTGGCAGGGAAGTGATGTCCTTGCCCCCAAGTGATATTCGGCCTTTCTTGATGGGCAGAACCCCGGCGATTGCATTCAGGGTGGTAGTTTTGCCTGCACCATTCGAACCAATGATGCAGGTGACTTTACCTCTGGCCACGGAAAATGAAATGCCCCAAAGGACCTGCACGGCCCCGTAGCGGACTTCAAGCTTATCTACGACCAGCAGGTTGTCTGCTGCCGAATCAGGCACGTGGAGTTTCCCCGATGGACGATTTTCCCAGGTACGCTTCAATCACGGCTTCATTGCTCTGGATTTCTTCCGGCTTGCCTTCCGCGAGTTTCTGGCCAAAGTTAAGCACCGTGATTCGGTCGCAGATCGACATGATGGCCTTCATGTCATGCTCCACGTACATAATCGTTGTTCCGTTCTCGCGGATGTGGTTGATGAGATCCAGCACGATTCTGGTTTCAGAGTGGTTCAAACCGCCGCAGATCTCGTCCAGCAAGACCAGGTCGGGCGAGGTCGCCAGGGCACGGGCCACTTCGAGCCGTTTTTGATCACCGAGAGAAAGTTCTGAAGCCATGCGGTGCGCCTTCTGGTCCAGGCCTACCAGCTTGAGATTCTCCATGGCGTAGGCTCGAGCGTTTGCGCTTCGATTCATTGCCCGCCGGCCGTAGTGCGCCGCCAACTGTACGTTCTCGAGCACCGTCATCAGGCGAAAAGGGCGGACGATCTGGTGCGTGCGCGCCATTCCTTTCTTTACCAGCGCCGCTGAGCCCATTCCGGTTACATCAGAGCCGCGAAAACTAACCTTCCCTGAGGTTGGCTTGTGAGCACCTGCAATTACGCTGAACAGGGTAGTTTTGCCGGCGCCATTGGGCCCAATAAAACCGCAGATGTGCTTTTCCGGCACCTCAAAGCTCACGTCCTTCAAGGCGGCTACGCCCCCAAAGTATTTCGTCAGGGTCTTTACTTCCAGAATCTTCACGTCGTCTCCAGAAGAACCGCATCAGCCTGCGCAGAAGTCCTATCAGGCCGTCCGGTTCCAGCAATACAATTGCAATGAGTACCGAGCCGTACAAAAGAAGATGGATGTTAGGAAAGTGAACGACCAGTTCCTCTTCCACAATGCCGAAAATGATACCTCCCAGCACCGGCCCCCATACCGTGCCAATGCCGCCAATCACCGGTATCAGAAGGATGTAGATGCTGGTCTGGAACGCGAACACGTCGCCGGGATAGATGAACGCGTGATAACGCGCGTAAAGTCCACCGGCGAGACCTGTGAGACCGGCCGCCACAGCGTGGATCCACAGCTTGGAAAGGTAGGGGTTCACTCCCAAGGCTGCCGCTGCGTCCTCGTCCTGCTTGATTGCGCGCAGAGCCAGTCCAAACTTGCTGTGAACAATGAGTGATGAAATCACCAGGGCCGCGGCCATCAGTACAATCGCGCTGTAGTAGTGCTCAATCTGGTTAAATGCCCTCTTCTCAACAATGCGATAGCCGCTGGCGCCGCCCGTGATATCAAGATTGTTCATGATGACCCGGGTAGCTTCTCCAACGCCTATGGTGGCAATTGCAAAATACGGGCCTCGCAGGCGGAAGGTAGGCATGCCAACGAAAAACGAGGCAAGAACGGAAATTGCAATTCCGCCAAGGAAGGCAAAATACGGGCTCCGCCCACCATTGATCATCAGCGCCGTGACGTATGCGCCCAGCCCGTAAAAGACAGCGAAGCCGAAAGAGACCTGGCCGGCAAGGCCGCCAACCAAATTCCATGCGATCCCGGCGATGATCCAGACCGCCGTGGTAAACAGCAGCCTGACGGTGTTGGAACTTGGATCGCTCAATGGCAGCAGGAGCAGAGCAAGAAAGACGGCCCATGGAAGCACGAAGCTGAAGCGCCGAACGGCAAGTGGTGCCATTTGTTTATGTCACCTTCAGTCTTCGCTGCAGCAGGCCCGCAATACCTTTTGGCATGATGATCAACACTACGACCAATAGCGCAAATGAAATGGCCGGTTGATAGCTGGCAGGAAGCACCTGCACGCTGAATGTCTCTAACAGCGCAAGCACAAGTGCTCCTATGGCCACACCTGAAACTGATTCAAGACCGCCCAGCACAATGATGACGAATGAGCGCAGAAGGAACGGCCTGCCGAAATCAGCGTTGAAGGAGTAAAGCATTGCCAGCAGTGCTCCGGCAAATCCGGCAAAGGCAGTACCCAGGCCAAACGTGAGCCGTGCTGTTTTTTCATCGTCTACGCCCACGATTTTTGCGGCATATGGGTTCTGGATGAGGGAGCGCATGGAACGGCCGAACCAACTCCGGTTGAAAACAACCTGCAGAACAATCAGTGATACAACCGCAGCCGCAAACACAATCAAGCTCACCATGGGTATGGAGATCTCGCCTAATTGCACAGACGCAAGAGTTCGCGGCGTAAGAATGGACGAATCTTCGTTGCCGAAGATCATATATCCCAGGTTTTGCAGGATCAGCCAGAAGCCAAACATCAACAACAGGGACGAGAGAGTAGGCGTATCCGACTTGGGCAGCCAGCGCACCAACAACCAGTGCACCGCCATGCCAAAAAGAAAGAAAGCGGGAAGGGCGAGTATCGCGCCAACCACCGGATCAATGTGGAACCGATCGAACAGCACGAAGGCGAAGTATGCGCCCATCATGAGAAATCCGGCGTGGGCAAGATTCACAATCTTCATCACGCCGTAAATCACCGTCATCCCCACTGCCATGGCGGCATAAATGCCCGCCAGGAGCAGTGATTTGATGATGAGATCCAGATAATCACTTGCTGTCATAGACGAAGGGGCCCCGCCTCACGGTCTTGGGGCGATTGGCGCCCCGGTGGCGGCGTCCTTCGGGTAAACGATATCCACCTTGTCTCCGGGTTTGTTTTGCGTTACCAGAAACGGGTAGTCAGCCTGCCCGTTGGCGCCGAATTTGAGGACCTGTCCGGGAAGCAGCGAGCCTTTGAGTTCGGCCTTGGCCAGTGCATCTCGAATCTTGGAGCCATCAGTGGAGGCGGCAGCTTCAATGGCCTGCGCCAGGATGCGCATGGAATCGTAGGCCGTAGCGGCGTACCAGGAGTCCGGCGGACGCCCGTAAGCGGCCTTGTAATCCGAGACGAACTTCTGCGCTTGCGGATACGGCAGCTTGTCAGACCACCAGAGTGCCGCAAGAATGTAGTCCGTGCCCGCGCCAAGCGCTTTGCGCGCGTCAGCTTCGGGGCCCCGAGCTCCATAGCTGATGATCTGGTGGTGCAATCCAGTTTGGAGATACTGGCGCTGCATGGTGATGTAATCCTGAAGGTGAGCGTCGGAAAGGAAGATGTCTGCTTTGGACGTCTTTACTTTCTGCAACAGACCGGAAAAATCAGTGCCGCCAAGTTCAAATTTCTCACTCAGCACGACTGTGAAATAGCCGGGATGTTTGCTGATCCAGTTCTGAATGCCATTCACGTAATCGACTCCGTGATCAGTGTTTTCGACCACCAGAGCGATTTTGAGGCCTTTCTTGAGCTTTCCCTGGTCCACCAGGCTTCCCAGGAATTCGGCCGTAGTCTCACCCAAAAGCAGAATCGGGCTGAGAGCGCCAAATGTGTATTTGTAGCCGCGGCTGAAGATGCTGGTGGCTGCAGCTCCCGGAGTGATCCATGGAATTTTATAGCGGTCCGGCATCACGGATTCGGCTTCACCCAGTGCGGTGGAGTAACCGCCGATCACGGCGGTCGCCTTATCAGAACTCATGACCCGCTCGCAAAGGGAAGCAGACTTTGCTGAGTCGGACCCGTCATCGTAGAAGACTTCTTTGACCTGAAGCTTCTTGCCTTTTACCGTGATCCCGCCTTTGGCATTGATCTGCTTGATGGCGAGCTCGATACCTTCTTTTTGGTAAAGCCCGGGTTTTGCTTCTCGCCCGGTTGTCGGCATAACGACGCCGATGGTGACGGAATTCTGGGCCACACTCTGAACAAGGCCGAATGTCAAACAAAACAGAGCTGAAAGAATGAAACCGCGAAACACAAGTGACGAACTCCTCATGCCAATCTCCTCTCGAGAAGTACAAATCTCCTGATCTGAACGCACGGCGCGTCTTTGCGAGAACGGCTAAATCGGGCTGGTGAATGATATAGCTGCGGAGTCGAAGGAAACAAGCCCAATCGCCTGTTCCTCCGGCTCAGCCATCCCTGAGTAGAAGTGTTTTTGAGCGCTGCGAGTTCCATAGGTTCGTGCGGCAGCAGCGCTTATCGAGATCAGATTTGCGCCATCTTCTGACATGAAAAGGACGTATACCTTTCTTCTTGACATCTTGGCCAATCAGATTACCCTAGGTTGCCAAATAGAGGCTCTGCCGTCGATTTTGCTTCAGCAGATCGGTTTCACGCAAAATTCGGAGCGCAAAACGGATCATGCGAATTGCTTTCCTTCGACATACAAGGTGAGCCGGAGAGACAAATCAGGCGTCCTCATCGTGGCGCCCCAGGAGAGATTTCACAATGGCTACTAATGCGTCCACATTGTCCACGGAAGGTCCAGGAAAAGAGTTCAGCCTCTGGACTGTGATCTGGGCCTCGTCATCGGGAACCATGATCGAATGGTACGACTTTTACCTGTACGGCAGCCTGGCCGTCTTCTTTTCCACACTGTTCTTCCCAAAAGGAAATGATACGGCAGCGTTTTTGGCCAGCCTTGCAACTTTCGGCGCGGGTTTCGCAGTGCGTCCCTTCGGGGCCATTATTTTCGGGCGAGTTGGTGACCTGATTGGGCGCAAGTACGCATTCCTGGTGACCCTCACTATTATGGGTCTCTCCACGACCCTTGTGGGACTGCTTCCCACGTATGAAAGCGTTGGCATCGTCGCGCCTATACTTCTGGTTGGCCTCCGATTGCTTCAAGGCTTGGCGCTGGGCGGCGAATATGGCGGGGCAGCAACTTACGTTGCCGAACACTCTCCTGACCACAAGCGCGGCTATCTGACCAGCTACATCCAGACCACTGCGACAATAGGATTTCTCCTGGCTCTGGTCGTTATCGGGATTACGCGGCACTTCGTCGGTGATGCTTCTTTCCGGAGCTGGGGATGGCGGGTGCCGTTCCTGATTTCAGCCATCCTGGTGATCATCTCCATCTACATTCGCCTGAAGCTTAAGGAATCGCCGCTCTATGCTCGATTGAAGGATCAGGGCAAGAGCTCGAAAGCTCCTTTGAGAGACAGTTTTACCAGTGGCAAAAATTGGAAACTGATCTTTCTTGCTCTGTTTGGTGCGACTGCGGGCGAAGCCGTGGTGTGGTACACGGGCCAGTTCTACGCACTGTTTTTCCTGCAAACCATCTGCAAGGTGCCGTGGCAGACTGCTTACACGGTAGTAGCCGTCTCACTACTAATAGGCACACCGTTTTTCCTGGTTTTTGGAGCATGGAGTGACAAAATCGGCCGCATGAAGATCATGTGCTGGGGTTGTCTGCTGGCCGCAATCACTTACTATCCGCTGTATGCTGGAATGAAAGCCTTTTCCAATCCCATCAACGTTCCCATGCTCACTCTTTTCGTCACCATCCAGGTGATTTACGTCACCATGGTTTATGGTCCTATTGCAGCATTCCTGGTGGAGCTGTTCCCGGCCAAAATACGCTATACGTCAATGTCTCTGCCATACCATATTGGGAATGGCTGGTTCGGCGGTTTCATGCCGCTGATCGCCACTGCCATTGTCGCCTCCACCGCTGCCAGCACCAATCCGTGGATTAAAGCGCACTCCATCTACATGGGGCTGGTCTACCCCATCATCGTTGCTGTCATCACGTTCTTCGTGGGCATGTTCATGATTGGAGAAACCAAAGATACTAAGATCTGGGCTGAAGTCGGCGCACAGGCAGTCAGCGGCGACTGACCCAGACCGGTGCTTGCACACGAACGGCCCCATAGGTGTACGATTATCTGTTTCGAACTGCGCGGGTGGCTTTGGCGTCACCCGCGCGCATTATCGCGGCCCATTTCTTTGGCCCTTTTCCAGTTCGAAAACTCTGACTTCGAATAATGAAGAGGTCATTACCATGGCTGACGTTCGCTTGATGAAACCCACCGAGCAAGAGACAGACCTGACCGAAGCACAGATTGCCGTTCATTGGAGAGAAGAACAGTACTACTACCCGAGCGCGAAGTTCATCGGCCAGGCCACTTTGTCTGATCCCGCCGTGAATGAACGCTTCGCGGAGAAGAATTTCCCTGAATGTTTTCGTGAATACGCTGACCTTTTGAGCTGGGACCAGTACTGGCACACAACGCTCGACACCAGCGATGCGCCCTTCTGGAAATGGTTCGTGGGCGGCAAACTAAATTTGGCGTACAACTGCATTGATCGTCATCTGGAAAAATACAGGAATAAAGCAGCGTTCATTTTTGTGGGCGAACCGGAAGAAGATCCTCCGCTAGCCATTACTTATCAGGATCTCTACTACCGGGTGAACGAGGTGGCGGCGATGCTGCGCGATTTTTGCGGGCTCAAGACCGGAGATCGCGTAACTATCCACATGCCGGTTGTGCCGGAGTTGCCGGTGACCATGCTGGCTTGTGCGCGTCTCGGCCTGATTCACTCGGTTGTGTTCGGAGGGTTCAGTGGTGAGGCATGCGGTATGCGCGCGGCCGACTCGGGAAGCCGCGTGCTGGTGACGATTGACGGCTACTATCGCAGCGGCCACATGACTGACCACAAGGAAAAAGCCGATCTTGCGGTTGATGTCTCGCAAAAAGAAGGCCAGAAGATTGAAAAGGTCCTGGTGTGGCGGCGCGAAGCAGGCAAATATCACTCCGCCAAGCCGATGGTGCAGAACCGCGACTTTTTCGTTGACGAGTTGCTGAGGAAATATCACGGCCAGATCGTGGAGCCGGTATCGATGCCCTCCGAGGCTCCGCTGTTCCTCATGTACACCAGCGGCACTACGGGACGTCCAAAGGGATGCCAGCATGGCACGGGCGGCTATCTTTCTTACGTGGCCGGGACTACCAAGTTCATCCAGGATGTCCATCCTCAAGATGTTTACTGGTGTATGGCCGATATCGGTTGGATTACCGGCCATTCCTATATCGTCTATGGTCCGCTGGCTCTGGCGGCCACCAGCATTCTTTTTGAAGGCGTTCCGAATTACCCTGATGCGGGGCGACCGTGGCGCATTGCGCACCGGTTGAACGTGAATATCTTCCATACGTCGCCCACAGCAATCCGCATGCTGCGCAAGGCAGGTCCGGACGAGCCGGCCAAGTACGACTACCATTTCAAACACATGACCACGGTGGGTGAGCCCATTGAGCCTGAGGTCTGGAAGTGGTATTACGAAGTAGTCGGCAAAGCCGAAGCCGTGATTGTGGATACCTGGTGGCAAACCGAAACCGGTGGATTCTTGTGCAGCACCAAGCCGGCGATCGATCCCATGAAACCGGGCAGCGCCGGTCCCGCAGTTCCTGGCATATACCCAGTGATCTTCGACGAAGAGGGAAAAGAAGTGAAACCCGGTTCCGGGAAAGCAGGGAATATCTGCATCCGCAATCCATGGCCCGGGATCTTCCAGACCATCTGGGGTGACCGCGAGCGGTTTGTCCGGCAGTACTACCAGAAATACAACAAGGACAAGCAAAGCAAGGATTGGCACGACTGGCCGTATTTTGCCGGGGACGGCGCAGTGCAGGCGCCCGATGGATATTTCCGCATACTTGGCCGCGTGGATGACGTAATCAACGTTGCCGGTCATCGCCTGGGGACCAAAGAACTGGAGTCAGCCTGTCTCACGGTGCAAGAAGTGGCTGAGGCGGCAGTGATTCCCGTAGCCGACGAAGTAAAAGGCAGGGTGCCGGAAGTTTACATCTCACTGAAGCCCGGTGTCCCCCATTCTGCTGGAGTGGAAAAGAAAGTTACTGAAGCCATTGATGCACAAATCGGCAAAATTGCGCGTCCGCGCAAAGTGCATGTGGTTCCGGACATGCCCAAGACGCGTTCAGGTAAAATCATGCGGCGCGTGTTGGCCGCCATCTCCAATCAGATGGATACCGGTGACGTAACCACCCTGGCCAATCCTGACGTTGTGGAGCAGATTCGTGTCATGGTGCAGGGAAGCAAGAAGGTGGTTTTGAAGGACGCGCCGGAAGATATCAAGAGGTTCGGGGAAGAGAAATAGGTTTTCGTCTAGCAGAACAGGAAGTGCAGTGAGCCGTACGAAATCACGGTTGTGCATGCTGAACTGAGGAGGCGTTAATGAAGGAAGAAGATAAGAAAAAGGGCAAGGGTGTATCGAGAAGAGACTTTATCAAGTTGGCTGGTGGAAGTGGTATTGCTGCAGGTGCGCTCGGTCCGGCATTCCTGTTCCCAGAGCGCGCAGCCGCACAACAGAAGACCTTGAAGATTGGGCAATGGAGCCACTTTGTTCCCGCCTATGACACTTGGTTTGATAACACGTTTTGCAAACAGTGGGGCCAGAAGCACAACACCAATGTGGTTGTGGACCACATTAATTTAAACGAACTGCATGCCCGTGCCGCTTCAGAAGTATCCGCCAAGAAAGGGCATGATCTGTTCATGTTCCTCTCGCCGCCCGCTTCTTTTGAGGACCAAGTGCTTGACATGACGCATGTCTATCAGGAGGTCGAGAAGAAGCACGGCAAGAAGATCGATCTGGCGCACAAGTCAACTTTTAATCCGAAGACGAAGAAGTATTTTGCGTTTTCTGATTCTTACGTTCCCGATCCCGGCAACTACTACAAAGAATGGTGGGCGGAAGCCGGATTCCCGAATGGTCCCAATACCTACGACGATCTCCTGAATGGCGGAAAGAAGATCAAAGATAAAACCGGCCATCCCATCGGCATCGGCATGTCACAGGAGTTGGACTCCAGCATGGCGCTGCGCGCTCTTCTCTGGTCGTTTGGCGGAGCGGAGCAGGATGAGCAAGGGAACGTGACCATTAATTCGAAACAAACCATTGACGCACTGAAGTATGGCAAAGAGCTTTTCCAGCAGACGATGACGCCGGAGATCTTTAGCTGGGATCCATCTGCCAACAACCGCGCCATGGTTTCAGGGAAGACTTCATATATCGCGAATGCTATTTCCGTCACCCGGCAGACCGAGCGTGACCACATGCCCACGGACAGCCACATTATGATCTGCAAAGCGCCGCAAGGCCCGGCACGCCGGATTGCCGCCGAGCACGTGATGGACTGCTACGTGGTCTGGAATTTTGCCGCCAATAAGGAAGGCGCGCAGCAATTCCTGATCGACTACATTGATGCATTCCACGAGGGCTTCACCGCCGGACAGTTCTACAACTTCCCCTGTTTTCCCAAAACGGTGCCGAATCTGAAGCAGGAAATCGCCAATGATCCCCGTGCCAATCCGCCGAACAAGTATGCCGTTCTCGGCGATGTGCTGACCTGGGCGACTAACGTCGGCTATCCGGGATATGCAACCGCTGCAATCGACGAGGCGTTCAACGCGTGGATTATCCCCACAATGTTTGCCAAAGTCGCCCGCGGAGATGAGACGCCTGAGAACGCGGCCAAGGCGGCCGAACAAGAGTACAAGCGTATTTTCGGACGATTCAAGTAACACGGGGGATGGATGGCTGTTGTACAGACGCGTAACTTAACCAAAGTATTCAAACAAGGAGAGCAAGGCGCAGTAAACGATGTAAATCTCGAGGGCCACGAAGGGGAGTTCCTGGTTTTCCTGGGACCTTCGGGTTCCGGGAAAACTACTCTCCTTCGCATGATCGCCGGCCTGGAGACTCCCACGGCCGGCGAAATCCTTATCGGCGGCCGCGTGGTGAATGATCTTTCGCCGCGCGAACGGCGCATTGCCATGGTCTTCCAGAGCTATGCTCTTTATCCGCATCTCACGGTTTACAAGAACATCGCTTTCCCGCTGAAAGCACAAAAAGTTCCCAAGCACACCCACAAAGAAAAAGTGCAGTGGGCCGCATCTCTGCTCGGCATCAATCATCTGCTGCAGCGCAAACCTCGTGAGCTGTCCGGAGGCGAGCGCCAGAGAGTGGCTCTTGCGCGGGCCATCGTGCGCGAGCCTTCGGTCTTCCTGCTCGATGAACCGCTTTCGAACCTGGATGCCAAGCTCCGGGCCAGCGCGCGCGAAGAACTGGAGCGTTTCCATCGCCGGATTGGGACCACCACTATTTACGTCACCCATGACCAGGTGGAAGCCATGGCTATGGGAGACAGAATTGTGGTGCTGCACAAAGGGTATGTGCGCCAGATCGGCAGTCCCACTGAGGTGTATGACGATCCTGAGGATACGTTTGTCGCCACTTTCCTGGGCTCGCCGCCCATGAACCTGATTGAAGACACGGACGTGATAGTGGGATTCCGGCCCGAGCACTTCAGGGTTGCTGAAGCCATCACGGATACGCACAAAATACCTTTGAAGTTTCGCGTAGAAAATATTGAATATCTTGGAGCGGATTGGATCCTGTCCGGTTTTCTGCTAGGCGGTCGTTTTGATGGAAAAAAGGCGGTATCGCGCCTCCTGTTTGGCCACGAGTTTGAAATCGGCAAGACTTACGATTTCGCTGTGCCAGAACGTCGCCTGAAATTTTTTGATCGCAACACCGAGAAGAAGGTTGAGGCGAGGACCCTGGCATGGTAATGAACCCGGCACAAAACTTTGAGACAACAGAGGTGGAAGGGAACGGGGCTGCGTCGGCCGCTGTGTCTCCCAAAAAGCCTAAGTGGAGCAAGGTTAAATCCGCCGGAGCCGCGCAAAACCCATGGCTCGGCGCGCTGATGTTTGCCCCTGCTGTTCTTTATCTTGCACTGATCATCGGGGGGCCTTTCGTGCTCGCGGTCCTCTACGCATTCAGTGACGTACGCATCGGCAGCACCGGAATGCACTACGTGGGACTGGAAAATTTCCGCAGCATCATCCAGAGTCCCAGCTTCATCACCTCTCTGAAAAATTCATTCATCTTCACCTTTTTCTCGCAGGTAATTGTAATTGTGGGCTCCACAATTCTTGCTGTTGCGCTGGAAAAGAAGTTCCGAGGACGAGGTCTGGTTCGCTTCCTGATTCTGTTGCCCTGGGTAGCGCCCATTTCTCTGGGAGCGATGGGCTGGAAATGGATCCTGGATTCACTCTACAGCGTGATCAACTGGGTGCTGGTTGCCGTTCATCTCTATAAACCGTTCAGCGCGCCAATATGGCTGGGCGAGCCGCATCTCGCCATGGCATCTGTGATCCTGGTGCAGAGCTGGCGCCTGTTGCCGTTCTCAACCGTTATCATGCTCGCCGGACTGTCTGCCATTCCAAAAGAAATACCCGAGGCGGCGGCCATTGATGGCGCGGGCTTCTGGCGCACACTGTTCCAAGTAAACATCCCCATGATGCTGCCGATCATCAACGTGGCAGTACTCTTTGGCATCATCTTCACCTTCACTGATATGACGGTGGTTTACATCCTCACCGCCGGCGGACCGTTTGATTCCACCCAGGTCCTGCCTTCCTATGCATACCTTACTGGCATTCAGGGGAGCGATCTTGCCGCCGGGTCTGCTGTATCACTCTTCCTGGTGCCTCTACTGGTTGCCATCGCCTACTTCATGTTGCGCGTCGCACACCGGGCGGAGGTGGTGTGATGAAAAAGCTGACTGCGCGCAAAGCTGGCGGCAAGGTGCTGCTTTGGACAATTTTGATCGTTTTTGTGGTGGCGCTGGCGTTTCCGTTTTACTGGATGGTCATCACCACCTTCAAGCAGAACAGCGATCTCTATGACCTGAACAACAATCCCTTCATCTTTAACGCCAAGCCCACTCTTGATCACTTAAAATTCCTTTTTGGCCAAACGATGTTTGTGCGTTGGCTGGAAAACACCGCCCTGGTGGGCCTGATTGTGGTGGCAGTAACTCTGCTGCTCTCAATTCCTGCTGCCTATGCGCTTACGCGCCTGACCGGGCGCTGGGGGCAGCGCCTGGGTGTGGTGATTTTCCTGACCTATTTGATCCCACCAACACTGCTGTTCATTCCTTTATCGCGGGTGATTTCCATTCTCGGCTTGCAGGACACAATCTGGTCCGTGGCGGTGGTTGATCCGAGCTTCACCGTGCCATTTTCCATATGGCTCCTGATGGGCTTTTTTAAATCCATTCCCAGAGAGATCGAAGATGCAGCCATGGTGGATGGTCTCACGCGGTTCGGGGCTTTTCTCAAAATGGTGGTGCCGATTTCCACCTCCGGCATTTTGACGGTCGTGATTTTCACTTTCACGCTGGTCACCCAGGAATTTGTCTATGCGCTGACTTTTATTTCCACGGAATCGAACCAGATGGTTGGCGTGGGCATTCCCATCTTTCTCATTCGTGGCGATGTGTATTACTGGGGTTCTCTGATGGCGGCCTGCCTCATTGCCAGCCTGCCCATTGCGTTTCTCTACAATCTGTTCCTTGACCGCTTTATTGCCGGGTTCACGGTGGGCGCTGTCAAAGGATAAGAACGTTTGTGGAAGCTGCTCAATGGCTGAACTTGCTGAGAAAGTTTTTTAAATCTAACACTTGACAGAATCGCCTCCACAGAGGAGAGTATTCCGCGCATAAGTTTGTCTAAAAAATCGTGATACGAACGGCCGGCTGCTGGAGCCCGCACGCATCCGGCAATCTGTGTATTTGTCGAACTTCAATTTAACTTTTCGAGGTTCAGGAGAATGTTTCAACAAATTTTGACGCCCACCGGGAGCATGTTCACTACAATCCTGCTGGCGTTGATTCCCCTTGCTGCTCTGTTGTTCATGCTCGCTGTGCTTCGTATGACGGCATGGCTGGCCACCATTATTGCTGGAGCTATCACAATCCTTATTGCCATTTACGGCTGGCACGCTCCCGCTGGTCAGAGCTTACGGTCATATCTTTACGGTGGCTTACAAGGCGCCTGGACGATTGACTGGATCACCTTCTGGGGCCTCATCATTTTCAACACGCTGGTGCTTACCGGTGATTTCGACCGGTTCAAGAGCTGGATGATTAATCAAGCCACGGTAGATGTGCGTATCCAGACTCTTATGCTGGCGTGGGCTTTCGGCGCGCTGTTGGAAGGTCTGGTCGGTTTCGGATATCCGTGGGCGGTCGTGGTGCCTATCCTGGTAGGACTGGGCATCGTTGATCTGGAAGCAATCCGCGTGGCTGCTCTCGCTAATAATGCGCCTGTATCCTATGGCGCGTCTAGGTTCTCCGGTTTTGGCTTTGGCCGCAGTCACGGGTTTCCGCTGCTCGCACTGTCTGCATCGATTGGAGATATGGTTGCGATTCTTGCCATCCTGCCACCTTTTGTTCTGATCTATCTGGTCAGCGGGTGGGATGGACTGGAGGAAGCCTGGCCGCTGGCGCTTGTCGGATCGTTCTCCTACATCATCGGCCAATGGCCCGTGGCCCACTATCTTGGCCCGTACCTGCCGGACCTAAGTGGCGCGCTGGTCTCATTCTGGGTGCTGTTGCTCTTTGTGAAGGTCTGGAAACCAAAGAACATCCGCGCCTTCGGTGGAAAGATTATCTCTGAGCAACAAGCAAGAGTTGAGGCGGCTTCTCAAAGCCGTAGCGCCGGCACAGTTGGGGGCGTTTCCGGAAACAAAGGCGGATCGCAGGACCTCGGCCCCGGCGGCGCATTCCGTGCGTGGCTCCCCTACATCATCCTTATCGTTGTGGTGGTTTTGTGGACGGGCCCATGGTCGCATTTGCCGGGCAAATTTGCCCACAAGTGGACTGTTTCCGCGATTTCGTCGGTTACCCACAAGCCCATCGCTTCAACCTTTAACTTCAACCCGTTGAGTGGTGGCACCTCAATTCTTGCCTCCTGGATCCTGATTGTGCTGTTCCTGCGCCCAAGCGGAGAAATACTCAAGAAGGTGTTTGCCAGGACTTTCAAGCAGATGTGGGGAGCGTTGCTGGTTGCCTTCTTTATTTTTGCCGTGGCCTACCTGTTCGTTTTTGCAGGCTTGGCAAACTCGCTGGCGTTCGGCTTCTCCAAGGTGGGCTGGGCATTTGTGATTCTGGCCCCGATTCTGGGTTGGATTGGCGTGGCCCTCTCGGGCAGCAACACTTCAACCAATGCCATGTTCGGGCCGATTCAGGCAGTTGCCGGCAAATTGCTTGGCTTACCGGTGCTCCTTGCGCCGACCCTGAACTCACTGGGCGCCGAGGTCGGCAAGCCCATTGCTCCGCAGACTGCCAGCGTGGGCGTCTCCACTAGCCGGTTTGTACGCAGTGAAGGTGAGGTCATCCGCCACAACATGTCGTGGACTCTCATCGTGCTGGGCTACCTGATCCTCATCGGCTTGTTATTCTACTTTGTGTTTCCGAACGCGATGACCATCAAGTAAGCGGCATTTTGCGTTGTTTCAGGAAAGCACCGTCGGAAACGGCGGTGCTTTTATTTGGTGCGCCCGGCAGGGCGCAGTCACTGGGAGGTGAAAGTCCTCTACACGCCCGGCAAGGGGAAGTGTTAGCTGAACGGCAAGGGTGTCCATCGCGAGGTGGAATCTTAAGGAAGCTGTAGGCAAAGCGCTGGCCCGACGAACAGGAAGCGGATAGAGGCGGCGCCGTGGGGTGAGCAGGCCAATGGATGCAAAGCCCAATTCTTGCACGGAACGCTGCGACGTAGATCCGACGGGCATAAGCGTGACGGTGAGTGCGTCATACCCGGGGAGATCTGCATGGCCGCCATGAGCAACGAGCACCGGAAGGTGCTTAAGAGGGCGATGCAGAAGTCAGCAGAGGCCATAGTAGTCCGGCGTGAGCAGGAGGAAGGGCCAAACATGAAAGACCGGAAGTAGGACACCAGAATCTCGATGCCAGTCAAGGAAGCAGAAGCGCGGGCAAGTGCGGCCCCCGGCGTAGGCGGCAGGCGGAACCTGCCAGGGACGGGTGGGAGTGTGGAGGCAGGCAAGACGGCTGGTGAGCAAACGAAACCGGAAGCGCTGCGGCTGATGGCAGCCGTAGTGGAACGCAGCAATATGCTGTGCGCCTACAAGGGAGTGGTGAAGAACCAAGGTGCGCCGGGAGTCGATGGACTCGCGACCACTGAGTTGAAGCCGTGGCTCCAGGCGCACTGGGAAAAAATCAGGGAGGAACTGTTGGCGGGCAGGTACATGCCGGCGGCGGTGCGCAAGGTGGAAATAGCGAAGCCGCAAGGCGGGGTACGAACCTTGGGCATCCCGACGGTGCTGGACCGGCTCATCCAACAAGCACTGCATCAGGTACTGCAACCGCTGTTCGAACCTGAGTTCTCTGAGTCCAGCTATGGCTTTCGCCCTGGACGCAACGCGCACCAAGCCGTAGAAGCGGCGCGGAGCAACGTGGCTGAAGGCAAGCGCTGGGTCGTAGACTTGGATTTAGAGAAATTCTTCGATCGTGTTAACCATGATATTTTAATGGCGCGGGTGGCGCGGAGGGTGAAGGATAAGCGAGTGCTGAAGCTAATCCGGCGATATCTGACGGCGGGACTGATGGAGGGCGGAGTGACAAGTGCGCGGGAGGAGGGTACACCGCAGGGTGGACCGCTCTCGCCGTTGCTTTCCAACATCCTGCTCACCGATCTGGACCGTGAGTTAGAGAGCCGGGGGCGCCGCTTCTGTCGCTACGCCGATGACTGCAATATTTATGTGGGCAGTCAGAGGGCGGGAGAACGGGTGATGGCAGCCATCACGGAGTTTCTGGAAAAGAAGCTGAAGCTCCAAGTGAATGCTGACAAGAGCGCGGTGGCAAGGCCGTGGCAGCGAAAGTTTCTGGGCTACAGCATGACGTGGCGCCAAAAACCGAAACTGAAAATCGCCGAGCCCAGTCGCCAGCGTTTGGCGGACAAAGTCCGCAAGGCGCTAAAAGCAGGCCGTAGTCAAAATCTGAAACGAGTGATTGAGGGGATCAACCCGCTGCTGCGAGGTTGGGTGTCCTACTTCCGGCTCACTGAAGTCAAAGGTGTGTTAGAAGAACTCGATCAATGGATCAGACATAAGCTGCGGTCGCTGCTGTGGCGGCAGTGGAAGCGTGCTCATCGACGAGCACAAAACCTGATGCGAAGCGGGATCGACGAGGCACGTGCCTGGCAGTCGGCCACCAACGGACGTGGTCCGTGGTGGAACGGAGGTGCGTCCCACATGAACCACGCCTTTCCCAAAACCTGGTTTGACCGCATGGGGCTGGTTTCGCTGTTGGATACTCAGCGGCGCTTCCAGAGTATTTCATGAACCGCCGGATGCGGAACCGCACGTCCGGTGGTGTGGGAGGACGGCGGGGGTGACCCCGCCTCCTACCCGATCGAGTTATCTGCATGCGAAGTTGAAATCGCGCCAAGCCGAAACATTTTTGAGATGAGTTGGTTCTCGTACTTTTGACGCGTGCTGATGAGACTTTCCGGAACGACACACCTGCTAAAATGATTGCGACCACATTTTCTACACGGCGCGGAGAGGTGCGTGAGTGGTTGAAACGAGCCGCCTCGAAAGCGGCCATACCTTAACGGGTATCGGGGGTTCGAATCCCTCCCTCTCCGCCAGATGCTTCTCCTTTTGATTCAATAAGTTATCAAGGCACCCTCCGTTGGTTTTTGGGGGAATCAGCTTGTAAGTTATTTATGTTCTGCTTGATTGCAGAAACTTCGAAAATCCAGTTTGAACAGCAACATCAAGCCGTTGCCCGGCGATTTAGCTAGCTAGTGAGTGTCTGCTAAATAACTACGCATTCATCGCTTCCGCTTTCGGGATTTGGGCCGGGTACAGCCGGGCTGGATCTGCTCCAAGGTCCGTCGACAGCGATTGAGTTTTTCCTGAATGGATTCGACGGTCGCGGTCCACACGAAAGGTTGGGGATTCTGGTTCCAAGCCTTGAGAAACGCCGCGATGGAGGCCTGCAGGTCGGCTACGCTGAGGAAGACGCCGCGACGGATGGCCTTGTTGTCCAAGTGGCCGAACCATCTCTCCACCAGATTCATCCAACTCGAACTGGTAGGCACGAAGTGCGACACAAACCGGGGATGGCGTTTCAGCCACGCCTTTACTTTCGCGTGCCTGTGCGTCCCATAATTGTCCATGATCAGATGCAGGGGAACATCGCCGGGGAACTCGGTATCGAGTCGACGCAGGAATTGCAAAAACTCCTGATGTCGGTGTCGCTCATGGCACTCGCCGACCACCTTGCCCTGTAATGTCTCCAACGCAGCAAACAGAGTCGTGGTGCCGTTGCGTTTGTAATCGTGGGTCAGGGTGCGGCAGCGTCCGGGTTTGATCGGTAATCCAGGCTGGGTGCGGTCCAAGGCCTGAATCTGACTCTTTTCGTCGACGCAGAGGACAATCGCTTGTTGCGGGGGATTGAGGTACAGGCCCACGACATCAGTCATCTTTTCCAGAAATTCGGGTCCCGCTACGATAAATCGTGAGCGATGCGTGGACCACAGGTCTAAATTGAGCCGGAGCGATTGTTTTTCCAGAGTAAGCCGGGTCGGGTTACAGATTCGTGGCTCTCCGATGTACCTCCCTGGCTTCCTCATGAAATCACGGAGGGCAAAGAAAGGCGTGCGTATGTGACTAATTTCGGGGGAAAGCGGGTTGATAGTCAGTCCGCTTTTTCTCTTTGCGGTCTATCTGTGTTGTGGAATACTTTCCGGCTGATTCGGACCCTATGGGGTAAATTGGGCATGGCAGAGAGTTGGTTCGAATTCAATATCTGGTTCCGCTGTGCCGGATGCGGCGAGCATAATTCAGAATCATCCTACGGCAATCACTCCCAGCCGGACAAAAAGTTTCTTGACGCCGTCATCATGAGCTTCAGGGAAAATTATCCTTTTTGCAAACAATGTGGCCAGCCGGGCGGCGTCCAGAGGCAAATTGAATACAGGGAGCTTACGCAGGAAGAGTTAGTGCGTAAAGGCTTGCTGATAACCTCCCGTGAGGCAAGTAAAGCGATCACGGACCTCGTTGGTGAAGTACCCTCCGATCTCTCGGCACTCTGTATTATGAGAGCTGAATTGTTGCCACCACTCCCATCGTCACCTCCGGGAATCCCTATCATCGACAAACTATCAGCAGCCCAGGAAGGCCGACTGAGACAATTCCGCGACGAATCCCTCGAGATTGACCGAAGTATGGAACCTCTCAACAGGGAAGTCGGCATTGACCTGATCAATGAAGTGTATCGTCGTTGTGGGGAGACGCAACCGATCATCCTGTTTTTCAGCTCTCCAGCGATGTGCATCCGCGCTTTGGAGGATTTGCGCGCCGTTGCCGACGAGATACTCCCGCCCATCACAAAAGGCAGCGATAGAAACGTCGCGAGCGATCTTTGGGGACGGCTTGAAAACGCGCTTCAGCGATACTCAATTGAGTTTCGCACACAGGTTGAGAACCAGCTCAGGAGCGAGGCTAAGGATAAGCTTGAGAGCCATTTTAAGAAATGGCGGCGTTTACACCATGTTGACCTAAAGCGTGGCGGCCAATATTGGAACTTACTTGAGAGGGGCCTGAGGAACTCCCTTGCTGCCCAACTTAGTCTCCCGCTTCGCACCCGGCTTGAGACCGAACTTCTGGTCCCTGTCTGGCACCAGCTTCAGCACCAGCTTCGCCGCGAGCTTAGGAACCAACTTTTGAATGAATTTGGCACGAATAGAACCGGTTTCAAGGAATTGCATTTTGAAGTATTCAGCGGCGAGTTTTTGGGGTGTGATGTACAGGTCTTCTACAAATTCTGCCAGGAACTTGGCGTGCGCTACGAAGATGAAGACTCTGCTCTGCTTGATCTCTGGATCAATTTTCGGCGGGCGCTGCATTGGTGGCTCCCGCGCGATGGGATTGTGTTCATCTCAGAGCGCCCCAGAGCTCTGCGCCTGGATGAGCAGGGCCGGCTGCACAGTGACACTGATATGGCTTGCAAATACTCCGACGGTTGGGGATTCTATGCCCAGGCCCCAGCGGACGTGGCCGAGCCCGACACGCGAGTTGATTCTCCAGATGAGGATGATTATTTGTATTTTATTGGACTCACCTAACTTGGGCCTGCGCCAAGCATGAAAAAGTTCGAAAATCGTCCATTACTCTCCGCCAGATCAGCAGCCAGGATTCAGCAGTCAGCCAAGAACATATCTTCAGCATCGATCCTTCTATGCGAATCGCGATTGTCTCCGATATACACGGAAACTTAGCGGCGCTTCAGGCAGTGATTGCCGACCTGCGCACGCTAGCGCCAGACCTGGTGCTCCAGGGAGGAGACTTGCCCTACGGCGGCTCTCACCCGGCTGAAGTCATGGACAGGGTTGCGGAACTGGGCTGGCCGGGAGTTTTGGGCAATACAGATGAGGTCCTTTGGAACGCGGACGGCCTGAAGAAGATGATGACCGACGCGCCGAAACTGGGTCCGTTGTTGAAAATGATTGAGGAATGCGCTGTGGCAACAAAGGACCTGATTGGCGAGTCCCGTCTGAAGCAGTTGCAGGCCCTGCCGATGGAGATTCGACAGAGTGATTTGGTCTTACTGCATGCCGCTCCCGGGAATCTATGGAAAGCGCCCCTGGACCCCGCGGACGATGCGGCGTTGCAAGGTGTATATGGCTCGCTTGCCGCAAAAACGGTCATTTATTGCCATATCCATAGGCCATTTATCCGCGAATTTTCCACGTTTACGGTTTGCAACAGCGGAAGCGTTGGAATGCCTTACGATGGCGATCCTCGAGCTTGCTATCTGTTGTTAACAGACGGACGTCCGGAAATCCGGCGCGTCGAATATGACATTGAACACGAGACCAGGAGCCTGTTAGCCTCGGACTATCCTCACAGAGAATGGTTCGCTGAAGTGAGACGCCGGGGAGCGTACGTGCCGCCGGACCTGTGAGTCGCTACTCAATGCCCCGACCGTTTTACGACGCATTATGTCGCCGGTTCTTCAGGTGCTTTTCTTTTTTCCACAAAGAAGGCTTTAAGCAGTTCGGAGCACTGTTCCGCGAGCACGCCGGGGGTGACTTCAATCTGGTGATTCAGCTGCGGGTGATTGGTAACTTCCAGCATTGAGCCGGCGGCGCCAGCCTTAGGGTCAGCAGCTCCGTATACCAACCGGGAGATGCGGGCGTGGACCATGGCTCCAGCACACATGCAGCAAGGTTCAATGGTGCAGATCAGAGTGCAGCCAGGAAGGCGATGATTGCCTAGGCCGGCGGCCGCCTGCCGAAGAGCAACGATTTCGGCGTGAGCGGTTGGATCGTGATCCATTAAGTTCCGGTTGAACCCGCTTCCGACAAGCTGTCCATCTTTCATGATTATGGCGCCCACGGGTACCTCGCCAGCCGCCAGAGCGAGTTTCGCCTGCTCAAGAGCAAGTTGCATCCATGCTGCATCATTGTTGGGCGGAGTGGGACCGTGATTTTTTGAAGGAAATGGCATGGCTGGAGTCAGAAGAAGGTTGTCTTCAGAGATTTTAACAAGTTCAGCTCTGCTTTAATGCATGGAATGAGTCAACCCAGCAGTATTTACTACTCTCTAATCCTACACGGTCTTAAGAATCGCAAAACTCGCGATAAGACCGCTCGACGAGCCCGACGGGCAGTGAAACTTCGAAGGAGCACAGATATGAACAGGAAACTTTTGATTGCATTCGTCCTGGCTTCAGGCATGGCGTTCGCGCAGGCCGGTAGCGGTGCGGGTGCAGGCCAGAGCGGGGGCAGCCAGGGCACGGCTGGATCAACAGGCCCCGGCGGCAGCGCAAGCAGTCCAACAGGGTCAACATCGACCGGTGCAGCCAATGATGCGCAGCAGAACCCTGACCAGAATAGCCAGACGCAGAGTTCGCAAGGCACGGCTGCTACCACCGCGAATTCGAGCAACGGCCAACAGACCACGATGCGCGGCTGCCTTAAGCAGTCTGGCGGCAACTGGACTCTTGCTACGGATAACGGCCAGACCCTCAACGTTAACGGGGATAATAGCACGCTGAAACCAGATGATGCTCACCAGGTGGAGATCACCGGAACCCAGGGCTCTGACGGATCACTGCAAGTGAGTTCTGTAAACGTAATTTCTGATACCTGCACCAACCAGCAGTCGGCTGGAAGCATGGGAGCAGGAGCCGCGAGCGGAGCAGCAGCGCCGAGCACCACTCAGTCGACAACAACGACTAGCACCACTTCAAACACTGACCAGAGCAGCGGAGCCACAACGCAGACTCCGTCCAGCACGACTCCTCCGGCCAGTACAGACCAGAGCACCCAGAGTCCGTCCAGCGCGACGCCTCCGGCCAGCACCACGGCTCCATCCAGCACCAATCCGCCGGACAACAGCCAGATGCCTTCCAGCTCTGCAAGCACGAGCAGCAACAACCAGGTAAACACAAATCCGTCTAGCACCGGAGTAGGCTCACCGCAGAGCACCAACGATGCGAACTCGGGCGGTACGGCTTCTGTTCCGCCAAATTCAGCTACCTCGGGCACGCAGCCACCGGCTGACCAGAGCACGACGAGCACCTCAAGCACACCGCCAGCGGACCAGAGTGCTGCGGGCAGCGCTTCAACCACCTCGCCCAGCTCTCAGCCGGCGACCACGAATGACGCAAACTCGGGCAGCACAGCTTCTGTTCCGCCGAGTTCCACTGATCAGAGCGCGACCGGATCCGCAGCTACGACTCCGAGCACTACTGACCAGAGCGCAGCTTCAGGACAGTCCACCGCTACCACTCCTGGCGCCGCAAGCTCCACCGACCAGAATGCTACCAGCAGCACCGCCGGCCAGAGCACGACTTCTTCTGACCAGAATGCCGCTTCCAGCGCAACTACCCAGACACCTTCAAGTGATCAGAACGCCACCAGCACTTCTGACCAGAATGCCAATGCGACCGCCGGGCAGAAGCTGCCTCAAACCGCTTCTCCTCTGCCGCTGTTAGGGCTTTTGGGCATGGGCTCACTTGTAACCGGCTTTATCACTCGCAAGAGGAAATAAGCTCTTTTTTGAACCGAGCAAACACACTACCCGGAATGAGAATTCCGGGTAGTTTTTTGCGCTAAGCTAAATCTCTTTCGCGCGGTCCATGCTGCGATAAGAATTTTTAATGAACGACTAATCCTTCCTTAAGGTCACTTTCTTAATGTTCCTCTGCTGAGCAGTGACGGGAATAAAGGCAGTTTTAGAATTTTCAATACTGACTTCCCATCGATCGCATTCTCGATGCGGCCGAGGGCTGCTGCTCGTGTTTTTTACCCGGCAATACCAGTAACGTTTGGTGGTCGGGTGCCCTTTGGCTATGGTTTCCACCAACCCGCAGTGGCGCCGCGACTCCCCGCAGTCGTAGGCGCGCGCAGCGGGCAGGTGGAGCCTGTAGAGGCCCGCTGGTCCGCTCGACTCAGCGGCGGCTGAAGCCCAAGGCCGGGAAGAAAAGGTACGGAGCGACCGTGGCGCGATGGGAACGTGAGAATCACTCCTCCCCCAGGCGTATCGTTCGCCAATTGCTGCGTTTAATGCGTTGGCTGGCTGGGCTTGCCTGAGCCGTCACACATCAAGCCAGCGGCGACCGGTTCTTCTTTGACCACCAGAGAGGCTGGCGCTTTGCCCCGCCAGCCTCTTCATTTTTTCATCTTCAAAGCCAATAGCCCGATTGCGCAGCCCGTGCCGGCTGGCTCTCGCGGAACTAAACCTCAAGCCCGATGGATTTCATCAATTCGAGGCCATTGCTTGTGGTGACCACGCCCTCACGCAGCTTGTAATCGAATGAAAGCTTTCCCGCTTCCAGCTTTTCCTGGAAGTGGACGTTGGCAATTTTATGAGGAAACATTTCCTCCAGCGCAGTCAGAGCAAGGTCGTGCGTGGTGACCAGTCCTGCAGCGCCATTTTGCAGAAGCGTGCGCAGCACACCTTCCGCGCCAATTCTGCGATCGTGAGAGTTGGTCCCCTGGAGAACCTCGTCAAACAAAAACAGGAGAGGGCCGGGCCGTGAAAGCTCAACGACCCGGCGGATCCGTGTGATTTCAGCGTAGAAGTGAGAAACACCTTTTTGAAGAGAATCGGATATGCGCATTGAGGCGCCGATAATAAGGGTAGAAATGCGAAACGACTCTGCGCGCACGGGCGCCCCCATCAAGGCCAACACAGCGTTGACTCCGACTGAGCGCAAGAGTGTGCTTTTCCCTGACATATTGGAACCGCTGACCAACAAGACCTGTGGCTCGTCACCCAGGGCCATGTCATTGGGAATACAATCGCGAGCAGGCATCAAAGGATGACGCAGCTTGATAGCGCGGAGGCGAGGAGGGGCTTGAGCGTCAAAGATTTCAGGAAAGGGATCGGCTGGATGCTCAAACGCGTAGGTAGCAATTGAGGTAACCGCTTCAAATTCACCAACCGCCTCGAGCCATTGCACAACCAGCGCAGCGTACTGTTCCCGCCAGCGCTGGAGAGCGAGTGCGACATGCAGTGAGTAAAGAATGACAAGCTCAAGCCAGTGGACCACCTGATTGTGCCGCGACTCCTCAAGGTCACACAGAGTACCAAGACGTGATATACACTCGGAGGCCCGCAGGCCATTGCTGAAGAGTTTTTGGCGTATGGCCCCGAGCCGGGGAGCAGAGAACTGCTCATCCTCAATGCAGCGCAAAACTGCTGACAGAGCGGACAGGTTGTGGCACGCTTCATCGAGCCCGGCAAACAACAGCTTGAGCCGTTGGCGCACATCGTAGAGGACGATTCCGTTAAGCACCAGCATCAAGAGAAAAGGAGTCCAGAGCCCATTGCCGTGTTTTACCAGGCCGACGACAGCGAAGGCCAGAGTGGCGATGGCCAGAGCACTGAGAATCCAGGCCAGCGGCCACCATCGTCGATAATTGAGATCCACTGCGGTTCCAGCCCACTGTTTCAGTTTTGCGGGATCGGCATCAATTTCTTCTTTACCGCCGGCCAGCGCCACTTTTTCGCGTAAATCGAACTTACTCTTGAGTTCTGCGACGGAATGTTGCCTTTCCACAACTTCCGTTGCGCCAGCCTGGGTGAGCAGCCAGTCTGCCAGGCACTCTTTTCCCGCCCGCGAGCGCGCACAGCAAAGCAGTTGGAAAAGGCTGCCAGGGCCGAAGATATCGAGATCTTCGGCGTAGAGATGGTCAGGACGGTTGAATTCTTCGCCGCTATCGCCGGCCCCGCTCCATCGATCCTCAAGCCGGGCCAAACCGCGACTGTAAAGCGCCATGCCGCGTTCGGCCAGGTTCTTAGCGCGCAAAATGCGCCGGTGCACGACAACAAGAACAATGAAGGCAATGACTGCGGCCATCAGCCATACAAGACCTGGCTTGCCGGATTTCGCAATGGTCCAGCACAAAATGAGGATCACAGCAAAGACCGCAACCCGGGCATTTCCCGTCCAGATGTGCAACTGGTGCAGCCGGTCGGATTGGGCTTTGTGCCACTGGAGACGCCGGGAATACTGTTCAGCTGGAGCAGGGGATGGGGTGGTTGTAGAAACTGCGTTTGGAATGCTTGGGCCGGGCACGACCTCTTTTATATTCACTTAGAACTGAAACAGCAAACGTGCCTGTGACAGAATCGCTTTGCTCCTGTGACAGTGTGTCACAGGCCTTTACTTCTGCCCCGAATCGGAGACCCATTTTCAGCAACTTACACCACACCACGTTTGGCAGTCGGGCTGCTATATAGATAAGCAGACGGAAAGCTAAACGGGGCGCAAGCGGATTAGGCCAGTATTTGGGTCTGACAAAAAGGGTGGGTGCTGGCGCTGGTAGCAATGAGCCAATGCTGTGGGCGAGGAGAAGGGAAGAGTCGCCTGAGAGCGCGTCGATGATTGAACTTTGGTTCGCGCCCGGACCTCCCTTCTGTCCCTCGCGGTGACAAGATCAGGAAGTGCAGTAATACGAGATGTGTTCTGTGGATAGATCCTCTTGTGTGTGCATTTAAGAGATAACCTCCTTCTTTCAGGTGTAGGAAAACAATACTGACTCCGGGCGGCCAGCCAGCCGCCCGATTTTTGTTGTCACCACGTTTTGCGGATCGGATGGGCCTCAGTATTGAAGACAACCTTGTTGAGATCAAGCGTGCTGCGCGGCGCAAAGGTTAAATAGAGGTATTTGAGAGTTTCTGCCAGGAAATAACTCTCCATTTTGTCGGCTTTCTCAAACGTGGTCACATCGCGAAGGTCGGCATAGCCGTTCTCGGTTTTGCAATAGTGCGAGAGGGCGCCCAGAAAAGTTGACGCCATCTCAGTGTACCGGTCCTCATTGGTGAAGAAGTGCAAATAGTACGCCGATTCCATGGTTTCCGGGCGCAATAGATACTGGCGCGAAACGATTTTCATCACTGAATAATCAATTTCTTCCGGCTCTATTCCCCAGGTGGTCCACATCTTGAAAGCCGAGTCTTCCAGGCGGCGTGCTCTTTGAATTTCACCGGCGCGAGCGAGCACCGCTGGAAAAAAAGCATCAAGAGCGCCGAAGTGAGTGGAAACTCGTTTTCCCGTGTTCATATCCACCTGGGCGTACCAGAGCCCTGCCTTAGTGTCGTCGGCGAGATATTTATTAACGGCCTTGATGCTTTCTTTCCACATATGCTCACAGTCTTTGTCGCCGAAAAGCAGCCAGGACTTCAGGAGATATTCGTAATAGGAATCGATGCCTCCGCTGATGTGACTCGTGGTGTCAACCCATTGGCCCGTCTCCACGTTGATGCTGGAGCCCACCAGCCCGATCTTTGAACGCCTGCTATAGAGCTCCGTCACAGCGCGTTTGGCTTTGTCATAGAAGATGGGTTTGGTGGTGAGTTTGCTGAGCGTGCCTAACTCAATCAACAATGTCCCGATTTCAGCGGGATTGCTGACAGCACCGCGCGTTTTTCCAGTCTTTAGATTCACGTAGACGTACGGCATGCCCGTGGGTGAATTAAAAGCGGGCAACAAACGACTACCAAGATCCTCCGCCAGCTCCAGGAGGCGTTTATCGCCGGTAAGCTGGTAGCTGCTGAGCAGGCCGCCTAACAGGCGGATAGTGATTTCAAAATTCTTGACTTCAATATCCTGATCAAAGGAGAGCTTGGTATCAATCAATTGCCGTGTCTTGTCGGCTTCATCGTTGAGTCCCATTAGAATCATCGTGTCGAGGGCATCTACGGGCGTCATCAGTAAAGAAGTTTGATACCAATCGTGAGATGTGCGGCTCAGCGGCTTGAGTTCGTCATGTCCCCAGGCGAACTGCTTGTAGGCATTCCAGGAATAAAGAAATTCCTGCCGGACTTGCCGGGCCATGGGCCCAGGATCTGTGGGGATTTCGATACCCTGGCCGGCGAAGGCCAGAGGCGCTGCAATTACGGTGACGAAAACGCAAGCCGCATAGAAGAACCTGCGCATGATTGCTCCGCGATGAAAAAGGCTGAAAGAACCCAACCATCATAACGCAGCGCAACATGGCTGTGGATGCAGCAAAGGGGCTCAATGGAAAATCCTGCCATTGCGCCTACTTCAAGCGCCACAAACGCTCAATGTAAAGTTCGCCGATGGCAGGATCGTTGCTCGCCTGCGAGCTCTGCTTCAGGACTGTGCCGTCATTTGTTAATGTCCTGTCCGGCTTCCAGCTTCTTGATCAAACCTTGCACTTGCGGTTTGATCTGATCAGGAGAACCCGCCAGCGACGCCCTCATTTCCCTGGCGGCATCCTGGAATTTTCCTTCTGCGCTGGCCAGGCGTGCCGCTTCATTGTGCGCTGTCCAGTGATCAGGATTCTTTTTGATGTTGGTCCGGAAAACGGAGAAGGCCTCATCCTGCTTGCCTTGCGATTGAAGGGTCCGGCCATAGATATGCAGCTGCAGAGGCGTGGCTATGCCCATTGCCTTATCGCGTGTGGCGGAGGCTTCCTGTTTGCGATTGAGTTCGTCAAGGATATCTGACTTGGTCAGAAGATTGTCGAACCGCTCTTCCATTTGAATGGACCGGTCGGAGTATTTCAGGGCTTCATCGAGGTTGGTCCTGCTAGTGGCAAAATATGTGGCTGCGTCGTCCCAGGACTGATAATTATATTGGGCTAATCCTCTGAACTGGTTGTGCAGACTGTTAACGACAATTTGGTCGGTGTCCACGCCCACGGTGAAGGGAACCGCAAGCTTCTCCCAACGCAGAGTTATGGTGGCACCATTCGGTTTGGGGTCATCAAAATCGTACGTAAGAGCTTCATGGAAGTCAGATGACTGCGGCTTTACCGTGACGCGAAGAGCGTCTTCTTTAGGGTTATAACTGAAGCTGCCCCATGCATTCGCCATTTTTGAAAAGATAACAGTCCATTCATGTTGTGCAGGAATCATGTGGAGGCCGTAGATCCCTGCCGGCAGCGTTTTGCCCTCAATTGTAACCGGGTCAGAGAACTCGATAGTTGTGTTCTCATTGGCACCGGCGCGCCAGACCTCGCCATAGGGTACAAGGCCGCCCCAGACTTTGCGTCCATTCACCAGAGGCCGGTGATAGTTGATGGTAATGTTTGTTAAGCCCACCCGCTGCATCAACCTGGCATGCTGGCTGGCCCGCGGGAGGTCGACCAGAGCTGATTGTGCGGCTGCGCTGGATGCCGCAAGCACCAATGTTGCGAAGGCCGTGATAACTGTGAGCCGGTAGTTCCGCATAAAGGAGTCCTCCCGTGGCAAGAAATTGTGGGACCGGGAAAAGATACGGGAACTTAGACGGCGGCAGCCGACATATGTGAGCATGAGGCCGGATCATTACCACTGGTCGCGCAGCGCGGCCCAGTCGCGTGCTATTTCAAGGCAGCATCGCGGCCAGCTCAGCTTTCTAACTGGGTATCCATGGTGATTTTGGCATTGAGGAGTCGCGAAATTGGGCAGCCTTCTTTGGCGCTCTTTGCTGCTGCGTCAAACTTGTCCTTGTCAGCTCCAGGAATTTTGACCTTTACCTGAAGATGGCTGGATGTAACTGTAAAGCCCGCATCCTGCTTCTCCAGAGTAACGGTCGCAGTAGTGTCAATGGATTGAGCTGTCATGCCGGCATTGCCGAGCTGGGCCGATAAAGCCATGCTGAAGCAGCCCGCGTGGGCTGCAGCGATGAGTTCTTCAGGGTTGGTGCCTGGCTGGGATTCAAAACGAGTGGCGAACGAATAAGGCGTATTTTGCAGAACACCGCTGGGCGAACTCAGAGTGCCTTTGCCGTCCTTCAGTCCTCCGCTCCAATGTGCGCTTGCCGTTCTTTGCATGTGTGCTCTCCTTCTTTCAAATCACTGGAATTGTATATGCTCATTTGCTCTGATGCACTGGAACACCCAGGCATTTGCCGAATCTGAAAGCGGTAGCGGTAAGGGATTGATGGAGTAGGTTTCAGCCGATGACAATCTGCAATGAATTCTCCACCACTACAATGTCCACGGCGAGCAGCGAATTCGCAATCACAGTCGAGCCGCAAAGTTCTTTTGCAGGATACGTGGTCGGGACGGCAATGACCTGCATGCCGGCCGCACGGGCTGAGGTTATGCCTGCAGGCGCGTCCTCAACCACGATGCAATCTTGAGCTGCAAAGCCCAATAACGCCGCGCCTGTGAGATAAGGCTCCGGCGAGGGCTTGCCTTCAGTCACATCGTTGGCGGTCACCAGATGTTCAGGCGGCGGCAGGGCTGCGTAGCCGATGCGAGCGCGAGCGAGTGGCGCTGTAGCTGAGGTCACAATGGCAATCCGGTTTTGAGGGAGTGTTGTGAGCAACCGGGCCGCGCCGGGCAGAGCAGTTACGCCCTCTTTGTCTTCGATCTCCATCTGCTCGACCCGCAAGTTTTCTTCTTCGGCATTCAGCTCAGGGGCGAGAGCCCGCACGGTTTCGATACTGCGGCGCCCATGCGCATGAGCGATGGCTCGCTCGGGATCAATTCCATGTGCCACAGCCCACCTGGTCCAGACACGGGCAACGGACGCTGTGGAGTCTACCAATACTCCATCAAGGTCAAAGAGAATCGCCTGACAGCTCAGAGTCACCGGACAGAATACAGTAGCTACTCTATGGGAATCAGCAACTTTCCTGTTGAGCCAGGGCTTTTGAATGCTTTTGCGTTAAGAACTGTGAGGCTGGTACTGGAGATAGCTGGACAGCCCCCTGAAGCAAGTATGATAATCCAAGGCTATGAATAATGGGCCGGGGCGGTGTTCAACCCTGACCAGATAGGTTGGAGAATCTCTTGAAAAATCTATTTCTTCTGAGTGCGGCCTTTTGTCTGGTGTTGTTGAGCGCCAGCGCAGCACACGCTCAACAATTTGATCTGGCTTTTGGCGTGGGCACCGTGAAGGGACAATCAGCTTCAGATGCATTTACAAGCGCAGATCACACTCCGCAGAGCATCGGCGGCGGTGGTTATCCAGCTTTCAGCGGCGATTTTCTCTTTATCAAGAAGTATTTCGGAGTCGGTGGCGAGGTGGCCTGGCGTGGCCATCAGAACGTTGATATCTTTTTCAATCCCTACCGCCCGATTCTCTACGATTTCAATGCAGTCTATGGGCCTCCTCTTGGCAAGAGGGCCCAGGCGGAATTGCAGGCCGGGATCGGTCTGGAAAGCCTGCGCTTTTATCAGCCATTTTTCACATGTAATTTTGTCGGTTGTACCAATTTCCAAAGCAGTAACCACTTCCTTACCCACGTTGGCGGCGGACTCCGCTTTTATGTAACTAACTCCATCTTCATCCGGCCGGAAGCTCACTTCTACTTTGTGCGCAACAATTTTGAATTCAGCGGCCCGCGCGTGCAGAGATTTGGGGTTTCCATTGGATACTCGCTGAAAAACCGCGATTAGAAATTTCTAAATTCAGGACGAACCCCGCGCTGCGGGGTTTTTTGCGCAGATTGCCCCAAAATTGCAGCACCCGATTGGAAAATGTGAAAAATACCTTGCCACTCTCCTAAGGTCTTTTCCACAAATTGCCTTTCCAACGGAGAGTGGCTCAACCGCCATCTAAAGAAGCTCAAGAGTGTCGAAAATGGGTATAAGGATTCTTTTCGTGGATGATGAAGCAGGCATCAGGATGACGCTGGCGCCGATTCTCGAACGCCATGACTTTCAGGTCACCACTGCTGCCACGGTTCCTGAGGCCCTGGAAAAAATTAATCATGAAACGTTCGATGTACTCTTGTCAGACCTGAACATTGGCCAGCCGGGCGATGGGTTTACTGTGGTCAGCGCCATGCGTCGTGTTCAGCCGGACGCGTGCACCTTTATTCTGACGGGATACCCTGATTTTGAAACTGCGTTGCAGGCCATCCGCAGCCAGGTGGATGATTACCTGCTGAAGCCGACCGATGTCCCTACTCTGATCCGTGCTATTCAGCGCAAACTGGAGAGCCGGCGGCCCCAGATTCCTGAAGCGCCGGTGAAAAGAGTCTCAGAGCTGCTGCGCGAAAATATTCAGCACATCACCCAGGAATGGCTGAAGGAAGTCAGATCCCACCACGAATTGACGGCTTTGCGGCTGCACGACGACGACCGTATCGACCACATTCCCCCGCTAGTCGAGCAACTGGCCTTGAGAATCGAGACCGGGCAGTCGAGTACATCAAAGAGATTAGCGGAACTCGGCCAGAAACACGGCAAAGATCGTGCCCGCCAGGGTTATTCCATTCCATTGGTCGTGATTGAAATGCGCCTGCTGCAGCGGGTAATTTCATTTGTCCTGCAGAGAAACCTGATCCGGATGGATCTGAGCACCGTCATTGCGGACATGATGGAAGCGGGCGAAGGCCTACAGGAAGAGTTGGAATTTTCCATTCGTGGTTTCCAACAGACCGCACGCGAAGCAGCGTAGCCTTCTCCTGGCGTTAAATTCGTACCACCGCTACCCCGCTACCCCATGCCTTCGGACCACCACCAAGTCTTCTTCAATGATGCAGCGTTGATTACGTGTATTGCGGCGAAATCCAGCGGGTCTGAATTGGCTGCGGACCGTGCAAACAAATTATCATGAGAAGCAGGGAGAGGGTCCGGATTTATGGCGCGTGGTTGGGAAAGCAAGCAAGTGGAATTACAGATGGAAGACGGGCGCGAGAAACAGCCTGTGACCGGCGGTACAAAGTCTGCCGACGACAAAGAAGCAGAACGGGAGAAACAGAACCTGCTGCTCTCCCGAGCTTACATACAACACCAGATTGAATCCAGCAGTAACAACCGTTACACCGAATCGCTTAACAAAGCTCTGGAAGAAATTGAGCGTAAAATTGCGGGTTTATCGAGCAAGAGCTGATTACGCCCAAAATTCCATGGTTGGCCGGCGTTTCACGAATCAGATCGCCGCTCTTCGTCCGGTGATAAGCTCAATCAGAAGCACAACCACGGCCACCACGAGCAGCAGGTGGATCAGGCTGCCGGCCACATGAAATCCCCATCCCAGAAGCCATAGAAGCAGCAGAATCGCAAAAATTGTCCAAAGCATGCATTACTCCGCCGGGGGGAACTCCGGCCTATTTTGTCTTTGGATGCCGCATACATGGTTCAAGTTGACCAAACAACGGGGATGGCCGAATCAGAAAAAACCGATTCAGCAATTTGCGCCAGAGATGCTGAGTAACTTGCCTGCAGCATTCGGAGCATTGAGCAACATGAAAGCACACGAGCCTCTCTAACCTTAGTAGTTCTCGGCTTCATTGCCAGCAATCGAGAATCGCTTCCAGGGTTCAGGCGCAAATGAATATTGTCCGGCGTCATCACGCTAGGTCTGTTTTCGTCACAGCGATCGGCTTTATCTTTCTTGCCACAGCATTTGCGCAGCAAGCTACTCCTCCGCCTGGAGCTTCAATTTCTTATGAAGGCCAGAAGGTGACCTCCGTGGAACTTGCCGGCAGGCCCAACCTGAATCTGAGAACCATGAATGCGCTGATTGCGCAACCGATGAATGCGCCGTATAAACAAGCGCAGGTGGATGCCACAGTTGCCGCTCTGAAAAAAAGCGGGGGGGTTCAAGACGTGCAGGTGACCGTCAGCCCGGAAGCCACCGGCTTGCGTTTGCTGTTTGTGCTTCAGCCTGCCTATTACTTTGGGGTTTTCCAGTTTTCCAAGGAAGCATCGAGGTTTCCCTACACACGATTGCTGCAGGCAGCCGATTATCCGCGCCAGGAACCCTACACGGCAGGCCGGGTAGAGGAAGCTGAATCAAACCTGCTCGATTTCTTTCATCAAATCGGGTATTTCCGGGCGACAGTTGAACCAGCGCTGCACGAAGATCCCGCTCATGGTGTCGTCAATGTAGAGTTCCTGGTAAAACCAGGGCGGCGCGCAAAATTTGGAGAGCTGTCAATTGAGGGAGTGTCTTCTGCGCAGGCGCGGCGACTGACAGCCAGTGTGCGATCCGTGAAATCGCGAATCCGCGGCGTGTACTTGAAACCGGGCAAGAATTATTCAAAGAAAACGCTGGATAACGGCATTAAGTACATGCAGGGCCAGATGGCGAAGCAGCACTATCTTGCAGCGCGAATCGACCTTACGGCAGTCAAGTACAACCCTAAAAAAAATCGCGCTGACCTTTTTATTCACGTCACCCAGGGACCCAAAATCCAGATCAAGATTGCAGGTGCGCATATCTGGGGGAGGACGCAAAAGAAACTGATTCCTATCTACCAGGAGAACACCGTTGACCCGGACCTTGTTCATGAAGGCCAGCAGGACCTGAGATCGTATTTCCAGGCGAAAGGCTTCTTTGATGCTCAGGTGAAGAGCCAGATAGAACACCAGGGCCCTGACGTAACGGTGCTTTACCAGATCAGCAAAGGCAAGCGAGGCAAGGTGGAAGCAATTGAATTCCACGGCAACCAGCACTTTGAGGCTGATGATCTGCAGTCGAAGCTTCCAATCAAGACGGCCAGAAGATTCTTTTTCTGGTCGCATGGAACATTCAGTGATCAACTGGTCGGCAAAAGCGTGAAGGCGCTGAAAGCGGTCTATCAGAATGCCGGATACAGGAATGTTTCAGTCACTCCCAGCGTGACGAGGCACAGCGGCAACGTTCGGGTGGCATTCCAGATTCAAGAAGGCCCGCGGGACATGGTTGAGTCTTTGCAATTGCAAGGGAACAAGTCAATTCCAGAAGACCAGCTTACGCCGGGCGGGCTCAACCTGCAGCCGGAGAAGCCCTATTCGCAGCAGTTGCTGAACAAAGATCGCGACCAGATCATGGCGACGTATCTGAGCAAGGGCTTTTTGCGAATGACCTTTAGAGCCAGCACGGAAGCTGACAAACAGAACCCACAACGCATTCGCGTAATCTACAACATCGACGAAGGCCCCCAGGTTTACACAGCGTCTCTCTATCCCATGGGGCAGCAGCATACGAAGACGGACGTTATTGCGCGCACGGCCAACATCAAAGTCGGGGAGCCTCTGAGCGAAACAGCCCTACTGCAAAGCGAGAGCCAGCTTTATACGCTGGGCGACGTCTTTGACTGGACCAGCGTAGACTCCCGCCAGCCGATTACTGACCAGACCCAGGCAGAGGTCCTGGTGAAGGTGCATGAAGCCAAGCGCAACTCCATCAACTACGGTGTGGGATTCGAGGCGACGAAGCGTGGCGGCAATGTTCCAGGCGGAACGGTTGCTGTTCCGGGACTGCCTCCGGTGGGATTGCCGAGCAACTTCAAAACGAGCGAGCAGACGTTCTGGGGACCGAGAGGTTCCATTGAGTACACACGGCGCAATTTCCGCGGACGCGCCGAGACCATCAACGTGGGCGTGTTCGGGGCCCGTCTGGACCAGCGCGCCAACGCAGGGTGGTTGAATCCCAGGTTCTGGAACAGCTCCTGGAGTTCAACCGTGAGCGCTTCAGTGGAAAGGTCGAGCGAAAATCCGCTGTTTACGTCTCGCCTGGGGCGAGCGGGCATCCAGTTTCAGCGCTATCTTGATTCGAAGAGAACCAAGTCAGTGTATGTTCGCTATAACTTCAGCCGCACAAACCTGACGAATCTTTTGGATCCGAACCTGGTTCTTCCGGAAGATCGAAATGTCCGCTTGTCCACGATTACCGGATCATTCACTCGTGACACCCGTGATAATCCTCTCGATGCTCATGTGGGAATCTATGAAAGCTTTGAAGTTGACCTGAATCCCAGCGCTCTGGGATCCAATACCAACTTTATGCGCTTTCTCGGCCAGACAGCCTATTACAAATCCGTCTTTACCCAGTCCGTGGTGTGGGCGAACAGCGTGAGAGTGGGAGTGGAACAGGCGTTCGCGGGTGCGCACATCCCGCTGAGCGAAAGCTTTTTCTCGGGAGGCGGCAGTACGCTGAGGGGCTTCCCCCTGAACGGAGCAGGCCCGCAACGCTCGGTACCGGTTTGCGGCAACCCCTCAGATCCCGCCACTTGCGCGCAAATTACGGTCCCCGTGGGAGGGCCGCAACTCTTCATTCTCAACAGTGAGCTGCGGTTTCCAACATCTCTTATCAGCAAGCTGGGCGGTGTTGCCTTTTATGACGGAGGCAATGTTTTCACCAGCGTCGGGTTCGGTGACATCAGCAACTATAGCAACACGATTGGCGTGGGCGTGCGGTATGCAACGCCGGTGGGGCCCGTTCGTTTTGATATCGGCCGTAATTTGAATCCGGTGAATGGCGTCAGCCCATGGCAGTACTTCATCACGCTCGGACAGGCATTTTAATTGGTGTAACTGTGAACTTAAAAAAAATCATTCTCTGGGTCGTTGTAGCTGTGGTGGTGCTGATAGCCGCAGTGATTACCACTGGCGTGCTACTGCTCAAGTACAACCACGGATTCCGTGGATCCCTGCTGTCTAAGGTTGAGAACTCCGTGTACAGTTCAACCGGCGCGAAACTTGAGGTACGCGATTTCAAAGTCAGCCTGTCCAGCCTCTCCATGGACATTTATGGCATTGTGGTCCATGGAACGGAACCGCAGGGGCAGCCGCCGCTTCTCACAGCGGACCATCTGAATGCCGATATCAATGTGGATTCGCTCTTCGGACGCAAATGGCATTTCCAAAACATTACACTGGACCATCCCATCGTACATCTGGCGGTGAACAAGGCGGGTGAGAACAATCTGCCCAAGTCCAAAAAATCGAGCAGCAACAGCAATACGAACCTGTTTGATCTTGGCATTCGCCGGCTTGTTCTGGACCAGGGCGCTGTGTACTACAACGATCGCAAAACTCCACTCACTGCCGATCTGCACAACCTGGAACTGACCGCAGGATATGATCCAATGCAGAAGCGTTACATGGGCCACATGAGCTATGACGATGGCCATGTGCAATACGGAACGTATGCCTCTCTTCCGCACAACCTGGATGCCGCCTTCAATCTCACACCCGAGCGCTTTACGCTTGACCGGCTGGCCCTGTCAGTGGGTGAATCGCACGCCACGCTGAACGCAACTGTGGAGGATTACAGCAGTGATGCCAAAGTACAGGCCAATTACGATGCTTCTCTTGTAACTTCAGAGTTCGCCAGGATTCTCAAGAATCCGTCGCTTCCTTCAGGTACGGTCCGCCTGACCGGGTTCCTCAAATATCTGCAACAACCAAACCGTCCTTTTCTTGAGACCGCGTCAGTGTACGGAATGCTGAGCAGTCCGGACCTTTATGTCAAAACACCCAGTCTGCAAACGTCAGTGCGAAATCTGACCGCAAAATACAAGCTTGAAAACGGCAATGCAGACGTACAGAACATGCATGCCGAAGTCCTGGACGGACGCCTGGACGGAACGCTCACCGTCCGCGACCTGACAGGCGCAGGACGGGGAAGATTGCAGGCTACTCTCAAAGGTGTGTCTCTTGATCTGCTGCAAAAAGCGGCGAAAACCAATTCGCTGCGCGAAGCGCATCTGGTGGGGAACGTGAGCGCGGATGCCCAGGCCTCATGGGCCAAAAGCCTCCAGAACCTGGTTGCTCACAGTGACCTCACCATTGACGCAAGCCTGGGACAGAATCCTTCCACGCCCCTCAATGGTGTGATCCATGCGGACTATCTTGCTCAAGGACAGCAGATTGCTTTGCACCAGAGTTATATCCGCACGCCGCAAACTTCCATTACGCTGGATGGAAAAATCAGCGAGCTCTCGCAACTGCAGATCCGCATGCACTCCAACGACCTGCATGAGGTGGAATCGCTGGCCGCAAACTTCAAAACCGCATCTGCGTCCAATGCGGGCACGCAGCCAATGGACCTGCATGGCGCCGCCACTTTGAATGCCACAGTGAACGGATCGCTCAAAAATCCGAACATCAAAGGCCAGCTCACCGCCAACAACCTTCGAGTGAAGGGAAGTTCATGGAAGCTGCTGCAGACGAATATCTCTGCCAATCCTTCGCAGGTGACGCTCAGCAACGGTCAATTGCAATCTGCCACGCAAGGCCAGTTCAGGTTCAATGTGCAAAGCCGGCTCAATCACTGGGCTTACTCTCCATCCAACCCGATTGTGGTCAATCTCTCCGGCTCCGCCATCTCAGTTGCTGACCTACAGCACCTTGCGAATAAAGATTATCCCGTGGCCGGGACCCTGTCTCTAAACGTCTCCGTTCATGGGACGCAGGAGAATCCTGTAGGGAAGGGGCATATTACTCTTGCCAATGCAAAAGTGTCCCAGGAGACCATCCAAAACATCAATCTTGATTTTCAGGGCGATGGGAAGGCGCTGAATGCAAACCTGGTGATCCATATGCCAGCAGGGACAACAGAGGCCCAGGGAACGTACTTCCCCAAAACTAGTTCCTACCAGGCGCAGGTACGCGCAAAAGGCCTTCGACTTGACCGACTGCAGACAATCAAAGCGCGCAATTTGCCGGTGAATGGGGCCGTGACAATCAACGCCAGCGGACGCGGCAGCTTGAAAAATCCTGAACTGCTGGCGACCGTGGATATTCCGAATTTGCAGATACAGAAACAAACGATTCAGGGAATCAAGCTCCAGACGCACATACAAAATCATGTTGCGGACATCGCACTCGACTCGAACGTGGCGCAAACCTATGTCAAGGCGCGCGGTTCGGTGGGCATTCAGGCTCCTTACATGGCCAATGTTCACCTGGATACCGGACGTGTGACTTTTGCGCCTATTCTTGCCATCTATGCACCCGCGCAGGTGAACGATCTGACGGGCGAAACCGAGCTGCATGCCTGGTTGCGAGGGCCTTTGCAGCACAAAGACCGCGTGGAAGCTCATATCCAAATTCCGGTTCTGAATGCGAATTACAAGCAGCAAGTGCAGCTTGGCGCCGCCCGGCCAATCCAGCTTGATTATCAAAATGACGTGGCTGTTCTGCAGCCCACTTCAATCCGGGGCACCGACACCAACATCCAGTTGCAAGCCAATGTTCCTGTAAGGAACTTGAAGGCGGCTTCGTTTCTGGTACAGGGGACGGTTGACCTTCGCCTCGCGCAGGCCATGGACCCCACTTTGCAAAGCACCGGGCAGATTCAGTTTGATATCGATTCCCGCCGCTACACTGCAGGCAATCTAAACGGCCAGGTGCGGATTGTGAATGCAACGGTTCACACTTCGGACTCCCCTGTTGGCCTTGATCATGCTAATGGAGTGATCTCAGTCACGAAGGACCGCGTGGAGATTACAAGCTTTCAGGGGACCATAGGAGGCGGTACCATCACGGCCCGCGGCGGAGTGGCGTACAGTCCAAAGGTGGCGTTCAATATTGCGCTGGCAGCGAAAGATATTCGGATTCGATATCCTGAAGGCCTGCGTACGGTGGTCAACTCCAACCTTTCTATGACCGGCAGCACGCAAGCGGCACTGGTCAGCGGGCAGGTGCTGATTCAGCATATTTCGTTTACACCAGACTTTGATCTCTCCAGTTTCATGGACCAGTTTGGCAACAGTGAAACGGCCGCCCCTTCCGGCGGGTTCACACAAAATGTAAAACTCAACATTGCCGTGCAGTCCACATCACAGATGCAGCTGCAAAGTAGCCAGGTAAGTTTGAGCGGGAACGCCAACCTTCGCATAGCCGGGACAGCGGCTGCACCCGTGATTCTGGGAAGAACGACGCTTACGTCCGGCGAAATGTTCCTTGCCGGAAATCGTTACGTCTTGCAAAACGGTACCATTGATTTTCTCAACCCTGTTCGCACGGAACCTGTGGTGAATATCCGGGCACAAACCACCATTGACCAGTACAACATCGCGCTTAACGTTGAAGGCCCGGTTGAGAGACTGCATACAGAATACACGTCTGATCCTGCTTTGCCGCCGGTTGATATCATCAACCTCATCGCCTTTGGCAAAACTACAGAGTCCGCAGGTGCCAACCCTTCACCCGGAGGAAGCATGGGCGCGGAATCTCTGCTGGCGCAGGGCGTCAGCAGCCAGGTGAGCAGCCGGGTGGCCAAGGTGGCAGGGATCTCACATCTCTCCATTGACCCCGCGCTCGGCGGCAACGGTGAGAATCCGGGTGCGCGTATTGCCATCCAGCAGCGTGTGACGGGGAACCTTTACGTGACCTTTGCTACGGATGTTACCTCAACGCAGAGGCAGGCGATTGAAATGCAGTACCAATTCAATCCCAAATGGTCCATGGATGGGGTACGCGACCAGAACGGTGGATTTGGGGTAGACGTTCACTACAAGAAAGACTACTGAGATTTGCGACCAATGGGGTGAGTTCACGTTGGCTGCGTGCGCTTGCCCTGGCTCTCTGCCGCATGAGACCATGCGGCGATGCTTCACACAGAGTCGCGCAACCTCGTTCTCGAGACCGATAGCTACAAGTTCACCCACTGGAAGCAGTATCCGCCCGGCACGGAATTCGTTTACAGCTATCTTGAATCGCGCGGCGGTATGTTTGGCCAGGTGGTGTTTTTCGGGCTGCAATATTACCTTCAGCGGTATCTCAGCGGCGTAGTAGTCACGGAAGAGGACGTAAGCGAAGCGCGGCGGTTTGTTGATCAGCATCTTGGCCTGGGAATGTTCAACTACGAAGGCTGGATGCATATCGTGCGTCGGCACGGTGGCAAACTGCCGGTCATGATCAAGGCCGTGGCTGAAGGCAGCGTTGTGGATGTGAGCAACGTGCTCATGACCATTGAAAACACTGATCCTGCGTGCTACTGGCTGCCTAACTATCTTGAAACTCTCCTGCTGAAAGTCTGGTATCCGATTTCCGTGGGTACGCTGTCAAGGGCGATTCGACGGGTAATTCTTTCCGCGCTGGAGCGCTCCGGCGATCCAGCGCTGATTGATTTCAAACTCCATGACTTCGGTTACCGCGGGGTTTCCAGCGAAGAAACTGCCGGCATTGGAGCAGCAGCTCACCTTATCAACTTCAAAGGCACAGATACGGTGGCCGGAATTCGTGTGTTGCAGCAATACTACGGATCACAGGAAATGGAAGGCTTCAGCGTGCCGGCTGCCGAGCACTCCACGATTACATCGTGGGGCCGCGAGAATGAAGCTCAGGCGTATCGCAATATGCTCACGCAGTTTCCCACCGGAATCGTGGCTGTGGTCAGCGACTCTTATAACGTCTACAGCGCTTCAGAAAAACTCTGGGGAGAACTCCTGCGCGACCAGGTGCTTGCCCGTGAAGGAACGCTGGTGGTGCGGCCTGATTCTGGTATTCCAAGAGAAACCGTTCTGCGGGTCTTGCAAATTCTTGGCGACAAATTCGGCTACGAGATGAACGGCAAAGGCTATCGCGTGCTCAACCCCAAGGTGCGCGTCATCCAGGGCGACGGAGTAAATTTCTGGACGATTCAGGACATGTTGATGGCCGTAAATCGCGCCGGCTGGTCCGCCGACAACATCAGCTTCGGCATGGGCGGCGCGCTTTTGCAGCAACTCAACCGTGACACGCAGAAGTTTGCTTTCAAAACTTCGAATGTCACGGTAAACGGGAACGATCGTGAGGTATTCAAAGATCCGGTGGAAGGGCATGACAAAATCTCGAAGAGAGGAAGGCTTGCGCTGCATTTTTCAAATGGCGCATGGTCTACTCACCGTGTGAGTCCGGGAGAGTTAGATGCTGACGATCGTTTACAGTCGGTGTTCCGGAACGGGGAAGTGCTCAAGACGCAAACGGTGGCACAGATCCGCGAGCGCGCTGCGACGCAAGAGCCAGTGATTTTGGCAACGTAAAACCCCTTAACCACAAAGGGCACGAAGGATGACCAAAATCATGTGAGCAGAAGGCTGAGCGCATGAGGCGCATGGGCTGAATACGGACAAGAGTTCTTCTTTCGTGTTCCTTTGTGCCCTTTGTGGTTTGTGTTACTTCGCCCTCGAAGCGGCGGTTTCCAGCGCCCGACGCGCATAGACCTGCGCCAGGTGTTTGCGATATTCGCCAGTGGCAAACAGGTCGGAATTCGCGTCAACACCATCAGCAACGTGGTTGGCGGCTGCGGACAGGGTCTTCTCATCCAGGCTTGCGCCTTTCAGCGCGCGTTCCACACCGCCGGCGCGAAATGCCTTGCCGGAGAGCCCGGTTACGCCCACGCCGCAGGCGCCGCACTTTGATCCTTCCGCGGTCAGGCTCACCGCAACCCCCACTACCGCAAATCCCGACGCGGGATGGCGGAACTTCATGTATGCCTGGCCGAACTTTCCTTTGGGCGGAGTGAAGCGGATTTCGCGCAGGATTTCCCCCGTCTGCAGAGCTGAGGTAAAGAGTTGGACGAAGAAATCGTCACTCTTGATAACGCGCTCACCTTTGGGACCAACCGCCACCATTTCTGCATTCAAGGCGATGACCGCGGCGGGCCAGTCTGCCGCGGGATCGGCATGGGCAATGCTCCCGCCCATGGTGCCTTTGTTGCGCACTTGCATGTCACCGAGATTGGTTGCAGTCTCCGGCAGCAAGGGGCAGACGCGCCGCAGCAGATCAGAAGTTTCAATCTGGAAGTGGGTAGTCATGGCGCCGATGCGGACCTGGCCACCTTCTTCACGAATGTAGTTCAGGTCTTTGATGCGGCTGATATCGATCAGGACTTTGGGCTGCGCGATCCGCAGCTTCATGGCCGGGAGCAGGCTGTGTCCGCCGGCCAGCAGCTTGGCGTCGTCTTTGTGCTTCGCTAAAAGAGACAGCGCATCATCCAGGTTTTTCGCGGTAACGTAATCAAAGCTGGTAGGAATCATAGTCGTCTCCTTTATGCGGCTCCGGCTTTCTTGTTGATGACGCGCCAGACGTTCTCCGGCTTGATGGGCATATCGAGGTGGCGAATCCCATAAGGCGCGAGCGCGTCCACTACGGCCGCAACAATGGCAGGCGTGGCGCCAATGCTGCCAGCTTCGCCCACACCTTTTACGCCCATCGGATTGACCGGGGAAGGCGTTTCTGTGCTGTCGAGCTCAAACCACGGCACATGTGAGGCGCGCGGCACGGCATAGTCCATCAGCGTTCCGCTCGCAAGCTGTCCCTGATCGTCATACACCACTTCTTCATAGAGCGCCTGGCCCAGCGACTGCACAATGCCACCATGCACCTGTCCACGGACCAGCAGCGGATTGATTTGCTTGCCGCAGTCGTCCACGGCAATATAGCGCAGGAAGTGGATCTGGCCGGTCTCCGGGTCAATTTCAACCACAGCGATGTGTGTGCCGAACGGGAAGGTAAAATTCTTGGGCTCAAAGAAAGTCGTGGCAGAGAGGCCCGGCTCCATGTCGGCAGGAATGTTCTTCGCCAAGTGAGCGGCAAGGGCCACTTCCTGAATGCTGACTGCTTTACCGGACGGATGTGGCTCAGGCAATGATGCTCCGGGCGCCTGGCCCACCGGAACCACAGGTTCCGGCACGGTTGCGCCTTTGGCCTTGGTTGATGCAGGGCAGAACTTGCCGTCGGCAAACGAGACGCTTTCGCACTCCATGAGATGTGCTGCCAGTTTGCTGGCCTTTTCCTTCAGCTTTTGCAGAGCGATATATACGGCGGTGCCACCGACAGCGGTTGCGCGGCTGCCAAAAGTTCCAATGCCGTACTGCACAATCGCGGTATCGCCGTGGATCACCGTTACATCATTCACATCAACACCCAGTTGGTCGGCGGCAATCTGGGCGAAAGAAGTTTCCTGGCCTTGTCCGTGGGGAGAAGATCCAGTCAGGATGGTGACCTTACCCGTGGGCTCAACTCGGACGGTGGCGGACTCCCACCCGCCTGCGGGTAGCGCAGGTGAGGGGCCCATGGCGCAAATCTCAACGTAGGTGGAAACGCCAATGCCGATCAGGCGCCCTTCATTGCGCGCGTTGCGCTGGTCATCCCGCAGTTTGTTGTAATCAACCATCTTGAGCGCCTTGTCCAGCGCTGCCTGATAGTTGCCGCTGTCGTAAAAAAGGCCCGTGGCGGTCTTGAAAGAATTGTTATCAAACGGAGCAGGGAAGTTCTTCCGGCGAACCTCAACTGGGTCCATGCCCAACTCGGCGGCGACCAGGTCCAGTGCGCGTTCTATCACGTAGGTGGCTTCGGGCCGGCCGGCGCCGCGATACGCGTCAGTGGACATCTTGTTGGTGAACGTAGCGGTCACATTCATCTGGATGGCGGGAATTTTGTAGCATCCGGAAAGCATCAGGCCAGTCAGCGTGGGGATGGCCGGCGTGAGGAGTTGGTAATATGATCCCATATCTGCAAACACGTTGTAGCGGAAGCCGGTGAGGGTCCCGTCTTTTTTACAGCCGATTTCGATGTATCCAGTCTGTCCGCGGCCGTGGATGGTGGCCTGCATATTTTCCCGCCGGGTCTCTATCCACTTCACCGGCCGCGCAGTCTGCATGGATGCATAGCCCAGCATGGCTTCTTCCGCATAGACGTTAAGCTTGGAGCCGAAGCCGCCGCCCACTTCGGGCGCGATCAGGCGCAGCTTGTTTTCCGGTATGCCCAGCATGAGTGAAACCTGGGTGCGGCACAGGTGAGGAATTTGCGTAGACGTATAAAGAGTGAGCTCCTGCTCGCCAGGGTAGTAGCGTGCCAGGACGCCGCGTGGTTCCATGGCAATGGGCGCCAGGCGGCGATGCAGGATCTTCTGCTTCACAACCTTGTCTGCCGATTTCAGCGCCGCTTCAATATCGCCTTCTCCAGCCGTGAGCTTATAGGCGATGTTCGAGCCAAATTTTTCATGGATCACCGGGCTCTTTGGATCAGCGGCTTTCTCTTCATCCAGCACTGCCGGCAGCTCGTCATAATCCACTTCGATCAGGTCGGCCGCATCGCGGGCAATGTATTTGCTCTCGGCCACGATCATCGCGATGGGATGTCCTACCCAGTAGACCTTGTTGGTGGCGAGCACGCGGTGGTCCGGCACTTTCATTTCGGGAATGGCTGCGCCACACGGCACCGGCCCGATCTTCTGTGCGATGTCTTTGCCGGTGTAAACCGCTACCACACCGGGCAGCTTCTGCGCTGCGCTGGTATCCACATTCTTGATCCGCGCATGTGCATGGATGGAACGCACAAATGCGGCATGCAGCGTGTCCGGCAGTTTGATGTCGTCAACATAATGGGCAAGGCCCTGGATCAGCCGGGGATCTTCAGTGCGCTTTATGCTTTTGCCTACAAATTTGTCTGCCATAAATCCTCCGTCCTATCGGGCTGCGGTCACAGATTTTGACTTCATCTTCTTGGCGGCGCACTGCACGGCCTGCACAATGTGCTGGTAGCCGGTGCAGCGGCAGAGATTCCCTTCCAGGCCATGGCGGATCTCTTCTTCGCTGGGGTCGGGATTGCGCTGCAGAATTTGCGCGGTGGCCATGATCATGCCCGGCGTGCAGTATCCGCACTGCAGGCCATGATGCTCCCAGAAGGCTTGTTGCACAGGATGCAGAGTCCCGCTCGCCGCCAGGCCTTCAATCGTGGTGACGGTAGAACCATCTGCTTGCGCGGCCAGCATGGTGCAGGACTTCACCGCCTGCCCGTCGACCATAATAGTGCATGCGCCGCAAAGCGATGTCTCGCAACCCACGTGCGTGCCGGTCAGTCCCAGAACGTCTCTTAAATAATGAACCAGCAGCATGCGTGGCTCGACTTCACTCTGGTGCGTGGTCCCATTCACTGTGACATTGATTTTCGCCATTCAACACCCCTTCAGACAGCAGGAAAAAAGCAGAAGTGAAACATGATGAAAGCAGGAATTGCAGCCCCGGAAGCCTCCGGCAAAGCGAAAAGAATTGTACGCCTTTTTGTGAGAGCATGCCTGCGCCGCGCAAAAACCTTACCGCTGATTAACACTGATTCAACTGATTTTGTACTTGATTGGAGTAGATCGGTTTGCAGTTCATAGTCATCAGCAGAGAAACTGTTGAGCGGCAGCGATGTGCACCCGATCGGGACCAAGTGGGGCCGGTCAGAATGTTACAATCCACGGTTCTGCCCTGAGACCTCATGCTCCACACTCCAAACCAGCAGTTCCGCATAGCAATTGACAGTGGTGGAACGTTCACGGATTGTCTTTGGCTGGAAGGGAACCGGTTGCGGATATTGAAAGTCTTCTCCACGCCTGCTGATCCTTCACAGGCAATTGCTGCTGCCATAGGAAAGATTGCCGCGCCAAGTGCAGACGTAACTATATTGCACGGCACCACTGTGGGAACCAACACGCTGCTGCAACGCAAAGGCGCGCGAGTGGCATTCGTCACCACTGAAGGCTTTGAAGATTCCATTGAGATAGGCCGCCAGAATCGGCCCAAACTCTACGATTTCTTTTTCGAAAAAGACCCGGCTCTGGTTTTGCCCGAGCTGCGCTTCGGCGTTCGCGACCGTGTTTCCGCCGAAGGCGAGATCCTTATTACACCCGAAGCCGTGGACTTGAATGATCTCAAAGTTCGAATTATGGCCGGCAGGCCGCAGGCGATTGCCGTCTCGCTTCTTTTTTCTTTTGCCAATCCGCAGAACGAACGTGCTGTGGCAGAAACTCTGGCTGATCTGAACGTCCCTGTTTCTCTCTCTCACAGGATCCTGCCCGAGTTTCGCGAGTATGAGCGCGCCAGCACGGTGGTGGTGAATGCTTATCTGCAGCCGGTGATGGAGACTTATCTCAAAAAGCTGGAAGAGCGCACGGCAGGCAGTGGACAAGGCACGAAGGCGCGAATCTTTGTGATGCAGTCAAGTGGCGGCATCACGGCACTGGGTACCGCGGCGCAGCAGCCGGTTCGCACAGTGCTTTCCGGGCCTGCGGGAGGTGTGGTGGGAGCAGCGGCTGCGGCAGCGCGTAGCGGGTTCACACGCCTGATCACCTTTGATATGGGTGGAACCTCCACAGATGTGGCTCTGGTAGATGGCCGTCTGGCTACGACGAATGAAGCTGATGTTGCGGGCCTGCCGGTGCGTGTGCCTGTACTTGATATTCATACAGTAGGCGCGGGCGGCGGCTCAGTAGCGCGATTTGATGCCGGTGGCGCGTTGCGCGTGGGACCAGAATCAGCCGGCGCGGATCCTGGGCCGATTTGCTACGGCAAGGGAGAGCTGCCAACCGTTACCGACGCCAACTTATTGTTGGGAAGGCTTCCGGCCGACCAGTTTCTCGGCGGCGATTTTCAACTCGACTTGGCCCGCACACGTACGCTGGTGCAACGTTGGCTGAAGCAGCAAGGAAGCAAGCTAAGCCTGGAAGAGTTCGCAGCAGGCATGGTGCGCGTGGTGAATGCCAACATGGAAAAAGCCCTGCGCGTGGTGTCGATTGAACGCGGCCACGATCCTCGCCAGTTCGCGCTGGTAGCTTTTGGTGGCGCAGGAGCGATGCATGCCTGCGAACTGGCACAGTCACTGCGTATCCCTCGTGTGATTGTGCCGGTTTATCCCGGTGCGTTATCCGCGCTGGGCATCCTGATCAGTGATGTGGTGAAGGACCATTCCCGGACCGTGCTTTTGCGCGCTGCAGAGACGCCGCACAAACGCTTACAGGCGATTTACGCTGAACTGCAGCTAGAAATTTCCTCAGAGCTGAAGAAAGAAGAATGGAAGGGAAGAGCCGTTTGGGAACCGAGCGCCGACCTGCGCTATCGCGGGCAAGGTTACGAAATCAATTTGCACTACGGGCGCGACATGGTGGAGCGTTTCCACGCGGAACACAAGCGTCGCTATGGGTACAACAGTCCGGAGCGCGAAGTGGAGATTGTGACCGTACGCATGCGCGGCAAAATCGCATCGCCGGAAAAACTGACGGGCATGAAGGTGGAAGAGCCTCCGGCAAAGCTGCAGGAAGGGAAGACGCGTGTGTGGTTCGGCGGGAAACAGATGCGGACGGCAATTTTGCCCCGCGCAAAGCTGGCAAGGGGAAAAAAATATCGCGGGCCGGCGATTATCACGGAATACAGCGCAACTACCGTGGTTCCTCCGGGTTTATCTTTCCAGGTCGATAAGGCCGGAAATCTCCTGGTTGAAGTTGCGTGAAAGAAAAAGGCGCCCTTTTTGCGCCGGCAAAGATCTCAAGCCGGCGCAAACAAAGCGCCCTCTTCCTTCCCTAAAGTGATGTGCGATCTGTTCTAAGCTGCGTTCTTATCGCGATTCAGATCCTCGTCACGACGCTCGTCATCTTTCTTGCGCATGTCGTCCGCGGCGTCACGGGCTGCATCTTTCACTTTCCCCATTGCGTTGCGAGCTTTGCCCTTGAGCTGATCGGCAGCGCCTTCAGCCTGGGTCTTTTCATCGCCAGTCCATTCACCGGTCTGCCGTTTTATGCGACCAGCGATGTCTTCAGCCTTCCCCTTGATTCTGTCTTTATCCATAAAGTCCTCCTCCGGTGCGTGCTACGAACACACTTTCACTAAATGGGCTGTGGATCGGTGTATTTGGCAGGTTTTTTAGACTACCGTTCGCCGTCCGCTGATGAGCTGGAAAATCAAGGCGATAACCGCCAGAACCAGCAGTATGTGGATGAATCCGCCCATGGTATAGCTACTCACAACGCCCAGCAGCCACAGCACTAGCAGAATTACAAATATCGTCCAAAGCATTCTCGTCACCTCGGCGAGTAATCTCTCTTACCCAGTTTTGAAGCAGAGGCTTAATCAACAGGTTGTAAGCAATCGAGAGCTGGACGGCTCTGGATTCCAGTAAAAGACACGCAACCTATAAGAAACGAAGAACATGCAGGGGATCAACTCTGGTATGTGCCTCTTGTTTTGAAAATTATGAATTTTGAAAATTATGGATAAGGGAACAGCGTCCCAGGTGCCACGTGTCGTGGAAGAACCCTTAGATGGCGCCGCTCGCTGAGCGGGAGAGCAGCGGCATTGCCTGTTGTGCGCCGGACGAGGAGGAACTGAGGAACTGATCGCAATCTTCCACGGACATGGGACGTGAAAATAGATATCCCTGCACCAAATCGCAGCCCAGCCGCCGCAGGACTTCGAGTTCCTCCGGCGTTTCCACTCCTTCAGCCACAACCCTCAAGCCAAGTTGCTGCGCCAGGGTCACGATCGCCTGCACGATGGCTCCGTTTCCTGACAGTGCGTCTGTCGAGGGATCGAGATTACGGATGAATGACTGATCAATCTTGAGAGTGTCTATGGGAAGGTTCTGCAAATATTTCAGTGAAGAGTAGCCGGTTCCAAAGTCATCAATGGCTGAGCTGACTCCAAGCTTGCGCAGTTCCGTCAGGCGCGTGGCAGCGCGCTCACAATTTTTCATCACCACCGTTTCTGTAAGTTCAAGCTCAAGGCAGGAGGCAGGCACGCCATTTCTCTTCAGCGTATCCGAGATGGTCTCCATCCAGTCCTGGCGTTCAAACTGCAGCGTGGATACGTTGACCGCCATCCGCAGATGAGAGTGGCCGCTGCGACGCCAGGATGAGAGCTGCCGGCAGGCCTGATCAAGCACCCAGTTCCCGAGAGGAACAATGAATCCGGTTTCTTCGGCTATGGGAATGAATTTGTCAGGGGGGATGATTCCGCGGCGGGGGTGGTTCCAACGCAACAGAGCTTCAAAGCCGGAGAGCACGCCGCTGGAAACGAACTGGGGCTGATAAACCAGGTGAAGTTCCCCGTTTTCGAGCGCGTGCCGAAGGTCCGCCATGAGTTCCAGCCGTTCGCGAAGATGTGCGTTGATTTCCGGCGTGAAGACCTGGACTCCATTCTTGCCGTTGAATTTGGCGTGATACATGGCTGTATCGGCATTCTGCTGAAGGAGTTCGGGTTCCGCTCCGTGTTCCGGATAAAAACTGGCGCCGATGCTGGCGCTGATGGAATATTCGCGCTCGGCGATCAGAAAAGGTTTGCGCAGGATATCAAGGCAGGTATGCGCCACCTGGAATGAGTCGCCGGCTCTGTGGAGATCGCTGAGCACCAGGCAGAACTCGTCGCCGCCAATGCGTGCCAGAGTATCAGTCCTGCGGGTGACCGAGCGCAGGCGGCGCGCCACCTCGACCAAGAGCTGGTCGCCACATTGATGCCCTACCGTATCGTTGATGTATTTGAAGCCGTCCAGGTCAATAATCAAGACTGCGAGCTGCGATTCATGCCGGTTGGCGTAAGCAATCGCCTGCTGTAAACGGTCTTCCAGCAAAAATCGGTTGGGCAGCCCGGTTAGAGCGTCATGTTGGGCCTGATAAGAAAGCTTATCTGTCAGTTGCCTGTGTTTTACTGCTATAGAAGCCATGTCCCGGGCCATCTCCAGCCGGCCCCGGTCCTGTGCCGTGGCAGGGTGTTCCTCAGAAAAGAAAACCAGGACAAGACTGACAAGGGCATCTGATGGATCTGCTACCGGAGCCAGCCAGCAGCATTTCACATCCAGCAAGTGGGCCCAGTCGCGCACCGTTACTTCATGGCTAAGCAACAGATTTTCAATGAAGATGATGTCACGTTGCTTGCTTTGCGAGCCAAACGCCTGGGCAATCTCTTCCAGACGCAAAGCTTCAAAGACTGATGCCTGCTCCTTATTGAAGCTGCTGGCCGCCACCTGGCAGAGCCTGCCGGGTTTAGCCAACAGGATCAGGCAGAGCGAGCCAGGAAGCTGGTGTTCCAGCAGTTGAACCAGATGGCGGAGGCTTTCTTCCAGGGGCTGGTTTTGAGTAATGGTCTCCAGGAAATTCCGGCGTTCCAATTCCAGTTGTTCCGCGCGCCTGCGTTCCGTGATGTCTGCCGCCAGCAGCAGGGCAGCGGAACTGCCGGCCCAATTGATTCTGCGCAAGGAAAGCTCCACGTCGAAGGCGCTGCCGTTTTTGCGGCGGTGCTGCGTGTTCAAAGGGGTTCCCGTGTCTGCCATTTCCATCCAGCGGCTGCTGTCTCCGGCTGCGGCCAGCGTCGGCAGTCTCAAAGCCAGGAATTCATCTTTTGCAAATCCATAAGTGTTCACGGCGGCACGGTTGACTGCCAGGAAAGCCAGCGTGTTTAAATCAAAAACAAACGTCGGCTGCGGATTACTTTCAAACAGCAGTTGGTAACGATGTTCGCTCATGGCCAGTTCCCGCGCCTGGGCGGAAAACCGGCGGTTCACCCGTGAAGTCAGCAGAACTGCTGCCAGGATCAGCAGTGTGCCAAAGATAATGGCGGAGCTTCCCAGGACGGAAATATCCAAGGCGTACGAAAGGTCCGGAGGCGTACTGGTGGCATAGAAAGTGACGGCCGCCATTCCGGTGTAATGCATCACCGGTATGGCGAGTCCCATGATGATGGAACTGACGATCTTCAGCAAACGCTCTGACTTATCTTCCCGGAAATGGTATGTAAACCACAACGCCGCCAGGGAAACTATGACCGCTAGTGCTCCGGAGAGCGTCCACAAACCATGATGATAGTGATGCATGGCGGAAAGGCGCATAGCTGCCATTCCGGTGTAGTGCATGGTGGCAATGCCGGCGCCCATCAGCAGGCTGCCGATGATTACTCGCAGCGTGGTGAGCTCCTGGCGGCTGACCACAAACAATGCAATCAAAGAAGCGAAGATGGCGGCAAGCAGAGAAAGCGCGACTGTGGGAATGTGATAAAAGACCGGAATTGGCAGGCGGTAAGCCAGCATGCCTGTGTAATGCATGGACCAGATGCCTGAACCCATGGCGCACGCGCCGCCTACCAGCCATACCACCCTTGCGTTGCCCTTGGCGGCCGTCACACGACCGGCCAATTCCAGCGCCGCATAAGACGCAAAAATAGCGATCACTACCGAAAGAGCAACCAGACGGTAATCATAGGTGGCGTGGATTGGCACACCAAAATTCATAAATTCATAGGAACCTGGCACAGGGCAAAGCTGCCGATTATTCTCTGTTTCTTACGCCTGACGGAGCAAGTTACTACGGTACCCGTGGAGAAGATGAAATTCAGAGGTGAAAGCCGGTTTCGGTCCGCGATGCAGGAAGCTGCGGGATGGCTGCGGCCACCCGCGCGGAAGGGGCAGCACTCGCCGATGCGGACATCATTAGACACATGGGACGAACGCTGCGAAGGTACGGATGCGGTAGGAGCCCGTCAATGGTTCTGCTTGTTGCGGCGTGAACTCCCGCAACCTCGGATCCCAGCGTGTTGTTATGGTTTATTGCTGGTCCGTAATCTACTGGTGCGTAATCTATTGGATGGTGCCTGAGAACAGTGATCTATCCGGGGCGATCTATGATGGGACCGTCCCCTGGATCACTGGGATTGGAAATCTATTGCGGGCAATCCAAACGGGGAACGTCCGCCCGTTGGGTAAGTTGGAGGGGCAGTGCAGGGATGAGTTGGGATAGTGATTAAAGCGCCACCCACTTGTCCAAGCTCCTCGACTGTGAGTTCACCCTCATGCACAGGGGATGACCATCTATGGCGGGCAATCCGCAAAGGGACCGTCCAGCTTTCCGTCTGCTGCTATGGTGGAGCGGGAGCCGGTGTGGATACCGCCGGAGACTTTTCCGGTTTCCTCCGCTGTGAGCTCACGGGTGTTTGTGCGGCTCAATACTCTGTGGTCCTGCTTCGTGACACTTTTCCTTTCAGTTGATTTCGTATCACTGCGATTCGCGACGGCCCTGACGTTTTGGACCCCCTAAACCTTTAAAACCTAATCAACAGGCCAGAGCTCGAAAAGGTTTGGAGCTTTTGATCTTAAGTCTGGTCGTGGCGTTCCGTTTAGGAACTGAGTGGAAATAATAAGGGTGTGTGCTTGTGCCGTTCCGAAAATAACTATGCGGCAGACTGTTCGTTCTTTTTCTTGTTCCTGGATCTCCTCCAAAGGCGCGTATCTGGCGGGCTTGCTGGACCATACATTTTGCTGTTTCGCGCGCCTGACGCACCCTCTCCATAAATATGCGTGCCTTCCTTTGGATGAGCGCTGTGTGCCGCTGGCCATAAGGCAACAAAAGATCCTCAATGGCCGCCAAAAGGTCGGACGGATCTCCGGCCGCCCGGACATGGTCAGCATCCGGGAGAGCGGGAGAGGTTGTGTATTCCTCCAGAATGGCGATTGCCGGAAGATTTCGCACAGCAGGGTGGCAATGGCGTGCTTCATGCTGCCGCCTATGTCTTCGCCCAGAACTGCGCACGCCAGGGGAGTATTTCTCGAGATTCGGTCAAGTTCCCGGAGATCGCGTGCAACCAGCACCTGGTAGCCGTGCTCTTCGAGGATTTTGCGTTGAGCTTCAGCAAGCTCACAGCTCACGCAAACCAAAACGATGGTGTTTGACGTCCTCTGCAAAATCCGACTCCGGCGGAGTTATCGAGCGTGGTCAGGATAACCCAGCAATTTAATTGGATGCCACAGTGAGCTTATGTAGCGGAGGGGGTGGGAAAATCGCGGGAAACAATATAAACCGCAGCCGGGCGTTCTCGTCAGGAAGGTCGACGCCGTAGTTTGGGGGAGAACACGGTGTGAGGAAAGTTGCGCCACAGCCCGCCTCGGATTATCCTCTGGGTTAATTTCCCGAGTACAAGGAGCGAGCCATGAGAGCAATTCTTGCGTTCGTACTGTTGTGCCTGGTGACGGTCCCAATGGCGGCGCAGACGCCGCGGGTTTATGGCCGGCTGACGCATCGCATAGAGACAGGAAAGGTCAAAAACCTGGACAAAGATCTGCTTACTTTTTCGCCGCTGCCCGGCGGGCCGGACATCACCGTGAAAGTGGGAGCGGACACGCGTCTCACCAAGGACAACAAGCCGGCGCATCTCACGGACATAAAAGCGGGAAATTATGTCCGCGTGATGTTTCCCATTGGCGAGGGCACGGTAACAGCGCAGATTGTTACGCTGCTGGATGAGAAGAATATTCCAGCGAAGTAAAACCTTACCGCTGAATGACGCTGATTTTTCTGGTTTTTGCGCGGGAGTGTGAGTTTAGACAAGCTATTTACGCGCGCATTCCGTTTTGCCTTGCAGAACCCATTATCAGGCGCAAAGCGATGGCTGCTCCGATGCCAGCGACGCTGAGACAAAGAATGAATCCGCCCCAGAAGGATGTGCCTGCCTCCGGTCTGGCCGGAGCGATAAAACTCTGATGCGATCACGCTTGCTCCTATTGCCAAGTGCCGCCGGCCAGCAGCCGTGCGGCGGGATGGCGGCCGCGACGGCCGAGCTGATCAGGATGAGTCCGGCCAAAATTCCAGTGTCGTCGGTGTGCAGGTTCACGCGGTAAAGCCAGGCGCTCATAGTCCGACGAACACCATACCGCTCAGCACGCGGATGATCAGCATATTGTGCATGGCTCGCCTCTGAGGGTAGCCGCTCGGGCGTGCTCTGAAGCAACTTATCGCTAATTATCGGGTGATGGCAAATCCGATGATTGCAGAATTCCAAGAACGCCGGATTAAGAGCAACACTGATCTGTGTGGAACTTTGCGCAACTTCAGTAATTGGTGGTTCACTCGCAGGACACATATCATGGATACGTATGAAGGTTGCAATACAAGGCGAGAGAGGAGCGTTCAGCCATCAGGCTGCACTGAAGATGGTACCCGGGTGTCAGGTGTTGCCCTGTGGACGATCCATTCAAGTGTTTGACGCTGTGGACAGCGGCGATGTGGATGCTGCCGTGGTGCCGGTGGAAAATACACTGGCGGGGCCGGTGGGCGAGCATCTTGATCTGTTGCTGGAGCGAGACGTGTTCATCACTCGGGAGCTACTGCTGCGGATTGAACATAATTTGATTGCCGCCCCGGGAGTGAAGCTTAAAGATGTGCGCCAGGCGCTCTCCCATCCGGTGGCGCTGGACCAGTGCAGGAATTTTTTCCGCAAGCATCGCGGCATTGATGCCGTGCCTTTCTATGACACGGCGGGAAGCGTCAAACACGTGATTGCCAGCCAGTTGCGTGACGCGGCTGGCATTGCGAGCCGCCAGGCAGCTCAGGAATATGGTGCAAGGATACTGGTTTCCGGGCTGGAAGATGATCCGCGAAACGTTACTCGCTTTTTCCTCATCTCGAAAACCAAAAAAAGAAAGATTACCCGGCAAGCAGATAAGACGTCACTGGCGTTCTCATTGAAGAACGAAGCGGGAGCGTTGTTCAAAGCTCTAAGCGTCTTCGCGCTGCGCGACCTGGATCTGAGCAAAATTGAATCTCGGCCGGTGAAGGGACGACCCTGGGAGTACCGCTTCTTCGTTGATGTCCTGCGCGGTGATGACGAACCCATGCGGCTGGCGCTGCGGCACCTGGAAGAGATTGCCGGGTTTGTGAAGCTACTGGGCATCTATCCGCGGGCCAAGTGAAACCTTTGTATTGAGGGCCCTGCGTGATGGGCCGCGACGTTCTTGTGATGAAACGCACAGAGCTTGGCGCTCCGCCGGGCATAACATGTGGCTGCCGCACACACAGCCAACTGCACCGGAAATGTACATGGGAGTAGCTGATGGTAATTTGCGGGCGAATAACGGGCTGGAGTAGAATCCGCCAAATCATCGCAAGTGAGGAACTTGCATCGAATTGCATCTTTCCTCAAGGCCCCATCATCAATATGTGAGCGTATTACTATCAAGGATAAACATGGCCTCAGAAAATCTTAATGACGTCATATCTTTACAGGAGACCTCTGAAGGGGCGCGGCCGTTAGAAGAGGGGGAGAGAAAGGGCGTTCCGGTGCTTCCGGTGCGCGATACAGTCCTTTTTCCACACGCGGTTCTGCCGTTGACGGTAGGGCGTGAAAGCTCCATCCAGCTGATCAATTCTCTTGGTGATGAAAAGACCATCCTGGTGGTGGCCCAACGGGAGGCTCGCGTGGATTCACCGCAGCCGACCGATCTATATAACATTGGCACGCTGGCTACAGTCCACAAAGTGGTGAAAATGCCCAACCAGAGCCTGTTCGTCTTTACTGAGGGCCTGCAGCGGGCCAAATCAGACGAATTTAGCCAGTTGACGCCGTTCATGCGGGCGAATCTGGACTTGATTGCCGATGCGGAGCCTTCACCCTCTCCGGAAATTGAGGCTTTGCAGCGCAATGTGCTCACGCTTTTCCAGCAGATTGTTGCAGGATCGCCGACTTTATCCGATGAACTGCAGACCGTGGCCATCAACATTGAAGAGCCGGGACGGCTGGTGGACTTCATCGCGTCTTCACTGCCTTTCCTTTCCACCAAAGACAAGCAGGAAATTCTGGAGACTCCGGACGTCCACAACAGGCTGCAGAAGATCAACCAGCATCTGGCCAAGGAACTGGAAGTCCAGCAGCTGCGCAACAAGATCCAGACGGAAGTCCAGGACCAGGTGCAGCAGTCGCAACGCGAGTACTATCTGCGCGAGCAGATGAAGGCTATCCAGAAAGAGCTGGGTGAGCAGGATGAAGCGCAGCGCGATGTAGAGGAGCTGCGGCAGAAGATTGAAGCGGCCGGCATGCCGGAAGAGGTAAAAAAAGACGCTCTGAAGGAGCTCAACCGGCTGGGCCGGATGTCGCCGATGGCGGCGGATTATTCGGTCACTCGCAACTACATCGAGTGGCTGGCGGTGCTGCCCTGGGCCAAGTCGAGCGGCGTGGAAGTGGACATCACCAAGGCGCATGAAATCCTGGACGCGGACCACTACGATCTGAAGAAAGTAAAAGACCGCATTCTGGATTATCTTTCCGTGCGCCGGCTGAAGCCCAGCATGAAAGGGCCGATTCTATGCTTTGTCGGGCCTCCGGGAGTCGGCAAGACTTCGCTGGGTCGCTCGATTGCCCGCGCGCTGGAGCGCAAGTTTGTGCGGATATCGCTGGGCGGCGTGCATGATGAAGCCGAAGTTCGGGGTCATCGACGCACGTACATCGGCGCGTTGCCGGGGCAGATCATTCAGGGAATTCGCCGCGCTGAGACGAATGATCCGGTGTTCGTGCTGGACGAGGTAGACAAGCTGGGACGAGACTTCCGCGGCGATCCATCCTCGGCGCTGCTGGAGACGCTGGATCCGGAACAGAACTCCACGTTCCGCGACAACTATCTGGATGTGCCGTTTGATTTATCGAAGGTGCTGTTCATCTGCACCGCAAACATGCTTGACACCATTCCGGAGCCGTTGCGCGACCGCATGGAGATCATTGAACTCCAGGGCTACACGGAGGACGATAAAGTCCACATTGCGGAGCGCTATCTGGTGCCCAAACAGATTGAGGAAAACGGCCTGACGAATGAAGTGATTGAGATTCCGGAAGACGCAGTGCGATTCGTCATTCGGCACTACACCCGGGAAGCTGGCGTGCGCAACCTGGAACGCAATATTGGAGCCTTGTGCCGCAAGCAGGCGCGCCGCATTGCTGAAGGCAACAAAGACAAGCTGACGGTGACGCGCGAGACAGTGCAGGAATTTCTGGGCGGGATCAAAATCCGCATCGATACCGAAATTGCCGAGCGCACCAAGCGGCCCGGCGTGGCCGTGGGCCTGGCGTGGACTCCGTCCGGCGGCGACATCCTGTTCATTGAAGCCAACAAGATGAAAGGCAAGGGTGGCTTCATGATGACCGGCCAGTTGGGCGAAGTCATGCGCGAGTCAATGCAGGCGGCGCTGACGTGGGTGCGGTCGAACGCAGCCATGTTGGGCATACCCGATGACGTGTTCAAGGATTTCGACCTGCACATACACGTTCCCGCAGGCGCAATCCCCAAAGACGGTCCTTCAGCAGGCGTGACCATGGCGACGGCACTGGTCTCGCTGCTCACAGATAGGCCGGTGCATCCGCTGACCGGCATGACGGGCGAGATCACGCTAAGCGGCAACGTGTTGCCGATTGGCGGAGTGAAAGAGAAGTTTCTCGCGGCCAAGCGTGCGGGCGTTCGCAATGTAATTTTCCCTTCAGATAATCGCATGAACGTGGAGGAAGATCTCACGCCGGAACAGCTGGAAGGTGTTCGCGTCCACTACGTGAGCATGATTGACGAGGTATTGAACATCGCACTTCCGGGCTCAAAACAGGAAGAGCGCCAGGACGCGGAAACACGCGAGCAGGTACTCACCAATGTAAGTTAAACAAAAGGAACTCGAGTGCAAAGGGCGTCGACCACAGGCGCCCTTTGTTTTAAGTGCAAGCACCTGTGTTCAGTTTGGTTCCCCAATTAAAATCGCCTTAATCCTGTTCTTCTGGCCAGCAGAAGCTCTGACCCGCAGCATCCAATCTCAAAACACTCCAAACTGCCGGGAGCCTCCTTTATGTTTGCGCGTATCTTCATCCCGCAAAGGCGCGAGTCCTTATTTCGCAATTGCACGCTCTCTGCTCTGGCGTTGGCGTGCATGTTCTTCGGCACACCAAGCGGAGTTGTGGCGCAAACCGGCCAGACCAGCCTTGAGGTCTACGCCAATGCCATGAAGCAGCCGCAACTGTCGCAACAAATCACAGAGCTGGAGAAGTTCCTGAGCATGGCCGACAACGGCGTGCTGAAACATGATGGGCTTGAGGTACTGATCTGGGATTACATTCGCATGGGCAGCACTGGACAGGCGCAGCAGCGTGCGGCCGGCCTGCTGAAGATGGATCCAGGGAATCCAGTGGCGATTGCGGCCATGCCGGCCGAAAGGGATCCTCAAAGGAGAAATGACCGGCGCGCGGCCAGAGATCAGATTCAATCCGCCCAGAATGCGCTTTCAACCATGGAGTCACTGCGCAAGCCGGAAGGCATGTTGCCGGGAGACTTTGCCGCCCTGCGCCGGCATGTGGAGTCAAGCCTGAACGGCGCTCTTGGACTTGCTTACGTTGATCGGGGACTCTATCAGCAGGCGCTCACACCATTGCAGCAGGCGGCAGCGGTGGATCCGACTAACCCGCAGTATGCTTATGGGCTTGGGTTGGCCTTGCTCTATAGCAAAGATCCCAACCAGCAGAACGCGTTTCTTTTTCTTGCCCGTGCCGCGAATATGACGCAGGGCACTGCCGCGGGGCAACAGATTGCTGATTTCGCGCGTAAGGAATACCACAAAGCTGGCGGCAAAGATGCGGAATGGAACCAGTATCTGGCTGCCGCAACCGTGCCGGAACGTCAAAGGACAGAAGCTGTGGTGGCGCGCAACAGTACTCCACCACCTGCTACATCTCCCGCCCAACCAGTTTCACCATCTGCTGCTGCCCCTGCCGTGGTTGCCCATAATAGTGTTCCGCCAACACCAAACGCCACCGTTAATAAACCGTTAACCAAACGCCAGGAAGCCAGGCTTCTGCCGCCTGATCTGCCTACTTCGTCCGTTCCGAGGCCCAGCCCACAACCTACCGAGAAGGTGGAAAACCCGGTAAACAACGGAGTTCGCTCCCCGTACGCGCCGGTATCGCTGGGCATCTTGATTGAAACCGCGCTGCTGACCAAACAAAATCGCCCGGTGATACTTGCAGCGTTGAAGGATGTCATTGGCCATCTGCGCGGAGAAGATGAAGCCGCCATTCTGGTGTTCAGTGATCAGCTTGATTTTGAACAAGACCTCACCGCCAACGACGAGCTTTTAGAGCAGGCCATCAACAGTTTGCGTCCGCGGCGTGGCCGGGCGCTTCTGGACGGCGTTGCCTTTGCTGCAGGTCATCTCAAGCGCATTGGCAAGAATCCCACGCGGGTGTTGCTGGTTATTTCAGATGGCAAGAGCCACAACATGGATCGCGATGCTCTGCCGCTCAGTACCCAGGTAAGCGGCGTGCGTGTGGATTGCATTGGACTGCATGCGGATGGAAGCGATCAGCGGGAGCTATTACAGCGACTGGCAGCGTATTCCGGAGGCCAGGCACGCTTTGCAGATGGAGCCGATCAGTTCAGGATGTTGGCCATGGAAATGACGGGATTCCTGGGAGTCCGTACGCGGTAATCGCGCTGGGAAGTCTCTGCCTCCCGTCCGGGTCGACTTTTCCTGCCCAAAAAGAAATCCGGAGCAGCTGCGTACCACTCCGGATGAATCGTAAACGTATTTTGCAGCTTGCGCCGCTGGTTTGTTAGACGCATTTCCGCCGCCCGCAGTTCAATTAAAAGTGCCCTTTCTGGATTACCAAGGTCCACTATGGGCCAAGTGTCTTTTTTTTCCGGCTTAGGGCCGGAAACTTTCTTGTGCCTCTTCCGGTATGCTTATCTTCATGCGCATTCGCGTGCTCCTGTTTGGTCAACTCAAAGACCTGATTGGCCGCAACGAGGATTACCTTGAACTGCAGGCGGGCAGCCCGCTTTCAGAGGTATTGAGCCATTACGGGAGGCGCTTCCCCCGATTTGAGTCGCTGGCCGGATCAATAGCGTGTTCAGTGAACCAGGAGTACGCCTCGGCTACAACTGTCCTGCACGAAGAAGACGAGGTCGGGTTGCTCCCCCCCGTCAGTGGAGGCCGGGACCATTCTGGAAACAATTCCGTCAAGAAAACGGAAGCTGTGCGTTCTGAGCATTGCGCCATTGTTCATAAGGTGATTGATATGCAGGCCATAAGGGCTGAGATGGCGCATCCGGAAAATGGGACAGTGCTTGTATTCGACGGCGTGGTACGCAACAACTCCCGGGGAAGACGTACTTTGTACCTCGATTATGAAGCCTACGAAGATATGGCATTAGGTGAGATGGAGAAATTATCTCAAGCTGTACTTGAACGTTTCCAGATTCGGGATGTACGGGTAGTGCATCGCCTTGGCAGGCTGGAGATTGGCGAAACCAGCATAGCCATTGCCGTCGCTTCTGCGCATCGAGCCGCTGCTTTTGACGCTTGCCGGTGGCTCATTGATACGTTGAAAAAAACGGTTCCAATCTGGAAGAAGGAACATTTTGAAGATGGGGCGGTCTGGGCAGATGGCGAGCCGTTCCCAGATGAAATCAAAGTACAAAAATGAACCTTTGCGTGCACTTTGCATCTAAGCAGGGCAGAATACCCGCTCTAAACGATACTTGCAGCCTGTGCGGCAGGATGTGTGTTGAACGCGCCGCGAGGCGGCGCAAGTCGCAGCGGTAAAAAAACGAATGAACATGCGCTCGTTTCTCGGGCTGTTTAGTTGCTGCTGCGCGTTGCTGCTCGGCGCTGTTTCACCCGCGCCGGGACAAAATGCTGATCACAATCCACAGCAATCCAGGAAGGACCAGTCGCAGGAGCAGGAGCCGACATTTCGTCTCAATGTCCGACTGGTCAACGTCTTCACCACGGTTACTGACTCGCACGGCGCCCCGGTTGCCGATCTGACAAAAGATGATTTTCGGCTTTTCGAAGATGGCAAGCCGCAAACGATCAGCGTCTTCGATAAAGAATCGGAGATGCCATTGAGCATTGTGCTGGAAGTGGATACCAGTGAGAGCACGCGGCGCGATATCAAGCTGGAGGTGGCGTCGGCCAAACGATTCGTGCATTCCATCATGCGTCCAGTGGACAGGCTTTCCGTTTTTCAGATTACGGAAAACGTTGAGCAACTCACCGGCTTTACTTCCAACGTGAAATATATTGATCAGGGCATCGAGCGCCTGAGCAGCGGAGCAGGGACCTCACTCTATGACGCGATATTTCTGGGCTCTGATTCGTTGATTGACCATCAGGGCCGTAAGGTGATGGTGCTGATCACGGATGGCGGTGACACTACCAGTCAGACGGATTACGCCAACGCCCTGCGCCGCGCTCAACAGGCAGAAGCCATTGTGTACAGCATTATCGTGGTTCCGGTGGAAGCCGACGCCGGCCGCAACCTGGGTGGCGAACACGCGCTGATTCAGATTTCGCATGACACTGGCGGCAAGTACTACTACGCCAGCGGCTTGAATGACCTTGATGAGGCGTTCCGCCAGATCAGTGAAGAGCTCCGCACCCAGTATCTGCTGGCATATTATCCCAACCGCCAACTTTCGGATTCTCCCTTCCGCCGTATCACGGTTGAGGTCGCCAAGAAGGATGCTGATGGGCAAGCCTATCAAGTGCGGCACAGGGCGGGATATTACACTTCGAAAGCGAAATAGCAGTTAACGATCCAGCACTCAGCCGCTCGCCGTTATGGCTGGAAGAAAAGTTTCAGACACAGTGAATCCGTAGTGGGCTGAATGCCGACTGCCGACTGCTGAGTGCTTCGGCACGAAGGTACTTGTCCTGAGAGAGAATTCTTTCGGCGTGGCGCGATTTCACGCTACAATGTGCCCATGGCTTTTCGTGCGGGTGCTCCAGCTTTCGGCAAGAAACCGACCAAAACACCTCCTCCCGATGATACCGGTATGGAGCCGACCTACCTCAAGGCGCTAGGTGAAAAACAGACGCCGGTAGCGGTGAAACTTCTCTCCGGCGAAACCTTTCGCGGCTGGGTTGAATATTATGACGCAGCCATGATCCGGCTCACCCGTGAGGGCGCTCCCAATCTGTTTATCTTCAAGCACGAGATCATGTACATTGCGGAAGATAACGGGCGCCGCACCCGTTAATGCCCCAGCAGGACTTTCTCAATCCCATGCAGGAACTGGCTCGCGAAGCCGGAGCCTTGCTCATGTCGTATTTCGGCAAGGTCGCTATTGAATACAAGGGCGATGCCGACCTGGTCACCAGGGCGGATCGGAACTCAGAAAAGCTGATCGTGGAACAGATACGGCGACGCTGGCCAGAGCATGACCTCATTGGGGAAGAGGGAAGCCGCAATGAAACCGGCAGCGACTATCGCTGGTATATCGATCCGCTCGACGGGACCACAAACTTTGCCCATGGCTATCCGGTGTTCTGCGTTTCCATGGCGCTGGAATATAAGGGCGAGCGCATTGCCGGCGTAATCTACGATCCTAACCGCGACGAAATGTTTGCCGCTGAAAAGGGCAGCGGATCACGGCTGAACGCCGTGCCCATCGGTGTTTCGCGGACTCCACACCTGCAGGAAAGCCTGGTGGCTACAGGATTTCCCAGCCACAAACGCCACAAGAACCCCAACATCCACTTCTATCATCAGCTCACGCTGCGCTCCCATGGCGTGCGCCGCGCCGGCTCTGCCGCACTCGATCTTTGTTATGTCTCCTGCGGACGCTACGATGGTTTTTGGGAGTTCAACCTGAATTCCTGGGACACCGCCGCAGGAGTGTTGATTGCGCAGGAAGCCGGAGGCACGGTAACCAAATTCAGCGGCCAGCCGTTTTCCATCGACAGTCGCCAAGTGCTGGCCAGCAACAGCATCATCCATGAGGAGCTTCTGCACGAGTTCAAAGAGATCTTCGCTGGGAGAGTAGAGGGCGTGCCAAGCGTGCAGGAGTATCTGGCCGGGCGCTGAAATCTAGACTCAGGCAGCCCGAAAGGCGGATGACCCAAGATCAAGGAGCGAAACTCGCCTGGACATGAGGGAGTAAAAAGTTGATTGTGCGGGCCCTCAGGTCGTCCAGCTGTTTTTCTGCCAGATCGAGTTCCTTCTGGTTTTTGATGGGTTTCAGGTTCGGTCAAGCGAACCATTCTTCCTTAAATTTCTTGTGCCTGCCCGCGCGCAATCGGGCGCAGCAGATTCGTCATAGGACATTTTCCCCACATCAGGGTCAGGAAAACGGAGTCGAGGGCTTCAAGGTCTGTTTGCGGATCATAGCGTTTTGTGTCTAATGCAGTGTATCGCGTAGGAGCGATTGCGCGTGCGGGACAACCCAAAACACTTGAAGCACAGAGGAACGGATAAAACAGAAGAGTGCCCTTCTGCGCCCGTAAGTGGATTGCGGCTGAGACTTGGGAACCACTGCTGCTTTAATTAAACGTGAGCAGCATCACGCAGGTTTCACCACGAAAAAGTTGTAATTCTCTCCTTCGTCGGATTCCTCGCGCTCAATGACCAGACCTTGTTCGCTGAGCGCGCGGCGGTACCATTCAGCGCCGGGAGAGTAGGATTCGCGGCCGGTGAGCGAATCATTCCAGCGAACCTCATCCCTCACCGAAGTGAAGAGAAACTTGCCGCCGGGGTTCAGCAGTCGCGCAACTTTGCTGATGACAAGCCGTTGGGTTTCAATCGGCAACAGGAACATCACGCCCCAGCAGATCACCGCGTCAAAGGTCCGCCCAAAAACTCCGAATCTTCCACGCCAGCGCATTCGGCATGTGCAGCAGGGAAGCGCTTCCTGAACTCCGCCAGCAGTTTGGGCGAAGCGTCGACGCCATAGATTTCAAATCCCTGGTCAACCAGCGTCTGTGTAGTCGGCACGCCATGGCCGCAGGCAAGATCAAGGATGGCTACTCCCGGCTTCAGCCCGGCACTCCACTCCCGCACCAGCCGAGGACCGATCCGCAAATTGCGGGCGGCAATGAAATGATGAGCAATTTCATCGTAGCCGTTCGATTTGTCTTGCAGCTTCATGCAGTTCGTCCTGGGTGAATCATTTTTGCTCACCGGGGCGTTAAGATCTGGACTTCCTGGGCTTGAAGCGAAACCGGCAGTGAGGCGAGAGGCAGGTTGGCGGGACCGCTCAGCGGAAACACGCTCCCCGGAGCCACCTGCGCGGAGACATTTCCTGAAGAGCCTTGATTGCTGTATGCAATGTTGAAGTCCGGCGCTCCATGGTTCAGGTCGTAGTCCACCAGCACTGATCCACGGAACGGCCGGTCAAACGAGGTGTTGGCAACCAGCACGATTTCGCGGTCAGTGAGAATGCGGGAAAAGGCGATCACGCCGCCGTTGCCGAATGACTGTCCGAAGTCATGGGCATTCCCGGATACAGGACGGAAATAGATGCGGCCATACCGCAGCGGCGGCTCAGAAGCACGCAACTGCGCAATCTGCTGGAGATCTTTGTAGAGTGGATTGCCGGAGTCAAAAGGTACGGGCGTTTTGCCCCAAAGCGCCTCACGGACAGACTCAAGAGAATCTAGAACGGGGTGCCCGGCACCGTCGTTGGTTCCTTGCAGTCCTTGTTCCGTGCCGTAATAAACGCAGGGAATTCCCTGCAGGCAGAAGAGCACGGCAAGTCCAAGGGTGATCTGGTTCTGCGGGGTTGAAGGCGTGTTGAAGCGCTGGTTCTGATCGTGATTGTCGAGAAAGCTGACAAAGTATTTGCCCGCCTCACCGTGTGAGCTGATCAGGTCTTTCTCAGCGGCTTTGCGCTTCTCAAATACTTGGCGGACGCTCTCCACAGGTTGCAATGCTTTGGCGACGCCCGGTAAGGTGAAGAACAGCGGAAAATCGAGCGCGGCATCAATTCCGAATCCGTCCGTGTCACTGCCATTGCGGCCGATGAAACGGTTGATCTGGTCTTCGCTGTCGTAGATTTCGCCAAAGGTGAAGAAATTTTTCTTGCCCACGCTGAGAGCGTACTCGCGCATGGCATTGCCGAACGTCTCCACAATGTCCGTCCGGATATATTTCACTGTATCAATGCGGAAACCATCCACGTCATATTTTGCGATTAGGTATTCATAAGCGCGAACCAGAATGGTAAGAACAGGCTGCGGGCCGTAAGTGGCGCGGACCGATTCCTGGCCGGGAACGGTGGCATCATATTCGGCTACCATCTGGCGAAGGACACCGAAATCGCCAGGCACAAAGCCGCTGGCGTCCGGGGTGTCGCTGATCTTGCTGCCGCGGCGACGGAAGAATTCCGGATGCTGAAGATCAGTGGGCCAGACGGCGTCGTCGGGAGACAAATTGGCTGGGGACGGCAGGTTGCTGTCTTCCCAGTCGTTACGCGGGAAGCCGAAGCCGTTCAGCCAGTCGATATGTTTTTCTCCATTCAATGGAACTGAATCCACAATGGTGTTGGCATCAAGCTGGTAGTCGAATACGCGGCCAGCGTGGTTAAGCACGATATCGAGAATCACGTACATGCCGCGCGCGTGCGCCTCATCCACCAGCCCGGTCAGCTCCTTTTCTGCTGTGGAGCGAGTGCCGTCACTGCTGAAGCGTTCGTCAACATTCAGGAAGTCCTGCGTGTTATATCCGGGATAGGTGAAGGCAAACTGGTTGGGTCGTGAATTCTTGAGTACGGGAGAAATCCAGATTGCGCCTACTCCCAGTTCTTGCAGGTAGCCAAGCTGCCTGCGGATGCCTTCGAAGGTTCCACCCTGATGGAAGTTGAATTTCTGGTCCCACTGCGAATTCGGGGGAGTGAGACCGTTGAAGCGGTCAGTCATAAGGAAATAAATCCAGCAATCGCGCCAGTCGGCAGGCGAGGGGAACGGCGACGGAATGGCGACATTCTGGCCATCAACCAGAACTGTTTTCGTGCTGTGGTTGAGCGCTTGCTCCTGTGTGGCGACAATGGGAGCAGCAACTTCCTGAATGGCTGTGGGCATGGGGTCCTCCTTCTTACGTTACAAACGGCGGACTCTCCGGAGAAGCGCTGGAACTTATTGCCGATAGTCTAACTCCGACGGCTGTGGAAAGGCAGGAAGGCTGGTTTAAGTCCGGAGCTTTGATTGTAGGCCACCTGCCCACTCTTTGTTTCACTTGGCCGGCTGTTCTGTAATGTTTGCTGCAGGTAGGGCCTGATATCGGCGGCCCGTGCCTGAACCACGCGGGCGCCAATGCCGGCCAGGACCAGCGCGGCCAGGATCATGGTGAGCCATTCAAAGCCCTTTTTGCCGGTTGCTGCTGCAATAGCGAGTGGCACGCCGAAGATCAGGCCGGAAATGAGACCCCCCAGATGACACCAATTGTCGATCCCTGGCAACGCTGCGCCAAACGCCAGGTTGAAGATGACGAAAAAAATCATGCTGCTGATGATCTGCCGCTTCTGAAAGCTTGAGACTGCTACATTGCCAAACTTAATTCCTGAGAGAATGGCGCCAGCGATGCCGAAGACGGCGCCTGACGCTCCTATTTCCAGGTGCGTAGGGTGCACGGCGGTGCTGAGCAGAGCTCCACTTACACCGGTGAGCATATACACAGCAAAGGTAATCCAACTGCCAAACAGGCGCTCTGATAGCTGTCCCAGGCTCCACAAACACCACATGTTGAAACCGATGTGAAGCAAACCAGCATGAACAAAACCTGTGGTGACCAAACGCCAGTAATCGCCGGTGAGGGTTGCCGGTCCAAAGTTGCCGCCGAAGTGGTAGAGCGTCATGCCGCCAAATTCCCAGAAAGAGCCGCTGGCGAGCACCATAAGAGTGTAAACGAGAACGTTGATGCCAGTGAGAATGGTGGTGGCAGGAAATTCCCGCAGTGTGCTGGTGTTCATTCCCACACGCGCACGACGTGTGGCGCGTCCAGCACAACGGTCACACAGGACCGGAGCCATTCCTTCTTCATTGACCGGCAGTTCAGCGCCGCACTTCAGGCATTGAGGCATGAGAACAGGATAAATGAATTGCCGGAATTGCCAAGATTGCCAGAATCGCCGGAGTTGGCTGAATTTCTATTTGGGATTCTGGCTCTTTTTGGCCAGAGTGATTGCGTACTTCGTCTCCTGAACAGCGAGTGCGGATTTACCTTCGGCCTCGAGTACCTCGGCCAGCAGTCGATGGGCCTGGAGATTGTTGTCATCCATGCCCAGACAGTGTTGAAGCGCGCTTTCTGCTTCTTCCAGGCTGCCTGTTTCTTTGAGCGCTTCTGCGAATTCGAAATAGAACTCCGCATCAGCCGCCTTCATTTGCGGCAGCCCTTTGCGGAAGAGTGGCACGGCTTCCTTGAACTCATGTCGCTGCACGTAGATGTCGACTAGATTGACCTCGACAAAAGGATAATCGGGTTCGAGAGCCAGGCTTCGTTCGTATTCGGTGGCAGCTTCGCCATTGCGATCGAGTTGCTCCAGCGTGTAGCCCAGCATGGCGTGACCATAAGCATCATCGGAACGTGCGGCTGTATACCGCTCTAAATGGGAGAGACCTCGTTGAAATTGTCGTGATGCACCGCCTCTTCCGCGCGGGCCAACTCCGGAGCCCAGCTCTTGGCCCTGGCCACCGGCACAAAAATCAGAATGACGACAACAGCCGAGTTCATGAATACTTTACGACTCTGCAACATACGTTCTTCAAGCAAAAGCGACCATCCGCGCGCGAGGAAAAAGCCAATTGCCAGACCAGTTACCAGCCCGCCGAGGTGGCCCATATTGTCAATGTTGTCTTTTAAGCCATAGAGAAGGTTGATGCCTGCGAACTTCACCACGTATCCAAGCAGGCGACGCTTGCTCTCCGGTGCGAGATTGAGCTTGCCGTAATACAGAATCGGAATCAGGACTCCGGCCAGACCGAAGATCGCGCCCGAAGCGCCGGCGCTGACCCGCATGGGATCCCAACTGAGGCTCAGGATGGACCCACCCACGGCGGTGATCACGTAAAGGGCAAATGTGGCGAAACGGCCAACCAGCTTTTCTGTGAGCCGTCCAAGAGACCACAGACACCACATGTTTAAGGCGAGATGGATAATGCCGAAGTGGAGAAATGCAGCGGTAATTACGCGCCAGTACTGGCCGTCCAACGTTTTTGGTCCATAGTCAGCCCCCCATCGGAGCAGATCTGTGCCGGATGGATCAATTGCGGATATTCCGCTGGCCACCATGATGACCCAGACAACCACACTTGCTGCGATAAGACAGTTGGTGCCGTTCAGAATGCGCGCAAGGGGAAGCGCAACGGGCTCCAATTCGTCTTCGTAACGACGTTTGGATTTGGGCTTCGGTGCAATGTTCCGGCAGTTTTTGCAAAATTTTGAAGCATCGCCAAACGTGAGCGCGGGCAGTTGCGCGCCGCATTGAACACAGCTAGCCAAGTAACACCTCAGGAGCTAAAGAATTTGTTCTGATGGAGTTCATTTCTTCGTTTTGAGCGCCGCTTCCCGCAGATCGTCCAATCCGCCTTTGGCATCCTCGTCATTGGGATTGAGCTTCAACGCACGCTGATACGCCTCAGCAGCCTTGTCGCGCTGATCAGTTGCGGAATAAAGGTCGCCAAGCCACGTGAGCATGTCGACGTCGTCGGGCTGAACCGTGCGGTATTTTTCCAGGAGGTGAATGGCCTTGGCAAAGTCTTTGTGTTCGCTGGCGGCATCGGCCCGCGCCAGGAGTCCCCGGGCCCCATGATCCTGAACCAGCTGGCGACCCGCGGCGAAAAAGAGGAGGCAGCTTACGGCGAAAATGCCCACCTGATAAAGCTTGTGTTTGCGGGCAAAGCCACCAAGCGGAAGCCCCAGCAGAAGTCCAGACACAAACCCGCCGATGTGGGCCATGTTGTCAACGCCGCTGCTAAAACCGCCGTATGCAAAACTGATCACAAGAAAAATTACCACGCTGCTGATGAGGGCTTTCCTCTCTCCCTGTCTGAGCGAAAGCTCTCCGAATTTCGCTCCCGCCACAATCGCGCCTGCGATCCCGAAGATTGCGCCTGAGGCGCCAACGGAAAGACCATCAGGAGTATGCGCCAGGCTGAGTAACCATCCTCCCATTCCAGTGAGCAGATAAATGCCGATGGTCTGCAGGCGCCCAAAAACCCGTTCACAAATCGGTCCCAGATAGTACAAGCACCACATGTTCATGCCGATGTGAATGATTCCTGCATGCAGAAAAGTAGCCGTGATAAGACGCCAGTATTCGCCGCCAAGGGTGAAGGGTCCGTAATCGCCACCCCATTTCAGAAGCGCGTTCCAGCTCGGACTGATAATGCCAGCGCCCATTATGGTCATCGCGACAAACAAGACGATGTTGATGGCCAGGAGGAGCGTGGTAGCCGGGTAGTCACGCAAAGTGCCGGTGAGTAGGGACTTGCGCGCCTTCTTGCCCGCCACACCGGCGCAAGGATCGCAAAGAACGGGAGCTATTCCGTGCTCGTTAAGTGTTAGATCCGTGCCGCATTTCAGGCATTTGGGGTTGGTAGTCACAGCGCAATAAGGTACTCACAATTTTGAATTTCGACCAGAACTAATTTCTGTCCTCAGTTACTGGTGATTCTCGCTTACGATGTTCAGCCTCGACACTTAGGGTGCATTCATGTACAAGCGCTTGAGTTTGCTCATGCGGGCCGTGTGGTGCGGCGTTGCTGGCCTTTTGATCTCATTGTCAGCGGCTGCTGTATGGACCGCACTTATCGTTGTTAATCTCAAGCGCAACCCGAGGGTCCCCTGGTCTGTTCCGGTGATGGCGCTGATCCTCTGGGGGATGTGGCGCTATTGCGGCGGCGCGGGATGGCCCCGCAGCGCGGCTGAAGTCCGGCGTCGCTATCGACGCGCCAATCCGGTTACGATGCCGGCGCTTTTTTGGAGTCTCATCGCGGGAGTGCTGGGGATAGTTGCTCTCGCAGGCTCCTGGATTGTCTTCTTTAACCTGTTCAGGATGCGTGCGAATTCCATCCCTGACCTGTCGGCTCACCCTGCGCTAACCGTGTACCCCATGCTCATCATGGGCTCGCTCGTATCACCGTTCTCAGAAGAGACTGGGTTCCGTGGGTATTCTCAACTCATGTTGGAGCGTGATTTTCGTCCTGCGACGGCAGCCATCATTGCTTCTGTATTCTTTGCCCTGGCACATTATAACCACGGCTTTTTATGGCCCAAGGTGTTGATCTATTTCCTGGTGGGAGTGACTTTTGCCGCCATCGCTGGGTTGACGAACTCAATCATTACCAGCATACCGGTGCACATCATTGGGGATATGGTGTTCTTCTTTTTTGTTTGGCCGCATGATGCAACACGGCGCTTGCTGTGGGAAAACGGCGCAGATAAGTGGTGGTTCTGGATCCATGTTGCGCAGGCGGTGATCTTCACCGGGCTTACGCTTCTGGCCTTCCGGCGATTGGCCGCAATCAGTAGTCCTGATGCAAAGATACAAGGTTCAATGTTTGCCGGCGCACCGGTTTCTAGATAGAGAGCAGGAGAGCAACTTGGAACCATATTTGCTAGAATTTTCTTGTGGAACCGTCACTGCTGAACCGCGAGATCGTCAAACGTCCTGATAAATGCAAGTTCCAGGGCCGCATCCTTTTCTTAACGGAAGATCCTGAGCTGATCCGGCGGCAGCTGGCCGGGGAAGACCTGGCGTGGGACACCAAGAACCCGCAGAACAATCCCAAGCTGCGCGATGACATCTCCACCGATGAGATCACGCCGGCTCATATTTGCTTTTTCTTTGATGAGACGCTGGGCGAGTTCCCTTATACGGGGCTGAAATGCGGGAATGAAGTCCCAATCCAACGCGGCGACGTGAAGAAGGGTGGTTTTGTCGCCGCGGTAAGCGGCAAACGACGCGGCAAAGGTTCAAGCCGCGAGCAGTCTCCCTATGCGGAACTGTGCGCCGGCATCAAGCTGGTGATCGCGGAGAATATTGAGCGGATTTACAAGCAGAATTGCCAGAACCTGGGCGTGCTTACCACCACAGACTTCAGCATGATTGACAAGATTCGTGCCGGGGCAAGAGATTCCTCTGAGCAAATTTACGGAAGGCGAAGACGACATCACGCGCCAGGTGATTGAATACGGTGGGCTGTTTCCGTTCAACGTAGCCCGCATGCAGAAGAAAGTCTTTCTTCCCCCGATTCAGACAGGCAAGCGGCCCATGACAATTGCGGAAAAAATCTTCGCCCGCCATATGTTGAATGAAAAAGGCGAGCCCGGCGTTACTGCCGTAAAGCCAGGAGACTCTGGCTTCGCGCGCACCGACCTGCGCTTCAGCCATGAGTACGTGACGCCGATGTCGGCCATCTTCTTTGAGCATTTTGTCGGCAAGGATGCGAAGGTGAATGATCGGGAGAGCATTCTCTTTTTCCGCGACCACCTGACGTTCCTGGATGAAGTGCTTTCAGAAGAAAAACGCAAAATGGGGCTGCTGGATCTGGCGACACAGCTCAAGCTGAAGCAGGAAGACTTCTCCAAGAAGCAGGGAATTAAATTGCATGGCGAGCTGAAAGATCGGAAGGGCTCAGAAGGGATTTGCCATTCGGTGATCGCGGAGAGCTATGCGTTGCCGGGGCAGTTGAATGTTGGGTCGGATTCGCACACGCCGCACGTTGGCGCTGTGGGCTGCGTGGCGTTTGGAATCGGGACGACGGATGTTTTCAATTCGTGGATCACGAAAGACGTTCGCGTGAAAGTGCCGGAATCGGTGAGGGTGGTGGTTCGCGGCAAGAGGAAGCCGAACGTCACGGCCAAGGATTTCATCCTCCTGCTGCTGAGCCTGGACTACATCCGCAGCGGCAAAGCTTTGGCCAAAGTGATGGAGTACACGGGCGAGGCCATGGAAGAGCTGAGCGTGGACGAGCGCGCCACCATGACGAACATGGCGGCAGAGATTGGCGGATTCACGGGCATAGTCGCGCCGGACCAGAAGACAGTGCAGTTTTTGATGGAGCGCCGCGGGCTTTCGCTGGCACAGGCGGAGAGTTATTGCAAAGGACTGTTCAGTGATCCTGATGCCGAGTACGCGCATGTCATCGAATTAAACGCGGATGAAATCACACCGATGGTTGCCACCCCGGGCGATCCTGGAAACGGCAAGTTTGTTCGTGAACTCAACACTCCTGTGCCGGTGGAGATCGCTTATGGCGGCACTTGCACCGCGGGCAAAAATGCTGACATGGACATGTATGCCCAGGTCCTCTCAGATGCTCTGCAGCAGGGCAAGAGAGTGGCCGAGAGTTGCAAGTTTTATATTCAGTTTGGCTCACAGGGCACGCGCGATTACTGCATCGAGCGAGGCTATCTGGATGTCTTTCACAAGGGCGGCGCAATCGTAATTGAACCGAGTTGTGGCGCTTGTATTAACGCTGGGCCGGGCGTCTCCACCAGGCCTGATCAAGTCGTCATCAGCGCTCAAAACAGGAACTTCCCCGGCCGTAGTGGCCCTGGGCAGATGTATCTGGCCAGTCCATACACAGTCGCGGCGAGCGCCGTGGCTGGTTACATCGTAGAGTATGAGCCGCAGCATGAACTTGTCAGTGCGTAATGTCATTTCGGCACTGGCGCGAATTTTATAGCCAAGCGGGCTGGAAAAAATTTCTATGCGCCGTGACATTGGTCACATTCCGATCCGCGGGCGCGCTGGATGATAGAAAGCAGGCAAACTGGTTGCGGACCGGAGATTTGCTGCTAGAATCTTTTATTACGCATTCAGCCCAAAAGCTCATGGAGAAACGACCTTTATGGCCTATGTAATTGCAGAGCCTTGCATCGGGACGAAAGACAGTGCCTGCGTGGACGCCTGCCCCGTTGACTGCATCCACCCCAAAAAAGACGAACCGCAGTTTGAAGGCGCTAACCAGCTTTTCATCGATCCCGTTGAGTGCATCGATTGTGGCGCCTGCGTTCCGGTGTGTCCCGTCTCAGCAATTTTCGCGCTCGATGACCTGCCGGAAAAATGGAAGGCCTATACCGAAATCAACGCCAAGTATTTCGGTCGTTAGCCGCCATTAGAGTTTCATCAACGCGCAGCCGCACAGCTGCGCGTTTTGCTTTATGCTCGATGCGCGTGATGCAGGCACTAGCCCATGCCCAGCCAGTCTGAAGCTTTGATTCTGCGGACCTATCCGTTTCATGAAGCGGATCTGCTGGTTACGTTTTTTACCCGCTCAGAAGGCAAGGTGCGTGGCGTGGCCAAAGCGGCCAAGCGTTCCAGGAAGCGCTTTGGCGGAGCGCTGGAACCGCTGACTCACGTCATCGCGCATTGGGAGGAGAAAGCGAAGCAGGAACTCGCGCGCCTGGATTCGTGCGACATCATCTCCTCACCTCTAACGGTGGAGGTCAGCTATCCTCGCCTGGTCGCGCTGAGCTACATTGCTGAAGTCATCGACCAGCTTCTTCCCGACCGCGAGCCCAGCGATGAAATTTTCCGTCTCACGCTTGCCGTTGTTCGCCAGCTCAAGCCAGATTCCATCTGGATGCCGCTGACATATTTTGATCTCTGGATCGTGCGTCTCATCGGTCTGCTGCCTGAGCTGAACGAATGCATCGTGTGCGGCGCCACATTAAATGGCAACCGCGCCTGGTTCCATCCTCTTGCCGATGGCCTGCTGTGCGTGCGAGACAAGCGCCTGGCCAGCACGGAAATCCTTCCTGACTCGCGCGCCGTTGCGGCGGAAATGTTTCGCGCGCCTGTGGATCGCTTCGTTGGTTCCACGCCCTGGCCGCGACAGCGAGCTGCGGATCTGCGGCGCTTTCTTGCTCAGCGCATTGAACGCCACATTGAGAAGAAGCTGGTCACTGCAGGGATGCTGGAAAGACTTTAGCCATCAACTCGGCTGCGAGATGGAGGGGCCTGATCGAAGACCCTTGTGCCAGTACAAGCTGAACACCACCAGTCCGGCAATGGCCAGAGTGGTAAACCAGATGATGCCATCCACAAAAAATGCAGTGACTTTGGTTGACTGGCGAGACTCCGCAAATCCGCAAATCATTCCCAAAATTGCAGCGCCGGCTCCAATCGCCGCAATCGAAATGCACTTTATTCTTGGACTCAGCTTAAGGCTCTCCGGAACGGGCTGCGCTTGCGCCTTTTCTGACCATCGGTAATACGCGGTCATAAGGATGCCCAGACCCAGCAGTGAACTCAAATGCTGAAGCAGGTTATAAAGTGGCCGATAGATACCATACTGCGCGAATGGCATCGCGTGAAGCAAAGCAATGTGTTGCACCATGTATCCTCTGCCATGGGTGAATGAATCCCAAAGCAAATGAGAAAAGATCCCCAGCAGCAGCGATATCAAAATCCAGCCGAATCGCTTTGCCGGGCCGAACCGGAATGGCTCCCCAAAGCGCACCAGCCGGGGCTGCAGTCCTTCTGGCGCCAGGCTGATCAATGGCAGTTTCAGCACTCGTTGAAACAGCCACAACACCGCTAGGGCAGAGGGAAGGCAAATATAAAAGGCCCCGGCGACCGTGTGGGTCGCCTGAAAATGGTGATCAACTCCAATAAAGTAGTGCAGGTCCGGTGCAACGGCGCCCACCACCAGAGCAGAGAATATGAAGTGCTTCCGGAAGGGAAGAATGGCTGCGGGATGTGAGGCAGTAAACGGCAAGACAGCTTTAAAGATAGCTTAGCAACCGCACAGCGGTGATGGCAAAGTTCTGATAAATTAAGTACTTTCGACCATGCCCAAAGCCAATGCTCCTACTTACCAGGAAATCATCCTGCGCCTATCCAGCTTCTGGGCGGAGCAGGGATGCGTCTTGCAGCAGCCTTACGATACTGAAGTAGGCGCGGGCACCATGTCGCCGGAAACCTTTCTGCGCTCACTCGGACCCCGACCGTATAAGGTGGCCTATATCCAGCCCTCGCGCAGGCCGGCTGACGGACGCTACGGTGATAATCCAAATCGCCTTTACAAACACATGCAGATGCAGGTAATTCTTAAACCTCCACCTGAAAATGTGCAGGAACTGTATCTGGCATCGTTGACAGCTCTGGGGATCGATCTTCGTCAGCACGATATCAAGTTTGAAGAGGACAACTGGGAGTCGCCCACCCTGGGCGCATGGGGTGTGGGCTGGCAGGTGATGCTCGATGGGCTCGAGATCACGCAGTTCACCTATTTCCAGCAATGTGGCGGAGTTGATCTTGACCCCATCTGCGCTGAACTCACTTACGGCATGGAGCGCATCGCGGCCTTTTTGCAGGACATGGACAGCATTTATGACATTGTCTGGGCGCGCGATCCGAAGACCGGCGCTCCCACCACTTACCGCGACGTTCGGTTTCAAGATGAGCTCCAGCTTTCGGTTTACAACTTTGAAGGAGCTGATGTGAGCAAAGCGTGGAAGCACTTGGAAATGTATGAGTCTGAGTGCCAGACCCTCATCAATAACTTTAATACTGTAATGCAGAACAAGAATGCCTCGGCGGCGGAGAAGGAACGCTATCCTTTATTGGCGGCCTATGAGCTTTGCCTCAAGTGCTCCCATCTGTTCAATATTCTCGACGCACGCGGAGCCATTTCTGTAACGGAGCGCGTGGGTGTGATTGCCCGCGTGCGGCAACTTGCTGTCGGCTTGGCTAAGGCGTACCTCGCTCAACAGAACGCCGCACTGGAAACGAGCAAAGCGCAAACGGGAGGAGCAGCGTGATGCCTGACTTTCTCCTCGAGATTGGCTGTGAAGAAATTCCCGCGCGAATGCTGGATGGGGCGCGGCATGAGTTGCAGAAGCGCGTGAAGGACCTGCTCACTGCGGAGCGTCTCACTGATGCAGCCGATGTGGAAGCCTATTCCACGCCTCGTCGCCTTGCGGTTGTCTGCCGTTCCATCCGTGGGTCTCAGCCGGATGTAGAAGAGCAGCTCCTTGGCCCGGCGGTGAAGATCGCATTCAAGGATGGGCAACCAACTCCTGCGGCGGAAGCCTTCGCCAAAAAAGCCGGCGTGAGTGTGGATGCTTTGGGGCGTGTAACGAATCCCAAAGGCGAATACCTGGCTGCCACAGTTACAAAGAAGGGGCGTTCCGCCTCTGACGTCCTGCGTGATCTGCTGCCCAGGGAGGTCAACTCCATCTACTGGGCCAAGAACATGTACTGGCGCGCCAACAAGCCTGAGCGATTTGTGCGCCCGGTGCGTTGGAGCGTGGCTCTGCTCGATGGTCAGGTCATCCCCTTTGAGTTTGGCGGGGTGAAAGCAAGCAAGATTTCACGCGGACATCGGATTCTTGGCTCGGGAGACGTCAGTGTATCTTCCCCGGCTCAATATGCTGAAGCCATGCGCAATGCCTACGTCATGGCCAGCTACAGCGAGCGCGAACATCACATTCGCAAGGCGCTTGATGCGGCCACCCGCACGATTCACGGGGCGCGCTGGCGTGAAGACGCTGAGCTGCTCAACATCGTGGTGAACCTCACAGAATGGCCTTCAGCAATTCTCGGCAGCTTTGACCGTGAATATCTTTCTTTGCCGGAAGAAGTGCTGGTCACAGTAATGCGTGATCACCAGAAATATTTCGCGGTCGAGGATGCGCAAGGCAAGCTGGCGCCGCACTTTCTTGCAGTGCTCAATACCGCTGGCGATCCCGATGGAATAATCCGTCACGGCAATGAACGCGTTCTGCGCGCCCGCTTCAATGACGCGCGCTTCTTCTGGGATACCGATCAGAAAACTCCTCTCACCGCTCGTGTTGACATGCTCAAGGCGGTGACGTTCCAGAAAGATCTCGGCAGCTATTACGGTAAGGCGGAACGCATGGGCCGTGTGGCCGGGTGGCTGGAATCTTCCTTATCGAACTCCGGGCACAAGCTCGATGGGAAAGCTGTGCAGCAGGCCGTCCACTTGGCGAAGGCTGATCTGACTGCCGAACTGGTGAAGGAGTTCACCGAGCTTCAGGGCATCGTCGGCGGACTCTATGCCAGGGTACAGGGCTTGCCGGCGGCAGTGGCGGATGCAATCTACGAGCACTACAAGCCTGAATCCATGGAGGATTCAGCTCCGCGCACTCTGGAAGGCGCAGTCCTCTCCATTGCCGATAAGGCCGACTCGATTGCTGGGATGTTTGCTCTCGGCCTGATTCCATCGGGTTCTAAAGACCCCTTCGCGCTGCGCCGCCAGGCCAATGGCATCACCAAGACGATTGCCGAACACAAGCTGCCACTGAATCTTTCCGAGCTGATGAAGAATGCCCGCGCCGCCTATGAGGGCACTGATGCGGAGAAAAAATTCACTCTCAGCGGAGATGCGTACGTGAGCGCGTTGAGCAGCTTCTTCCGCGAGCGACTGGAATTTTATCTGCGCGATACTCTTGGACTGGCCTATGACGTGGTCAATGCGGTGCTGGCCGCGGACGTGAACGATATTGTTGATGCTGCCGCTCGCGCACAGGCAGTTGCCAGGGTTCGTCCGTCAGCGGACTTTGAGGCCATCTCAACGTCGTTCAAGCGCATGAAGAACATTCTTCGCCAGGCTGCGGAAGCAAAAAGCAAAGTGGCTGAGCCGTTCAATCCGGATGCCCTGATAGAAGCGGAAGAGAAAAAGCTCGCGGGAGCCATTCCTCAGGTGGCCAACAACGTAAACGCGCTGCGGGCCGCCGGGCGCTATGAGCAGGCACTGCTGGAGATTTCTCAGCTCCGTCCTGCCATTGACGCTTTTTTCGACAAAGTCATGGTGATGGTTGAGGATGAGATGTTGCGGTCCCAGCGGCTGGGGCTGCTGCAAACACTTGTGCGCGAGTTCTCCAGCATTGCGGATTTCTCGGAAATTGTGACGGAACGGAAATAAAAATTTGCCGCCAAAATGGGCCCGCAGCACTGCAAAAAGTGCGGAGTTAGCCCGAAAGCCCGCTTAAGATTTGAGCTCTCCGCTCCAGCGGCGCCGCAGAGTAGAACATTGGCCTTCAAAGAGTTTAAGATTAATAGTTAAACCTCTTAACCGTATCCATCCCAGAATTCATTGGAGAGTGTTTTCATGAGCGTAACCCCCATTTCACGTCCCCCCGCAGAAGTCGCAAAGACCCCAAAAGGCACGCAATACGTTTATTTCTTTGGTGGTGGTAAAGCTGAAGGCAACGGCAAAATGAAAGATGAACTCGGCGGCAAAGGCGCCGGACTGGCCGAGATGACAAACGCCGGTCTCCCCGTGCCTCCCGGCTTCACCATTCAGACAGAAGCCTGTCGCGAGTACATGCGGACCAACAAGACTTCTGAAGCAGTAAACCAGCAGACGATGGCGGCTCTTTCCCGCCTGGAAGAACTGCAGCGACAAAAGCTGGGAACAGGGACGAATCCACTCCTGGTCAGCGTGCGCTCAGGCGCCAAGTTCTCCATGCCCGGCATGATGGACACCATCCTGAACCTGGGCCTCAATGATGAGAGCGTCAAGGCACTCGCGCAAAAATCGAGCAACGAACGCTTTGCTTATGACTCCTACCGCCGCCTTATTCAGATGTTCGGCAACGTGGTGCTCGATATCCCCAAAGACGCGTTTGAGGAAGTATTTGACGGTCGGAAGAAAAAGCGCGGCGTAAAGCAGGATACGGAACTCACACCGGAAGACTTGAAGGAAGTGATTGCGCAATACAAGCAGGTGGTAAAGAAGCAAGCCGGACGCGATTTCCCGCAGCAGCCGCTGGAGCAGCTTTCCATGGCGCGAGACGCGGTATTCCGCTCATGGAACAATGATCGTGCCAAAGTTTATCGTCGCATCAACAACATCTCTGATGAGCTTGGAACGGCCGTCAATGTTCAGGCCATGGTGTTCGGCAATCTGGGCGAGACCAGCGGAACAGGCGTGGGTTTTACCCGCAACCCGGCGACTGGCGTGAAGGAGTTTTACGGTGAGTTCCTGATGAATGCGCAGGGTGAAGATGTGGTGGCAGGCATTCGCACCCCCATTCACATCAGCGAACTGCACAAGCAGATGCCCGAGGTTTATGACCAGCTGCGCGACATCACAACGCGCCTGGAGAAACACTATCGCGATGTGCAGGATTTTGAATTCACCATCCAGGAAGGCCGCCTGTATATGTTGCAGACCCGCAACGGGAAGCGCACCGGCCTGGCGGCTGTTCGCATCGCCATCGACATGGTGAATGAAGGATTGATCAAGCAGGAAGAGGCGATTTTCCGCGTTGATCCCAACCAGCTTTATGACTTCCTGGTTCCACGGTTAGACGAACGCAGCGGCAATATTGAGTTGATTGCCACCGGTCTGCCTGCATCGCCCGGTGCGGCAGTCGGCCAGATTGTGTTCACTGCCAATGATGCTGTGGCGAAAGCCGGCACGGGAGCAAAGAAGAATCCTGTGATTCTGGTGCGCTCTGAAACCACACCGGAAGACATTCACGGCATGGAAGTGGCCGCCGGAATTCTCACCGCGCGTGGCGGCATGACGAGCCATGCCGCGGTCGTGACCCGTGGCATGGGTAAGTGCTGCATCGTGGGTGCAGGTGAAATCGAGGTCAACGAAAAGAAAAAAGAAATGCGCGTTGGCTCGCTCACTTTGAAAGAGGGCGACTGGATTTCGCTCGATGGCACCACCGGACGCGTGTTGAAAGGACAGTTGGGCACCCTGCCGGCAAGCCCGGACAATGCTGATCTGCAGAAGCTCATGGGCTGGGCCGAACCGTTCCGCAAGATCGGTGTGCGCGCGAATGCTGACATTCCGCGTGACGCTGTTGCCGCACGTGCGTTCGGCGCTGAAGGAATCGGACTCTGCCGCACGGAGCACATGTTCTTCGCCGAAGATCGCATCCCCCACATGCGCGCCATGATCATGGCCCGCACTGAGCCGGAACGTCGAGAAGCGTTGTCCAAGCTGCTTCCCATGCAGCGCGAAGACTTTGAAGGTCTTTTCCGCGCCATGGATGGCCTGCCGGTAACGATTCGCTTGCTCGATCCGCCGCTGCATGAATTCCTGCCGAAGCGTGAACAACTGATGGTTGAAATCGGCAAGCTTGAGATAACTGATCCCAAGTCGCCGCGTTTGACGGAAGCGCGCGAGATCCTGCGCCGTGTGGAGGAACTGCATGAATTCAACCCCATGCTGGGGTTGCGCGGCTGTCGTCTGGGGATTGCTTTTCCTGAAATCACGGAGATGCAGTCACGCGCCATCTTTGAGGCCGCGGTTAACGTCGCCAAGGAAGGGAAGAAGCCGATTGCTGAAGTGATGGTCCCGCTGACAGTGACAATCAAAGAAATGGCCAACCAGGCCGCCATCATTCGTGGCGTGGCCGAGCAAGTGTTCAAGGAGAAAGGAACCAAGGTCCACTATCACGTCGGCACCATGATCGAGCTGCCACGCGCCTGCGTTGTGGCTGATGAAATTGCGAAGGAAGCCGAATTCTTCAGCTTTGGCACGAACGATCTCACACAAACGACATACGGCTTCTCCCGCGACGATATAGGGACCTTCCTCCCTGCATACGTGGAGAAAGGCATTCTCAAGAATGACCCGTTTGCCACCATTGACCAGAAGGGCGTGGGTTATCTGGTGGAACTGGGTGTAGCTCGCGGCCGCAAGGTCCGTCCTGATCTTGAGCTGGGAATCTGCGGAGAGCACGGCGGCGATCCCGAATCAGTCGCGTATTGCCATCGCATCGGATTGACGTATGTCTCCTGCTCTCCGTATCGCACGCTCACGGCGCGTTTGGCCGCGGCGCAAGCGGGCGCAGCAGATAAGCTGAACGTGGAGGCAGGAAGAACCAAATAATCGCTCCACTCGATCATCTCAAGGCGGAGGACTACGGTCCTCCGTCCACCAGCGCGATTACCTGTCATCAGTGCAATCCGTGGTAGGCTTTTGCCTTTCCGATGCCCCGATCTGACTGTTGCATCAGCGTCAATCAGTGGTAAGGTTTGGCCTTTCCCATCACCGATCACCCGATCCCGATCTGCCACCCCGGCTTTTGCGCTAATTGCTAGTTGCCAATTGCTAATTGTCGCAAGACCATTCCCTTCCACCCTGGGGCGGGGGAGATTTTGGCCAGCAGCATATCTTCCCCCCACGAAACAAGCACGAAAGTTGCCTCTGAATCAGAGACATAGGAGCGGTCGGGGTGACGCTGAGGGTAGCGAAGCGGAAAGGGAAGTACGGGGTCCTCGCGAAGCCCGCCCTTGGCTTCGTGGGGTGAAAGTGCGGGGTCCTCGCGAAGCCCGCGTTTGGCTTCGTGGGGTGAAAGTGCGGGGTCCTCGCGCGCCCCCTTGGCTTCGTTGGGTGGCCGCGAAAGGATCAAGGAAAAAAATCCGTTCCTCGCTGGCGCAGGCCCGCGCGCAGCGCCGGAGGCCTCTTCAACGTTACCTTCAGGTCTACCTTCTATCCATTCCCTTAACAATCGAAGGTATAATCTCGCGAAACGACATGCCTAGAACGCCGCTATGCCTATAACGCCGGAAGATAAGGCGCGCCAGACTATAGATCGTCTTCTGGAAGCTGCTGGCTGGAAAATCCAGGACCGTAAAGAGCTCAACTTGTCTCTTCCCGGTGGCGTCGCCATGCGCGAGTTCCCCATGCCCGGCTTTGGCGAGGCTGACTATCTTCTTTTTGTTGATGCCAAGGCGCTCGGTGTCGTTGAAGCCAAGAAAGAAGGCGAGACCCTTACCCACGTTGAGCGCCAAACCGAAAAATACAGCGTAGGCCTGCCGGATTTTGTTGATGCTCCTGTCAAGCCGCTGCCGTTCCGCTATGAGAGTACGGGTGTAGAAACCCGCTTCACCAACGGCCTTGAGCCGGACGCAGCCAGCCACAACGTCTTTGCTTTCCACAAGCCGGAAACTCTCGCTGAGTGGATCAGCAAAGAAACTGTCAAAGCTCGCTTGGGCAACATGCCGCCGCTCGCGGAAGAGGGCCTGCGCAAAGCCCAGATCACGGCCATCAAAAACCTTGAACGTCTCACTTGCCCGTGGAGATCGCCGCGCACTCATTCAAATGGCCACAGGCGGCGGCAAGACCTTCACCGCCTGCAACTTCATTTATCGCCTCATCAAGTACTCAGGCGCGCGCCGCATTCTCTTTCTCGTGGACCGCAACAACCTGGGCACGCAGGCGCTCAAAGAATTTCAGGCCTTCAAAGCGCCCGGACGAGCAGCGCCCCTTCACCGAGCTATACAACGTCCAGCAGATGCAATCCAATAAGCTGGATTCGGTCGCCAAGGTCTGCATCACCACCATCCAGCGGCTTTACGCCATGTTGCGCGGAGAAGAGCTTGATCCTGAGATGGAAGAGCATGCCGGCTTCACCCAGGAAAGCCTGCGCCATCAGCCGCCTCCGGTTGAGTACAACGCCGGCATTCCTATTGAAACTTTTGACTTCATCGTTACTGACGAGTGCCACCGCTCCATCTACAACCTCTGGCGGCAGGTGCTCGAATACTTTGATGCCTCCATCATCGGCCTAACCGCCACACCCTCACTCCAGACGCTGGGCTTCTTCAATCGAAACCTGGTCATGGAATATAACTTTGAGCAGGCCGTTGCCGATGGCGTGAACGTGGACTTTGATCTGTACCAGATCCGCACCAAAATCAGCGAACACGGCTCAACAATTGACTCCGGATTCTTCGTCGACTTCCGCAACAAGGAAACGCGCCGCGTCACGGTGGGCAAAAGCTGATCAGGAAATCCAGTACAACGCAGACGAGCTTGACCGCCGCGTCGTCTCCAAAGACCAGATCCGGACCATCCTCACCACTTTTCGAGACAAGCTGTTTACGGAGATCTTTCCTGACCGCACAGAAGTCCCCAAGACGCTGATCTTTGCCAAGGATGACAGCCACGCCGAAGATATCGTCACCATCGTGCGTGAGGTCTTCGGCAAGGGCAATGAATTCTGCCCAGAAGATCACTTACAAAGTCGGCACCATGCGCCAGATTGTCAAAGAAAAGGCCGCCGATGGCTCCGAAGTTGAAAAAGAGAAATGGGTGAACAGCGGCATCAAGCCGGACGAGCTAATCAAATCCTTCCGCAACAGCTACAATCCGCGCATCGCCGTCACCGTGGACATGATCGCCACCGGCACGGATATCAAGCCGCTGGAAATTGTCTTCTTTATGCGCGCCGTCCGCAGCCGCACCCTGTTTGAGCAGATGAAGGGCCGCGGCTCGCGCACGCTCTCGCCGGATGAGCTGCGCGCCGTCACCGGCGACGCCAAGAGCAAAGACCGCTTCGTCCTCATTGATGCCATCGGCATTGATCCTAATGAGCTGAATGAGACCAAGCCCCTGGAGCGCAAGAAATCTGAGAAGCTGGGTGCATTGCTGGAAAGAATCGCCATGGGCAATCGCGAGCCGGATGTGGTCAGCTCCGTTGCCTCGCGCCTGGCGCGCATTGACCGCCAGATCGCCCCCGACGACCGCGCCGAACTGGAACAGCTTGCCGGAAAGCCGATGACAGCTCTCGTCGGCGATCTCGTGCGTAGCCTCGATCCTGATGCTCAACTCGAGGCTGCGAAAGCAGCCACAGGCAAAGCCGAGCCGGACGAAAACGAAATTGCTGCCAGCGCCAAGGCGCTCTTGACTGATGCAGTCATGCCCATCATTGCGAGCCCCAAGTTCCGCCTGCGTGCTGCTGAAATCCGAAAGCAGCAGGAGCAGATCATTGATATAGTCACTCCCGATCAGGTCACCAGGGCCGAGTGGGACCGCTCAGCCCGTGACCGTGCAGAAAAACTGACCCGATCATTCGAGCAGTTCATTGAGGCCCACAAAGACCAGATCACGGCCTTGCAGGTCCTTTACAGTCGCCCGTTTAGGCAACGCCTGCATTACTCGGAGATCAAAGAACTCGCCAACGCCATCAAGAAGCCGGGAGACGGCTTCCGCCGCATGGAACCCGATCAGCTCTGGCAGGCGTATGAACAGCTTGATAAATCTAAAGTGCGTGGCAGCGGCGAGCGCGTCCTCTCTGATATCGTCTCTCTGGTGCGCTTCGCCATTCACCAGCAGAACGTGCTGTATCCCTATAAGGAAGACGTTGATGCCCGTTTCGCCGGCTGGATCGAGCAGCAGAAGCAGCAGGGCGTAACGTTCACCAGCGAGCAGATGCTCTGGCTTGAAGCCATCCGCGACCACGTTGGCACCAATATCGAAATCGACAAAGAGGATTTTGAAGATTTTCCCTTCGTCCAGATGGGCGGCCTGGGCAAGGCATACAAGCTCTTCGGTGAGAGACTCCAGCCCATGCTCGCGGAACTGAATGAGGTGCTGGTGGCATGAGGGTTTTTTGTGCCGCGCCTACGGCGCTCGAATCATTTTCCTCAGCCTACCCAGCGCTTACGCGCTGGGCTAACTTCTGCCGGGCCTCCGTCCCTGAATTCCCGTCGTCACAAACTCTTTTTTTGAAGCAACGATCACAAACAATAGGCAATCCAGTTTCGTTGCCTTACCAAGCTCAGCACCGTAGGTGCGTCAAGGAGTTAGCCCAGGGCGTCAGCCCTGGGAAAGCTTGCAAGAAAAAAACGAGCCCCAGCGGGGCGGCACAACACCATGAGGGGCTGGCTGAATGACATTGCCGGCGAATTGGGCCGAGGCGAACGTTAAAGAGATTTTTGACGTTGTCGGAGGTGGCACCCCGTCGACTGCGCGAGTGGATTATTGGTCGGGCGACATCCCCTGGATATCGAGCGCGGATATTGCCGAGAATCATGAATTGACGGTTCGTCGGCACATAACCCAAGAAGCAATACAGGACTCCGCAACCAATCTGGTTCCAGCCGGATCGGTGATTGTCGTGACGCGAGTCGGACTGGGCAAAGTCGCCATTACCTCCAGTCCGCTCTGTTTTAGCCAGGACAGTCAGGCGCTGCTCTTCAATTCCGAATATTTCAATCCCCGTTATGTGCTTCTCTATATGAGCACCGCGGTCAAGGTATTCAAACATGTCAGTCGCGGTACAACGATCAACGGTGTCACAAAAAAGCAGCTCGCTGAACTTGCATTCCTTCTACCGCCGAGAAAAGAGCAAGACCGTATCGTCGCCGAAATCGAAAAACAATTCACCCGCCTTGACGATGCTGTTGCCGCGCTCAAGCGCGTGCAGGCCAACCTGAAGCGCTATCGCGCTTCCGTGCTCAAGGCCGCCTGTGAAGGTCGTCTCGTTCCCACCGAGGCCGAACTCGCCCGCAAAGAAGGCCGCGATTACGAGCATGCTTCTGAACTGCTCAAGCGCATCCTCGCCGAGCGCCGTGCCAAATGGGAAGCCGACCAGCTTCAGAAAATGATCGCCGTTGGCAAGCCGCCGAAAGAAAGATGAATGGAAAAAGAAATACAATGAACCCAGAGGCCCGCTGATATCCGATTTGCATCTACACTTTCCAGAGAGTTGGGCATGGGTTAGCCAGCTGGATCAGCTTTGCGACATTCATTACAAATGGCTCTACGGCAGCTGTACACAAACTGCTTGATCAAAGCGGCTAGGTGTTTTTCATCATAGTTTACAATTTGACACACTACGGTCGGATTTGATTTCTCGTTCAAGCAGTCTTTTATTGATCGATCAGCAAATGATGGAGCAGTTCCGATCGGTCAACCAAGAGTATCCGATTTGACGTCCTAATGACTATTGTCGGTGCGCCAATATGGGTAAGGTTTGCAGCGTTCCTGATGATTTCTCCGAGAATGGAACATCTGCCATGCAATCGTCGATCTATCCGGCCCGTTCTACGGGGATTTCACGAACCTAATTTCTTGTGTTACGCAGTGCTGACTCAGACGGCAATATCAACGTTAGGCATTTACGCGTGCAGAGCTACAGCCGCATTTGATTTCAATCTGACACTTAGAACTGACGTCGCGAGTTACCTCTTCCCCTTTTGCACCGGAAGCTGAACAACGCAGAATCTCTCGCCGAAGCTTGCGAGGCTGATACATCTGTATCTCGATTCGATTGAATCTGATCTTGGCCAAACTCACGCCGCTCGTATATCCTATCGGCAAGCCAATGCTTAAGCGTTTTGCTTTTTCCGGCAAGCTCGTCCCCCAGGATCCCAACGACGAACCTGCAACCGTGCTGCTGGAGCGCATCCGGGCCGAGCGCGCCCGCGCACTGGCGCTAAGCGAGAAAACTCCCAAGGCGACCAACCGCGCCTCACCCACAAACGGGCAGCGCCGTAGGCGCGTCGCGAGGTTAGCCCAGGGCGTGAGCCCTGGGAAAGGATGAAGAAAGATGCTGAGCGCCGTAGATGCGGCACAGAAACCCGAAATCATTCTGAATCTCTGGTATGTTTACGACGATTTGGGCTTCATCTACCACTTGCGTGCACGCTGCTACGTTCGCTCGGGATCGGACGAAGAAAAGCTCGAATTCTTGCGCCGATGCGCGGAAACCGATTACATGATTGCGCAAGTGTTCCCCATTCCTGAGCGTTTTCATACCACTTTCAACGAGGCTGGCGAAAAGCGCAAAATGGCGGTGATCGCTCTGGATTCTCTCGCGCCAATTGGCGGCGCGCAGGTTCTCTTTGAGGATGCTTTTCAACAACTCGAGAGCCAGCTTCCGGCCACCACAAGATTAACCATCGGCCGCGATCCGCTGGTTTGCATCACGCCACTGCTTGGAAATGATAATAGTGAACTTTTCCCACAAACAGAGAGACGAGGAAAACTCTAACTCAGCGCCGGAGGCGCGTGGCGAAGTTAGCCCAGGGCGTGAGCCCTGGGAAAGGATAGAAGAGGATGACGAGCGCCGTAGGCGCGACAGGTTAACCGAAGACATATCGCGGATCATATTCAATCCCGTGTTTTTCCAATAGCGCGATGAATTCATCTTCAAACGTCATCTTGCGATGATGCTTTTCCTGATTCTGGATGTAATGCACAACTGTCGCGATGTTTGACTTGCTCACCCCGAACCCGCCGTAACCTTGCTGCCAGGCAAACTTGCCAATTTCATCTGCCATCCACACTGACGAATTTACCTTGATTTTATTGATCGCTTCGGAAATCGCGACCGTCGCGGGGAATTGCAACAAAAGATGAATGTGATCTTCCATGCCGCCAACCGCATGCACAAACACTTTTTGCCGTTTGCAAATCCCGGCGGTGTACGACCACAGGCGTTCCTTCATGTCGGTTGGAATAAACTTGCGCCTCTCTTTCGTGCTGAACACAACGTGCATTACATTCTGAAAATATGTGTGAGACAATGTGTCGCGCCTCCGGCGCTCGACATTCTAAATAACTTTTCCCAGCGCTTACGCGCTGGGCTAACTTCCTACCGCGCCTCCGGCGCTGCGCGATGGTGAACCAGCATGACCCAGGAAGACAAAGGCACAACAAAACCGGGCTATGTCAATCGCAACGGGCAGATCACAATCCGTGATACCGGCGATGCTGGCACCGACTTTGCCGCGCGCAATATCCAGCTCGCGTGTTCGCATTGCGGCCACAACTACGGCGCAAACAGCGGAGACATTTGGGAACGGAAATGCCCCAAATGCCAGAGTGGAGCTGAAGGCCTACCGCTGAGGATGGGAGCACATGCCTGACGATACGATTCTATGTTGGAGGACGAAAGAAACTGTCCGGAATGTGAAGGACTGGCTCGCCAAGGGTGATGCGGCAGCGGTTGCTGCGTTCCTACAGAATCGATTCGATGAACGGTATTTTGTTCCGATAAACGCCCTCACAATTACCCAGCGCAACGGATTCATGACGATGGCTATATCCTGCCTAGTGATCGAAGCACTTGAAGCATTTCACCAAGGCTGGCCTTCGTCTGATGGCAAAAGCCAGTTGGCGTTCTGCAACTTTTTCGACAGATGGAAGGAGTTCCACGTCTTCAAGGGGAACGCTCAGGCCTTCTGGAAAAACGTGAGGTGCGGAATACTTCATCAGGCGGAAACTACTGGTGGATGGTCTATCACGTTGATGCCGGGTACACCGATTTTTGACGGCGGGAAGCTGCGTATTCAAGCTGACGAATTCCACGCTGCCGTCGCGAGGTCGCTCAAGTCGTACACCGACCAGATTAAACAGGCGAATACAGCCGATGAAATCTGGAAAAAATGCACGGTTAAACTGAAAGCAATCGTTAACAACTGTAACTAACATGACCTCCAACGGAATCGTTCAAAAACTCTGGAACTACTGCAATCTCCTTCGCGACGACGGTCTCTCCTATGGCGACTACGTCGAGCAGCTCACCTTCCTGCTCTTCCTCAAAATGGCCGACGAGCAGACCCGCCCGCCCTACAGCAAACCAGCCATCATCCCCAAGGACTTGAGCTGGAACAGTCTCAAAGACTTGGACGGGGAAGAACTCGACCGCCAGTATCGCCACATCCTTACCGAGCTGGGCAAGAAGCCGGGAATGCTGGGCGTGATCTTCCGCAAGGCGCAGAACAAGATTCAGGACCCGGCCAAGCTCAAGCGTCTCATCTTTGACCTGATCGGGCGCGAGCAATGGCTCGACATTGAAGCTGACGTCAAAGGCGACGCCTACGAAGGCTTGCTGGAAAAGAACGCCGCCGATGTGAAGGGCGGCGCGGGACAGTACTTCACTCCCCGCGCCCTGATCAACGCCATTGTGGATGTAATCCAGCCCAAGCCGGGCGAGACCATCAACGACCCGGCGTGTGGGACTGGCGGGTTCCTGCTTGCCGCGCATTCCTACATCAGCAAGCAACTACGATTTGGATCGGGATGAGAAGAGAAAGTTAAAAACCAAAACACTTTCCGGTACCGAGCTGGTTGCACGGTGTCGCTCGCCTCTGCGTGATGAATCTTTACCTTCATGGCATCGGCGGCGACGAATCGCCCTATCGTGGAGAAAGACAGCCTGGCGCAGACACCCGAGCACCAATTACGAAGTCGTCCTCACCAATCCGCCTTTTGGCAAGAAGTCCAGCATCACCGTGGTCAATGAAGAAGGCGATGAAGCCAAAGAAGCCCTTACCTACATGCGCGACGATTTTTGGGCTACCACCAGCAACAAGCAGCTCAACTTCCTCCAGCACGTAAAATCTCTGCTCAAGATCAATGGCCGCGCCGCCATCGTCGTCCCCGATAACGTCCTTTTCGAAGGCGGCGCCGGCGAGACGATCCGCCGCAAGCTGCTCAACGACTGCGACGTGCACACCCTTCTCCGTCTCCCCACCGGCATCTTTTACGCGCAGGGCGTCAAGGCAAATGTGCTTTTCTTCGACCGCCGTCCCGCCGCCGAGAAGCTTTGGACCACCAAGCTCTGGATTTACGACTTTCGCACCAATGAGCACTTCACCCTCAAAACCAATCCCCTCAAACGTGCAGACCTCGACGACTTCGTCAAGTGCTACAACCCGGCCCACCGCCAGAAGCGCAAAGAAACCGAGCGTTTCCAGTGCTTCACCTATGACGAGCTGATCAAGCGCGACAAAGCCAGCCTTGACATCTTCTGGCTGAAAGACGAAAGCCTCGAAGACTCCGCCAATCTCCCCGATCCCGACGTAATCGCCGCCGAGATCGTGGAAGACCTTCAGTCCGCTCTCGATGAGTTTTCATTGATTGCCGCTGATTTGAAGAAATAGTTTTCCATTGCGCGCTTCGCCTTCGGCTCCGCTCCACCCCTGCCAAAACTATTCTTCCTGGTTTTCCTCGTTCACCTCTGACAGGATTTGCCAAAACGCTTTGCCGCAGTCGAGAATCTCTCTGCGCCCGCATTTGGGACATTGATATTCGCGCATGTCGCGGCCGGTGAAGGTGGTCTTCTCGATCTGGTCCATTTCGACGCGGCACTCGGGACAGGTGGTGTCAACCATTCCGCGGTTCATTGTAATAAGGTCGGAAGCCACCAGCCAAGAGCCACTTGCCAACTGCTATTGCCACGTGCTGCTTTACTGCACTTTCTGCAATCGCTCAATCAGTTTCTGCGCCAGGTTGTCCTCTGACTCTGACCACAGCACACGTCCGCTGATGCCGCAGTTTTTCTCCACGGCGGTGGTGAAATTGACCAGTTTCTGAACGTTCGATTTAATGCGCAGCTCCGCTGCCTCAGTAAACTCGGCTTCCTCATAAAGAAAGGGCATATCCAGTCCGAAATCAACTTGAATGTGTCCGTTCTGCTGATACGTGGCTTCTTCGAATTCAAGTCCGAAGGCGAAGAACTTCACTCTCTGCGGCTGTAATTGCCAGGTAACGTCCAGGTCGCCCTCCTGTACGGGGACCCACAAATCCCACAGGGCCTCGACTTCGTAAGTGTTGTCTTCGTTGAGAAATTCTCCGGCAAGGGCGAGAACACGCTCGGGATCAGCCAGATGATCGAAGGTCTGCTGAAAGACGATGGGCTCATCCCATGAAATGCTGTGCACCGCCAGGTAGCCGATTCCGCTACGCTGGGCCGAGAAAGGAAACTGCCTGATCACAGACAGCAGGCGCGGAAGTGTTTCCTGGGTGCTGAAGCTGGGAAACCAGATACTCAGATACAGTCGGTCAGCCATAGTAGGAGAATTATTTTAATCTTTCTGTTCGTGAGATGCGCGAGAGGGCAATCAGAGCGGATGCACCTCCGCTATGTGCAGCCGCTTCGAGTCGCGCTACAATCAGCGCAGCTTTTCTGGGAGGCCGAACATGGCGAAATCCTCGATTGCAATTCTCGCTCTCATTACTCTGATTTCTCTAACCAGCGCATTCGGACAGCAACAGAAAACCCAGGAGCAGCCGTCCGCAAAAGCCTCGCAGCCACCCGCGAAAGATGGAGAGAAGAAGCCCGCAGGCATCCAGACTCCCACAGCTCGGCTTACTTCAGCCAGAAACGTGTTCATTGTGCGTACACACGGCAGCAACATCCCTTATGACACTATTCGCACCACCGTTGACAACTGGGAACGCTTCACGCTGGTAGACGCGCCCGGTAAAGCTGACCTGATTATTGATGTCGCCAGCGAGGGTGGCGATAACGATGTGCGTGTCACCAGCAAGATGGGTCCTAACTACCAGACGGGCCAAATGGAACAGTCCACCAGTTCGAGCAAGGACCTCTCCTCCACGGAGATCAGTATGACGGTTTCTGATGCTCACAATAAGCGGGTCCTGTGGCATGCCACTGAACCCGCAAAGTACTCCATGAAGGAGAAAGTGCGGGAGAACAATTTGGTAGAAGCCGCGGAAAAACTTGCTTCAAAATTTCACGATCGTCTGGAACCGCCTTCATTGCGGTGACATGCTCCACACCTGAAGAGAGCAGCTAAGAGCGTTTTGCAAAAGAACGTCCAGTCTCTGGGAGAACTCACGTTAACGAGACAAATATCAGGATGCGAACGACTCGGGCCGCGAGCTTCCTACTGTTAATCTGATTGCCGTAAATTAGTACATTCTCAGATTCAGCGGCGATTTTTAAAGTACAACCTACCTTATACGAGTATTACGGAAAGATTTCATGTGATCTTAAGCTTAAATTGCGCAACCCTGAAGTAGACTGCTGAATCAGAGATGTCATTGTGCGCCGCTTAAGCTCTTTCCTCCGGTTCCTGAGAGCATCACTTGTACTACTTCTGTTCGCAGTTGTAGCCACCCGATGTTTCCCTCAAGCTAATGTGCAAGGCCAATGGACTTCACTCGCCACCTGGCCTACGCGAGCCGTACATACCACGTTATTGCGTGACGGCAGAGTCTTCTTTGTCTCTTATTACGACGAATCGCTTCAGCCAAATATCTGGGATCCGGCGACAAATACTTTCAGTCCGGCTGCAGCTTCAGCTTACAGGTTGTTCTGTTCGGGACACACCAGCCTGGCTGATGGACGCGTGTTCATTTCCGGGGGACACATTGCCGACTATACCGGCTACGCGCACTCGGTGATCTTTGATCCCTCCTCCAACACCTTCAAGACGCTTCCGGACATGAATGAGGGTCGCTGGTATCCCACGGTCACAGAATTACCCAACGGGGATGTGCTGGTGGTCTCCGGTGACATCAACTCGAATACCAACACAAATCCCTTGCCGCAGGTTTACCAGTTTTCCACGAATAGCTGGCGGAGCCTGACGACAGCTCAACTTGTTCTGCCACTCTATCCCTCCCTGTTTGTGGCGCCGAATGGAAAGGTGTTTCAGGCTGGCCCAAATCGGCAGAGCCGTTATATAAGCACCAGCGGCACCGGCGCTTGGAGCAATGTGGCTCTGACAAAATTTGGAGCCTTTCGCGACTACGGCCCAAGCATTATGTATGACGTGGGCAAAGTGATTGAGATTGGCGGGAGTGATCCCCCTACCGCCACCGCCGAAACTATCGATCTCAACGCCGCCACCCCGGCCTGGACGTTCACCGGCAGCATGCATTTTGCCCGTCGCCAGCACAACGGCGTGATCCTCCCTGACGGCAAAATCTTTGTTGTCGGCGGAAGCAGCGCAGCAGGTTTTGACACTTCCACTTCACCGGTGGCTCCAACCGAAATGTGGGATCCCGCAACGGGGCAGTTCACAGTTATGGCCAGTATTGCTGTGTATCGCGGATATCATTCCACCGCGTTGCTGCTGCCCGATGGACGCGTACTTTCCGCCGGAGGCAATGTAGGCGGGCCGAATGCGCAGATTTACTCTCCGCCCTACTTGTTCAATGGAACGCGGCCTTCAATTTCATCGGCTCCTGCCAGCGTTGGATATGGCCAGACGGTCTTTATTGGGACGCCGAACGCCACGGGCATCACCAAGGTGAGCTGGATCCACGTGGGATCTACCACACACACCTTTGATATGGCGCAGCGGTATATGAAGCTGAGCTTTACTCAGGCCACCAACGGTCTGAACGTTACCATGCCGGCCAATGCCAATATCGCGCCGCCCGGCTATTACATGCTCTTTGTCCTGAATGGATCGGGAGTGCCATCGGTCGCTAAAATCATCCAAATCTCTGCCGGCGGAGCTACCACGGGTGGGCTCAGTGGGAAAGTCACCAACTCCTCAGGTGCTCCATTGCTTGGAGCAACTGTGACGGTGGGCAGCAGCCAGGCTGTTACTGCCTCAGACGGCACATGGTCAATCCCGAACCTTGCTCCGGGAACGGTCACCATTTCCGCGGCTCTTGCCGGCTACAACAGTAATTCAGAAAGCGCTACCGTCACGGCCGGAAGCACCACCACGGCAACCACACTGGCGTTGGCTCCTGTTAATCCCGGTACCGTGACAGGATCTGTGGTGAACAGTACCGGAGCTGGGATTTCCGGCGCTACGGTCAGTACTGACGGTTTAACAGTAAGCACCAGTTCCACGGGTGCTTATACTCTGGCGAATCTGCCTGCCGGATCTGCCACAATCACCGCCTCGGCAACGGGTTTTGCCAACGGCTCTCAGACCGTGACAGTGGTTGCGGGATCTACGGTTAGCGCCCCCGCGATAACCTTGAGCTCCAACTCGGGCTCTGTGTCTGGGACGGTTAAAAGCTCTACGGGAGCGGCTATTGCCGGAGCCTCGGTTGGGTTTGGTGGAGGCAGCACTACCACGAGTTCCACTGGAGCCTACAGTCTCACAGGAGTTCCCGCCGGTACGATACAACTTGTGGCTTCTGCCAGCGGCTTCCAGAGCGTCACTCAAAATGTGACGATTACCGGCGGAACCAACAGCACTGCCAACTTCACCTTGACTGCCGCAAGCGGTGGAGGGACTGTGACCGGAAAGATTACCAACGCCTCCAGCGGGGCTGCAGTTGCAGGGGCCACAGTGAGTTGGAGTGGCGGATCCACCACGTCCAGTTCCACCGGAACGTATACGCTGGCCAATGTCACCGCCGGAACACAAAAAATTACTGCTGGTAAAACTGGATATCTGTCGCGGACATTGTCGGTTGCCGTGACGGCGGGCGCTACGGCAACGCTCAACATCCCCATTGCTACGGCCGGAAAAATTACCGTAAAGGTTTTGAGCTCAACGAATGCTGCTGTTCCCAGTGCTACGGTAACAATCAAAGGCGGGGCTGTGGCAACCACCGTGACGGGCAGCACCAGCACCGCCGGGACATTCACCACCAACTGGATTCCTGTTGGCAGTTACACGATTACCGTGGCGAAAACCGGACACACCACCAAGAGCAAGACGGCAACGGTTTCGTCAGGAGCCACAACCACGGTCACGTTTACGGCGTTTTGAGAGATAAAGATGGTTCTTAAGTTCAAACTCGGGCTGTTCCTTATTGCGCTGTTAATGTGCGGCGTTGGCTATTCGCAGACTTATCTCGCTAGGGATCTCGGGACGTTGCGCCACGGTAGCGCGCGAATTCACGGCATCAATGCGTCAGGCCAGGCGGTGGGAGATTCAGGACTCCCCCACGGTGGGGATGCCCACGCATTCCTCTGGCAAAAACAGGGTGGTATGCGAGATCTGGGCGTTCTCCCGGGCGGAGACTACAGTTCCGCGTTTGCCGTCAACAGCGCTGGCCAGGTTGCCGGCACATCGAACACAGGTACTACCATGCACGCCTTTAGCTGGACGGCTGCAACCGGTCTCCAAGATATGGGCACTCTCGCCGGAACGAATTCCAGCCAGGCCTTTGCCATCAATGACCAGGGCCAAATCGCCGGATCATCGGGAACGCATGCGGTGATCTGGAACAACGGTGCCATTCTGGACCTTGGAACGCTTGGTGGTCCCAGCAGCGAAGCGCACGGAATCAACAATCTTGGTATTGCGGTCGGCTTCTCAGATACGCCCTCGGACGGGCAACGCGCCTTTGTCTGGAAGAACGGGGCGATGACCGAGATAGGAGCGCTATCCGGCGATAATTCAAGCCGCGCCGATCACATTAACGATAGCGGCATGGTTGTTGGAGGTTCTGAGGGAAGCGGCGGTGTGCGCGCTTTTGTTTGGACACAGCAAAGTGGAATTCAACCGCTCGGATCTCTCTCTGGAAGCAGCTACAGTGAAGCTTTTGGAATCAACAATCTGGGCCAGGTGGTGGGCGAAGCCGGCAGCTCATTAGGCACGCGAGCTTTCCTATGGACGAGCTCAGGTGGGATGGTTGACTTAAACGACGTCGTAACAGGTATTCCTGTAAACGTGGTTTTGACCGGAGCAATTGGCATCAATGACAAAGGTGAGATTGTCGCTTTCGGCATCAAGAACCCCAACACCAACCGTCATCAAGTAGCCACCATGGACAGCCATTTCCACTCTGGCCCTATCCGTGTTTTCCTGCTTACTCCGCAATAGCTGAAAGCCTGAAGCCATTCCACCTCTATACCCGCTCTTCTTGTTATAGTGGGTGTCAGGTTTCAGCTTTCAATTCATGGGAACTCATTCAGGATTCAGAGCAATCTTTCTCGTCATCTTGTCCTGGTGCCTCATGGTCCATTCCGCAATGTGCCAGCAGGTACCTGATTCATCACAGCAACAACAACCCTGCCCCGGAATTGGCTGTTCTTCTGAGCAGCCGCCACCCATTCCAACGCCAACCCCAGAACCGCATCCGAAAAGCACAAAAGATCAGGAGCCCACTTCATTCAAGCGCGTGTTCTTGAACCTGCCGGGTGATCAGAAAGCCATCTGGACCAGCCCGCTTCATGTGCATTTGACAGATTCTTTCTGGCTTCTGCCCCTTGGCGCGACCACGGGCGTTTTGATTGGCAGTGACCAGCACAGCATGGAGCGCGCCCGCTCCAATGCTGGCGCGATCAGTTTAAGCAAGAGCATTTCTGACGCCGGATTGATAGGCATGGCAGCCCTGCCTGCTTCAATGTACCTTTGGGGAAGCTTGCGTTACGCACCGCGTGCCAGAGAGACGGGCTTGCTCTCCGGGGAAGCTATGATCGATAGCCTGGGGGTAAATGAAGCCCTCAAACTTGTTTTTGGCCGGGAGCGGCCCACCGTAACCGACGGGCAGGGCAGATTTTTTCAAACACTTGGAAACAGCGCTTCGTTTCCTTCCACTCACGCCACGCTGAGCTGGACTGCGGCCTCCGTCATCGCGCATGAGTATCCGGGATGGTTGTCGCAGGCGTTTGTTTATGGCGCCGCAACCACAGTCAGCATTAGCCGGATCACAGGCCGGCAGCATTTTCCAGCAGACGTTGTGGTGGGTAGCGCACTGGGCTGGCTGATTGGCCGCCAGATCTACAACGCGCACCACGATTCAGACCTGGACTACGCAGATTACGGTACTTTCTCACGTGAGCCCGGAGAAGAGATCAATCCGGATTCCCTTGGCTCCCCGTTCGTGCCTCTCGATAGTTGGATTTATCCCGAGTTGAAGCGGCTTGCAGCCCTCGGCTATATCAAATCGCAATTTACCGGGCTCATGCCCTGGACGCGGGCTGAATGCGGTCGCCAGATTGATGAGGCCGAGTATTATGCTCAGAATCTGCCGGCTGACTCGAGCGTGCAAAAGACAATTGCACTGCTTAAGCAGGAATTCAGCCAGGATGGCCGGCATTACTATTCAGCGCAAGTGGATTCCGTGTACTCGCGCTACACGCAGATCTCCGGTACGCCACTGCGTGATAGCTATCATTTTGGCCAGACACTGTGGAATGATTTTGGACGGCCTTACGACCAGGGCGCCAACGTGATTACCGGCGCAACCGCCAGCGCCGTTGCCGGGCGCTTCTTTTTCTACGCGCAGGGAGAATACCAGCATGCTGCTGGTCGCGGACCCTTCACCGATGCGCAGCGCCAGCTGATTTCAATTGTGGATGTGAATCCTATTCAGCCGCCCGCAACCGTCAACACCATCGATCGCTTTTATCCCATTGACTTGTACGCCGGCGTAAAGCTGGGTGATTATGCGGTTACATTCGGAAAACAAAGCCAGTGGCTCGGCCCAGCAGAAACTGGCCCATTGATGCTCAGCGATAATGCCGATCCAATGTATACGCTCAATCTTTCCCGCACCAGCCCGCTGGTGTTGCCGGGATTGTTTCATTGGCTGGGACAGATTCGGGGAGAAATTCTTTTCAGCAAGCTGTCAGGACATCAATTCCCGCAGCGGCCATTCTTTAATTTGCAGAAACTCAGTTTTCATCCTACTGAGAATCTTGAGTTTGGATTTACCCGAGCGTCCTTATGGGCAGGAATGGGCCATCCGTTCACCGCGCACAGCCTGCTGCGCAATTTTTCCTTTGGCGATACCCTGGGCAACTTCGGCGACCGCAATGACCCGGGCGACCGGAAATCGTCCTTTGATTTTTCTTACCGCATTCCTGGGCTGCGCAACTGGTTGACTCTTTACAGTGATATGTACAGTGACGATGATCCCTCGCCGTTGGCCAACCCGCGTCGCGCAGCAGTCAATCCCGGTTTTTACATTTCGCATTTCCCCGGCCTAAGCAAACTTGATTTCCGTGGTGAGGCGGCTTCAACCCAGTTGTTGAGCCCGCATGATTTTGGGCCCACCTTCATCTATTTCAATAATCAGTACCACGACGCGAACACTAATAAAGGATTCATTTTCGGCAGCCCCATTGGGCGCGATGCCCGCGCTTATCAGGGCTGGAGCACATATCATCTCTCTGGCGCCACTCAACTTGTACTCAACTTCCGCCAATTGAAAGCCAGTAATCAGTTCTTTCCCGGCGGTGGAACGCAGACGGACGCAAGCGTGAGATTTGAATGGAAGGCGCGTCCTGACCTGATGGTCTCCACGTTTGTTCAAGGCGAACGCTGGCTGATTCCTGTCCTGCGCCCAACAGTTCAGCACGATGTTACTGGACAACTGGAGTTGCGTTTCTTTCCGCATTGGAGATTCCAACAAGATTAAGACGTAACCGCCAGTGGGACGTGTGCTCCCACAATCCTGCGGTAAGGCTCGCGCAAAGTTTCACGCGATATTGCATTTGTCTTGAGATCATTCAATGGAATTGAGGAGTGACGCTGCCCTTTCATGGCGCAGGCGTAGAATGAAATGGAGGCAGGAGTGTCAGCATGGCAAAAACCCTCATCCACGCTGAAACCATTGCGGATCGTCGTCCGTCGGGTCCGCTCAGCCCAGACGAACTGAGCAAAATTCACCGCTACTGGAGTGCTGCAAATTATCTGTCCGTTGGACAGATTTACCTTCACGGTAATCCTCTCTTGCGTGACCCACTGAAGCTGGAACACGTGAAGCCGCGTCTCCTCGGTCATTGGGGCACTACGCCAGGTCTCAACTTTATCTACGCGCACATGAATCGCGTGATCAAGAAGAACAATCTGAATGCGATTTATATCGCAGGCCCGGGACATGGCGGCCCCGGCGTGGTGGCCAACACTTACCTTGAAGGCTCTTATACTGAGCTGTATCCCAATGTGACAGAAGATATCGCTGGCATGAAGAGGTTGTTCACGCAGTTTTCCTGGCCGGGAGGAATTCCAAGCCATGCGTCTCCGGATACTCCGGGCTCAATTCATGAAGGTGGAGAGTTGGGCTACTCGGTGCTGCACGCATTCGGGGCAGCTTTCGATAACCCTGACTTGATTGTCTGCTGTGTGGTGGGTGATGGAGAAGCTGAAACCGGTCCGTGTGCCACAAGCTGGCATTCCAACAAGTTTCTGAATCCCCAATACGATGGCGCTGTTCTTCCCATACTGCACCTCAATGGATACAAAATCGCCGGTCCTACAGTTCTGGCGCGCATTCCTCAGCAGGAACTGGCTGACTTATTCACGGGCTACGGATACAAGCTCTACTTCGTTGAAGGTGATGACCCTGCGATCATGCATCAGATCATGGCCGCCACCATGGACAAAGTCATCACTGAAATTCATGAAATCCAGCGCAAAGCGCGGCAGGAACGTTTGGATGAGCGTCCGAAGTGGCCCATGATCATATTACGCAGTCCTAAAGGATGGACGGGTCCCAAGGTGGTTGACGGCCTTCCTGTGGAAGGCTCGTTCCGTTCGCATCAGGTTCCAGTGGCAGATCTTGCGACAAAGCCAGGGCATTTGAAGATTTTGGAAGACTGGATGCGCAGCTACCAACCGGAGGAACTCTTCGACAATTCCGGCAGGCTGATTCCTGAACTGGCCGAATTAGCGCCAAAAGGTGACCGCCGCATGGGGATGAATCCTCACGCGAACGGTGGCTTGCTGCTGAAAGATTTGAAATTGCCGGATTTTCGGCAGTACGCGGTGAAGGTGGACAACCCTGGCATCGTTCTCGAAGAGTCGACTCGCATTTTAGGTCGTTTTTTGCGTGACGTGATGAAGTTGAATGCGGAGGCACGCAACTTCCGTATCATGGGGCCTGATGAAACTGAGTCCAACCGGCTCGGCGCGGTTTTCGAAGCCACGGACCGCATCCTGGAAGCGCAGATCCTGCCCACGGATGTTCATGTCACCCATGATGGCCGGGTGATGGAAGTATTGAGCGAACACATGTGTGAAGGCTGGCTTGAGGGGTACCTGCTCACCGGACGGCACGGACTCTTCTCTTCCTATGAGGCCTTTATTCACATTGTCACTTCCATGTTTAACCAGCATGCCAAGTGGCTGGAATCTACGCGGAGGATTCCGTGGCGGAAACCGATTGCTTCGCTGAACTACCTGCTTACCTCGCATGTATGGCGCCAGGATCACAACGGGTTCAGCCACCAGGATCCCGGATTCCTTGATCACATGATGAATAAGAAGCCGGAGATTGTACGCGTTTACCTGCCGCCCGACGCGAACTGCCTGCTCTCTGTAGCGGACCACTGCCTGCGCAGCCGCAACTACGTGAACCTGATAGATGCAGGCAAGCAGCCTGAGCTGCAATGGCTGGACATGGATTCTGCTGTGAAGCACTGCACCGCTGGCATAGGAATCTGGAGATGGGCGAGCAATAATGGAAACGGTGATCCTGATGTAGTGATGGCCTGCGCCGGCGATGTCGCAACCCAGGAGATCCTTGCGGCAACATCTCTGTTGCGCAAGCATCTGCCCGACCTCAAAGTGCGCGTGGTGAACGTGGTGGATCTGATGACGCTTCAGCCTTCGTCCGAACACCCTCACGGCTTGGATGACGAAGCCTTCGATGCGCTGTTCACCACCGATAAGCCTGTCATTTTTGCCTATCATGGCTATCCGTGGCTCATTCATCGTCTTTGTTACCGCCGTAAAAACCACGACAACATGCACGTTCGCGGCTACAAAGAGGAAGGGACCACCACGACTCCATTTGACATGGTGGTGCTCAACAACATGGACCGCTATCAACTGTCGATTGACGCCTTGCGGCGGGTGCCACGCCTGAAGTCAGCGTCAGATCAGGCGATTGTTACATTCAATAGCAAGCTGGCCGCACATCGTGAGTACATCAAAATTCACGGCGAGGATATGCCGGAGATTACAAATTGGCGCTGGGATGCCCAGAGCTGAGAGGCGAAGCACGATTCTTTCCTGCGCCTGGAGCATCATCAATTAATGAATGACAACGTGCTGACCCTGAACGGCGGTTCTTCATCGCTGAAGTTCGCCGTTTATCAGGTCAGTGTGTCCGGCGAAAAGGTACTCATATCCGGAGCTGCGGAAACGATAGGTGCGCCGCAGGGAAGATTCTGGCTGCGGGACACAGGAACCACGCTTGTTGATCGGGTAGAGAATTTTGCCGATGATTCAACCGCGGCTGCTGCAATGTTCGCCGCATTGAAAGTACATGGTTTCAAAGATTTTGCTGCGGCTGGACATCGCATTGTCCATGGAGGCCGATATTTTTTAGAGCCCCACCGTGTGGATGCGAATGTGATACGCCGGCTTAGAGAACTGGCAGCTTTTGCACCTTTGCATGTGCCACGCCAAATCGCCCTTATGGAAGCTGTTTGGCAGCATTATCCAGATCTTCCGCAAGTTGCGTGCTTTGACACCTCATTCCACGCCGGTATGCCGGAGATTGCCCGCCGGTTCGCCCTGCCCAGAGATCTGTGGGACCAGGGCCTAATGCGCTACGGGTTTCACGGCCTCTCTTATGAATACGTCGTTTCCAGTCTCGGGAGAGAGTTGGGTAGTCGCACCATCATCGCCCATCTTGGGAACGGCGCCAGCATGGTGGCCCTGAGGGATGGGCAGCCTGTGGATACAAGTATGGGGCTCACTCCGACTGGAGGCTTCATGATGGGGACCCGGAGCGGCGACCTTGATCCGGGTGTGCTCCTATATTTGCTGCGCTCAGGATGGACGGCTGAAAAGCTCAGTGAAGTGGTTGACCACCAATCAGGCTTATTGGGCGTTTCAGGCATTTCAGCCGACATGAAGGCTCTGTTGAATAAGCGTGAAGAGAATCCAAATGCCGGGCAATCTGTGCAGATGTTCTGCTATCAGGTTCGCAAGTTTATCGGTTCTTACGCCGCTGTCCTGGAAGGATTGGACACACTGGTCTTCACCGGGGGGATTGGAGAGCGTGCCGCCGAGGTGCGGGCGCAAATAGTCACACCTCTGGCGTTTCTCGGAATTGAACTTGATCCCGTTGCGAATATTCGGCACTCCTCCGTAATCAGCGGCGGCAGCAGCCGGTGCTCTGTACGAGTGATCAAAACAGATGAAGACCTGATGATCGCGCGCCATACTGCTCGCCTGATTCAAGCCTGAGAATGTGAGCAAGAGCTGGCCGGGATTTCGTTTCCGTTCTAAAAGCCAAATGATTGTGTTAAGACTAACAAACTAATCAAATTAGGCGCTAACCCTTTACTTTGTCGGGATAGCCAGCCTTTATATGGTAGTATCTTAGCCAAGCTAGTTGAGGCGTAAGGAGACGTGACCCTGCCGGTCACGCAAATTCAGCAGTATGGGCCCGGGTTCCTAGAGTGAAAATGTGTCCCGACGGATGCGCTTTGTGGACGCCATTTTAGGGGAGATGGTACAGCTGGATGCGAATTCTGATTGCGGAAGATGATGCTCCGCTTGCATCTTTCGTCGCCAAAGCATTTCTGGCAGAAGGCCACGATTGCCAGATTGCGGGCGATGGCGAAGAAGCTTTAGCCAAGCTCACCGCGGACTCTTTTGAACTTCTCATTCTCGATTTGAACTTACCGCGACTCAGCGGTGGTGAAGTACTGCGTCGGATCAGAGAGCGTGACCCTGACATTCCCGTCCTGATTTTGACCGCCACCGACCATATTTCAGAAAGAGTAGCGTGTCTGGATGCCGGCGCTGATGACTACCTGACCAAGCCATTTTCGTTTTCAGAACTTTCGGCAAGAGTGCGGGCCCTGATCCGGCGTAAAGGCAGGCCCGTTCAAACCATTCTGCGCGCTGATGATCTGGAACTTGATTGCGTTCTCAGGACTGTTCGGCGCTCGGGGACGCAAATTGAGCTGACCCCGCGTGAATTCAGCCTGCTGGAATATTTCATGCGCAACATGGGCCGGCGCATTACCCGCAATAATATAATCGAGAACGTCTGGAAGCTGGCTCCAGATACGGCTACCAATGTGGTGGATGTCTACGTGAACTATTTGCGCAGGAAAATAGATGAAGGTCACACGGTCAAGCTGATAAGAACTGTGCGCCGTATAGGTTATGAGTTTGGTACAGAAAACAACCGCAAGTGAGCTTTACCGGAGATTCCCAGGCTCTCCTCGAGGGAATCGCAATCTTTCGCGTAAAGATCAGGACCTTTGCTGGCGAGCACTTGAATCAACTGCGACAGGCACGCTGAAGTCATATCCCGGCTTGCGCAGCCCGGCCGAGAACTGCGCTGCCCTCACCACATTTTCCATCAGCGCTGCGACGGTCACGGGGCCCACCCCTTTTGGTACCGGAGTAATGGCTGACGCAATCTCCTTCACTTGTTCAAAGTCGACATCACCGTGGAGTTTGCCGTCCGGACCAACGCGCGTGGCAACGTCAATTACTACTGCGTTTTTTTTAACCATGTCCGCAGTGATCTGATAATGCTGGCTGCCCACTGAAGTCACAATGATATCGGCTGCGCGCATAAACTGGTCATGATCAGGCTTGCGCGTGTAGCGATGCAGCCATATCGCTGTGGCATTGCACATTCTGCCACCCAGCATGTGATGAATTGGCTTGGCGGTAATATCGTTGCGCCCGACCACGACTGCTACCCGGCCTTCCATTTCAACACCGTAAAAAGCCATCATGCGTCGCACGGCAAGAGCGGTGGCAGGCAGATGAAGAATGGCGTCAGCCTGCGCGCGGTAGAGTTCAGGCACGGTGGATCGTGAAATGCCGTCCACGTCCTGTTCGCCACGCATCCCGTCGAAGACATCAAATTTGTTCAGCCCATGCGGCGGTTCTTCAATTTGGCCGGGCAGGGGAAGTTGAATCAGGATTCCGTGCACCTGTGGGTCATCACTGAGCCGCCGTACTTCATCGCGAAGAGATGAGGCGCTGATGGCATCGTCGAACGTATGCAGATGCGCAGCCATGCCCAGACGCTGGCAGGATTCGATTTTTTTGGCTACGTACCGCTGAGACGCTGGACTGCGGCCCACAAGCACAATATCGAGCCGGGGAACAATACTATGTGCAGAGCGCAGATGCTGAACTTCTGACAGTACCCACTGCTCAATCTGCTCGGCAACTGGTTTGCCGTACATGATCTGGGCCATGCAGTCATTATACGGGCGGGGCTTTGTGGGAGGGCCGGAAGTGGTGGCGCTAAAAGGTTGTTGTGAGAATGTTCTCCCTCCTCGAACGCGCAAAGCTCCCCCGGTGGGGAGCATAGATTACTTCAATTTTCTGGCAATGGACGTCGTGACGGTCTCAAGCTCCAGCATGATGTCGTCATCGATATCGAGACCGGCTGCGCGCATGGCGCCGATGGGATCGCGACGGAAAAAGCGCGAGTTCTGCGGTGAACTCTTGATCCATTGCTGCAGGGCTTCTTCCACGTTGCCAAGCTGTGAAATGAATCTGGCGTGAGAGGGACGCTTTGGACTTCGACGGACATTCTTCGTGCTTTTTTTCACGGATGCTTTCCCGGATCAACAATGTTTGGTCACAACGAAAGCGGCGCTCCATAATTTGCGTGTGTCTTTATATTAATTTAATTTTGCCCATCCGGCTCGCGATAACCGTTGAGATTTCAGGGCACGAAAGATGCTGCACTGAACAGCCGTGAGTCGCCTTTGCTGAGTTGTTGTTAGGGAGCCGTGTGCCAGAGGCGCAAACTGTTTATAGCCACCATAAATATTTTCAATTTCCCGCAACGGGTGTTGCTGGATAGATTGTGTCCAGACTGGGCGCGTTCCAATTCGCCATTAGCGTTTCTCATGACAAAGCTCTGGATTGCGACTTGCTTCCTCTTGTTGCTGTTTGCGGTGCCTTTCGGAGTTCGCGCGCAAGCCGTCAGCACCGTTCCCGCGCAGGAGAGTTCATCTTCTCCATCCGGCGGTGCCCAGAATGAGCGCCTTGCCCGGCTGGAGCAACAGCTTGCCAACTCACGAATGTCGGCCGATAACGGCTGGATGCTGATGTGCTCCGCGCTGGTGCTGATGATGACCGGCCCCGGTCTGGCCCTCTTTTATGGCGGGCTGGTTCGCAAGAAAAATGTTCTGGCAACTCTCATGCAGAGTTTTGCCATGATGGCATTGATCACGGTTATTTGGGGACTGGTCGGATACAGCCTCTCCTTTGCGGAAGGGAACAGCTTTATCGGTGGATTTCGCCATCTCTTTTTGCGCGGAGTGGGCGCACAACCTGACGCAGCATACGCCGCCACTATTCCTGCCGAATCGTACATGGTCTATCAGCTTATGTTCTCAGTGATCACCCCGGCGCTGATCGCCGGCGCATTTGCTGAGCGGATGAAGTTCAGCGCCATGTGCCTGTTTCTGACGCTGTGGTCAATCATCGTTTACTGCCCAATGGCCCACATGGTTTGGGGAAAAGGCGGGCTGCTGAATGCTTCGCTCGGCGGGCGCTTTCCAACGCTCGATTTTGCCGGAGGCACGGTGGTCCACATTACCTCCGGAGTTTCCGCTCTGGTTTGCGCACTCTATCTTGGGCGGCGGATCGGATATCCACGGCAACCCATGCCTCCGCACAGCGTGGTGCTGAGTTTTATTGGCGCATGCCTGCTTTGGATTGGATGGTTTGGCTTCAATGCTGGAAGCGCTTTGGCTGCCGGCAGCCTGGCGACAAGCGCCTTTGTAGCAACTCACTTTGGCGCAGCGGCTGCGGTGGTAGGGTGGTGCGCCGCGGAATGGATTCGCAATGGCAAACCCAGCGCGTTGGGCGCGATCTCTGGTGCTGTGGCCGGGCTGGTCGCCATCACTCCGGCCGCTGGTTTCGTAGGACCAATGTCTGCTCTGGCAATTGGATTGTTTGCCGGTGTGCTTTGTTACACCATGGTGACGAATGTAAAAGCGCGATTCGGCTATGACGACACACTCGATGCATTTGGAGTTCACGGTGCGGGAGGGACTGCCGGCGCTCTGCTGACCGGCATTTTTGCCTCTAGTGCCATCAATCCTATTTTCAAGGATGCTCAAGGCAGGACGCTGGCATCGGGATTGCTTGAGGGCAACGCGCACCAGCTGCTGAACCAGTTAATTGGCGTCGCGATCGCCTGGGCACTGGCGATTATTGGCACTCTGATCATCCTGAAGGTGGTGGATTTGATCATCGGGCTCCGTGTTTCTGAGGACCATGAAATCCAGGGGCTTGATCTCACGCAGCACGGTGAAGAGGGCTATTACTTTGAAGTTTCTGCCTGACTCGACTGAAGCGCCACGAATACTGGTGCAGAGTTTCTTCAAGAAATTGCCCTGGAAAGGTACTGATGACCAAGGTTGAAGCTGTTATTCGCACTTCCAAGCTTGATGCCGTCAAAGACGCGCTGCATGAAATTGGCGTTGAAGGCATGACTGTACTCGAAGTCCGCGGCCACGGGCGACAGAAAGGGCACACCGAGTTTTATCGCGGCCAGGAATATACGGTGGATTTGATCCCCAAGACAAAGCTCGAACTCGTACTGGCAGACTCAGTCGCCGAAAAAGCCGTGCAGGCCATCATGAATGCCGCTCGCACCGGCAAGATCGGCGATGGCAAGATTTTTCTCTCTCGCATGGATGACGTGATCCGCATACGCAACGAGGAGCGCGGCGAGGGAGCACTTTGAGGACAACGGTACCTTCCCGGCTCTGTGATTACCCATGAGCACAGTTCCACTTACCCGCGAGTTGCGTGAACCCTACTCCTCCGGCTTTGCGCGCATCAGGCATGACTTTGCTGCCAGTGGAGATGGCCGCGCCGCCATCCTGAAACGAGCGGAGCTGGTCGATCAGGTGGTCCTGAAATTGTGGGAAATGATCCTGCTCCCGCATCCCGCATCGGCCCGTTTGTCGGTCATTGCCATAGGTGGATACGGCCGCCGAACGCTTTTTCCGTTCTCCGATATTGACCTTCTCTTCCTGCATGCCGACCGGGACGGAGAAGACGCCTTCAAAGATCCGATCAGGAGCTTTTCCCAGGAGCTTTGGGACCTTGGATTAAAGCTGAGTCCAGCAAGCCGCACGTTGGCGGAATGCAATCGCTTCGATCCGGCAAATGTGGAATTTTCAATTGCTCTTCTCGACTCACGTCTCTTAGCGGGAAATCGCGATCTCTACACTCGTCTGCGTGAAAAAACAGTTCCTGCACTGGTGATGCGTGAATCGCAGCAACTGGTACAACGGCTCGTGGATGTTACGCGAAGCCGCCATGCCCGGTACGGAAATACACTTTTTCATCTTGAACCGAACATCAAAGATGCACCGGGAGGACTGCGAGATTACAATTGCTCGCTCTGGCTGGCGCTCATCTCCGCCATTGACAATCAGCACACTTGGCCTGATCAGGCCACCCTTCTTCCATCTTCTATGCCGCAACAAGCCGCTTTAGCTCTTGAATTTCTGGTGGCGCTGCGGTGTTTTCTGCATTTTCGGCACGGCCGAGATGACAACACTCTGAGCTGGGCGGCGCAGGATGAAGCTGCTTCGCAATGGATCGGTTGGCCATACACGCAAAGCGAAACCGGCAAGGCTTTCACCGCTGCCGACTGGATGCGCGTCTATTTCAGTCACGCGCGTGTTATCCACCGCATCTGCATTCAGCTTCTGGATGAAGTTCCGGCTGCCTGCTCATCTGTTTATCGCCACTTTCAGAACTGGCGGTCTCGCACCTCTAATTCTGATTTTTCTGTGGTTCACGGGTTGGTTTTCCTGCAGCAGCCCGCTTCAGTGCAGGATCCTGACGTTTTGTTCCGGCTTTTTCATTTTGTCGCGCATCACGGTGTGAAGCTCAGCACCATGACCGAACAGAGAATTGAGCAGGCACTGCCATTCCTGGCGGCTACTCCACCCCGTGGCGCCGAGCTCTGGATTTATTTGCAGGAAATTCTGCTTCAGGAGCACGCCGCAGACGCTCTCCGCGTCATGCACGCTCTGCGTTTCCTTACACTTGTATTCCCGGAACTTAAAGCGATAGATGCGCTTGTGGTGCGGGACTTCTACCATCGCTTTACCGTAGATGAGCACTCATTTGTTGCCATTGAGAGCCTGCACCAGCTTAAAGGCTCATCATCAGAGTGGGGCCGGCGCTATGCGGAAATTTTGAATGAAATTGAACAGCCGGAGCTGCTGTACCTTTCGCTGCTGCTCCACGACGTGGGCAAAGGAGTGAGCGGAGCAGAGCACATCACCGCCGGATTAAAACTGGCTGAAGGCTGCCTTGAACGGCTGGATATTGAGCCCGAACAACGCGAAACCGTGCGCTTCCTCATTGCGAACCATCTGGCCATGTCAGCTGCCATGCGGCGTGACATCTTCGATCCGGAAACGGTGCGTGCCTTTGCTGAGATCGTACAGACTCCTGAGCGCCTGAAGATGCTCTGCCTGATGACGTACGCTGATATCAAGGCTGTCAATCCTGAGGCGCTGACGCCCTGGAAAGCGGAAAATATTTGGCAGCTTTATATCGAGACTGCTAATTACCTCAACCTCAGCGTGGACCAGCGGCTGCATGGCGGTTCCGCTGAAGAAGACCATGTGGTCAGCGCTGTGGCGCCTGTCGCTGGTCGAAGACTTAAACCTTTTCTTCAGGGTTTTCCAAAGCGGTATCTGGCCACATACGCCGCTAAAGACGTGCTCAATCATCTTGAGATGGCAGGCCGGCTTAAAAGCCAGCCGGTTCAACTGCAACTTGAACGCGGGCGGCACTGGTTTGATCTCACCGTGATTACAAATGACCGTCCCATGCTCTTTGCTCGCATGACCGGTGTGCTTGCTGCCTGGGGCATGAGCATTGTTAAGGCGAACGCATTTTCCAATGCAGAGGGCGTTGTGGTTGACACGTTTCATTTCGTTGATCGTTTCCGCACACTTGAATTGAACCTTCCGGAATGGGAGCGGTTCAAGCGGAGCGTCGTAGATGTACTCAGCGGCCATGCAGACCTCGAGAAAATGCTGCGTGACAGGCTGCGTGCGTCTGCGGCTCTACTAAGCAAAACCAGAATTGAGACGCGGATGGAATTCAATGACACCAGTTCGGCGCGCTGCACAGTGTTACAGGTCATTACTCACGACCGTGCAGGATTGCTCTACCGAATTGCCTCCAGGCTTTCATATCAGGATTGCAACATTGAAATTGCCTTGATTGACACTGAAGGCGAGCTGGCGATTGATGTTTTTTATCTCACTTCCAAAGGGCAAAAGTTGAGAGAAGAGCATCAGAGACGTACTAAGGCCGATCTGCTTGAACAACTTGGATGAAGAGACAGGGGGCTGGATGATAAAAGTCGGGCGGCGCAGCGGGTTCTGCCGCGAGAAGGATGGAGAAACAGAAGAAAAATTGCGAAGTTTTAGCCTACTTTGAGATCGTAGGTCAGGTAGTCGTTGTCACGAACATAGCCGAGCGATTCGTAAAGCGCCTGAGCGCGGCGATTGGTCTTCGCCGTCGACAACGTTATCCGTGCTGCGCGGGTAAACTGCGCATGTTGTTTGGCTGCATCCATCAGCGCGCGGGAGACGCCCGTCCTTCGCGCGTTTTCCGCCACAAAGAGGTCATTCAAAACCCAAATGCGTTTTGCCGAGACCGAGGAAAAGAAGGGATAGAGCTGCACAAAACCGAGACCTTCGCCGGAATTGGAGACAGCGAGAAGAATCACTGATTCCCGCAGTTGAAGGCGCTCTTTGAGGAAGTTTTCGGCTACCTGTACATTCGAAGGCTGTTCATAAAACACTCGGTACGCGTCGAAGAGAGGCACCAGCAAATCCAAATCTTCCGGTGACGCATATCTTACTTGGTAATCAGGCATCAGCTTTGTTCCTGGGCTGCGAGAAATGGCTCACATAGGATCCAGAGAACCGCTTACGCTCGGCAAGATCTTTCCGGTGGCAAAGCGGAGCACTGGGCCCGTGAGAGCAATTTTATCTTCTACGCGGCGCGCCCGTATCCTTATTCCATGCCCTGACTCCTGGCTGAATTCGCATTCTCCAGATTCTTTCTTCCGCCCAATACGCCATGAGCGCAGGAATCACCGAGCCGGAGGCGCGATCCTCCTGAATGCCCGCGTCGTGGAGCAAAAAAGCGAAACGCTGCTGTTGCTGAAGCAGTTGGGCTGGAGAGAATACAGCCAATCTTTTCCAGCTGTTCCAGCGGGGCTTTGAGGGGATCAAAGCGTTTAAGTGCCTCTTCATCTTCCACAATCAACAAATAGTCCCGGCCAGCGTCAAAAGCTTTGCTCAGCGAAAGTCCAATCTGGATTTTCTCTGCTGGTATTTCCTTGAGCAATGGCTGCTTGAAATGAATATAGGGTTCGCCATCGTGAGATGACAGCCACAATCTTCCGCGCAGGTTGGCAACTTCCAGCAAACGGCCATCCTGCAACACGGGGAGGAGCACGGAACATGCTGCCAACGCACAGTGTCCACACAGCGGCACTTCGCGATTTCCAGCAAACCAGCGCATCTCAAGTCGCTGGTCGTTCAGAACGAAGAAAGCCGCTTCCGTGTGGCCAAGAAGGCCTGCGAATCTGGCAAGTTCGGCTGTATCAGGCCAAGAGCCCAGACGGACGACGATACTCTGGTTCCCATCGGCTAGGCGTGGAGAAAACACAGAACACCATGCGAACTCGCCTGGACTCAAGATTGTCGCGGCAACAGGTTCATTGCCGGCCTGATCGAGCAAAGCCGTGGCCACGTCAGGCAGCGTTGGCTGCGCTGCTCGCGGTGGCACGCAAAGCGCTGCGGAGAATGCTGGTTGCCTCATCCAGTTCTGCCGCGTTGATGGTGAGGGCGGGAAGCAGTTTCATTACGTTATGCTCGCTTCCAACAAACTCCACAATGAGACCTCTCTTGAAGCAGTTCTGCTGCAATCGCGCAGCAAAGTCGCGGTTCGGGAGCTCAACACCGGCGAGCAGCCCCAGTTGCCGCACCGCCAGCATCTGGCTGCTGAACTCTGCCTTGAGTGATTCCAGGGATTCGGCCAGCTTCTGGGTTGATGATTCCAACTGGGCACGGAATAGCTCATTGGCCCAGAAATGGCGCAGCGCCTTTGCTCCTGTTACATAGGAATAAGTGAAACCCCGGAATGTACCCGTATGTTCACCGCGTTCCCAAAGATCCAGTGCCGGATTGATCAACAGGACTGACATGGGTGAGCCCAGACCGCTGATCGATTTAGAGAGGCAGATCATATCCGGCACAACGCCGTAATGCTCAAAGCAGAAGAATTTGCCTGTGCGGCCACACCCGGTTTGAATCTCATCGAAGATCAGCAACGCGCCCACTTCCTTGGCCAGATCTGCAATCTGTTTGAGCCACTCCGGCGAAGGCGTGTTGATGCCGCCTTCGCATTGCACCACTTCCAGGATGAAAGCCGCGGGCGCCTGAATCCCACTCCCTTTTTGAGTCAGCAGCTTGCGCACGAATTTAAGTTCATCGCTGCATTCTGTGAAGCCTTCAAAAGGCAGGAATGTTACATGCTCAGAATCAAAGTAAGGCTCCGAAGCATAGCGCCCCAGGGATGAAGAAATGGCCATGGAGCCGGCGCTCATGCCATGGTAGGAATTGGAGAAGGCCACAATATTTTTGCGTTGGGTAATTTTTCTTGCCAGTTTCAGCGCAGCTTCTACAACGTTGGTTCCGGTGGGTCCGCAGAACTGGGTGCGATACTCAAGCCCCCGAGGCTGCAGTATTACTTCATTGAGAGCATTGAGAAATTCCTCTTTAGCCGTGGTGTGCAAGTCGAGTGAGTTGACCACGCCGTTGGAGTCAATGTAGTCGAGCAGTGCCTTCTTTAGGACTGGATGATTGTGGCCATAATTTAAAGATCCGGCGCCGCTGAGAAGATCAAGCCATTTGCCGCCTGCATTGTCAAACAGATAACTTCCTTCACCCCGGGCAAAAACAGCCGGAAAAGAGCGGCAATATGTTCTTATATTCGACTCATAACGCTCAAAGACATCAGTTGTTGTTTCGGGAGCAGCCGTTCTGTGCCCATTCCCGTGGTGTTCCGCAATTTTGCTTGCCAAGGCCTGACTCATAGCTGTTTCCTCTCAGTTCATCAGATATGTATTGCAGTTGGGTTATCCGTTGCTGCGAGCAGCAAGAGCATCCACGTGCTTGATGGCTCCTGGTTGCTCCTGCCGCGTGGCTTTTCTGTAGGAAAGGACATCAAACGGCTTTCCGTACTGATCAAAGGCGGTCTTAAAATCAAACACGAAGGGTGATGCACCCTCATCATGAAGTTGTTCGAGCTTCTGGCACGCTTCCTTCCATTGGGGTACGTGGTCGTCTGCAACCCACCAGATTGCATACGTGGGCCATTCCGGTTTCAAAAACCATTGCGCGCGTCGCTTGAACGCCTCAAGGTGCAGCCCGCCATAGACAAAATTGAACACAGAAAGCAGGTCTTGCCACACGCTGATGGTGGAGGCGCGCTGGTCTGTGATGGTGTCCCGTCCAAACTTGTAGAACCTGGGTACACAGAATGTTCCCCACGCTCCCCAGTCACGCTCAAAATTGCTCAACTCCGGGCCGCTCACTTCCTTTGCACGAGCAATGAATCCCGGGCTCTTCTCAGCCTCAGCGAATACGTCAGGCGTGCGATCATCAAACTCTTGCACCTCGGGATGTCCGTAAGGCTGCTTGAGGATGGCAAAGGTGGTGAATGCGATTCGCATAGGTACTCCTTTGTTCAAATCTTGGGTGTGCGCACCCGGCAGGTTGCCGGGGACGAAGTGGATCTATGGGGGATGTTTACTGCGCAGCCTGGGAGTGCGTCCGCGACTTCACCAGAGTAGACATATATGCGGCCTGGAAGCGGCTTGGCGAAATGAGCCTGCCGGTCAAGTCCACGAATTCGCGTTGCAGCCTGGCACTCGAAGTGATGGAGCGGTATGTGCGCAAGGCGGCCTCCGGGGATTTGGCTATGATTGAATCAGCCTTGATGCCGGCGGCGTGAGGCAGGAAAAAGCTATTGAATTCTGCCTCATAAGCCGCGAGTGAAGTTGCCAGGTCGTGCCGTGCAAGCAGCGCGTCAGCAGTGGCGCTGGCGGCCATACGCGCCGACACTGCTGCAAAACTGCAGCCAACCCCGCTGAGCGGATCCAAAGAGAGCGCAGCATCCCCCACGAATGCAGCTCCATTGAAAACAGCCTTACGTGTCAGATTGGGATAATCGGAGTATGCCAGGACTGGGCCCAGTGCACGGGCGTGATTGACTGCGGGCACTCCGGGAAATTGTTCGAAATACGCCGTGATCTTTTTTTCCAGCACTGCGTTTGAGGCCTGCCACTCTTGCGCTGTCGCTTTCGGGACGTACAAGGCCAAGAGCGTATGCTGGTCACAGAGTGGATAGAGAAAGCCGCGGTCGGGTTCGCTCAGAATGAAGATCGAGCGGTTCTTTTCTGGTGGCTGAATTCCTTCGAAATAGGCAAACAGAGCGGCGCGCTGGTTCTCGTCAGCTACAGCTTTATTTCCCAGGGCACCGGCAATTGAGGAATGGCGGCCATCCGCTGCCACTAGAAGTTGTGCTTCCAGGCGTGCTGTCCCGTGAGCGCTTTGGGCTTCAACCAGCCATCCGTTGCCATTGTGGGCTGCGTTGATGACGCGGTAACCCATAAGGAAATTAACGTTTTCTTGTGACGCTGCTTGTGCGCGAAGAAAAGGATCCAGCAGACGGCGTTCAATGTTATAGGCGTACGCTGTCTCCGGCCCGGTACCATAATTTTCCGGGGGATCAATCCATCCAGCCGAGGTCCAGAACGCAGCTTTGGTTCGCAACGCTCCAAGGCTTTCAAGCGGCCCCGCTAATTCCAATTCCTGAAAGACCGGCAACGCGATGGGTTGAACGAAATGTGTGCACAGTGTTTTGTACGCAGCGTCATTATTCTTCTGTTCCAGAACAGCCACACGCAACCCGCGCCGCGCATAACACAGGGCTAGAATGCACCCTGCGACTGACCCGCCAACGATAATTACGTCAGAGCGATGGCTCATTTAAGAATCACCATTCCTTGCCGCGGCGGGGCGCAAATAAGCGGCAATCAAATCAATGGCTGCTTTGGCTTCAGGTACGGCGCCGGCATACAGGCAAAAATCGTGCGCCAGCATTGGCATGTGCTGGTGCAGCACCGGCATCTCTCGATCTCGCAATCCTGAGCACCATTCAAAAGCTTCGTCGCGAAGGACATCCATTTCAGCGCTGACTACCAGCGTTTCCGGCAAATTGCCCAGGTCGCCTTCCTGCAGCTGAAATGGATGGAAATCAAGTAGCCCGTCTCCTTTGTGCCACAAGGATTGAAACCACATCATCATGTCTGCGTTGAGGCAATAGCCACGGCCATAACGCTGGTAGGAGGGACGCTGCTGATGAAGATCCAATACAGGATAGATCAACACCAAGCGGCGGAAAATGCCAGGGAATCGCCGCAAAGCCAGAAGCAGCGCGATATAGCCGCCTATGCTGTCGCCCGCGAGAAATACGGGTGCTTCAGATGGAATTTCAGCCAGCCGCTGCCCAATCGTGGACGCAATTTGATCGACAATCTGGCGTGGTCCATGTTCAGGGGCTTTGTCGTACTGAAAACCGGTTACGGTGCAAGATGATGTCGAAGCAAGATACGCCATGAAAGAGCTGAAATCATCTACGGAATAGAAGACCAGCCCCCCGCCATGCAAATAGAAGACATGGCCTGCAGTTGTTGCCGGTTCGAAAATCGTCCATCCGGCATTGCTCTCCTGTTTGTGAATATCCACAGGGATTGGTAAACGCCAGCGAGAGATCCAGGCAGAGGCTCTGGTCCGAAGTTGAGGGACAACAGAAGAAGTGGGAACGGAAGCAGGGAAGAGCCGCAGTGCAGCCACAATATTGCGGTAGGACGGAGCCAAACCAGACATCAGTTGATGCTCCCCGCTGCAGCGCCCAGCCCATTCAAGATTGACAGAATGTCCCCGAGGGTTGCCGGCGCCTGGGTGATGTCTTCCAGGCGTTCCAGGTCAAGCCCCAGAGTTTCCGCAGCGCTCACAATTACGTTGATGGTGGTTAGGGAGTCCAGCCCCATGTCTGACAATCGGTCAGCCTCGGAAGGAGTGGTCTCGGGCTTGATGGAGCCCACATAAGATTGCAAAATGGGCAGAACGTTTTCGAGAACGATTTGTGCCATTCCAAACCTATGCGCGCCGCGGGGTGAAATTTCCATCGGCGCCGAATACGTACTGATCTGCAGATTGATGTTGCCAGGCTGAGTTAAGCAGAGTAAGCAGATGGCTTTCATTGGTCTTGCCCGTGGAACTGAGCACAGGCTGCTCAGCATAGGCAAGCACGTGCGGTCTCATATACTCCGGCAGCTGTTCTCTGAGGTGCTCCTTCACCGAATCAAGAACGGTTGCGCCATCGTCACTGATCACCACCAATCCGAGCTGGCGGCTGCCGTTCTTGCTGAGCACGCCTGCGAAGGCGCGTGTTCCATACGCCAGCGCCGGCTGTGACACTTCACGCAGGTTGATACGGCGTCCTGCCAGCTTGACTTCGTCGTCCTGCCGGCCCACAAACTCCACATTTCCGTTTTCGTCGAGCCGGCATACATCTCCGGTGCGGTAATAGCGAACCCCGTCGCGCACCTGCACTGCGCGCGCCGTTGCTTCCGCGTCACCCAGGTAGCCAATCATCACCTGCGACCCTCCAATCCAAAGTTCGCCCTCCTCACCCGGCTGAGTGATTTCCTTTTGCTCACCTATGATCTTCATCAACACGCCATCCAGTGGCCGGCCGATGGGATAAGACCTGGTGCGCTGGTCGTCAGGTTTTTCAATCGTATGAGTGAGGCAGACGATGGTGGCCTCGGTGGGGCCATAAGCGTTGATGACTCGGCCGTCAGGGAAGTTCCGCTTCCAGGTATTGATGATTTTAGGATCGCAGACCTCTGCGCCGGTCATGATCATCTTCAGATCAGGCAGTAGCTGTGAGGTAAGAGGATTAGAATCTGAAGTGATGACGGTCAGGACTGTGGATACAGCGATGATGTGCGTTATCTTGTGACGCGTGAGCACCCGCCGCACCAGGGCTGAAATCGTCATTCCACGGTACTGGTAAACAAAAGCGCCGAGAGACAGCGGCAGGATGGTGTCTTCAATCGATACGTCAAAATGAAATGGTGCAAAGCTGAGGACGCGAGACTCGGATGTGAAGCGCAGGACCTGGTTGTGATTGTAAAAATAATCGAGCAGGCTGCCGTGGCTGATCATCACGCCTTTAGGTGTACCCGTAGAGCCCGAAGTGAAGATGATATAAGCCGGCTCGTCTTCCTTTACTTCGGGATAATTACTCCAGGCACTTGCCGAGGGGTCCTCGGCAAGGTCCAGCAGGGAGGAAAAGGGAAGCCTGACTGACTGATGCGCTATTTTGTCTAGATCCGCGCTGTTCCCCAGAATTGCTGCCGGTTGCAATTGCTGCAGCAGCTTTTCTGTTCTTGCGGGAGGGTTTTGCGAGTCGATGGGCACGTACACTGCGCCAACTTTCCAGATGCTGGCAACAAACAGGGGTATACAGGCGCGCTTTGACGTGAGCACGGCGACTTTATCTCCGTGTCGCACGCCCGCTTCTTGCAGCACACTGGCAACACGCTGCGCTCCGCGTTCCAACTGTTCAAACGTGTAGCTGGCTTCGCCATCGGCGATGGCTTCGCGGGCGCCGAATTCGGTTGCGCCATATTGAAAGAGCTGGGAAAGAGGAACTCTCTTTCCGTGTCGCCCCGTGCGGTCAGATTGGTAGAGCCACTCTGGATGATGCATGGGTTAATTGAGAGAAGCTGTCTCGCCGAGATTTCTAACGGATACCCGGAGTGCTTTGCCGATGATGGCCGATTGCTCAATGAAGGATTTCAATAGCCAGGAAAAATAAGGGTATTGAAGGTCCTGGATGTAATGTCCGGCGCCGCTGATCTCGGCATGAATTCCGTTGAGCCCGGCTGACTCCAGCAGCGCGCAGGTTTCACGATTGCTGACCATGGAATCATGGCTACCTGTGATCAGTAACGCAGGGATGTTACTCTTCGCCAGGCTGCGTACACTTTCCCCTATCGGATACGCTTCATCTGCCGCCGTACGCTTCGCATAGTTCAGTAGAAAAGGGGGCGTGCTCATGGGTATGAGAAAGGCGCTGGCAATTTCCAAAGCAGGCAAAGCGAACAGTGCTTTGGCTCGAGCCGATGCGTCAGACGCAAGGCCTTCCCAATCTGGTGGTTGTGAGAACCGGGAAATCATATTAACGAGCGGAGCCGCCAGTGCAGGCGTTTTTTTCACTGTAGTAAAGATCTGTTCGAGCCGGTCCTCAAAAATACTGCCGGGCTGGGTCTTTTCACCTGCGGCACGCAGTGTGGGTGACAGCAACGTCAGTGAGCGCACATTTGACCGGCACTTGTTTGCAAGTTCGATGGCGATCCTGCCGCCATTGCACCAGCCTAAAATATGTATTCCGTCCAGATGCTCCGAGGCGACAACCTCAGAGATGTCTTCGGCGTGTTGCGTCAATGGCACATCGCTGCTCATGCCACCAGAAAACAGGTCGCCGCAGCGATTCTCAACCACAATTATCCGGAACCGATCAGAGGAGTCCTCCAACAGCCTGTTCCAGATTTTGAGAGGAATTCCTAGCGCATTCACAATCACCAGAGGCTGGTCTCCGCGGCGCCCGATGACATACTTTCTGCCTGTAGCCGTTTGCCGTTCATCATAGCCATCTGCCAGAATTTGTTCTGTGCCTTGCCGTGTTGTTGCTGTGGCGCGGATCGGGAGCATTTCATTTTCCGCGGCGAAGGCGTCAAGTATGGAGTCAAAAATGATTTCGGCTACTGGCTCGCCCATGGATACAGACTGCTGCAATTCCAGCCCTCGATTGCTCAGGTAATCGAAAGCTTCGCTCATGCGCTGCTGAGCAGCCTTTCTGCGGCCATTTCTCAGCGCAGGATGGCAATCAAGCCGCTCCGATATAGTTTTTGTACTCGGAAATCCGAAGGGAAAGCGCGCCAGATACTGCGGCTCCCGGCGGTCAATCTCGCTCAGCGAGTGATCTACAAGGCTGTTAAAAAGAGTGCGATCGCTCAAGATTCAACGTCCAGAAAATATCTTTTCTTGTCTTTGGATCGAGCCCCGATCCGTTCATAAAACCGGATTCCCGCCTGGTTGTGTGATGGGGTCTGCCACTGAATCAGATTGATCTGATTGCTTCGAGCAAACTGCTTCAATTCGTTAATCAGTCGTCGGCCCAGGCCCTGCCCACGGAACTGTTCGTTCAGGTAGAGGCAATCCATGTGTAAAAAGAACTCTGCAGGCCAGGTAGCGTAATCGATAGTCGCAGTCATGAAGCCGGCCAACTGGGGCTCTGCTTCCACGACCCAGCCGTAAAGGACCGGCTTTGAACCGAAGAGCGCGGAACTCAGTCTCGCCTTCTGGCCATTTTCATGAAATTCGCTGCTTTCATAAGCGGCGTGGTTAGCGCACAGCTGAACCAGCTGCGGCAGGTCGTCTTCACGCACACGCCTTATTTGCCCTTGCACTATACCCACCCTTCGAACACCATTTGCAAATAGGAGTTGAATGACTCTGCTGTTCCACCTTTCGCCATGGCGGTGCAGACCCACGCCTGGCGCTCAAAGGTGATGATCTGCAATTCCCACACACAAGCAACAATGTTGGTGGAGCGCAACGGCTCGGCCTGGCAACCATCTGCAGTTTGAGTGAGACGGAACAATTCATGTTTGAGCATGTTGCCGCCATACCAGCGGCTTATCAAAAGGTAGTCACCGTCACGAGCGTAGTGAACCATAAGAAAACCAACACCATGGTCCAGTTGCTCGACTGAAGATGGCACGCAAGTCTTGAGCAAGCTTTGAAGCTCGGGAGGCGGTATTGTTTGCTTCTCTTTCCGGTCCGAGAGATGCATCGAATAAGGCTTGAACCGGTAACCATTTACCTCAACTAGCGGGCCGGCCTCAACCCATCGAGGGAGATACCGAAAAGCCAGGTTGCCGTTCCTGTCCTGAGTGGCCTGCTCGAGAGTGGGCACATCAGCGACGAGCGTACTTGCTGATTCAGTGAGCTTCATTTGAAATTCCTGGCCGTTGTTTCTGGAAGAACTAGGCGTTCCAGCGCGTAAGAGCTTCTTCTGCCAACGCCTGACAGCATTTTGCAGCCATCCCATTGCAGCCGGCGATTACACACCGGCGTTCATCCATGGAGATCACGGGACGGCCGTCAGCCGTGTGAACGAAAGCACAAGGTTTGGCATCGATAATGCGCGAGTGCGGACTTGAGAAGCGTGTTCTTACTAACTCTGCTGCCTGTGAAATATAGGGATAGTTTTGGTAGTCGGTCTGAAACCACTCGGCAATTTCTTCTGCACTCTCCAAGGTCACCGGCTGACGCTCTGAAAAGCCGAATTTAGAAATGAGCTTGCTCCCGCAACTCTTGTAATGAACTATGCCATACACGTCATCAAATTCATTGCTCCGGATGCTGCTGTCGACAAAGCAATACGGCGAGCAAGTCTCATTGATCTCTGATTCTGCGTAGAGCACAATTTTACCGACCACCTTCAGCCCCGGAGGCGCCGTATCAGGATCAAAATGAATACCCCTTGCCTCCAGCACACGCCTGGCTTGTATTGGTCCGGCAGTGGTAGTCAAAGTGCAACCGTTGGCTGAGGAAGTGATCTGCTGAACAATGCATTGGATCACAACGGCCCCGCGTTTACTTGCTTCAGCGTTGAGCGCCGCAATGTAAGCTTTGGGTTGAATGATTCCGCCCCACTGGTCTTTATACTCGAACTGCGGAGCAAGATTGCGGTCACCATTGCGCTGGAGAACGGATGCAGGGGGGGCCGTTTGCTGGGAACAGTAGCGGTACAAAACCGGCACTGGCCTGAAGAGCGGAACAGCAGTTGCTTCTGCCAGTTCTTGCAGGAGTACTGCGTTTCGCCGCGCAAGATTCTCCCAGTATGTATTGCTATGCCAGTAGCGGGCAATTCTGGAATCATCTTCATGGCTGGAGAAATACTGGTTTTGCTCTCCGTAAGCTGCGCCAAGCACGCACACACTCGACGATTTGCGTGCAAGTGCAAGGGCAGCGGCTGCCCCGATAAGGCCATTACCGATAACGCAGTATTCGTAAACCATCAGTGAAGTCCCAGTGATTTCTCTTTATTCGGCGCTCACGGCGCTGACGGCCTTGGCTGCTGCATGTCCATTGGGCAAAGGAGCACAATCCTGGACGGCTGAGCGCTGGATGATGCTGGTGAGAATATCGCGAGCGCGAAGTGAAACCAGGCTGAATGAGCCGGCGTCACCCAGGCCGTGCGAAGATTCGCATAACCCGTTGAGATACAGATCAGGCATTCTCTCTGATGCGCTGACGTACCGCACGCGGTAGTCGCGCTCGACGTCAAGGTATCCACCGGTCCAGCTGAAATGACCAGCTACTTTTGCCAGCAACGAGGGCATTCCGTCACGTCCGTTTCGCCCGATATCCAGAAAACCTGTCGCCAGCACAAGCAGGTCGACGCACACCTTGGCATCGGCCCCCGTGTAAATGTCCCGCAAATTGATTACAAGATCGTTTTCCTGCGAAACGCTCTCGATGGCGTGATTGCGATAAATGAAAAGGCGGCTTTTCCCGTCAAGTTCGTCTTCATACATGCGAAGGTACAACTGAGAGATCACGTCGCCATCGGCAGAAGAGTAATTAGTTTGCCGCACCTGGTCGTCCAGCAGAGAGCGCTTTTCCGGTGGCAGGGCATGATAATAATCGATGAACTCGGGGAAATAGACTTCATCGCTGAACGGGCTGGTATCTTTCAGGCGATAAGAATAGCTCCGGTGGATGGCGATAATGGAGCCGACATCACGCCCAGCAAGATCCAGCGCGATTTCCACGGCGCTTTGTGATGCGCCTAAAACGGCGACAGTGGCGCCGGGCTTTAATGCCCGAACCGCGGACAAATATTGCGTGAGATGAACAACTTTGCCTGAAAGCTCCATCCCCGGTGTTTCAGGAATATTAGGTTTGCGTCCGGTTCCAAGAACCAGGCTGCGGGCAAAATACTTTGCTCCGGTTGAATCCACGATGCACCACAGGAGTTCATGACCAATGGTCTCTACCCGTATACTCCTGACGTCAACTCCATACTTCACATCCGGCATTTGAGCGGCGACCCAGGCGACGTACCTGAAGAAATCTTTTCTGAGTGGATAGTGAGTACCCAGATTCAGAAAACGCCAGAATCTTCCGGTCTGATGAAGATAATTGACGAACGTGTAGTTACTTCGCGGATTGACCGGCGTGATGAGGTCGCGCAGAGGATTGTTCTGGATGTCTGAACCATCAAGCAGCATTCCCTCCTGCCAGAGAGAAGATGAATTTCGCTCAAGGAACAGCACTTTGCCTTGATAGCCGGATTCCTCCAGAGCAATGGCCAAAGCTATGTTGGAAGGCCCAAAGCCGATTCCGATGATGTCATGCGGCTGCATTTGCATAATGCACCTGGATTCCTGGAATGGGATGATCAGAGCAGGGCGCGGGCCGGGCCCACGCATGATCCTGGATGGCAAACTGTTCCTTTATCTCCACCGCATATTGGGGGCACAAGGGTTCCAGACACAGAGCCAGAGCGCTGGGAATGAACGAAGCAGAGGCTTCACTAGCATTGCAAAGCCAGTGTTCCAGGTATTCAATGGAGTGCACGGCCCTGCGAGCAAACTCACCATTTGAATAATCCTTAAGAGAAACTTCCGGAGACATGAGCCGGACTACCTCTGGCGGCAGAGACGCGTGCGCCGAACGTTTGAAGCGCTTATTGTTATAGGTGGCAGTCAATTTGTTGATTTTGGTGGCAAGTTCGTCAATCGCCTCTCTGAAGATCGGCGGGCTGAATGTGGCTTCCTGAAATTCCGGGCCATGCAGGGCGAGGAAGAGCCGAGCAAGATCAGTGTTACATTCCGTTGCCAGATCACGCGCCCATACTGCATGCCCCTTGCTGGTGGAGAACTTGCCTGTCCCAAGGTAATAAAACTGATTGGTGATAAACGCGGCCGGAAGCGGCCATTCAAACCCGCACTGCCGTCCTGCAAGCGCGAGCGCAACATGGACGCACACGTAAAAATAGGAGTTGTCAAACCCGAGGAACTGCACGTACTCGCCTTGGGAAATCGAATTGCCGGAAACCTTGCTCAGCCAGTACATGTGTCCGGGGTACATCTCACCCCAGACATTCAAATGCTGTCCGGGTATGCCGAACTGTCCGGTGCTGATGCCACGAGGCGTGCGATAAGACAAAACGAAGGGCTTCAACTTAGTCGAAAGAAGTTGGTGGACCAATCGCGCGAGAGCCGGACGGTGGGTGCCGAGATTCAGCAGATAGTCATCCAGAGCAGGCCGCACCTGCTCCAAATCAAAGACCATGCGGTCTTCATGCCGCACCTGGTACCGGTTTGTATCCAGGCCTAACAGATCAGTGCAACTGTTAGGATGGCCACAGCCTTCACAGATCCCTCCGCAGGTGCCTTCAAGGCAATGCGCGCAACAGCCTGAGACGAAGGCTTCAACTGGATAAGTGTCCTGCAGTATGTCGTAAAGCACCGCAACTTTTTCAGTCCGGACAAAACCGTTATTTACCAACGCAGCAAAGAACTGGCTGACGAAGCCGCAATATTCAGGGGAGGGCTGGCCGAAATGGTCAAGGCCAATGGAATATGCTTCAAAGGATTTCTGAATATCTCTCCGGGCCTGGGCAATCAGGTTTTCCGGAGTGAAGCCGAGGCGCTTTGCCGTAGTGTCGACGTAAGATTGGTGGTCGTCACTGCTAACCATATATACGGCCTCGCTGCCTTGCTGCAACATCCGACGCCGGTAGATGTCTGCAGCAAGATAGGGCCCGGATAAATGGCCGACGTGCAGGTCGCCGTTGGGGGTTGGTGGTGGTGCAACAATCAACTGCAGTGGGGGCATGGGTCTCCCTCGTCGTGTGGAATCACTTAATGGACTGAATTCAACTTTCTGGACTGCTTTGAAGGGCAAGTAGATATTGTTTACCAATTAAAAATCATGTTTTCCTGTAGAAACGAGCTCCGCCATGCGCTCACGCGCTTCCGGTGAATCCCACCAGATCGATAGAAAAACCAGAGGCTCTTCTGAAGAAAGATTGGCAAAGCGATGCGGTTTTTCTTTGGGTATGAAAACCACATCTCCAGTTACCAGTTCCTCTGCCTCATCACCGAGAAACATCTTTCCTTTGCCAGAAAGCACAAGGAAGGTTTCAAATTCATTATGTGCATGCGGATCAGTGGACTCACCAGGACGAACAGAAGCTATGGCTGTGCCCCAGACCGGACTGGCAACCCCACCCCACGGGTAGATCCTTCTTAAGTCGCACCCGTATTCGTATTTAACCTGCGCATCGTTAGCGCGCTGTAGATCCATGAGCCCTCCTAAATGCCCTGTAATTTGGATCAGGGTTTAGAAATGATTGCCGGATGAAATGAAGAAATAACGCCCCTTTTATTGGGTGGGTTGCGTCATCAATTGTCGGCCAAATTCAATGATGTCACCCACCGTACGCAGTGGGGCCATGCCGTTACGCCGTTCAAAGCTCAAGCCTGTCCGAGTTGAAAGCTCCAGGAGCAACATCACCATGCCGAGCGAGTCGATGCCGATATTTGCCAGGCGCATGTCGTCAGTGAGGGGTTCGCCCGGATCCCGCGAGGGTATTGCAGATGTATTGACCGTTTCGAAAACTGCTGCCCGAAGTTCGTCGATGGCTACAACATCATTGCTCATAACGGCCAGCCGGTAAACAAAATTAACCTGGTTAGGTGTTTTCCCAAAATGGAACGGGTATGAAGAAGCAGGATAAGTCTGTTATTTGAAGTAGTTGGAAGTTTGAGGACAGGCTGCCGCCTAGTTGAGGCCCACTTGCTGGGTTCTGCTTCTTAAAAATTCCCAAGAAGCAGACGCAATGTAGCACGTGAAATATTTTCAGTCAAATATACTTTTACATCTCGTGTGATTTTGATATTAATTGTGACGTTCGCAAGTTAAGACGACTGCGTAAGCTGCACTTGCGCAATTCAGCGCGGGAGCTATTACGCAACGTTCTGCTACACATATCTTCTGCTGCAGATTGGGAGTTCCAGCGTGGCGAATATTCTCTTTCTCGGATGTGACGCATTATTTGCAAGCCAACTTGCGGCCCGGAGCCTGGCGTCGTCACAGCATTGTGTCGTGCTGCGTACCGAGGACAAGCTCTCCAAAAAAGATGAATTTGTTTTTCTCGTTCAGGGAGCACTCCAAAAACAAATGTCGGGAGCAATCGACGAACGAGCAGGGGAAGAGCTGGCAGCGAGATGTTCTGTTGAGTTTTTTGAACGGGGTGAACTCGCCGGAAGCGAAGGTGAAAGCCAGTTCGAGGAAATATGGCTGGTGGAAGGATCACCTTCCGCGAACCATGCCCCCCCGCAGAACCCGATTGATCGCGTCAGGAATGCATTGTCTCTGCTGTTGAGCGCGAACGCACGGGTATTCAATTATGTTTATCCGATCTATAGCGCCTGTGAGAGCTCGCCTGACATAAACGATGTGGAAGACGAGATCAGGAAGAGATGCGAAACAGGTGGAAAGGGGTATCGCGTGTTTCGTGTTGGAGCCTTGCTTGGGGAGAACTATTTACGCGGTAGCTCGGGTTGTAATGACATCCGTCAGCTCATGGCAGCTTTGGATCGGGTGACAGCTGAGGTGCAGGAGAGATTGCCGGAGTATTTTGACTACCAAAGCCTGCATTTGTTGGCCAGACCCGATGCACGAATGAATATCGTCAGGATGGAAGGCGCAGCCGATATCATCTTCCAACTTGCGCAGCAGGAATCAACATTGGGGAAATGTCATACAATCACGAGCCCGCAAGATATCCCACTCAAAAATATTGCCCGTATCCTGGGGAAAGCATACGGCGCCGGTATTTCACTGGTCACAGATAAAGAGCAGCTGAACGCAATCGACCGGCTGCTGGCCGAGCGTTTTACGGCAATAGATGCTGTCTTCTCAGGTTTCTCAACTGCGGAGCCTGGAAGGGAGCAGGAAACAGAGTGGGATACGAAGTTGCTGGCAATGGACGAATCATCGCTCAAAAAACTGGTTGCTGCCGCACGAGAGAAACAGCTGACTGAGCGAGCCACGCGTGAAGTACGTGCCGGCAACCTTGTTTCGCAGCTTGCGCCCAGATCAATCGAAAGGCCGGGAGGACGGCTGGAGTATTTTGTGGCAGGTTCGCACGGGCCGCACGTTCTCATACTGAATGCGCTTGGCCAGGGATTGAAATTCTGGACACGCATGCTCGAATGTCTGTCACAGTTCTACCGGGTGGTTGTATGGGAGACCCGAGGCCTGGAATATGATTCAGAGCCATTAAAAGTTACAGACCACGTCGGTGACATCGAGTCCATTCTGGAGCGCGAAGAAATTAAGCAATGTTATGTCCTGGGATGGTGCACGGGACCACAGCTGGCTACGGAATTATATTTAAGCCGGCCTGAAGCTGTGCTGGGAATGGTGTTCCTCAACAGTGTCTTCAAATTTGAAAAGCGTCTGGACGTGGAGACACCATATTCGATCAATCTTGAGAAATTGTGCAGGTTGCTGGACCGTCGTCCGGAAATGGCGCCGTCGGTAATGCAGTCACTCTCTGCGCCGCCTGCAAATGACATCAATTTAGAGAGCACCGACAGCCATAACACGGCCCAGCAGGTGCTGATGTTGACGAACGTCCAACTCAGGACGCAGGTGTTGGACCCCTTCCGTACAGTCAAGACCACGCTGAATTACGCGCGCCAGATTGTGAACCTGTTGGCCTGCCCGGTGGTGGAAAGGCTAAATCAAGTTAATGTTCCAGTCCTGATTGTTGGTTGCGAGTATGACCAGGTTGCGTCGCCAGCGAAATCGCGCGAGGCGGCAAGCTTGCTCCCAAATTGCAAGTACGTGGAGTTGAAGGGCGCCACACACTATTCCATTTATGACCGAACTGAAGTGGTGGCGGCGATGCTGCGCCATTTTTTTGATGCGCCGAGCGCGGTTGTTCCAGTGAAGGAACCGCTGGCTGCTATGGCTTCGTGAGTCCTCACAAGCAATTGTCAGGTGTGCCGGGCTGATGAACCGGCCGGAAAGGTGGATTGCGGGATGAAGATCATTTCATTCTTTTTCAGTCATTCGCGAAAAGCGGTTCTGCTGAGTGTGTTTGCAGGAATTATCAGCGGCGCGTGCAATGCTGCCTTGCTGGCTGTAATCAATTCAGTGCTGAAAACTGGCGGAAGCACAGCGGCTCTCTTATGGAGCTTTGCCGGATTCTGCGTTCTGCTGCCGGTAACTCGATTCACCTCAGAAATGCTGCTGAACAGGTTGGGCCAGGGAGCAATGTACGATTTGCGAATGAAGCTGTGCACCCAGATCCTCTCCTCTCCTCTCCGCCACCTGGAGCAGCTCGGCGCGCCACGTCTCCTGGCGGCGCTTACGGATGACGTACCGGCGATTACGAACGCAGTCCTGATGGTACCGTTGATCTGCATCAACGCTTCGCTCGTAATTGCCTGCCTCATATATATGGGGGTGCTTTCGCTGCAACTTCTGGGAATTGTGCTTGGGTTTATGCTGCTGGGAATCATCACTTATCAGCTTCCGATCATCAAAGTACAGAAGCTCTTTGCCCAGGCGCGAAAGGATACGGACGTGCTGCAGGAACATTTCCGTGCTCTTACCCAAGGCACCAAAGAGCTCAAAATACACAGCCGGCGCCGGCAAGATTTTGTAAAGGAAGGATTGCATGTCACGGCCCGCTCCCTGCAGGGCCGCAATGTGGCAGGCCAGAACCTTTATTCCGCTGCTTCGAGCTGGGGACAGACGCTGGTTTTCGTTGTGGTAGGGCTTGTACTGTTTTTGCTGCCAATCCTGCAACATCTCAGCCAGAGCACAATGGTGGCTTATGCGCTGACGCTGCTCTATCTGATGACGCCGCTGCAGGTGATTTTGAATTCATTGCCGCAGATGAGCCGGGCAAATGTGGCTCTCAAAAAAACACAGGAGCTGGGATTTACACTCTCCACCCGGCGGGCAGAAAGCGTGACCCATGCGGAACCGGTTTCCGCGGGCTGGTCCTCACTGGAGTTGCGTGCGATTACTCATGTCTACCACCGTGAGGGGGAAAGCGAAAATTTCACCCTCGGGCCAATAAACTTGAGTTTCCAACCGGGAGAACTGGTGTTTATCGTTGGCGGGAACGGCAGCGGCAAAACTACTTTAGTGAAGTTGCTTACCGGTCTTTACACCCCGGAGGACGGACACATCCTGCTGAATGACAAACCAGTGGACGATGAGAGCAGGGAAGCGTATCGGCAGCATTTTTCCGCAGTGTTTTCTGATTTCTATTTGTTTGAACAGATGCTTGGACTGGTGGACCCCGAACGCGACCGCCAGGCTCGAGAGTACCTGGAGCAGCTGCGGCTGTCACACAAAGTGCAAATCACTGAAGGAAAGTTTTCAACCACGGACCTCTCCCAGGGACAGCGCAAACGGCTTGGACTGCTTACGGCATATCTGGAAGATCGGCCAATTTATGTCTTTGACGAATGGGCCGCCGACCAGGACCCACAATTCAAAGCTGTTTTTTATAAACAGCTCCTGCCCGAACTGCGGGCCAGGGGAAAAACCGTGTTCGTGATTACCCATGACGACCGCTACTACCATCTGGCGGACCGGGTCATCAAACTTGATGATGGCCAGATTGTCAGCGATATCATCAACACACAATTGGCAACCCTGGAGGCAGCAGGAGATTGAGGTGAGCAGGAAAAATGTTGGTTCGATCGAGCGTCTCGGTTGAGAAATGGCGTGAGAAATTTTTCGGAGAAAAAATCTATTTTAGGAGTCAGAACACCTATGCCTGATGAAAAAGAAGACAAAACAATCTACAAAGTCGTGTTGAACCACGAAGAACAGTACTCCATCTGGCCTGCTCATCGCGAGAACGCTCTGGGCTGGCATGATGCGGGCAAGAGTGGAACGAAAGAAGAGTGCCTGGCCTACATCAAAGAAGTGTGGACGGATATGCGTCCTCTCAGCCTCCGGAAGAAAATGCAGGAACAGGGGCTGGGGTAGTCCCCCAGCAATTCCGGGGTAACCCGAAAGGGCCCTCCTCTAAAATGGGCAGAAACATGTCAGCCTGGAATCCACCGCCTCACCTGATCCGGGATTCTTGCTTGTTTCGCTTGAAGCGATGGCTCACAGGTGAATTCGGCAGGCAGGCTGACGGTTTTGTCCGGCTCTGTTATGATAATTTCACAGAGCACGAAGAGATGCTTTGGGTTGTCGGGGCCGTATCGCAGCAATCTGTCTGCAAAGGGCAGTTTCATACCGTCAACTTACCTGAAAAGCTGGGGACGTAGTTCAGTTGGTTAGAACGCTGCCCTGTCACGGCAGAGGTCGCGAGTTCGAGTCTCGTCGTCCCCGCCAGCTTTTGAATGGTTTACAAGACATCCCCAAAACTGATTTGGATCCAATAGGGTCCATTAAGTAGGGTCCATTAAGCGCGCGCCTTCTGGACCAAGTGTGATTTGCTCTTCGAGAGCAGCCCCGAAGGCAGTATGGCCGTCACCCATTTGTCCTGCGCCTGCCGTTTGGTTCTCAAGATTGTAAAACTTGGTTGGGCGACGATCTTGCATGCAAAATCGAGCATTGGTTTGATCACGGCGTCCGCGTGCCACAAGAGCTCGTTGGGTGGGAACAGTTGGTCATAAGATGGCGCTGAGTTTGCCAAAGTGTGAAACCAATTGGAAGAAAAAGCGGGGATCCAAGCAAGAGGGCGGGCCGGGTAAGCATGCGCCTCGCGCGGCATGTGCACCTGAACATTTCGTCGATCGCTAACTTCCATGATCCAGCCATCCTCGCGCAGACGGTTATAAATGCGGTATTCCATCGCCTCGGACGCCAGGTCGGTTTCCACGTCATCTGAAAGGCTCAGCGTAGGCTGGATCTCCTAAGATTTGACGGATGGCCTCCAGCACCTCCGCTTTTTTAGGAGCGAAGCTGAAGTCATCGAAGAACTGTGCAAAAATTCGTTCAAGCACGGTGGCATTGCCTGCGCGGGCAGAAGATGACAGCACCCGAAACAACGAATGTGGAATAGGGTCCAAAAAGCTCATGCTGCCCTCCATTAAATACAATTTACGATGTTGTAAGGGCTAGGAATAACATGCTCTCAGCTTGCGCGACGCCGCTTAGCGTAGAGGAACCATGAAAGCGCCATCTGCTCAACACCCCACTCGTGCTAAATCCGCCAATGCGTCAGGGTGCTTGGCCCTATACCCCGGCAATTGCTACCCTAGGACGAAGATCTATGCGGGCGCTCAACTCTGCATAGCGGCACAGCGCATTAGCCAACTCGATCTGCCGGGGCGTGTGGCATTCAGGCTCAAACAACTTTGGATTGCCGACGATAACGCAGGCGCAAAATGCGCGAGACGTTGCGACGTTGAGACGATTCAGATCGTACAAGAACTCCATTCCACGCGGGGCGTCTTCGGCTGAAGATGTAGTCAGTGAGTAGATGACCACTGAGGCTTCCTGTCCTTGAAACCTGTCTACCGTGCCAACGCGAGCGCCAGGTAGGCGCGACAAAATGCTATCAACCTGGCTGTTGTAGGGTGCCACGATTAGGATGTCTTCAAGAGCAAGAGGATGTCGAACGCTGTGTCTGTCGATCCATTCACTGCCAGGTGCTCTCATTGACTCGACCAAGAGTGCAACTTGATCGATTTCTTCCAAGGAGTGATTTTGATTTCTTTCGTGCTCCACCGGGACGAACCACAAACCTGCTCCTTGCACGTGAGCTGATCCAACTAGCTGTTGCTTCTCAAGGCCAGGCTTTGAACCCAGACGTCCTTCGTAAAACATTTCTGAAGTGAAGCTGCAGACACTGGGGTGCAGGCGCCATGTGAGTGGCAGGAAGATTCCGTGTGTATCCTCAATTGTTGGCTTTCCATTCAAGATGTGGGCTAGAGCTGATACATCAGAGCCTTCGGGATGACTGCCTTTTTGCGGTTGCTCCAACTGCTGCGGATCGCCTAATAAAACTATGCTTCTAGCTGCTGGAGAACATGCCAGTACATTCGCAAGCGACATCTGGCCGGCTTCATCGACGAAAAGAGCATCGACAGAGTTCATGAAATCTTGTCGTGACCACACGAAGTTTGTGGCGCCGAGCACGTTCACTTGGCCCCTCTGCAAAAGCTCCAATGCCTCTCCATTACTCGGAATCTCTCGGACTGGCTGACTCTCTCGATCGCAATCATCCTTGCGGTGAGCGCAACAAAGCCTGACCCGGTGTTCCTGTGCTGCCTTCGCTGTATCCTCCAGTAACTTGCGGATTACCTTGTGACTTACCGCGACGATTCCGACGCGCTTCCCAGAACGGACGAGCTCAACGATCATATGTGCGCCCGTGTAGGTTTTTCCAGCGCCAGGTGGTCCTTGGATCGGGAGCACAGAGTGATCTAACGATAATCCGACGCGGCACGCTCTCTGGAGCACCGTCTCGTCCTCAGCTTGAGAAAGCGATTCTGTTGCGATGAGGCGGGGTCTGTTACGAAGCAGGAGATCGCGCGCGGCTCGGTAACCGTAGTCTTCAGCTTGCATGCCGCGCGCCAAAATCCACTCCGCCAAACGCATGATGGACTCCGACTGCTCTCCATGAGAGTAATGAGAGTGTGTGAAGACGCAAGACGGGTGCAATGCATCGCACTTCTGAGGTTTCTTAACTGCCAGCGTCCTTTCCCGTGGATCAAGCGCAACCACTTCGCCAAAGCGCTGTTCATCCCGGAGAAAAAGCGTGTCGCCCACCTTGATAGAACATTCCTGAGGAGGGTAATGGTACTGATCGGTCGGCGCCCTTTCTCTCGGTGTGGCCCTGGGCAAACGCTGACGCCACTCCAATCCGGCCAGAGCGGCTTTGTCGTTGTGCATCTCCTCATCGCTTAATTCTTTCAATCGAAAAAATTCCCACCAGCTGACCTTTTCCTCACGGTGGTGCCAGTCAATAGCGTGGGCAAGTAGCCAGCGGGCAGCTTGCTCATCATTCCGGTCCTTCGGCTCTGCCGGCAGGTCTCGAGTTAGAGCTGCAAAGAGCTCCATGACCCTTCGTTGCCGTGCTTTAACCTCCTCAGTAGGATCAGCATCAGCAAGTGCAGGTCGTGGAATCTCTGCTCCCCGTTCGATTTCTGTGCTTCTGAGCCGTTCGAGCCAGTCCCGCAACGCCAATGTTGAGCGACAGTCATCTTCGTTGTAAGCTCTTACCGCTTCTTTCGTCTGTTCTCCAAGAGCAGATGTTGCACCGCGTTCCAAAGCGTGTTCGATCGCATGCCGCGCTTGATTCGCATCGGTCAGCGGAACAACGCGTAGGTAATTCGTAAAGCGCTCCAAGTCCTTCAGGGAATACTGTTCCACGCTGGCAATCAACGCTTTTCGGACTATGCTGTGGAGATCAACAAAGACGCCGCCTCTCAATAAACGGTCCACTTCCTCTTCTTTCGAAGCGTAACGCATCATCAACCGCTTGATAGCCGACGGCTCATAAGCGCCAAAGTGGTATATGTGCATGTCGGGGAAGCGTGCCTGCCGGTCCATAAAGGCTTCTATGACACCTTCAAACGCAGTTCTCTCCGCAGCCCGATCTAGTGCCCAACGGCCGTCGTATTGATGTTGGTTATCGCCACTCAATGTTATTAATCCGAACAGATACTCAATGCCGCCATCGCCAGCGTAGGGATCACCCTCTATATCGAAGAAAATGTCACCCAAAGAGGGCGCAGGCAAGCGAAAAAAGCCTTGCTCCGAATCCAAAGGCAATAATTCGTATCTGGGTTGCCGGGCAGTTCGACCCTCCAACTGTATGCGAGCCTGCTCTCTGATTCGCGCATACCCCGCGCGGGAACCGCGATCCGGAATAAATGGAATTGGAAGCTCCAGATTTGCGAGCTGCTCGAGCGTCACGATCTCGCGCCCTGAGAGCTCTTTACGCTGGAGACGGGATGAACCTGCGACGAAGATAATACTATCCTCGTCGCGCCATTGCGCTTCGCAGCGTCTCCACCAACGACAGATGTCGCAGTGGCTGACGAACTCAGGACGAGTCGCGTCGGCGGCTCTGGCTTCCTGAACCGTTTCAACCAATGATCGCTTCACCACGCGGAAATATGCCGTGAACGAAGATACTTTGTATGACTCAGGCTCATAGCTAAATCCTGGCCGAATCACATGCAGGAATTCAGGGTCCACACCCTGCACTTCGGAAACGAGCTCCGAGTACAAGCATAGTTGCAGGATCGTCTCAGCCTTGGTCTCCCGTGCCAACTTGCAATCAACTACTTCGTACGACCATGCACCAAGCTTGCTCGGCTTCTCAACTCGAAGTAATACGTCCGGACGTCCTTGCCACCCTTCGATTGCCAATCTGCCTTGTACAATCACAGGGACGCCGCGCGCCATTTGAGCCTTAGTTGCACTCGCAGCCGCGTGGTCCGGCTCGCTTGACAAGTCTGCAATCTCCAAGCCTCTTGACCTCAGACCGGCGACGTAAGCGCGCTCATGTTCGAGCCCCCTCGCTTGCAAGACTTTGAGGTGTGGGTTATCCCAGGCGGGCTCCGGTAGTTCTCCCCTCGCGAGCAGCAAGTTCAGGGTTGTCAGGTGATGACAAGAAAGGTGGTTCGCTACATCTGTGGCGGATAAATATAACTCTTGCGCCTGCTGTATCATTTTTTCCTTGCTGTTCGGACGGTGCAATGACTCTTCGAGCCAAAACCCACGCTGTTCTTTGGGGAGCAGAAGGAATGTATCGCTAAATCGAGCTACTCTCAAGAGAAAATATCGTGCGACGACGTATTAGAATATTCTAATTTTGGGAGCTTCCACTCCTTCAAACAAGTTGATTGTGCTCGGATGATCGGCTGATCAACTTCCGGCTCCTCTTCCCCAAGTCCGACGCAGCGAAACATGCGGCAGTCAGAGTATGTTGACGGTGAAGTATGATTCTCACCAATGGTGCCGTGTAGCCTTCTGTTGAAAGGGCGGGGCAATCCTTGAAGCCCGTGTGATTCAGGACGATGCAGTTGCAGCGCAGAGCCTGACCATCTCATTTAACGATTGCTTTGTTCTGGGTCCTCTGCCAATAAGAACAGGTAAGTCCGGCTCTAGCAGTTGATAAGTGGTAGTATGTCGATTCTTGAACCGAAGTTAATGTCTGTTGAATTATTGAGTCACGCAGTCACGGTTGGGATTTTTCGATTTACCCTGGTCCCACGGGAAACCATGTTCGTTCCGGCGCTGAACAAAGCAAACATGTTGCGCGGGGCCTTCGGACATTCCTTTCGCAAGTTATGCTGTGTGCCTGAATGTGCCGGCGCCCAGACCTGTCCGATTGCGTCATCATGCCCGTACAAAGCCATTTTCGAACCTTCGCCGCCTCCTGATGCGAATCGCCTAAGCCGGAACCAGGATATTCCGCGTCCTTTTGTGTTCCGCGCCCCGTTGAACGACAAAACCAAGTTCCAACCGGGAGAGGAATTCCAATTCGATCTGGTGCTGATCGGCCGGGCGCTCGATCATCTGCCTTACTTCGTGCTGTCATTCCGCGACCTTGCCGCGCAAGGACTCGGCCTGAATCGGGCGAAATGTGAGTTGCGGCAGGTAGTGGAGATAAAGCCCGATAGCACTGGAGTCAATTTACAGAGTGAAAGGCAAAATCCAATTGACGCAAGCGATCTTATCTATGACTCGGCGAACCAGGTGTTTCACACGCCCAAAGCTTTGGACCTTGAGAGGTGGTTGCGGGAACGGGTGTCCACCTTGTCAGGCAATGGGCAGGTTAATGTGCGTTTTCTCACGCCAACCCTGCTGAAAGCCGAAAACTCCATTACACGCAATCCTGAGTTCCACCAGTTGTTTAAGCGCCTGCGCGACCGCATCAATTCGCTCAGCACATTTTTCGGCTCCGGGCCGCTCACCGCCGACTTCGCCGGCCTCGGCGTCCGCGCTGAACAGGTGCAGCGCCTCTCCAGTAACATGCAGTGGCAAGAGCGCTTCCGCACCTCCAGTAAGACGCGGCAACGCCATGAGCTCTCCGGCTTCACCGGCTCCGCCGTCTATAGCGGGCAGCTCCAGGAATTCCTGCCTTGGCTCGCTCTGGGCGAGCTGGTCCACCTTGGCAAACACACCCCTTGGGGCTCAGGATGGATCGCCCTGCAAGAAGATTTTACATTGACAAAGCTCGGATTTTAATCCTAGTCTAATAATGAGATGGGGGCGGTGGGGTTCGGACCCACAACCTACGCATTCAAAGTGCGTTGCTCTTGCCCATTTTTGAGCTACGCCCCCGATTTTTAAGCGCTCCCAAGGCACGGGAGCGCTTTCTGTTATATCCAAATGTCTTCTTACAAGTCAATATAAATTTGTTCCCTTCTCTTAACTCAACCAAAGAAATAATATGGATATATGATGCCGGGATTGTGTTATATTGCCTTTGGACCCAGTCTTCAGCGGTCCCGATGAAGAGGGAACTGAAAATATTACTTCTTCTGTTGTGTTGCTGTGGCTGGGTCTTAATGGAACAGTTCTGAAACGTTTCTGGCTTTTTCCTCACTAGTTTAGGACGATTCTCCGGCAAAAATGATCCGCTATACCGGAAACCCGTATGTTGATGCAGGCGTGGCAGTACTGGAATTGCGTCTGCAAAAGTCCTCTACCGAATTCACGCTCGAGGATTTGGCCTCTCAGGCAAAAGAGATCAGGCGTGAATACACAAAAAGTCTATGGAAGTCGTATTTAATGGTCCATCTGCCGAATTGTGCGTGGACTCAAAAAGACCTTTCCTCAGAAAAGAACCAAGCCTATCTCAGCAGGGTGCTGGAAAGTTACAAGCCTGAATTTCCAGAGTTGGACCGGAAATGTGCATTTTGCGGCAGGCCGGCAAAAATTTTTGCGGACCGCAGGTATGTTCCTCTGCTGACCGGTGAAACCGTTATGTCCAGCAGTTCAGGCGGTGTACCCGGGCTTCCCATCTGCGGGTGGTGTGTTTATGCAGTGCATTTTTATCCTTTTGCGACTCTCAAGGTTGAAGGGCGCCCTTTGTTCTGGTGGTCCTCTGATTCGCTTTGGACATTACGCTTAACACAAATTTTTGTGGAAAAGCTCAATCAGGTTCTAGGCATGGCATCTGAGGAGTTACCCAAGCTGCGTTGGCCTAAGACGCAATTGCTTCAGGCTGCGCGTGAAGCAATCACAAAACTAGAAAACAAGAAGTCATCGCCTGTGCCCTCTTTATCGGACATTACAGGTATTCACGCCACAAATTATGGTACTGATCCGAATTTTGAAGAGCTGCATATTCCACGTGGACTATTAGAATTCTGGCAGGAGGCCGGCTCATTCCCGGTATATCAGGAAATCGAGAATCATGCTTGGGAAGTTCCATCTGTAAAAGTAAAGTCCAAGAAGCCTAAAAAGACGGAAGAGGCCGAAGGTAACAGCTTGGAAAAGGCACAAATTCCTTTCGAGTTCATACGAAGGAATTATTTGTATGAACATTTGGGCGAAGCGTTTCGTTCAGATAATTTTCAAGAAAAAGCCAAATTGGTGGCAACACAGTTTTTTCTGCACCGAGATGGCAAAAGGGTGAAACCAGGCACTCTTCAAGTAACAGAACTTTTCTTAGAAAAGGTGGCAGGCATGGAACGAGAACGGCTGGAAGCAATACGAGAAATTGCAGATCACATCGCTGATCATTTGATCATTGGTGCAGGAGAGCGCAGAGCTGCGGGCCAATTGATACGGCGGAAATTGAGGCTGGGAGAATTTCTGCAGTTCCTGTCCTATGTTCAACGCAAATTGAGTGAAGTGCGAAAACCTATTTCGTGGGATAAAGTCCTTACTGCACTGAATCTTCAGAGCGACGATGATCGCACAGCGAGTGATTACTGGCTGGTTCAGGAATTAATGCTTATTCGGCTCTATGAACGACTAGCAAATTCGCCTGCGTTGGCTGAATTGCCCGATCCTAAAGAGCCTGAATCAGTTCCATCAGAAGAACCTCGTTCAGAACAAATCAATTAAGGAGACAAAATGGCCCACCTTTCCGGGTTGCTGCTGATCGATTGTCCCGCGTCAGCTTTGAATAATGCCGGTACCGAACCCGGTGCGCGGACTGATAATGTAGTTGCCGTCAAAAAAATCAAAACAAGAGCCGGAACATTTCCGTATGTTTCTGCCCAGGCATTCAGATACTGGTGGCGTGAAGCTCTCCAAGCTGTGGAAGGCTGGACACCTTCCCCGATCTTCAGAGAAGAAAAGATCGCATATACCGACGCTAATCCAATAGCCTATGCAGAAGATGACATTTTTGGATATATGCGGGCGCAATCAACCAAAACTGAGGCAGTTGCAGCACGCGAAGCGAAAGGCACTTTAAAAAGCGCAACACCTATTGATGCGAAAACAACGTTGACGCGCAGCTCCGTGTTAAAGATGAGCACACTCGTTTCATTGGCTGCTTCTGAGCCGGCGGATGATTTTGGAGTGATGGCTCGCCATGAGGGCAATCCTGTTCCTCACGAGCATGAGTTTTATCGTACGACCTTAATGGGATTATTCTCCATTGACCTCCGTATGCTGGGGCGGTTTTATCACATTGATCGTACCGGCTATAAACATCTTGACTCAGTACGCAAAGAGTTGGCTACTCAAAGGGGGCTGCAGCCTTATGACAATGATCGTGCTTTCGAGCTTTCCTCTGAAATTCGACAGCAGCGCTTACAGCAGCTTCTATTGGGGCTTAGTCAAATAGCCGGCGGGGCGAAATTGGCGATTCACTACACCGATGTTTCACCGCGGTTATTGATGCTTGCAGTCTCAAAAGGTGGTAATCATCTTTTTGGTACTGCTGTAAGTGACAACAAAGGCGTCCCCAAAGTAAATTGCGAGGCCCTAAAGCAAGTGGCTGAAGTATATAAGGAGTCCGTGAAATCAAAGTTCCATGTTGGGTTAGTTAAAGGCTACATGGATGATCAACGTCCTGAAATAATTGAAGCGATCAGCCAAATCAACGGAGGTGGCTCTACTTCTTTGCCGCACCCGGTTCAGGCCATCCAACAGCTTCTCGCAGAACTTGATCAAAAGGCCGAGGAGTGGCTAGCGTGAAGGTCTTGAAAGTGACCAGCGAGGCCGTCACGGCCTCATTCCGTTATCCGCATATTCAGATTGGCCGGCTTCCTACCTATGAGGTACTGCCGCCCGCCACACTTTATGGCCATTTGGCTGGCGTTCTAGGCGAATGGTTTGAGCCCAATGGTCTGGAATTTGCCTATGTGTTTGAACACAAGGGCAAGGCGCTCGATGTGGAGACGAGCCAACCGATCGAGCGAGGCAGCGGAAAGTTTACTTTGAAAAACCGGAATTGGAATTTTCCTGTGAATGTGGAATGCCAGACGAATCCTCAACGCAGAGAATTTCTCTTTCGCCCTCGACTCACATTATTTCTTAGAGGGCCTGAAAATTTGCTGGAACGCCTCAGCCGTGCTTTTTTAGATCCGGAATTCGCCTACGTTCTCGGACGGTCTCAGGATTTGGCCACTTGTCTGGATGTTACCTGGACAGAGTTGGCAGAATCGGAAGAGGCGTTTTTTTCTCATACCATCTTGCCTTATGAATGGCGCCCGTGGGTGCTGCCTGGAAGCACAATTCAGCTTCCAAAGTCTCTGAATTACCGACGCCAGCGCGAGCCGGAATTCGCGGTTTATCTCCAGATACTTTGGCCCGCATTGAAACTGTATTTAGGATCGCAAGATATGATCAGCCGCGACAAACTTCCGCAAAGATTCGTGATCGATCTATCAGATCAGCGCGAATTTTCCGGACGAAAGCTCAGCCGTGGGCTTTATTTCCAAACACTCATTGGGCCAGGAACAGCTTAAGCGAGAATGACCTTAAGCGAATTAGAAAGCGGAATGGAACACTTGCTGGCGAAATCCAAGCCGCGCACAACCTTACTCCGCCATTCCGTGGATGTTGTAAGGCAGATGGCGGAATATTATCGTCTTTATCAACCAAGCTGGGCTGTTCCCGATAATTCCGTTTGTCTGCCACGAGTTCTTGCTTATGCTGCGCTGGTCCATGACTTTGGCAAAGTACACGGCGTATTTCAGCAGGTCCTAAAAGGTGAAACGCCAAGATTCGGCAATCGCCATGAAATTCTCAGTTTATGTTTTCTCGACTGGCTGACGATCCCTGAAGCAGAACGAGTCTGGATTGAGGCTGCTGTTGCTCTGCACCATAAGAATTTATATGCACTGACCGCCGCTGGAGAGAAGTTTTTCCTGTCACCGAATTTTGGCAGCGACAACTCTTATGCGTGGCTGCTAGCGCAAGGGGTCTCGCCAGAATCGGCGGCACTTCTTTATCAAATACTCGTCCATGCTGATGAAATTTTTCAGCAGACAGAATGGAATCAGTTTTCTTGTTATCAAGTGCAAGATCATCGCGATTTAGATTTCACAGGTACCATGAAAAGCGCCTTACAGCGCGTGAATAAGCTGGCACAACAATTTGAAGCGGAAACGAATGATTATGGCAAAGTTAGCTATGTTCCTTGGACGCTTAGGCGCGGCGGTATTCAGGTGCGCGGCTTGATGTTGTTGGCAGACCATTTGGCTAGTGCCAGTCCACATTCCTTAACTTATGGGCCATCGAACACGTACGAAGTTTATCGCGCGGTAAAGAAAAAGACGGAAGATTTTGAGGTCAAATCACATCAAGAGGAGCTCGCGGCAAAGGATGGAAACGCCATATTGATTGCGCCGACCGGAACAGGGAAGACTGAAGCTGCGTTGCTCTGGGCGGCGAAACAAACCGAATCAGGATTGCGTGGTCGTACTTTTGTTTTGCTTCCTTATCAAACTTCAATGAACGCCATGCAGAAGCGACTGATTGAAACCTTTAACCCCGAGCTTAAAGAGAAGCGGGAATCTTGGACGGAACATGTTGCGATGGTTCATGGAAGATCAGTTCGCACAGCCTATGAACAGCTTCTGGAAAAGAAATATTCGCCCAATGAAGCTGCACGAACAGCACGTATTGAAAGTGACATGGCCCGCTTAGATGTATCTCCAATCCGCGTTTGCAGTCCATATCAGATACTTCGGTTGCTTTTTGAACCAAAAGGGGTGGAAGGCTTGATGCAATCGCTGAGTCAAGCAAAGCTGATCTTTGATGAGATTCATGCATACAACCTCGAAGTTACAGCGCTGACTCTGGCTGCTACGCGATTCATTACAGAACAGCTCGAAGCGAAAGCGTTATTCATGACGGCGACCATGCCTTCGCATCTGGCAGACGCAATTAAGAGTATGTTTGGGGAATTGCTGCCGATTCGGCCGGGCAAAGATGTGATGGGGCGTCCTCCTCGCCATCAACTTCAGTTATTGGATCAAAACGTTTTCAGCCCGGAATCAATTGACGCCATCACCAAAGCGTCACAGCACGGCTCTGTGCTGGTTGTGGTGAATCAGGTTAAGAGAGCTATCGGTTTATATGGAAGACTCAAGTCGCTCGGTCTGGATTTACATCTTTTGCATTCAAGATTTACTAATGAGGACCGTTTTAGAATCGAAAAAGAATTACAGCCACGTACCGGAAAGGTTCTCGTGGCGACCCAAGCCGTGGAAGTGTCTTTGGACGTAAGTTACGACACCTGCTTTTCAGAATTAGCTCCTCTGGAATCCCTGCTGCAACGATTTGGTCGTTGCAACAGGTATGGCAATGAGTCAGGTATTCCAGCTAAAGTTTTTGTATTTTCCAGGTTCCCGGAATCCGAGAAGAGCCATCTCCCATATGAGGAAGATCATTTAGCCAAGACTTTGCAGACGCTTGAGAAATGCATTAAAGAACAAGAAGGCATTCTGGTGGAAACCGCAATTGAGCACCTGCTGAATGAGTCTTATCCGGATGAATTGAAATGCAAACTTAAGCAAGAGATTTCATCGAGATCTAGGCAAATTCAGGATAATTTCTCAAAATCGTTCATGCCATTTGGCGGGCAGGATCAAAGTCATTTTGAAGAATTAGCGAAAAAATGGGAGGAACTTTTTGACGGTCATGAGGTCTTGCCTGAAACACTCAAGAATACAGCTGCTGCGGAAGAAAGCTGGCTGGCTCGTGCTCGCTATTTCGTGCCTATATCCGGCACGAGATTCCGTACTCTCAAATATCAAGGCAAAATCGATTGGTGTGAGGA